>NZ_JBMEZK010000003.1:0-695288 GCF_048822715.1 Klebsiella sp. C239 | reverse complement strand
GATTTTGAGGCCGCCAGCACCGGCAGTTTCAGCAACAATGGTGAATAAATTAACGACAGGTCGTAAGAACGTAGGCCGGGTAAGGCGCAGCCGCCACCCGGCATAAAGGCGGCTTCGTGCCGGTGGTCGTTGCCCGGCGGCGCTGCGCTTGCACGGGCCTACGGGGTGTGAGCCTGTGAGAGGATCCTCCAGGCCGGGCAAGGCGCAGCCGCCACCCGGCACAAAGGCGCGCTAGCGTTCCTCCTGATACAGCGGCACTACGGCGCCGCCGATATAGCGACGGCGCAGCCAGGCGGAGAGGGTGTCCATGATCATCACCACGGCCACCAGCAGCAGCGTGATAAACATCACCACATCCCAGTTCCACAGGCGCATATTCTCGGCATAGATAAGCCCGATACCGCCGGCGCCGACGAAGCCCAGCACCGCCGCGGAGCGGGTGTTGGATTCAATCTGGTACAGGCTCAGCGCGAGGAAGGTCGGGAACGACTGGGTAAAAATGCCAAAACGATGCTTTTGCAGGCCGTTCGCGCCCACGGCGGTCAGCCCGCGCCCGGGGGAGCGGTCCACGGCTTCGTGTCCTTCCGCGTACAACCGTCCCAGCAGACCGGTGTCCTGCATGATGATCGCCAGCACCCCGGCCAGCGGCCCGAGGCCTACCGCGCGCACGAAAATCAGCCCCCAGATAGCCATGTCGATCCCGCGCAGCACATCAAACAGGCGGCGCATCAGCAGGGCGAGGGTCCCCAGCACCACGCCGCGCATGATGTTGCGGGCGGCGAAGAAGGAGAGCAGCAGCGCCAGCACCGTGGCGGTGAGCGTCCCGGCGAAGACGATAGCCAGGGTAATGCCGATTTGAGTGAAGTAATAGCCGAACGGCCAGTTCCAGAAGTCGTGCCAGACGAACATCCGCGCCAGATAGCGGCCAATCTGCTGCAGGCCGGTGGTCAGCTGTTCGCCGCTGATGCCGAACTGCAGAAAAAACCAGACGTAATAGAGCACGCAGGCCAGCGCCACCAGCCCGACGTAGCGCAGGTAGCGCCCCTGGACCTGATAGAGCTGTTTATGCTGCCGACGGCTGGCGGCGATATCCGGTTGCATGTGCCAGACGCTCATTTCTTACCCTCCAGTACCCACAGGCGCAGACGACCGGACAGCATGTCCAGCGCCGACACCACCAGAATGATCAGCAACAGGGTGATGCTCACCTGATCGTAACGGTCGAGCTTGATGTTGGTCATCAGCTCCTGGCCGATGCCGCCCGCGCCCACCAGCCCGAGAATGGTCGACGAGCGGAAGTTGATTTCAAGCCGCATAAAGCCGTAGGAGAGAAACAGCGGCTTCACCTGCGGCCACAGGGCGAAGCGAATTTTCTGCAGCGGCGATGCGCCGCAGGCCGCCAGGCCGCGTACCGGTTTGTTTTGCGCGCTTTCCACCGCCTCGTAGAACAGTTTGGTCAGACTGCCGACGGTATGCAGCATGAGCGCCAGAAAGCCCGGGATCGCGCCGATGCCGAACGCCATCACAAAGATCACCGCCCACGCCAGCTCGGGCATGGTGCGCAAAAACGCCACCAGCACGCGAATGGCAAAGCGCACCGGCGCCGGGGACCAGGCGTTATTGGCGGCGAGAAACGCGAAAACCGTGGCAATGGCGACCGCCACCAGGGTTGAGGCCAGCGACAGCTGCAGGGTTTCCCAGATCAGCGGCAGCTGGATCGGCAGGCGATAGCCCCACCAGGCCAGCGACCCTTTGGTCTGCACGTCGGCGAACAGGTTGCCGGCGCTCAGGGGCGGAATGGTCTCTGCCATATAGTCCAGGAAGTGGGGCAGCGAGTGCCAGATAGTCAGCAGATTAAATTCCGCGGCGCTGCCGGCGGCAAAATAGAGCGCCAGCAACAGCAGCGACCAGCAGACGGCATCGCGCTTTTGCCGCGAGCGTACCTGCTGGTAATAGCGTTCAAATTCGATGTGGGTCGTCTTCATGCGTCGGGGATCTTCAACGTAGCGCCGCCGCTCACCTCAGGGCAAGCCGGCGGCGTTGAGGCAGGATTAACGCGCGCTCACCAGCTCGCGTTTCATATCGATAATCTGCTGGAAATCAGCCACGCTGCCCGGGCCGATGTGCTGCGTACCGCCCATCGCTTTGATAAAGCAGGCGTGATCCTCAGTATCCAGTTTTTTCACCGCCGCCACGACCTTCGCCTTAAAGTCCGCCGGCAGCGCATTGCTCACCAGGATCGGGCCGTTCGGGATCAGCGGCGATTGCCAGATAATGCGGATCTGCTTCATCAGATCCGGATGATCCATGCGAATCAGGCGGTTGAATGCGCCGGTGGTGTAGCCGGTGTTGTAATCGCCAACCATCGAGGCCCAGGTCACCGCCCCCGCGAACTGGCCATTCAGCACGCCGAGGATGTCCTGCTCGTGGCCACCGGAGAAGGTGACGCTGGAGAAGGTGTTGTTGTATTTATTGTCGGCGTTGCCGCCAAATTTTTCTTTAAACGCATGGTTAGGGATCAGATACCCGGAAGTGGAATCCGGGTCGGCGAAGCCAAAGGCTTTGCCTTTTAAATCGTCCAGCGTTTTATACGGGGAGTCGGCTTTGACAATCACCACCGAGTGATAGCCGCGAGACTGATCTTTGTCGTCCACGGCGATGCCGACGATATCCACCGCTTTCGGGTTGTTGAGATAAACCGAGGCGTAAGAGGAGGGGGACATGCTCAGCACCACGTCGACTTTACCCCCCAGCAGACCCTGAATCACCCCGGAATAGTCGGAAGAGTTACGCAGTTTGGTATCCACGTTTAGCTCTTTATCGAGGAAGGTCTTCACGCACTGGTTATCGCCGATTTGCTGGGTGGCGTTCTGGCCGCCGAGAATGCCCAGGTTCAGCTCTTTCGGCTGCGCCGCCGCTGCCTGCCATGCCATCATCATGCCCGCGACCATTGCGGATAAACGAACTGCGCCAGTCATATATTTTTTCATTATGTTGCCCGTGTGAGTGAAATTAATGCAATTGGCTAACGTCATCGCCGTACAGCTGCTGCAGTACATCCTGCGTCAGCCGGGCGGGGTGATCGTCAAAAATAAGCTGTCCGCTGGCGACGCCGATAACCCGGGTGCAGTAGGACCTGACCAGCTCCACCGAATGCAGGTTGACCATCACGCTGATGCCCTGCTCGCTAATCTCGCGCAGCACATCCATGATGCGCTGGGTGTTTTTCGGATCCAGCGAGGCGACAGGCTCGTCGGCCAGCAAGATCCCGGGGTTTTGCATCAGCGCCCGGCAGATCGCCACCCGCTGCATCTGCCCGCCGGAGAGGTTCTCCGCCCGCTGCAGCGCGTGCGGCAGCATGTTCATCCATTCAAGCAGCGCAATGGCGCGCGCCCGGTCGGCTGCGGGAAAGATTTTAAACAGCGATTTCAGGGTTGAAGTCTGGCTGAGGCGGCCCAGCAGAACGTTGGTGAGTACGTCGAGGCGCGGCACCAGGCAGAAGTCCTGGAAGATCATCCCGCAGTGGCTGCGCCAGGCGTTGAGCGCGCGGCCTTTCAGCCGGGAGACATCGTGCGGGGTACCGACTTCCGGGTAGCTAAGAATTTCGCCGCCGCTGGCGCTGTGGGTGCCATTGAGAACATGCAGGAGCGTCGATTTACCGGCTCCGGAGCGGCCAATAACCCCGACCATTTCACCGGCGTGCAGATCAAAGCTGATGCCGTCCAGCACCTTGTGCTGAGCCTCGTAGGCTTTACTCAGGTTACGCACGCTTAAGACCTTCCGCTGCCGGCCGGCATTGAGATCGCTGAACGGCTGGAAATCAGTTTCGGCCACCGCGGCAAGAGAGCTGTTCATAAGAGTGTCCAGGTTCGTCATTAACTGGCCACTATTAATAGGTCTTTATGTGAAATTTCGATGATGGTATTGCGAACAAACCGTGAACAGGCGGGAAAGGGCGGCGGTGAGCGGTCCACCCGCGCGCGCGTGGCGCGCTGGCGAAGCGCCGAAAAGCGGCTATGCTTTCGGGGGCGCGAAGACAGGCGCCCCTTGACGGCAGGAACCCTCGTCAATCTTCGCTTAATCTTGCTGATGAGAACTGTTATATCGAATAGATAATGCGTCTGCCTTTGTTTAGCATTCAACATTCCGCAGGTATTAACATATACATAACTATTTTGTGCGGCAGGTTAATCTATTCATGAGTCTTATGTATTGGTGAATCATCCTGGTTGTTGCTTGTTTTTGGATTTATATTCTTTATTTTTTAATAAATTTGGTTTATTCGACAACTTCATTCTATCCTCCATTAAGAATATTCCTAACATAATAGGGTGAAGATCCTGGGTAATATAAAATTCAGATAAGAATCGACGGTAATATTGTCAATAACCTCATGAAAATAAATGTCTTTTTTCTTTCCTCAAAAAAACGATATTTTCAGTTTTTGTAAATATTGACCTGGGCGCGAAATTCATTGCCTTTCCGCATGTTGACACTCTATAGGAAAAAACTTAAATTCAACGCCAAGCAGAAAATAATTATAGTTTAACCCCGCTTATCCAATATTGATAGGTGATGCGTGTCTTATTTAATGGCGATTTATTAAAGGAATGGAATACGCCAGTTAACTTTATAGGCCTGGCAAGCAGTGACGTTGTAAAAATGATTACTTCAAGGACTATGAGGTTAAAAACTATATGGAATATAAAAGCTGTTCCGATAAGTATATTTGGTCTGCCCATGACTCCTACTTCTATAAAGGATTATCCGAACTGATTGTAGATATCGACGAATTAATTTATCTGTCGCTAGAGAAAATCAGAAGAGATTTCGTGTTTATCAATCTCAATACGGCTTCGTTAAACGAATTTATCAGGCGCGACAGCGAATGGCTATCCGCGGTAAAGGGGAAACAGGTCGTATTAATTGCGGCCAGAAAGTCAGAGGCCTTAGCGAATTACTGGTATTACAATAGCGATATTCGCGGCGTGGTATATGTTGGCCTGAGTCGCGATATTCGAAAAGAGCTGGCCTATGTGATTAATGGCAGGTTTCTCCGTAAAGATATTAAGAAAGATAAAATTACAGACCGGGAAATGAAAATTATCCGCATGACCGCCCAGGGCATGCAGCCGAAATCGATCGCCAGAATTGAAAATTGTAGCGTGAAGACAGTGTATACCCATCGGCGCAATGCTGAGGCCAAGCTGTATTCCAAAATATATAAGTTAGTTCAGTAACACCCAGGCAAGTTAATTTTTGAATGGTTCACCGGGACATCATGTCCTTAATTCAACTCAGGAAGAAAAAGCGATGAAAAAAAAGGTTCTGGCAATAGCTCTGGTAACGGCGTTTACCGGTATGGGTGTGGCGCAGGCTGCTGACGTAACGGCTCAGGCTGTAGCGACCTGGTCTGCGACCGCCAAAAAAGACACCACCAGCAAACTGGTCGTCACCCCGCTCGGCAGCCTGGCGTTCCAGTATGCCGAAGGCGTGAAAGGTTTTAACTCACAGAAAGGTCTGTTTGACGTGGCAATTGAGGGTGACGCAACGGCGACCGCCTTTAAGCTGACCTCGCGTCTTATCACCAACACCTTAACCCAGCTGGATACCTCCGGCTCCACGCTGAGCGTGGGCGTGGATTATAACGGCGCAGCGGTGGAAAAAACCGGTGATACCGTGATGATCGATACCGCCAACAACATTCTGGGCGGCAACCTCAGCGCGCTGGCTAATGGCTACAACGCCAGCGGTCGCACCACCGCGCAGGATGGTTTCACCTTCTCTATCATCAGCGGCACCACTGACGGCACCACCGCCGTGACCGATTACAGCACCCTGCCGGAAGGGATCTGGAGCGGCGACGTTAGCGTCCAGTTCGACGCCACCTGGACCAGCTGATCCTTCTGATGCACCAGCAGGGGGGGCTCCCCCTGCTTTTTTCACGGACGGAATTGTTATGAAAAAGCACCTTCTGGCCCTCGGGCTGCTGCTTGCCGGAGTATCGCCGGCGCAGGCGCTGGATGTCGGCGATATCTCATCTTTTATGAACAGCGGCAGCAGCACGCTGAGCAAAACGATCAAGAACAGCACCGACAGCGGCCGGCTGATCAATATCCATCTCGAACGGCTCTCTTCCCCGCTGGATGACGGACAGGTTATCCCGATGGATAAACCGGATGAGGTGCTGCTCACTCCCGCCAGCCTGCTGTTACCCGCCCAGGCCAGCGATGTGATCCGCTTCTTCTACAAAGGCCCGGCGGATGACAAAGAGCGCTACTACCGCATTGTCTGGTTCGACCAGGCGCTCAGCGATGCCCAGCGCGATAACGCCACCCGCAGCGCGGTGGCCACCGCTTCCGCCCGCATCGGCACCATCCTGGTGGTGGCGCCCCGGCAGGTGAACTACCGCTTTCAGTACGCCAACGGCTCCCTGACCAACACCGGGAACGCGACGCTGCGGATCCTCGCCTACGGCCCTTGCCTGAAGGCCGCCGAGGGTAAGGAGTGTAAAGAGAACTACTACCTGATGCCGGGTAAATCACGCCGTTTTACGCGCGTGGACACGGCGGATAAAAAAGGACGGGTTGCGCTTTGGCAGGGTGAGCAGTTTGTTCCCGTGAAATAGACAGCTGTGCAGATGGATAACGACGATGCCTCTACAACGGATTTCCCCAGGACTGAAAACACGGCTTGCCTTCGGCATGTTTTTTTTGTTCGTTCAGCCCGACGCCAGCGCGGCTGCCCCAGGGGCGCAGCAGATTGGCGGGGTGATTATTCCGCAGGCCTTCAGCCAGGCGCTGCAGGACGGCATGAGCGTTCCGCTCTATATTCATCTTGCCGGCAGCCAGGACACCCGGGACGATCAGCGGATCGGCAGCGCCTTTATCTGGCTGGACGGCGGCCAGCTGCGCGTTCGGCAGATCCGGCTGGAGGACAATGAGGGTAACGCCAGCGTCAGCGAACAGACCCGCCAGCAGCTGACTGGCCTCGCCAACGCCCCGTTCAGCGAGGCGCTCACCATCACGCTGACCGACAGCGCGCAGCTGGATCTCAGCCTGCGCCAGCTGCTGCTGCAGCTGGTGGTCAAGCGCGAGGCGCTGGGCACCGTGCTGCGCTCGCGCAGCGAAGACATCGGCCAGTCGAGCGTCAACGCCCTCAGCAGCAACCTGAGCTATAACCTCGGCGTCTATAACAACCAGATGCGCAACGGCGGGAGCAACACCTCCAGCTATCTGTCGCTGAACAACGTCACGGCGCTGCGTGAGCATCATGTGGTGCTCGACGGCTCGCTGTACGGGATCGGCAGCGGTCAGCAGGACAGTGAATTATATAAGGCCATGTATGAACGTGATTTCGCCGGCCACCGCTTTGCCGGCGGGATGCTTGACACCTGGAACCTGCAGTCCCTGGGGCCGATGACCGCTATTTCGGCGGGCAAGATTTACGGCCTTTCCTGGGGGAACCAGGCCAGCTCCACCGTCTTCGACAACAGCCAGTCCGCCACGCCGGTGATCGCCTTTCTGCCGGCGGCGGGCGAGGTGCATCTCACTCGTGACGGCCGGTTGCTGAGCGTCCAGAACTTCGCCATGGGGAACCATGAAGTGGATACCCGCGGCCTGCCGTACGGTATTTACGACGTGGAGGTCGAGGTGATCGTCAACGGGCGGGTGGTCAGCAAACGCACCCAGCGGGTCAATAAGCTGTTCAGCCGGGGACGCGGCGCCGGCGCGCCGCTGGCGTGGCAGGTGTGGGGCGGCAGTTTTCATATGGATCGCTGGTCGGAGAGCGGGAAAAAGACCCGGCCGGCGAAAGAGAGCTGGCTGGCGGGCCTCTCGGCCTCCGGGTCGCTCAGCACCCTGAGCTGGGCGGCAACGGGCTATGGCTACGACAACCAGGCGGTGGGAGAAACCCGCCTGACGCTGCCGCTGGGCGAGTCGATCAACGTTAACCTGCAAAATATGCTGGCCAGCGACAGCTCGTGGAGCAGCGTCGGCAGCATCAGCGCCACGCTGCCGGGGGGCTTTAGTTCAGTGTGGGTCAACCAGGAGAGAACCCGCATTGGCGATCAGTTGCGGCGCAGCGATGCCGACAACCGGGCGATCGGCGGCACCCTCAACCTCAACGCGCTGTGGTCGAAGCTGGGGACGTTCAGCGTCAGCTACAACGATGACCGTCGCTACAACAGCCATTACTACACCGCGGATTACTATCAGACGGTCTACAGCGGCGCCTTTGGCTCGCTCGGCCTGCGGGCGGGGATCCAGCGCTATAACAATGGCGACAGCAGCGCCAACACCGGGAAATATATCGCCCTCGATCTGTCGCTGCCGCTGGGCAACTGGTTCAGCGCCGGGATGACCCATCAGAACGGCTACACCATGGCTAACCTCTCAGCGCGCAAGCAGTTTGATGAAGGCACCATTCGCACCATCGGCGCCAATCTGTCGCGGGCCATCTCCGGCGATACCGGGGATGACAAAACCCTCAGCGGCGGGGCGTATGCCCAGTTCGACGCCCGCTACGCCAGCGGCACGCTGAACGTTAACAGCGCGGCGGACGGCTACGTCAACACCAACCTCACCGCCAGCGGCAGCGTCGGCTGGCAGGGCAAAAACATCGCCGCCAGCGGACGAACCGACGGCAACGCCGGGGTGATCTTCAACACCGGGCTGGAGGATGACGGTCAGATCAGCGCCAGGGTCAACGGGCGGATCTTCCCGCTCAGCGGCAAGCGTAACTATCTGCCGCTCTCACCCTATGGACGCTATGAGGTGGAGCTGCAAAACAGCAAAAACTCGCTCGACAGTTACGACATCGTCAGCGGGCGCAAGAGTCATCTGACCCTCTATCCCGGCAACGTGGCGGTGATTGAGCCTGAGGTGAAGCAGATGGTCACCGTCTCCGGTCGTATTCGGGCGGAAGACGGCACGCTGCTGGCGAATGCGCGGATTAACAACCATATCGGCCGTACCCGTACCGATGAAAACGGCGAGTTCGTCATGGATGTGGATAAGAAATACCCCACGATCGATTTCAGCTACGGCGGCAATAAAACCTGCGAAGTGGCGCTGGAGCTCAGCCAGGCGCGCGGCGCCGTCTGGGTGGGGGATGTGGTTTGCAGCGGCCTCTCGTCGTGGGCGGCGGCGCAGCAGACAGGAGAAGAGAATGAAAGTTAACCCCTTAATCGCCCTGGCGATCCTCGCGCTGCTCTGGCCGGCGGCCGCGCTCAGGGCGGCGGTGTCGAAGACCACGTGGTCGGATGCGCCGGCGCGCGAGTTTGTGTTTGTGGAAAACAACTCCGACGACAACTTTTTCGTCACCCCCGGCGGGGCGCTGGATCCGCGCATGACCGGCGCCAACCGCTGGACCGGCTTAAAATACACCGGCTCCGGGACCATCTATCAGCAGAGTCTCGGCTATATCGATAACGGCTACAACACCGGGCTCAATGCCAACTGGAAGTTTGATATGTGGCTGGAAAACTCGCCGGTTTCGCACCCCTTAACCGGCCTGCGCTGCATCAACTGGTACGCCGGGTGCGATATGGCCACCAGTCTGATCCTGCCGCAAACCACCGACGCCAGCGGGTTCTATGGCGCGACGGTGACCAGCGGCGGCGCGAAGTGGATGCACGGTATGATGTCGGACGCCTTCTATCAGTATCTGCAGCAGATGCCGGTCGGCGGCAGCTTCACGATGACCATCAATGCCTGCCAGACCTCGGTGAACTACGACGCCAGCAGCGGCGCGCGCTGTAAGGATCAGGCCTCCGGCAACTGGTATGTGCGCAACGTCACCCACACCAAAGCCGCGAGCCTGCGGTTGATAAACACCCACTCGCTGGCGGAGGTGTTTATCAACAGCGATGGCGTGCCAACCCTTGGGGAAGGGAACGCCGACTGCCGGACACAGACTATCGGCAGCCGTTCAGGATTAAGCTGTAAGATGGTCAACTATACCTTGCAGACCAATGGGTTAAGCAACACCTCGATCCATATTTTCCCGGCGATCGCCAACTCGTCGCTGGCCTCGGCCGTCGGGGCGTACGATATGCAGTTCAGCCTCAACGGCAGCTCATGGAAGCCGGTGAGCAATACCGCCTATTACTACACCTTCAACGAGATGAAGAGCTCAGACGCAATCTATGTGTTCTTCTCCAGCAACTTCTTTAAGCAGATGGTGAATCTCGGGATCAGCGATATCAATACCAAGGATCTGTTCAACTTTCGCTTCCAGAACACCACCTCGCCGGAGTCAGGCTGGTATGAGTTTTCCACCTCCAACACGCTGATTATCAAGCCCCGTGATTTCAGCATCAGCATTATCTCCGACGAATATACCTCGGCGCCGTCGCGGGAGGGGTATGTCGGCAGCGGCGAACCGGCGCTCGATTTCGGCTACATCGTCACCACCAGCGGTAAAACGGCCGCCGACGAAGTGCTGATCAAAGTGACCGGACCGGCGCAGGTGATTGGCGGGCGCTCCTACTGTCTCTTTAGCTCCGATGACGGTACGGCGAAAGTGCCGTTCCCGGCGACGCTCTCTTTTATCACCCGCAGCGGCGCGACGCAGACCTACGACGCCGGGTGCGATGACAGCTGGCGGGATATGACCGATGCGCTGTGGCTGACCACGCCGTGGACCGATATCTCCGGCGAAGTGGGGCAGATGGATAAGACCACGGTGAAATTCTCGATTCCGATGGATAACGCCATTTCGCTGCGGACGGTAGATGATAATGGCTGGTTTGGCGAAGTCAGCGCTTCAGGAGAGATTCATGTCCAGGCGACGTGGCGCAACATTAACTAAGGCCCTGCTGACGGTGGGCTGCCTGCTGGTGGCTCCGCTGTCGCAGGCTATCTCGGTCGGCAACCTGACCTTTTCCCTGCCGGCTGAAGCGGATTTCGCCAGCAAACGGGTGGTCAACAACAATAAAAGCGCGCGGCTGTACCGCATCGCCGTCAGCGCCATCGATCGCCCGGGCGGCAGCGAAGTGCGCTCCCGGCCGGTGGATGGCGAGCTGCTGTTCGCCCCCCGTCAGCTGGCGCTGCAGGCCGGGGAGAGCGAATACTTCAAATTTTACTATCATGGCCCGCGGGACAATCGCGAGCGCTATTATCGGGTCTCGTTTCGCGAAATCCCCACCCGCAACCTGACGAGGCGCGGCCCGACCGGCGGCGAGGTCAGCATGGAGCCGGTGGTGGTGATGGATACCATTCTGGTGGTGCGCCCGCGCGAGGTGCAGTTTAAATGGTCTTTCGATAAGGTGGCCGGGACGGTGAGCAATACCGGCAATACCTGGTTTAAGCTGCTGATTAAGCCAGGATGCGATTCGACCGAAGAGGAGGGGGACGCGTGGTATCTGCGTCCCGGGAACGTGGTTCGCCAGCCGGCGCTGCGCCAGCCGGGGAACCACTATCTGGTCTATAACGACAAATTTATTAAGATCAGCGATACCTGCCCGCTGAAGCCCCGCCCCGCGGAGTGAACCTTACCCGGCGGCCGCGCGGCGGGTAAAGCGCCGGCTGGCCAGCAGGCTCAGACCGCAGCACAGCAGGTAGTACACCGCGCCGGTGAAGACGAAGATCGCCAGGGGATAGATTTGCACCCGGTTGTTGACCTGGCCGGCCACGGTGGTCAGCTCCGGGACGTTGACGATAAACGCCAGCGACGTGTCTTTCAGCAGGCCGATAAAGATCCCCACCAGCGAGGGCTGAACGTTGCGCAGCGCCTGTGGGAGCAGCACCAGGCGCAGCGTTTGCCCGGGGGCGAACCCCTGGGTCAACGCCGCCTCATACTGTCCTTTCGGCAGCGACTGCAGCCCGGCCAGCACCGAGTGCATCACCGAGGCGGCGGTAAACCACGCCAGCGCCAGGGTCACGGTCACCGCGCCGGGCAGATCGCCGCCGGTCAGCATCGGCAGCAGATACCACAGCCAGAAGATGACAAATATCAGCGGGATGCCGCGGATAATTTCCGCCCACAGAAACAACAGACGCCGCACCAGCCCGCCGTAGCGCCAGGCCAGGCCCGCCAGCGCAATGCCTCCCGGCAGCGCCAGCAGGGTGGCGCCGATAGCCATCAGCAGGGTCAGCGCCACGCCGCCGGGCTGGCCCTCCGCCAGTCGGCCCCACAGCAGGTAATCGAGGTTATCGGCGATCACCGCCAGATTAGCGTTCATGTTGGGCGCTCCGTTGCAGTTTTCTTCCCGGGCTGAGACGCGTTAGCGCCACGCCCATCGCCACCCCCAGCGCCAGATACAGCGCGGTGCCGACGGCAAAAGCCTCCAGGGCGTGCGCGTTATAGCTCTCAATCTGCCGCACCTGATAGGTCAGTTCCGCAAAGCCGATGCCGCTGGCCAGCGATGAGAGTTTCATCAGGTTGAGATACTGGCCGACAATCGGCTGCCAGGCGTTGGCCAGCCCCTGCGGCAGAAGGATAAAGCGCAGCTCCTGCCACGGCGTAAAGCCCTGCGACAGCGCGGCTTCCCGCTGCCCGTGGCTGACGGCGCGCAGTCCGGAGGCGATCTCTTCCACCAGAAAGGCGGAGGTAAAGACCCCCAGCCCCCACATTGAGCAGAGGAACTCCGGCGTCAGCCACCAGACGTTGCCCGGCAGAATGGACCAGGCGTGCTCGTCGTTCACCACGTTCTTCACCGCCAGCGGCAGCAGGTTCCAGGCGGCAAAGTACCAGAACAGCAGCTGGACCAGCAGCGGGGTGTTGCGAAACAGCGAGACCCACGCGGCCACCAGCCCGCGCCCCGCGCGGCCGCCGCCGAGACGCAGGGCCAGCAGCAGAACCGCCAGCGCAGTGGCGAGGAGGATCCCGGCGACGCTGACCCAGACGGTGGTGAGAAAACCAGAGATAATCCATTGCAACGGCTGTCCGCTCAGGACGCCGTGCCAGTCAAGCATCGGCGTCACTCGAGGCTCTCCTGGTGCAGCGGATCCAGCACCTTCTGCAGAAAACGCCGCGCACGGGCATGCTGCGGATGGGCGAAAAACTCAGCCGGCGGGGCGACCTCGAGAATATCGCCGCCGTCGATAAACACCACCCGGTCGGCAATTTCGCGGGCAAACTGCATCTCGTGGGTCACCACCAGCATGGTGATCCCGCTGTGGGCGAGGTTTTTCATCACCTGCAGCACTTCGCCGATCATCTCCGGGTCGAGCGCCGAAGTGGGCTCATCGAACAGGATAATCTGCGGCGAAGAGGCCAGGGCGCGGGCGATCGCCACCCGCTGCTGCTGGCCGCCGGAGAGCTGCGCCGGCATCTGCTGCGCTTTCTCCTCCAGCCCGACCTGACGCAGCAGCGCCAGCGCCCGCTCCTGTGCCGCGCTTTTTCCCCAGCCGTGGACGCGCTCCAGCGCCAGCGTGATGTTCTCCTGCGCCGTCAGGTGGGCGTAAAGGTTGAACTGCTGGAAGACAAAGCCGACGCGGCTGCGCAGCTGGCGCAAGGCGCTGCCGCTCAGCCGGCTGGTGGGTTTGCCGTCGATCAGGATCTCGCCGCCGCTTAAGGATTCGAGCTGGTTGATCAGGCGGATCAGCGTCGATTTTCCCGATCCAGAAGGGCCGAGGATCGCCACCACTTCGCCGGGATCGACCTGCAGGTTGATGGCGTTGAGCACCTGATGATCGCCGTAGCGCTTGGCCACCTCACGAAAGGTAATGCTGGCGCGCTGCAGACGTGAAAAATCCGCGGCCGGGGCCGCGGAGTGGGAGAATAAACCCGAGAACATATTATTTCGCTTCTATGGTAAAGGCGCGCGGCTGCGGCGTTTTAGTGGCAGGGCCAAACCAGACATCGTAAATTTTCGCGGCTTCGCCGGTTTTCTCCAGCTTCACCAGCTCATCGTTGACGGCCTTCAGCAGGGCCGGTTCGCCTTTCTTCACCCCCACGCCAATCTCTTCTTTGCTGAGCAGGTCGGGCAGAATTTTAAACTTGGCTTTATCCGGCGCTTCCGCCAGCAGACCGGCAAGGATGGTGCTGTCCTGGGTGATGGCCTGCACGTTGCCGTTGCGCAGGGCGGTCAGGGCCAGCGGAATATCGTCATAGGAGAGGACGCGAGCCTGCGGGAAACGCTGGTGCAGCGCCTGTTCGCCGGTGGTGCCTTTCACCGCGCCGATGCGCGCTTTGCTGTACTCATCAAGCTTATCCGGAGAGCCGGCCGGCACGAGGAACTGCTGGCCGGTGACGAAATACGGCGTTGAGAAATCAATAACCTGGGCCCGCTCCGGGGTGATGGTAATGTCGGCGACGATCAGGTCGGCTTTGCCGGACTGCAGCAGCGGAATACGGTTGGCCGGGTTAGTGGCCACCAGTTCGAGTTTGACGCCGAGCGCTTTCGCCAGCGCCTGGGCAAAGTCGACGTCGTAGCCGACGATATGGTGGGTTTTGGCGTCCACGGAGCCGAACGGCGGGTTGGCGTCAAAGGTGGCGACTTTCACGACGCCGGCGGCTTTGATGTCAGCCAGCTGGTCGGCCTGCGCCTGCGAGGCGAGCAGCAGCATACCCAGCGCCAGTGCGATTTTTGTGGTTTTGTTGCGCATATTTTTTCCCCTGAATCCCTGTTTTGTTTTGTGGACATCACGCTCCCACACATTGCCCGTCGGCGGCAAAGAAGAAAAAATTCTTATCTATAACGAAAAAGAACTTAACAAACATGTGGGTATTCTTTATGCGCTGGTAGCGTTTTACCGGCGCAGTCACGACTGCCGGGCGGCCCCTTCTTCCTCAGGGAGAGGGCCAGGGTGAGGGTGACAGGACCGGGCGTAATATGCGCCAGCCAGGATTGCAAATTCGGAATTAATATTTCCCGCGCCCGGCCAACTGTGGTTGAAATAGACCCAGGCGATTCGCTTCCCGACAGAGGAGAAAACGAAAGTGGCATTGTGGCAACGGTTAACGGGCTGGCTGGCTTTTTTGTCCAACGGTGAAGCCGGACAGCAAGATACTCAACGCGTCATGGAGGCGATCCTGCCGGTGGCCAGCCTCTACGGCGTGGACATTGGCAACGTGGAAACCCGGTGGTTCCGTCATGATAAGACATACTGAGCGACGCAGGACGCGAGAAGCCTACTGGAACGAGGTGTGCTTTGTGTAGCAAGAGACTGCCTGAGGTTGCGGCATCGCAGGAGGCGCCGCCGCAGCCCAGGCAGTTTTAACCACCCTTATCCCCCCAGATACATCCGCTTAATTTCCGGGTTAGTCAGCATCTCCCGCGCCGCGCCTGACAAGGTGATCCGGCCATTCTCCAGGACATACGCCCGATCGGCGATCGCCAGCGCGGCCGTCGCATTCTGCTCCACCAGCAGCACCGTCATATTCTCTTCGCGCAGTTGCTTAATGATGCCGAACAGCTCGCCGACAATTTTCGGCGCCAGCCCGAGGCTTGGTTCATCCAGCATCAATAACACCGGCTCGCTCATCAGCGCCCGGGCGATGGCCAGCATCTGCTGCTCGCCGCCGCTCATGGTGCCCGCCATCTGATGGCGCCGCTCCTTGAGCCGTGGAAAGAGGGCGTACATACGATCGCGCAGGCGGGTGTAGCCGGCGAGATTATTGTAAGCGCCCATGCGCAGGTTCTCTTCGATGGTCAGGTTGGTAAAGACCCGGCGTCCCTCCGGCACCAGCGCCAGCCCGCGACGTACGATCTGGTGGGTCTGGCTGCGCGAGATATCGTCGTTGAGGAAGCTGACGCGCCCGCTGGAGCGCACCAGGTTGACGATCCCATTGAGGGTGGAGGTTTTACCGGCGCCATTGCTGCCGATCAGGGTGACGATCTCCCGGTCATAAACATCGATATCGACGCCTTTCAGCCCCTGGATCACGCCGTAAAAGACCTTCAGTTCTCTGGCGTTAAGCATAATTGGCTTCTCCCAGATAAGCGGAAATGACGTCCGGATGCTGGATCGCCTCGGCCATCAGGCCGCTGAACAATGGCTTACCATACTCCAGGACCATCACCCGTTCGCACAGGCGGTTGACGAAGGGCATATCGTGCTCGATTAACAGGACGCTGAGCTGATAGTCATGGCGCATGCGGAAGATCAGCTCCGCCAGATCCTCGGTCTCCTTTGGGTTCATCCCGGCGGCCGGCTCATCGAGCAGCAGCAGCTTCGGCGAGGTGGCCAGCGCGCGGGCGATCTCCACTTTGCGCTGGTTGCCATAGCTCAGGTTCGTGGCCTGCATATGGGCGAAGTGGGCGATGCCGATGTCTTCCAGAATGGCCATCGCTTTGGCCTTCGCCGCCCGCTCGGCCGGAAAGTAGCGGCCAATGTGCAGGGCCGCCTCCAGCAGCGAGTAGCGGCTGGCGCGGTCGAGTCCAACCATCACGTTCTCCAGCACCGTCATCGAGTTAAACAGCCGGATATTCTGGAAGGTGCGGGCGATCCCGGCGTTGACCACCTGGTTGGGCTTTAGCCCCTTCAGCGAGGCGCCCGCGAGGGTGACGCTGCCGCTGGTGGGCTTATAGTTGGCGGTGATGACGTTAAAAAGGGTGGTCTTGCCCGCGCCGTTAGGGCCGATAAGGCCAAAGATCTCCGCTTCATCAACATGGAAGCTGACGTTGTCGATGGCCCGCAGGCCGCCAAACTGCATGGTGACGTCCTGCACCTGCAGGATGATTTTATTTTCCGCCATAGCTGGTGTTCCTTCTTCCCATCTGCCAAATCTCTTTTTTCCCCAGCAGCCCTTCGCGGGCGAAAAGCATGATGATCAGCAGCAGCAGGGAGAAGACCACCATTCTCAGGCCCGGATAGGCGCCGAGATCGTGACCGAAGAACTGCAGCGGCTGGTCGAGAAAGCGCAGCCACTCGCCGCTGCCGACCACCAGCACGGTGCCGAGCAGGGCGCCGGTGGTGCTGCCGAGCCCGCCGAGGACGATAATAATCAGCAGCTGGAAGGTGAGCATAAAGTCGAACAGCCCCGGGGAAATGGTGGTCAGCAGGGAAGCCAGCAGACCGCCGCCGATCCCTTCGAAGAAGGCGCTGGTGGCGAAGGCGCAGGTTTTAATGCGGAAGGTGTTGACCCCCATGGCGATCGCCGCATCTTCATCGTCGCGAATGGCTTTCATCATCCGGCCATACTTCGACCACACCAGCTGGAGGATCATGCCGGTAGCCAGCAGGGCGAACAGGCCGCACCAGAACAGGAGATGCGGCTGCTGCGGAATATCGTTCAGCCCGATGGCGCCGTTGGTGATTTGCGGGTTGTTAATGGCGAGGATCTTGATGATAAACCCGAAGCCGAGGGTGACGATGGCCAGGTAGTCGCCGCGCACCCGGAAGACCGGCACAGCGAGGCACACCGCCAGCGCCGCCGCGCACAGGCCGCTTATCAGCAGGGCGGGGAGGAAGCCCGCGTGCAGGCTGAGGATCCACGGGCTGGGGGCGGCCATTTCAAACATGTCTACCTTGCTGTCGCTGGAGAGGATCAGCAGAGCGGTGACGTAGGCGCCCACCGCCACGAAGCCGTTCGGCTCCAGCGACAGCTGGCCGGTCACGCCGTTGATCAGGTTGTAGCTGACCGCGAGGATCATAAAGATAAAAATGGTGCTGATGACGCGAACAATGTAGTCATTGAAAACCACGTTGATTCCGGCCAGCAGCGCGATACAGATGACAATAATGGCCAGGTTGCGCAGCTGCGCCCCGGCGGTGGTCGTCGCGTTGAGCATCAGAAACGGCTCCTTTCCAGACGTTCGTCGCCCATAATGCCGACCGGGCGGAACAAGAGGACCAGAATCAAGAACAGGAAGGCGAAAGCGTCTTTATAGCCGCCCAGTTCGGGGAAGATCGCCACCGCGACCACCTCGGTAAAACCGAGGATAAAGCCGCCCAGCACCGCGCCGGTGACGCTGCCGATCCCGCCCAGCACGGCGGCGGCGAAGGCCTTCAGGCCGATAAGCACGCCCATCAGGGGATCGATCGTCGGGTAGCTGATGGAGTAGAACACGCCGCCGAGCGCCGCGAGGCTGCTGCCGAGGGCGAAGACCAGGGAGATGATCCGGTTGGCGTCAATGCCCATCAGACGCACGGTGTTGACGTCAAAGGCTACCGCGCGGATCGCCATTCCATAGCGGGTGCGGTACAGCAGCCAGAGGATCGCCAGCAGCAGCAGGACGGTGATCAGCGGCACAATCCACGCCACGTTGGTAATGATGACGCTGCCGAAGGCCCGGGTCTGGTTGAAAAAGTCAGGGGCGGAGAAGAAGCGCGAGCTGCCGCCAAACAGCACATTAAACAGGTTTTCGAGGAAGAAGCTGACGCCGATGGCGGTGATCAGCATGGAAATTTTCGAGGCCTGGCGCAGCGGACGATAGGCGACCCGGTCAATCAGCATGCCAAACAGGCCGCACAGCCCGAGAGTCAGGAAAACGGCTACCCCGAAGGGTAGCCCAACCGAAGAAAATAAAAACAGCGTACTAAACGCGCCGACCATCATCACGTCCGCATGGGCGAAGTTGATCAGCCTTAGCACGCCATAAACCATCGTATAACCGATGGCAATCAGGGCGTACATGCCCCCAAGACTCATTCCATTGACCACTTGCTGGAGAAAAATGGCGCCGTCCATTTTGTAGCCTCGTCACAACTTAAGGGTTAACCACGGTACGAAACGCCAGCTTGCCATCTTTCACTTCGTTGATGACCGCGCTGCGAATGGCGTCGCCGTTCTGTAACGTCAGCGTGCCGGTCACGCCCTGGAAATCTTTGGTGGCGCGGATTTTTTCATTCACGCAGACCCGATCGTGGGGATCGCTGCACTGGTTCATGGCGTTGACGATGACGTTATAGGCGTCCGCCGCCATTGCGCCCCAGGTATGGGTCGGCTGCTGGTATTTGGCTTCCCAGGCTTTGATGAAGGTTTCCCCGGCCGGGGTCTGCTCTTTGGCGTTCGGCGAGTAGTAATCGGTGGTCATATAGCCGTTGACCGCGTCTTTACCCACATCGAAGAAGACCTGATCCGCGGCCAGACCGTCGCCGCCCACCACCGGTTTGTTGAGCCCCAGCTGTTTTGACTGGACGGCAATCAGCGCCCCTTCGGTGTAGTAGATCGGCATATAAATCATGTCGACATTCTTCGCCTTGACGCTCGCCAGCTGGGCTTTAAAGTCCTTGCTGCCGCCCGGGGCCTGTACCTCGATGGGAATGGTGCCGCCGTTTTTCAGGAACTGGGTGCGGAACGCTTTCGCCAGGCCGACGGAGTAATCGTTGCTACTGTCAAACACGATGGCGGCGGTTTTGGCTTTCAGATCGCGGGAGGCCAGATTGGCCCCGACCACCCCCTGGAAGCTGTCCGAGAAGCAGACCCGGCTGACGTACGGATGGTTGCGGGTGACGCGGTCGTTGGTGGCGGTGGAGGAGACCAGCGGCGTTTTGCTGTCGTCGGCGATCTTGGTCATCGCCAGGGTGTTGGAGGAGGTAACTTCCCCGATCACGGCATCCACTTTATCGCTGGAGACCAGCCGCTGCATGGCGTTGGCCGCTTCGACTTTGTCGCTTTTATCATCGATAACGATAAGCTTGATGGTATCGCCATTTTTTAACGTCGGGGTGATGGTCTGAATAATGTCCAGCCCTTTCTGCGACGGCTGACCATAGCCGCTGAGGGCGCCGCTCAGGGGTAATACCACCCCGATTTTAATTTCCGCTGCCTGCGCGCTGCTCGCGCCGGCCAGCGCGGCTACCAGCGTGGCCATTAAAGACGCTTTCCCGGAAAACGATTTCATTGGTATTTCTCCGTCGGTCGATTATTTATCTTTAACCATCAATGACTGCATAACATTGAGGAATAATTCGCCAGCGTATCTGGCGAATTATTGGCTGTTATGTTGAATAGATAACGAGATATATACCCTAAATAATTCGAGTCGCATGAAGGTGGCATGTGAGCGATTTCCCAGGCGCTTGCAGAAGTCAGTGACTGGGGGGAGAGAACGCAGCCAACGCACATGCAACTTAAAGTATGACGGGTATTTTTAAGGCGCTGAATTACCTTACAACGTCCGTTTCGTTTTTACTCATGCAATATTCTTATTACCTGCAGGCAAGGGCATAAGGCTGGTGACAACACGGCTTTTGATACGCTGAACGTATTTTGCCGGGGGGCGACTGGCGCCTTATCCGGCCTGGAAAAAAAGCAATATAAACCGGTTGAACGGTTTCCACAGGCTCGCGCCAGCGAAGCGCCGCCGGGCGATTTCAGCGCACCCGAATATAATATTCAGGTGCGCCAGGTAATATTAAAAATCTATTCTTCGGCTCGCGTGACTTATTATTTTAAAGGGGTCAATGGTTTTATTTTTCCATGCAGCGCCGGATTATCGCTTTCATCTTTCAGGCGCACGCCGGTAAGCCGTCGTAAAAAAGCCTGCTCCAGCAGCCAGGCCAGTTTAAAGGCGGCGGCGTCATGGCTCAGCCCTTCCGGGCGAATATTGGAGATACAGTTGCGCTCTGACTCCAGCCGCTGCCGATGGGGCTGCCAGGTGAGGTAGACGCCGAGGCTGTCCGGCGAGGAGAGGCCCGGTCGTTCGCCAATCAGGATCGCCACCGCGCGGGCTTTCAGGGTTTCGCCAATATCATCCCCCAGCGCCACCCGCGACTGATGGGCCAGCACCACCGGCGCCAGGCCGATCCCCAGCGTCTGCAGCCAGGGCAGCAGGGCGCGGATCAACGGCACCGCCTGACGCTCTACCGCCCAGGAAGAGAGGCCGTCGCCGATCACCAGCAGCAGGTCGGCGGGGCGGACGCCGCTGGCGGCGAGGTCGGCGCGACTCTCGTCGGCGAGCTGACGCCCGAGATCCGGGCGCCGCAGATAGGTATGACGGTCCGGCGCGGCGCTGTGCACCGTCAGGGTGTCGAGGCCGAGCGCCGCCAGCGGCGCCACCAGCTGCTGGCTGGCGAACGGCTGATGAATGGCGTCCCGCGCTCTGGCGTGGGCCAGACCAAAGTTAAGGACTTCGCGGGTCGGCAGGCTGGCGCCGCTGCGGCCCAGGGCGATCCGCGCATCGGTAAATTCACGCAGCGGGTTCCAGGCGTCGGGACGGTTCATACGGGGGCTCCTTGCGGCAGAACGGACAGCAGCGGATGGCGGGCGTCGGTGAGCCGCAGCGCGCCGTGCGGATCGATAATTTGCATCTTCGCCAGCCAGTCGGCGAACTCCGGGGCATGCTTTAAGCCCAGCAGACGACGGGCGTAGAGCGCGTCATGGAACGAGGTGCTCTGGTAATTAAGCATGATATCGTCCGCCCCTGGCACGCCGATCAGGAAGGTGAGCCCGGCGGCGCACAGCAGGGTCAGCAGGGTGTCCATATCATCCTGATCCGCTTCCGCATGGTTGGTATAGCAGACGTCGCAGCCGATCGGCAGGCCCATCAGTTTGCCGCAGAAGTGATCCTCCAGCCCGGCGCGAATAATCTGCTTACCGTCGTAGAGATACTCCGGACCGATAAAGCCGACCACCGTATTGACCAGCAACGGTTCAAAGTGGCGGGCGACGGCGTAGGCCCGCGCCTCGCAGGTCTGCTGGTCGACGCCGTGGTGGGCGTTGGCCGACAGGCAGCTCCCCTGGCCGGTCTCAAAATACATTACATTGTTGCCGAGGGTGCCGCGACCGAGGCTGAGGGCCGCCTCGCGGGCCTCCTGCAGCATGGCAAGGTTGATGCCGAAGCCGCTGTTGGCCGCTTCGGTTCCCGCCACCGACTGAAACACCAGATCCACCGGCGCGCCGCGCTCAATCAGCTGCAGCGTATTGGTGACGTGGGTCAGAATGCAGGACTGGGTGGGAATGGCGAAGCGCTGGATAATATCGTCCAGCATCACGTTCAGCTGCGCCAGCACCGGTAAGCTGTCGCTGGCCGGGTTGATGCCGATCACCGCATCCCCGGCGCCGTACAGCAGTCCGTCGAGCATACTGGCGGCGATGCCTTTCAGGTCATCGGTGGGATGATTGGGCTGCAGGCGCACGCTGAGGTGGCCGGGCAGGCCGATGGTGTTGCGAAAGCGCGTCACCACCTGACATTTGCTGGCGGCGAGGATCAGATCCTGATTGCGCATCAGCTTGCTTACCGCCGCCGCCATCTCCGGGGTGATAGCGCGGGCGACCCGCTGCAGCGTGGCGGTATCGGTGGCATCGTCCAGCAGCCAGTCGCGGAAATCGCCGACCGTCAGGTGACGCAGGGCGGCAAAGCCCTGCGCATCATGGGTGTCGAGGATCAGGCGGGTCACTTCGTCCTGCTCGTAGGGGATAAGCGGGTTGTCGAGAATGTCGGTCAGCGGCACCTCGGCGAGGGTCATTTTCGCCGCCATCCGCTCTTCGGCCGAGTGGGCGATAACGCCCGCCAGGGCGTCGCCGGAGCGGGCCGGCGACGCTTTCGCCATCAGCGTTTTCAGACTATCAAAGCGCCATACCTGGCCCGATAGCGTGGTTTTATACATGCCGCCTCCTCAGGAGACCGTGCGCAGTTGAGGATCCAGTGGCGCCCGTTCACGGGCCGCTGCGGTTTTGCGGAACCACAGGTAGCCGCCGAGCATCATCGCCGCGAAAATCAGCGCCAGCAGCAGGTTATACCAGACCATCGCCACCAGGCAGATCACCGCCATGCCGAGGGCAAAGGCCGGCGCCAGTGGGTAGAGCGGCGCGCGGAACGGACGGATCAGCTTCGGCTCGCTACGGCGCAGTTTGAACAACGCCGCCATGGAAGTGATATACATAACAATAGCCCCAAATACCGACATGGTGACGATGCAGGCGGTCAACGGCATACCGCTGATGGTGATCAGCGAGTCGGAGAAGATCGCGGCGATACCCACCACGCCGCCGGCGAGGATCGCCAGATGCGGGGTGCGGGTGCGGCGGTTGAGGGAGGCCAGCCCGGCGGGCAGATAGCCGGCGCGGGCGAGGGAGTAGATCTGCCGCGAGTAGCCCATAATGATGCCGTGGAAGGAGGCGACGAGGCCAAACAGCCCCAGCCATACCAGCATATGCAGCCAGCCGCTGCCGTTGCCCACTACCGTCTTCATCGCCTGAGGCAGCGGGTCGTTGATATTGGACAGCGCGCGCCAGTCGCCGACGCCGCCGGCGAAGACCATCACGCCGATCGCCAGCACCGTCAGCGTCAGAATGCCGCCGCCCAGGGCGCGCGGAATGGTGCGCTGCGGATCTTTGGCCTCTTCGGCGGCCATGGAAGCCCCCTCAATGGCGAGGAAGAACCAGATGGCGAACGGAATGGCGGCGAACATCCCCGGCAGCGCCAGGCCGCTAAAGCTTTCCGCGCCCGCCCAGCCGTTGGCGGTGAAGTGGCTCCAGGAGAAGCCGGGGGCGACCACGCCCATAAACACCAGCAGCTCGAAGATGGCCAGCAGGGTGACGATCAGCTCGAAGGTGGCGGCGATGCCGACGCCGAGGATATTGAGCGTCATAAAGATCACGTAAGCGCCGCAGGCGACCCACTTCGGATCCAGCGCCGGAAACTGCACGTTGAGGTAGGCGCCGATGGCCATGGCGATGGCCGGCGGGGCGAAGACGAATTCAATCAGAGTGGCAAAACCGGCGATAAAGCCGCCGGTGGGCCCGAAGGCGCGGTAGGCGTAGGCGAAAGGGCCGCCAGCGTGCGGGATGGCGGTGGTCAGCTCGGTAAAGCTGAAAATAAAGGCGCAGTACATGGCGGCGACCGCCAGGGCGACGACCATAAACCCCATCGTGCCCGCCTGCGACCAGCCGTAGCTCCAGCCGAAGTACTCCCCGGATATCACCAGTCCGACGGCGATCCCCCATAAACGAAAACTGCCGAGCGTTCTTTTTAAGGTGGTGGTGTGCTCTGTCATACGTGTTGCCTCGCCAGATAGAAAGGTTCTGAACGACAGGCTGCAAAGAGAGTGCCAGAACGTTGTCCGCCGCGATGAGGCGCCAGCCCGTGGCGCGCTCACCGGCGCTGCGCAAAAATGGGGCAGGCTGCACGCTGTCGGCGCGCGACCTGGTGCAGCGGCTTTGCTTTTTCCGCGGTGGCACGGTATAACACTTCTTCTTTTGGATGTTTAGATGTCTATACGTTTATACGCATCATGGCCCGGGCAAGCGGGCTGGCGTGAGAAAATAAAATGCAAAGCACAACACAACAACAAGGTGGGCAACTGAAGCGCACCATGAAAACGCGCCATCTGATCATGCTGTCGCTGGGCGGCGTGATTGGCACCGGCCTGTTCTTTAATACCGGCTATATCATCTCCACCACCGGCGCGGCCGGAACGCTGCTGGCGTATCTGATTGGCGCCCTGGTGGTCTGGCTGGTGATGCAGTGCCTCGGCGAACTGTCGGTGGCGATGCCGGAGACCGGCGCCTTCCACGTTTACGCGGCGCGCTACCTTGGCCCGGCGACGGGCTATACCGTGGCGTGGCTCTACTGGCTGACGTGGACGGTGGCGCTGGGTTCGAGCTTCACCGCCGCCGGCTTCTGTATGCAGTACTGGTTCCCGCAGGTGCCGGTCTGGATCTGGTGCGTGGTGTTCTGCGCGGTGATTTTCGGTCTTAACATCATTTCGACCCGCTTCTTCGCCGAAGGCGAGTTCTGGTTCTCGCTGGTGAAAGTGATCACTATCATCGCGTTTATTATTCTCGGCGGCGCGGCCATTTTCGGCATCATTCCGATGCAGGATGGCTCCCCGGCGCCGGGCCTGCGCAATCTCACCGCCGAAGGCTGGTTCCCGCACGGCGGCCTGCCGATCCTGATGACCATGGTGGCGGTGAACTTCGCCTTCTCCGGGACGGAGCTTATCGGCATTGCCGCCGGAGAAACGGAAAACCCGCATAAGGTCATTCCGGTCGCCATCCGCACCACCATCGCCCGGCTGATTATTTTCTTTATCGGCACCGTGTTTGTGCTGGCGGCGCTGATCCCGATGCAACAGGCGGGGGTGGAGAAAAGCCCCTTCGTGCTGGTGTTTGAAAAGGTGGGCATCCCTTACGCGGCGGATATTTTCAACTTCGTGATCCTGACGGCGATCCTCTCGGCGGCCAACTCCGGCCTGTACGCTTCCGGGCGGATGCTGTGGTCGCTGTCGAACGAGAAGACGCTGCCGGCCTGCTTTGCCAAAGTCAATAAACGGGGCGTGCCGGTGACCGCGCTGTCGGTGAGTACGCTGGGCGGCGTGCTGGCGCTGTTCTCCAGCGTGGTGGCGCCCGATACGGTGTTTGTGGCGCTGTCGGCGATCTCCGGCTTTGCGGTGGTGGCGGTGTGGTTGAGCATCTGCGCCTCGCACTTTATGTTCCGCCGCCGCCATCTGCAGCAGGGTAAGGCGCTGAGCGATCTGCAGTATCGCGCCCCCTGGTATCCGGTGGTGCCGATTCTGGGCTTTGTGCTGTGCCTGGTGGCCTGCGTGGGCCTCGCTTTTGACCCGAGCCAGAGAATTGCGCTGTGGTGCGGGATCCCCTTTGTGGCCCTGTGCTATGGTGCCTGGTATCTTACTCGTTCACGGAAAATGACTCAGGAGCCTCAACATGTCGCAGACTAATCCGTTTACCGCCCTGCTTGCCGCCCAGCCTTTTGTGCTGCTGGACGGCGCCATGGCCACCGAGCTGGAGGCCCGCGGCTGCGATCTGGCTGACAGCCTGTGGTCGGCGAAAGTGCTGCTGGAAAATCCGCAGCTGATCCGCGATGTGCATCTCGACTACTTTCGCGCCGGAGCGCAGGTGGCGATCACCGCCAGCTATCAGGCCACTCCCGCCGGCTTTGCCGCGCGCGGCCTGGATGATGCGCAGTCCCGGGCGCTGATCGGCAAAAGCGTCGAGCTGGCGCGCAAAGCGCGCGAGGCGTACCTCGCCGAGAATCCGCAGGCCGGCACGCTGCTGGTCGCCGGTTCGGTGGGGCCGTATGGCGCCTTTCTCGCCGACGGCTCGGAGTATCGCGGCGATTATCAGCGCAGCGCGGCAGAGTTCCAGGCCTTCCACCGCCCGCGCGTCGAAGCGCTGCTGGATGCGGGCGCCGACCTGCTGGCCTGTGAAACCCTGCCGTCATTCGCCGAGATCCAGGCCCTGACAGCCCTGCTGCAGGAGTATCCCCGCGCCCGCGCCTGGTACTCCTTCACGCTGCGCGACGCCGAACATCTCAGTGATGGCACGCCGCTGCGCGAGGTGATGGCCGCCCTGGCGGATAACCCGCAGGTGGTGGCGGTGGGCATCAACTGTATCGCGCTGGAAAATACGCCCGCGGCGCTGGCGCATCTGCACAGCCTGACGGCGCTGCCGCTGGTGGTCTATCCTAACTCCGGCGAACATTATGATGCGGTGAGCAAGACCTGGCACCATCATGGCGAAGCCTGCGCCAGCCTGACGGATTATCTGCCGCAGTGGCTGGCGGCCGGGGCGAGGCTGATCGGCGGCTGCTGCCGCACCACGCCGAAGGATATCGCTGAGCTTAACGCGAAGCGCTGAGTTTTGTGCCGGGTGGCGCTGCGCTTACCCGGCCTACACCTTGCGCGATCTGTAGGCCGGGCAAGGCGTAGCCGCCACCCGGCGCCAACCCTCTGCCGCCAATCCACCGCGCAAAATCAACTATCCTTTCCCGCTTTTGTTCTAAAAACGATTCGCTATTAGCCAGAATTTTTAATTACTTCATCTCCATCCTGATGCCGGAAATACTGCACCTATAACAACTCAGGGGAAGCAGACATTATGGCATTCACATCGCGAATTACTCTTCTGGCGGCACTGGCCGTCGCCGCCTTCCAGGCGCAGGCGGTCAATGTGACCGTGGCGTATCAAACCTCCGCTGAGCCGGCGAAAGTCGCCCAGGCGGACAACACCTTCGCCAAAACCAGCGGGGCGACCGTCGACTGGCGGAAATTTGACAGCGGCGCCAGCGTGGTGCGCGCCCTGGCCTCCGGCGATGTGCAGATCGGCAATATCGGCTCCAGCCCGCTGGCGGTGGCCGCCAGCCAGCAGGTGCCGATTGAAGTGTTCCTGCTCGCCTCAAAGCTCGGCAACTCCGAAGCGCTGGTGGTGAAGAAAAGCATCACCAAACCGGAAGATCTGATCGGCAAGCGCATCGCCGTGCCGTTTATCTCCACCACCCACTACAGCCTGCTGTCGGCGCTCAAACACTGGGGCATCAAGCCGGGCCAGGTGCAGATTATTAACCTGCAGCCGCCGGCGATTATCGCCGCCTGGCAGCGCGGGGATATCGACGGGGCTTACGTCTGGGCGCCAGCGGTTAACGAACTGGAAAAAGAGGGCAAGGTGCTGACCGATTCCGCGCAGGTCGGGGAGTGGGGCGCACCGACCCTCGACGTCTGGGTGGTCCGTAAGGACTTCGCCGAGCAGCATCCGGAGATCGTCAAAGCGTTTGCTAAAAGCGCCATCGACGCCCAGCAGCCCTACATCGCCAACCCGGATGAGTGGCTGAAGCAGCCGGACAACATCAGCAAGCTGGCGCGCCTGAGCGGCGTGCCGGAAGCCGATGTCCCGGGGCTGGTGAAGGGGAACACCTACCTGACCGCCGCTGAGCAGGCGCAGGCGCTGAACGGGCCGGTCAATCAGGCCATCGTCGATACCGCGCGCTTTCTGAAAGAGCAGGGCAAAGTGCCCGCGGCGGGAACCGATTATCGTCAGTACGTTACTGACCGTTTCGTGAAGTAAAGGAGGCGGCGATGCTGCAAATCTCGCATCTTTCCGCCGACTATGGCGGTAAACCGGCGCTGGCGGATATCAACCTGACGCTGGAGAGTGGGGAGCTGCTGGTGGTGCTGGGGCCTTCGGGCTGCGGTAAAACTACCCTGCTGAACCTGATTGCCGGATTCGTGCCCTATCAGCACGGCAGCATCACCCTCGAAGGTCAGCGGGTGACCGGGCCGGGCGCAGAGCGCGGCGTGGTCTTCCAGAACGAAGGCCTGCTGCCATGGCGCAATGTGCAGGATAACGTGGCGCTGGGGCTGCAGCTGGCGGGCGTGGATAAAGCGCAGCGCCGGCAAGCGGCGGCGCAGATGCTGAAAAAAGTCGGCCTCGAAGGGGCGGAAAAGCGCTTTATCTGGCAGCTGTCCGGCGGTCAACGCCAGCGGGTGGGCATCGCCCGGGCGCTGGCGGCGAATCCGCAGCTGTTGCTGCTGGATGAGCCCTTCGGCGCGCTTGACGCCTTTACCCGCGAGCAGATGCAAACGCTGCTGCTGACCCTCTGGCATGAGACCGGCAAACAGGTGCTGCTCATCACCCATGACATTGAAGAGGCCATCTTTATGGCGACCGAGCTGGTGCTGTTGTCGCAGGGGCCGGGGCGGGTGGTGGAGCGGCTGCCGCTGGATTTCAGCCGCCGCTTTGTCGCGGGCGAACCCTGCCGCAGCATCAAATCCGACCCGCGGTTTATTGAACAGCGGGAATACATTCTGAGCCGGGTGTTTGACCAACGGGAGGCTTTCTCATGAGCGTGGTACTGAACGACAAACCGCGTCAACTGACGCTGAAGTGGCGCTGGCCGCTCTCCCGTCAGCTCACCCTCAGCGTGGCGACCCTGGCGGTGTTGCTGGCCGTCTGGTGGGCGGTCGCGGCGCTGCAGCTGATTAGCCCGCTGTTTCTGCCGCCGCCGGGCCAGGTGCTGCAGAAGCTTATCACTATCGCCGGGCCGCAGGGCTTTATGGATGCGACGCTCTGGCAGCACCTGGCGGCGAGCCTGACGCGGATCGTTATCGCTCTGCTGGCGGCTGTGCTGATCGGCGTGCCGGTGGGGATCGCCATGGGGCTCAACTCAACGGTGCGCGGGATCCTCGATCCGCTGATCGAGCTTTATCGGCCGGTGCCGCCGCTGGCCTACTTACCGCTGATGGTGATCTGGTTTGGCATCGGTGAAACGTCGAAGATCCTGCTGATCTACCTGGCGATTTTCGCCCCGGTAGCGATGTCGGCGCTGGCGGGGGTAAAAAGCGCGCAGCAGGTGCGGATTCGCGCCGCCCGTTCGCTGGGCGCCAGCCGGGCGCAGGTGCTGTGGCTGGTGATCCTGCCCGGCGCGCTGCCGGAGATCCTCACCGGGCTGCGCATTGGTCTTGGCGTCGGTTGGTCAACGCTGGTGGCCGCTGAGCTGATCGCCGCCACCCGCGGGTTAGGGTTTATGGTGCAGTCCGCCGGCGAGTTTCTCGCCACCGATGTGGTGCTGGCGGGGATCGCGGTGATTGCCATTATCGCCTTTTTACTGGAACTGGGTCTGCGCGCGCTGCAGCGGCGCCTGACGCCCTGGCATGGAGAAGTACAATGAGTGAACGTCTGAGCATTACCCCGCTGGGGCCGTATATTGGCGCGCAGGTGACCGGGGCGGATTTAACCCGTCCGTTGAGCGACAACCAGTTTGAACAGCTGTATCACGCGGTGCTGCGTCATCAGGTGGTATTCCTGCGCGAGCAAAATATCACCCCGGCGCAACAGCGCGACCTGGCGCTGCGGTTTGGCGACCTGCATATCCATCCGGTCTACCCTCACGCCCCTGGCGTGGAGGAGATTATCGTCCTCGATACCCACAACGATAATCCGCCGGATAATGACAACTGGCATACCGATGTCACCTTTATCGACACGCCGCCCGCCGGCGCTATTCTGGCGGCGAAAGAGTTGCCGACGACCGGCGGGGACACTCTGTGGACCAGCGGTATCGCCGCCTGGGAGGCGCTGTCAGAGCCCTTCCGGCAGCTGCTGAGCGGCCTGCATGCGGAACACGATTTCCGTAAATCGTTCCAGGAGTATAAGTACAACCACACGGAAGCCGAGCATCGGCGCTGGCAGGAGGCGGTGGCGAAGCATCCGCCGCTGCTGCACCCGGTGGTGCGTACCCACCCGGTGACCGGCAAGCAGGCGCTGTTCGTTAACGAAGGCTTTACCACGCGGATTGTCGATGTGACCGAGAAAGAGAGCGCGGCGCTGCTGAGCTTCCTCTTTGCCCATATCACCAAACCGGAGTTTCAGGTGCGCTGGCGCTGGCAGCCGAACGATGTCGCTATCTGGGATAACCGGGTAACCCAGCATTACGCCAACGCCGACTATCTGCCGCAGCGGCGGATCATGCACCGGGCGACGATCCTTGGCGATAAGCCGTATTACCGGGCGGGGTAAGGCTTGTATCAGCCGCGAGCCGCGGAGAAAAGCGGATGCTGCATTGCCCGCTGCTTCCCGGAGGCGGCGCCTGACGCGGCTTTTCCGGGCTACCGAACCGTCGGAAACGGTGAACCGTAGCCCGGCTAAGGCGCAACGCGCCGCAAGCCGGGAAAAAGCGTTTATGCCGATTTTTGCGCACCCAGATGCGCGCCAATATAGCGCTGATAGCGATTCGCCTTCAGGTAGGTGAGATCCACCAGCACCAGACCATCCACGCAGTTATTGAAATCCGGATCGCTGCCGAAATCGATAAACTGCACTCCGCCCGGCTCGCACACTTCCGAGTACTGCTTATACAGCGGCGGGATCGCGCAGCCGAGATTGCCCAGCAGGGACTTCAGCCGGGCCAGGTCGTCGTTGTAATCCTCCCCGCCAAACTGCGCCAGCACGTCGGGCAGCGACGCCGGATAAGGGCGACGCGACTCCGCCAGCGGATGCGTCGCCGGGAACCACAGCCGGTAGAACGCCACCAGCAGATCGCGAGCGGCGGGCGGCAGCCCGCCAGAAATCGACACCGGGCCAAACAGATAGCGATAGTGCGGATAGCGCGCCAGATAAGCGCCGATGCCGGACCACAGATAGTCCAGCCCGCGTCGACCCCAGTAGCGCGGCTGGATAAAGCTGCGCCCCAGCTCAATGCCGTGCTGCAGGATGTCGTCCATCCGCCCGTCGTAGTGGAAGATACTGGAGCTGTAGATCCCCTCCAGGCCGCGCTTTGCCAGCTGTATGGCCGTCGGCATAAAGCGGTAAGCGCCGACGATTTCCAGATCTTCTTCATCCCACAGGATCAGATGCAGATAATCGTCGTCATACCGGTCGATATCCCGCCGTTTGCCGCTGCCTTCCCCGACCGCGCGGAAGGCGATTTCCCGCAGGCGTCCCAGCTCGCGCAGCAGCGGCGCCTCCTCCTGGCCGTTGCGCTGCCAGAGGTAAATCACTTTGCCGTCGGCGGTGCGGCCCAGGCATTCAGCCTTGTGCAGTTCGCGTTTAAGCCGCGCCCGGTCTTCCGGACGGGCGATGGCGCTTTCGGTTTTAAACCGCCCCGGCAGCCCTTTGCGCAGCTGGTCAAGGTGCTGATAGCAGCGGCCGGTAAGCTCGCGAGCGCTGGACTGGGCATCGAACCAGCTCGACCAGGGGATCTGCTGGCCGATACGCACCGGCAGGCTGCTGTTGCGCCGGCGAAACATCTGTTGCATCAGCAGGAGCAGCGGCAGGTTGTCGGAGACCAGGGTGCTGGCGTAAAACAGGGCGCTGTTGTGGGCGTTAATCCACGCCGGCAGCAGCGGGGCGCGATATTTTGCCGCCAGCTTAATAAAGCCCGAGTGCCATTTTTTATCGCGGATGCCGCGACGGGTGAGGCGGGAGACTTCCCCCGCCGGGAAGAAGATCAGCACCCCGCCGGCCTGCAGCTGCTGGTCCATCTGCTGCAGCGCCGTTTTAGCGGTGCGGCCATGAATATTATCCACCGGGATAAACAGCGAGCTCAGGGGCTCAAGATGGGTGAGCATGCGGTTGGTGACCACTTTGACATCGCGGCGCACGCGGGATACCGCATACAGGAGCGCCAGGCCATCGAGGGTGCCGGTGGGGTGGTTGGCGATAATGACCAGCGGGCCATATTCGGGGATTTGTTCGAGATCGTGCGCCGGGATAGCGCAGCGGATATTGAGGTATTCCAGCACCTGTTCGACCGTATCAAGCCCCTTCAGGTGGCGGTGACGGTCGGCAAATTGTTGAAACTCTTCCTCATAAAATAGCTTTTTTAACAGTTTCTTTTGCCAGGGGGCGGGCCTCGCCTGAGGCCACAGGTCATCGAGTACGTTGTCGAGACTAAACATAGTGGCTCCTCCTCCGTCCTGCCCAGACAGTAGAAGGTAGAGATGTCGTTCAGATTACAGTTGGGTGAAGTTTCGCTCGCAGCGGGGGAGGTTTCCCGGATAGCGGCTAACGCCTCATCCGGGCTACGGTTGGCGCCGATTTGTAGCCCCGGTAAGCGTCAGCGCCACCGGGGAGAGGCTATCGGCGTTCACCGCAGCTAAGATCAAAGCTATCGCCAGCCCAATTTGGGGGATATAGCCCGCGCTGGACATCGCGATGAAAGGTTGAAAATGGCCAATCGATCACCCGGGTGACCCAGCCATGCTTAAGTGGATTGATATGGATGTAATCAACGTGTCGGCGGTAATCATCTTCATCGCGTATGGCATGCTCCCAGAAGCGCGGTTGCCAGAGGGGTTGTCGTTTTAACGTTCTGGTAAAACAGCCTTTGATATCTCTCCAGCGTGAAGAAAAATCGTCATCATTATGAGGTAGTGTCCAGATGCAATGCAGATGTTCAGGCAACACCACCCAGGCATCAATAATAAAGGGGCGATGTTGTTTAACAACAGCGACAGAGTAGCGCAATAATTCTATGTTTTCAGTTAGGTGCATGCTTCTACGGTCTTTAAGGTTAACAGTGAAGAACCAGGTTCCCCCCTTAATGTAATAACGTCGATAAGCCACCACAGGATCTCCTGGAATTCGGTATTTATGATGTGGTTTAACACGTTAGAAGGCGAAATCCGGTACGCCAAGGAGAAGGCGCAGAAGGTGGAAAGCGGCGCGCAAAGTTTTAGCTACAGATATTGGTTAGCGCCTGTCCCCGGATAGCGGCGCAAGCGCCTTATCCGGGCTACGGTGTGGTGGTCGCGATAAATACAGCGCACCGGGGATGAGGTTTGGTAGCCCCGGTAAGCGCAGCGCCACCGGGGAGAGGGAGGCTTAACGGAGGATTTTTTTCTCGGCCAGGTCGAGGGCGAAATAGCTGAAGATCAGGTCGGCGCCCGCGCGTTTGATCGCGCCAAGGCTTTCCAGAACCACTTTCTCTTCATCGATAGCGCCCGCCTGGGCGGCGAATTTGATCATCGCGTACTCCCCGCTGACCTGATACGCGCCGAGCGGCAGATCGCTGCGCTCGCGGATATCGCGCAGAATATCCAGGTAGGCGCCAGCCGGTTTCACCATCAGGCAGTCGGCGCCCTGGGCTTCATCGAGCAGCGACTCGCGAATGGCTTCCCGGCGGTTCATCGGGCTCATCTGATAGGTTTTACGATCGCCCTTCAGCGCGGTACCGGCCGCTTCGCGGAACGGGCCGTAGAAGGAAGACGCGAACTTGGTCGAGTAGGACATGATCGCCGTATTGGTGAAGCCGGCAGCGTCCAGCGAGCGGCGAATCGCCTGCACCTGACCATCCATCGCGGCGGAAGGGGCGATGAAGTCCGCGCCGGCGGCGGCGGCGACAACGGCCTGTTTGCCGAGGTTTTCCAGGGTCGCGTCGTTGTCCACCCCGTGGTCGCACAGCACGCCACAGTGGCCGTGGGAGGTGTATTCGCAGAAGCAGGTATCGGACATGACGATCATCTCCGGCACCGTAGACTTACAGATCCGCGACATACGCGCCACCAGACCATTTTCATTCCAGGTATCGCTGCCGGTGGCGTCAGTGTGATGAGAAATGCCAAAGGTCATCACCGAGCGAATGCCGGCATTGGCGATGCGTTCGATCTCGCGCGCCAGATATTTTTCCGGAATGCGCATCACGCCGGGCATGGCCTCGATCGCTTTGTAATCATCAATTTCTTCTTCAACAAAGATCGGCAACACCAGGTCGTTCAAACTCAGTGTTGTCTCTTCAAACAGGGCGCGCAGCGCAGCGGATTGACGCAGGCGGCGGGGGCGAGTGATTAAATCTGTCATGGTTTGCCTGATTTTGTGAAATGAAAGACGGTAGTGTAACTGAAATGGCAGCGGGATGTTTCGCCAAAACGATCGTTATGTCGCATCGGCGAAACCTCCCCCGGGCTTACTGGCTGGCCGTCTGCATGTTGGGCTGCGCGCCGCTCAGCTCGCTGACCAGGTCGTTGATGCCATCGCTCATATTGTTGAAGCGGGTTAACGGCGAGCGGGTTACCACCACAAAGGCGCCGACGTTAGCCTGCGGATTCATCGCCATATAGGTGATAAACCCGCCGCCGCCGCCGGTTTTCTGAATAATCCCCGGATGGCCATTCTTCGGCTTCATATACACCCAGCCAAGCCCCAGCGCGTCGGCGCGGCCCGGCACGTCCATACCGATCACCCGGGTCAGCTGGTTACGCTGATAAATCAGCGTCTGCATCCGGTCGGCCTGCTGGCCGCGGGTATAGAAATCGGATGACAGGAACTGCTGCATCCAGCGCATCATATCCCCCGGCGTCGAGTAGACTCCGCCGCTGCCGATCGCCGCCAGGGTGTTGTTGCACGGGCTGGCGCCTTTTTCCGGGATCATCAGCCGCTGGCACTGGTCCGGCGACGGGGTAAAGGTGGTGTCCTTCATCCCCAGCGGTCGGGTGATCTGCTCTTCAAATAGCTGCGGATAAGGTTTGCCGGCGGCGGTGGAGAGCGCGTCCGCCAGCAAATCGAAGGCCAGGTTGGAGTAGGCCGCCTGCGAGCCCGGCGCGGTCTTCAGGGTCGCGGTAGAGAGCCAGCTCCAGCGCTGCTGGCGGGTCGGCCAGACAAACACCGGGCGATGGGCGGCGCCGCCAGGCTGTTCGCGCGGCAGGGCGCTGGTATGGGTCGCGAGATTCACCAGGGTGATCGGTTTTCCCTGCCAGTCAGGCACCCGAGCGCCCGGCGGGGCGTATTTGCTCAGCGGATCGTCGAGTTTCACCACCCCCTGGTCGAGCAGCTTCACCAGCATCTCGCTGGTCATCAGTTTGCTGAGGGAGGCGATACGGATCACCGAGTCGAGCTGCGGGTGCTGATTATTCCCGGGGCGAGTTTCGCCAAAGCTGCGAAACACGCGCTGATTGCCATCGATCACCACCAGCGCCATGCCGGTGGCGCCGCTGCCGTAGTAGATATGATTGGCGTAACGATCGACCACATCCGAGGCGAAAACCGGGTCAACGGTGGGCTGTGCGGCCTGCGCCGAGGTCCACGACGCCGCGCACAGCGCAGCAAAAATGAGCAAACTACGTTTCAACGGAAATCATCCATTAAATAAATAAAAGAGAAGAGGGTATTTATACTACGAAGTGGCGCAGAACAAAGCGGGATTCACGACATTCCTGCAGGAAAAAGGTAACGGTGCGTAAAAAAGACTTTTTTACGCTTTCGGATATCGGCTTTTTTCGCCGGCGCGTATGATGACCGTTTGGCTGAAGGTTCGCGGGAGAAAACAATGGCGGCTCAACGGGTAGTGATGGTCGTGGATATGCAAAACGGCGTGTTCGCCACGCCGCGTCTGGCGCGCGAGCGCTGCGTCGCGCAAATTAATCGTCTGGTGCGCGCGGCGGATAAGGTCATTTTTATTCAACATGATGAGGCCGGCGGCCTCGAAGCCGGCAGCGAAGGCTTCGCCCTGCTCCCTGAGCTGGAACAGCCGGCCGGCGCGCTCTATGTCACTAAAACCGCCTGCGACGCCTTCTACCACACCTCGCTGGAGCAGGTGCTGCGGGAACACGACATTCAGCAGTTTGTCATCTGCGGTTGCGCCACCGACTACTGCCTCGACACCACCATTAAAAACGGCGCCAGCCGCGGATACGGCATTGTTATCGCGGAGGATGCCCACACCACCGCCAACCGCCCCGCCGCGCAGGCCGCGACGCTCATCGCCCACTACAATGAGGTGTGGCGTACGCTGACCGTTCCTGGCAATCCTTTACAGGTGAAACCCACAGAAACAATTCTGCACGCCTGGCAGCAGAACTAAGCTGTTGATATCCGGTCTTATCATCCGTCTGCCCCGCGAGAACGCTTTCACGCGGCGGCCGACGTATGCGTCGTATACAGCAATAGCAGAACGATAAGAAGTTAGCAGGAGACAATGATGTTTAAATCTTTTTTCCCCAAACCGGGGCCGTTTTTTATTTCTGCCTTTATCTGGTCGCTGCTGGCGGTGATCTTTTGGCAGGCGGGCGGCGGCGACTGGCTGCTGCGGGTCACCGGGGCATCGCAGGATGTGGCGATCAGCGCGGCGCGCTTCTGGTCGCTCAACTATCTGGTGTTCTACGCTTACTATCTGTTTTGCGTCGGCGTGTTTGCGCTGTTCTGGTTTGTCTACTGCCCGCATCGCTGGCAGTACTGGTCGATTCTCGGCACGTCGCTCATCATCTTCGTCACCTGGTTTCTGGTGGAAGTGGGGGTGGCGATCAACGCCTGGTATGCGCCGTTCTATGACCTGATCCAGAGCGCGCTGGCCACCCCGCATAAGGTCAGCATCAACCAGTTTTATCATGAGATCGGCATCTTTCTCGGCATCGCGCTCATCGCGGTGATCATCGGCGTGATGAACAACTTTTTCGTCAGCCACTACGTCTTCCGCTGGCGCACGGCGATGAACGAACACTACATGGCCCACTGGCAGCATCTGCGCCATATCGAAGGCGCCGCGCAGCGTGTGCAGGAAGACACCATGCGCTTTGCCTCCACCCTGGAGGATATGGGCGTGAGCTTTATCAACGCGGTGATGACCCTGATCGCCTTCCTGCCGGTGCTGGTGACGCTCTCGCAACACGTTCCCGACCTGCCCATCGTCGGTCACTTGCCGTATGGCCTGGTGATTGCCGCGATCGTCTGGTCGCTGATGGGGACCGGCCTGCTGGCGGTGGTGGGGATTAAGCTGCCGGGTCTGGAGTTTAAAAACCAGCGCGTGGAAGCGGCCTATCGTAAAGAGCTGGTCTACGGCGAGGACGATGAAACCCGCGCCACGCCGCCGACGGTGCGCGAGCTGTTCAGCGCGGTGCGTCGCAACTATTTCCGTCTCTATTTCCACTATATGTATTTCAATATCGCCCGCATTCTCTATCTGCAGGTGGATAACGTTTTCGGCCTTTTCCTGCTGTTTCCGTCGATCGTTGCCGGTACGATTACCCTCGGGCTGATGACGCAAATTACCAACGTTTTCGGCCAGGTGCGCGGTTCGTTCCAGTACCTGATCAGCTCGTGGACGACGCTGGTGGAACTGATGTCCATCTACAAACGTCTGCGCAGCTTTGAGCGCGAACTGGACGGCAAGCCGCTGCAGGAAGCGATCCCGACATTACGTTAATCAAGACAAGGAAGCAGGATGGCCGCACGTTTATCGCGCATTATACCCGGTTCATTGACGCTGCTGGCGGCCGTGGTGCTAAGCGCCTGTACCAGCCAACAGGCGCCGGTGTTGAAAGAGGGCGAGAAGCCCGTTGACGTGGCGTCGGTGGTGCGGCAGAAAATGCCCGCCAGCGTCAAGGATCGGGAGGCCTGGGCGCAAGCCATCGCCACCGCCTTTGACAGCCAGAAGCTGGCGCCGACGGAAGAGAACGTCTGCTCGGTGCTGGCGGTCGCGCAGCAGGAGTCCAATTATCAGTCCGACCCGGTGGTGCCGGGGCTGAATAAAATCGCCTGGCAGGAGATCGACCGCCGGGCGGAAAAAATGCACATTCCGCTGTTTCTGGTCCATACCGCGCTGAAGATCACCTCGCCAAACGGCAAAAGCTACAGCGACCGTCTGGACAACGTGAAGACGGAAAAGCAGCTGAGCGCTATTTTTGATGACTTTATCGGGATGGTGCCGATGGGGCAGAAGCTGTTCGGCTCCCTGAACCCGGTGCACACCGGCGGCCCAATGCAGGTCAGCATCGCCTTTGCCGAGCAGCACACCTCCGGCTACCCGTGGAAAATGAACGGTACGGTGCGCCAGGAGGTCTTCAGCCTGCGCGGCGGCCTGTGGTTTGGCACCTATCATCTGCTGAACTACCCGGCCAGCTACAGCGTGCCGCTGTACCGTTTTGCCGACTTTAACGCCGGCTGGTATGCCAGCCGTAACGCCGCCTTCCAGAACGCGGTGGTGAAAGCCAGCGGGGTGAAACTGGCGCTCGACGGCGACCTTATCCGCTATGACAGCGATGAGCCGGGGAGCACCGAGCTGGCGGTGCGCCGCCTGGCGGGCCAGCTGGGGATGAGCGACAGCGAGATCCATAGCCAGCTGAAAAAGGGCGACAGCCTGGCGTTTGAGAAGACCGATCTCTATCAACAGGTTTTCCGCCTCGCGGATAAAAAAGCGGGCAAAACCCTGCCGCGGGAGATGTTGCCGGGGATCCAGCTTGAGAGTCCGAAAATCACCCGTAATCTGACGACGGCGTGGTTTGCGAAACGGGTCGATGAGCGGCGGGCAAGCTGTATGGCGCGGCGTTAACGGCGCCGACGCCAGCGCACAATGAGCGCCAGCAGCCCGATGAACGAGCAGCCGATCAGAAAAGGGATCAGGCCAAAGAGGGTGCCAACGGCGAGGCTGATGTCGACCTGTGGACGGCTGGCGTCCTGGGCCTGCATCAGGCGCTCAAAGACTCCCGGGGCGTGGATCAGCATGCTGAGCATCTGCGCGCCGGCCCAGCAGCAGATCAGGACGAACAGTCCGTAAGCGACATGGCTGCCGGTCAGCGCCCCTCTTTTTTTATTTCCCAAAAGCGATTTTGAAAAACTGAATTCAGCCATAGGCCCTCCCACCTCTGTACTGCTGGTTTTTTCTCCAGCTCTATGGCAGGTATTCTGGCAGTGCGACGCCGTCGCCAGTATCAGATTGCTGGTAATTGCCCTCCAGGAATAATCCTGTTTTCGCCGTTGTGTTAACCGCGCCACAGGAAGGGAAAAGGGAGACCGGCGTCGCAATCCAGCAACATTCTCCATATCGCTACAGACCGCCGCGGGCGGCTATGCGAAGATGCGTTTTTTGCTGTTGGAGGCCGCATGAAGCTCACTGATAAAATTCGCCGCGACTGGCACTACTACGCGGTGGCGCTGGGGTTAATTTTTATTCTAAATGGCGTGGTGGGGCTGCTGGGGTTTGAGACGCAGGGCTGGCAATCTTACGCCGTCGGTCTGGTCACCTGGGTGATAAGCTTCTGGATCGCGGGCTTTGTGATCCGCCGCCGCCCGGCAGAAGAGGCCTGAGGCCGCCGCTGCCAGGCGGGGTAAACGCGTTTTAGTTCATGGAGGTTTTCAGCGCCCGGTCCGCGGCATGGCGCTCCAGCGCCAGCTCAATCAGGCGGGTGATCAGACTGGTGTAATCGAGGCCGCTGGCCTGCCACAGCTTCGGATACATGCTGATGTTGGTGAAGCCCGGCAGGGTGTTGATCTCGTTGATCACCACCTCGTTGTCGGCGGTGAGGAAGACGTCGACGCGGGCCATGCCGCTGCAGCCCAGGGCCTGGTAAGCCTGCACCGCGATAGCGCGGATCTTGTCGTTGATCTCCGGGGCGATAGCGGCCGGGACCACCACCTGCGCGCCCTGGTCGTCGATATACTTGGTGTCGTAAGCGTAAAACTCGCTGTTGAGGACAATTTCGCCGCAGGTACTGGCCTGCGGGTGGTCGTTACCCAGCACCGCACACTCAATTTCCCGGCCTTGAATGCCTTGCTCTACCACCACTTTATGGTCAAATTCAAAGGCCAGGGCCACCGCCTGATGGTACTGCTCTTCGTTTTTAACTTTGCTGACGCCAACCGACGATCCCTGGTTGGCCGGCTTAACGAACAGCGGCAGGCCCAGCTTCGCTTCGACATCGGCAAAGTTAAACTGCGCGCGGTTGGCGCGGGTCAGGGTGATAAACGGCGCGACGGCGAGCCCGGCGTCGCGCAGCAGGCGTTTGGTCACATCTTTGTCCATACAGGCCGCAGAGCCCAGCACATCGGATCCGACGAAAGGCAGATTGGCCATGCGCAGCATCCCCTGCAGGGAGCCGTCTTCGCCCAGCGTGCCGTGGACAATGGGGAAAATCACATCGATGGCCGCCAGCGGCTGGCCGCTTTCGGCGTTAATCAGCTGCTGCGCTTCACGGCCCGGGATCTGCGCCAGGGTCACCGTTGAAGGGCGCAGGGCGATGCGGGCAGGATCCTGAGCATTGAGCAGGTAGTTGCCGGCGTCGTTGATGTGCCATAGTCCCTGTTTATCAATCCCCAACAGAACCACATCGAAGCGTGATTTATCAATCGCTTCCACGATATTCTTCGCTGACTGCAGCGACACTTCATGCTCTGCCGACTTACCGCCAAAAACGATCCCAACCCTCATCTTTGCCATTTCAACTTCCATCCAGATTACATCAAAGGGCATAACATACCATGTGAAACCGCCGCCTGCCTGCCATAATATTTACCTGATCAATTGACGGGAGCGGGCGTGAGAGGAAAGACGCTGCTGGTGCTGGCCGGGCTGCTCGGCGCGGGCCTGGTGGGATATCGCTATCTGCCGCCACACCTGAATCCGCTGGCGCCGCTGGCCCTTGACGATCCCCCGGGCTGGCTGACGTCGTTCAAGTTGCGCAGCCTGACGGCCGACCAGTGCGCCTCTCTGCTGGCGGAGGCCAACCGCCGGCGGCTCATCGCCAGCCAGCCGGTGGCCGACAGCGAGGGCGCCTGCCCGCTGCGTAACGTGGTGCGGGTGGCTAATTTTGGCTCGGTGCAGCTGAGCAGCAGTTTCCTCGCCAGCTGCCCGCTGGCGCTCAGCAGCGCGCTGTACGTCGAACAGCAGGCGAAGCCGCTGACCCGTCAGCTGATGGCCAGCGATCTGCGCCAGATCGATCATCTCGGCAGCTTCGCCTGCCGTAATATCTACCATCGGGAACAGGCGCGGCGCAGTGAACACGCGACGGCGGATGCCCTTGATGTCAGCGGCTTCCGCCTGACGGATGGCAGACGCATCAGTGTCCTGCAGGGCTGGCGCAGCGAGCACTCTCACCCCTGGCTGGCAGCGCTGTTGAGCAACAGCTGCCCTTACTTCGGCAACGCGCTGGGGCCGGAGTACAACGCGGCGCACGCCAACCATTTTCACTTTGGGATGCGCGGGCAGGGCTTCTGCTTTTGAGCATAAAGCCCTGTGAGCAGCCTGAATGACCAGAAAATACTTCGTCCGCCTCTCATGCGCATTCATAAAACACCAAACTCACCGCCAGCGCATCTATGGTAGTACACCAGTGGAATGAAATTGCTAAGCTAGATAATAATTGGCAAATCATTAATGAATACGCGTAGTTATGGAATCCTGGAAGGTTAATCTCATCTCCGTCTGGTTTGGGTGCTTTTTTACCGGCCTGGCGATCAGTCAAATTCTCCCCTTTTTACCCCTCTACGTCTCCCAGCTGGGCGTCACCTCGCATGAAGCGCTGTCGATGTGGTCGGGACTGACCTTCAGCGTCACCTTCCTGGTCTCGGCGATCGTCTCGCCGATGTGGGGGAGCCTCGCGGACCGCAAAGGCCGCAAGCTGATGCTGCTGCGCGCCTCGCTGGGAATGGCGATCGCCATTTTACTCCAGGCCTTCGCCACCAACGTCTGGCAGTTGTTTATCCTGCGGGCGATCATGGGCTTAACCTCCGGTTATATCCCCAACGCCATGGCGCTGGTGGCCTCCCAGGTGCCGCGCGAGCGTAGCGGCTGGGCCCTGAGCACCCTGTCGACGGCGCAAATCAGCGGGGTGATCGGCGGCCCGCTGCTGGGCGGTTTCCTGGCGGACCACGTCGGGCTGCGGATGGTCTTTTTTATTACGGCGATCCTGCTGACCATCAGTTTTCTGGTCACCCTGTTTCTGATCAAAGAGGGGGGCCGCCCGCCGGTCAGCAAAACCGATCGTCTCACCGGGAAACAGGTCTTTGCCTCCTTGCCCTATCCGGGGCTGGTGATCAGCCTCTTTTTCACCACCCTGGTGATCCAGTTGTGCAACGGCTCAATTGGCCCGATCCTGGCGCTGTTTATCAAGTCGATGGCGCCGGACAGCAACAATATCGCTTTTCTGGCCGGGATGATCGCCGCGGTGCCCGGGGTGTCGGCGCTGATCTCTGCCCCACGGCTGGGTAAGCTTGGCGACCGCATCGGCACTTCGCGGATCCTGCTGGCGACGCTCTGTTGCGCGGTGGTGATGTTCTTCGCCATGTCCTTTGTCACCACCCCGCTGCAGCTGGGGACGCTACGTTTTCTGCTCGGCTTTGCCGATGGCGCGATGCTTCCGGCGGTGCAGACCCTGCTGCTGAAATACAGCAGCGACAGCGTCACCGGGCGCATCTTTGGCTATAACCAGTCGTTTATGTATCTGGGCAACGTCGCCGGGCCGCTGATTGGCGCCTCCGTATCGGCGATGGCCGGCTTCCGCTGGGTATTTATTGCCACCGCCATTATCGTCTTCATCAACCTCTGGCAGCTGGCATGGATGCTGCGCCGCACCCGCCGGGCGAAGGCCTGAACCTCGGCTGACGGTATTTAACGCCATACCGTCAGCGTTTTTCACCGACAGTAGATTTATCATTACTTTTTGTTATCGCCATGGCGTGAGCGCTATTCCGTTTTATTATTTCCGACGTACTTTGGTTATAAACAGCGCCGCTCATGATTAAACAATACTATTTATAGTGGTATTTTGTTGTGGTAAAACGTTTCGCTGTATATTGGGTGTTGCGACGATTCTTATTTTAAGTAATTCTGAGGTCCGTCATCGGGTATGACATCTCAATCGAAAAACAGACCTCGCATAAGGAACTGGTGCTATGAAGAATCTCATTGCTGAGTTACTGGTTAAACTGGCGCAAAAAGAAGAAGAAGCAAAGGAACTGACGGTGCAGGTTGAAGCGCTGGAGATCGTGGTCACCGCATTATTGCGCCATATGGAGCATGATGCCCAGCAGGCATTGATTCAGGATATTGAGCAGGCGATAGACCAGGTGACGCCCTGTCCGCCGGTCAACGACCAGGATGCCATCCTGCTGCAGCAATATCTAAAGAAGCTGTTGCGGCATCCTCGTAGCTAATCTTTGCGACGCGACAAGGATGCCGTCATTTTTCTGTCATCTCCCTTTTATAAAGTCTCCCACGTTTTGTTTTTTTTAGTATTTTTTACATGGAGATGACAAAAGTGAAATTAAGCGCCCTGTTTATTGCCCTGCTGCCTCTGCTGGGCTCGCCGGTTATTCATGCGGAAACTACTGCCGCGCCGGTTCTGGAAAATCGCGCTGCCCAGGGAGATATCACCACTCCCGGCGGCGCGCGTCGTTTAACGGGCGATCAAACCGAAGCGCTGCGCGCCTCGATAATCAATAAGCCGGCCAAAAACGTTATTTTGCTGATTGGCGATGGCATGGGTGATTCTGAAATTACCGCTGCGCGAAATTATGCGGAAGGGGCGGGCGGTTTCTTTAAAGGCATTGACGCCCTGCCGTTAACCGGGCAGTACACGCACTATTCGCTGGATAAAAAAACCGGTAAACCGGACTACGTCACCGACTCGGCGGCCTCCGCCACCGCCTGGACCACCGGCGTGAAGACCTATAACGGCGCGCTGGGCGTCGATATTCATGAGAACGCGCATCAGACCATCCTCGAGCTGGCGAAAGCGGCGGGCCTGGCCACCGGCAACGTTTCTACCGCCGAGCTGCAGGACGCCACCCCCGCGGCGCTGGTGGCGCATGTGACATCGCGTAAATGCTACGGCCCCACGGTCACCAGCGAAAAATGCCCCAGCAATGCGCTGGAGAAAGGGGGCAAAGGCTCCATTACCGAACAGCTGCTGAACGCCCGGCCGGATGTCACCCTGGGCGGCGGCGCGAAGACCTTTGCCGAAACGGCGACGGCGGGCGAGTGGCAGGGCAAAACCCTGCGCGAGCAGGCGGAAGCGCGCGGCTACCAGATTGTGACCGACGCGGCCTCTCTTGCCGCCGCGACGGCAGCCAGCCAGGATAAACCGCTGCTGGGACTCTTCGCCGACGGCAATATGCCGGTACGCTGGGAAGGGCCGAAGGCGTCTTATCACGGTAATATCGATAAGCCGCCGGTGACCTGTACGCCAAACCCGAAGCGCGACGCCTCGGTGCCGACGCTGGCGCAGATGACGGAGAAAGCGATTGACCTGCTGAGCCGCAACGAGAAAGGCTTCTTCCTGCAGGTGGAAGGCGCCTCCATCGATAAGCAGGATCATGCGGCGAATCCGTGCGGCCAGATCGGCGAAACCGTGGACCTCGACGAGGCGGTGCAGAAGGCGCTGGAATTTGCCAAAAAAGACGGCAATACCCTGGTGATCGTCACCGCCGACCATGCGCACGCCAGCCAGATTATCCCGGCGGATAGCAAAGCCCCGGGGCTGACCCAGGCCCTGAACACGCACGATGGCGCGGTGATGGTGATGAGTTACGGTAACTCCGAGGAAGAGTCGATGGAGCACACCGGCACCCAGCTGCGCATTGCGGCCTACGGTCCGCATGCGGCTAACGTCGTCGGCCTGACCGACCAGACCGACCTCTTCTCGACCATGAAAGCGGCCCTGAGTCTCAAATAAGTCGCTGCCGGTGGCGAATTCGCGTCACCGGCTGGTTTTTTTTCTATCTGCGTCCAGACTTACAACGTTCCACTCACAGAAGGATGGTGCGATGAAAATAACCTTACTGATGACCCTACTGTTTGGCTTGATCTTTATCAGCGCGGTTGGCGCGGCAGAAAAAACGCCTACTCCCCAGCAGCAAAAGATGACGGACTGCAATCAGCAAGCGTCAGCCAAGGCGCTGAAGGGGGATGAGCGCAAAACCTTTATGAGCCAGTGCCTGAAAAAAGAGACCACCACGCCGCAAGGAAAGACCCTCACGCCTCAGCAGCAGAAGATGAGCGACTGCAACAAAGCGGCTTCGGCAAAATCACTGAAGGGCGATGAACGCAACACCTTCATGAGTAGCTGCCTGAAGAAAGCCTGAAAAAAAGGGAGCGCTCGCGCGCTCCCTTGTTCTTTGACCTCTCAGGGCTTGCAGCCCGCCTGCTCAGCTTCAGGAGCGGCTCAGTTTCTCAGATTTTTCCATGCACTGGGTGATGGCTTCGATCACCGCGGAGCGGAAGCCTTTCTCTTCCAGCACGCGCACGGCTTCGATGGTGGTCCCGCCAGGAGAGCAGACCATATCTTTCAGCGCCCCCGGATGCTCACCGCTCTCCAGCACCATTTTGGCGGAGCCCATCACCGCCTGAGCGGCGAATTTGTAAGCCTGAGCGCGCGGCATTCCGCCGAGCACGGCGGCATCGGCCATCGCTTCGATAAACATAAAGACATAGGCCGGCGCCGAGCCGCTAACGCCGACCACCGGATGGATCATCGGTTCGGCAATTTGCTCCGCCTGGCCAAAGCAGCGGAAAATGGTCAGCACTTCGGCCACATCTTCGCTGCTCACCAGCGCATTTGGCGTAACGGAGGTCATGCCGGCGTTAACCAGCGACGGCGTATTGGGCATCGCGCGAATAATTTTGCGATCGTGGCCGAGCGCGCGCGCCAGCTGGTCAAGCGTGACGCCGGCGGCGATAGAGACCACCAGAGACTCTTTATTCAGGCTGGAGGCGATATCGCCCAGCACTTTGGTCATGATCCCCGGCTTCACCGCGCCGAAGACGATATCGGCAATCTGCGCCACTTCCTGGGCGCTATCGGCGGCGTTGATGCCGTACTGGTCGCGCAGAGCCGCAACCTTGTCCGGCGACGGGGTGTAGACCCAGATTTGTCCCGGCTGTACCTGGCCGCTGGCGATCAGTCCACCCAGAATGGCCTTACCCATATTGCCGCAGCCGATAAAGCCAATTTTCTTATCCATCACCATTCCCCTCTGCTTTTTTCGTTACGATCTGATTAGCTTATCATCCTGGCGCTTTCATGGGGGAGAAAAGCAGGTAACATTGGCGGCACTTATTGCAGGTAACAGGAGCTGGCATGGCCATTTGGGTGGATGCAGACGCGTGTCCGAACGTGATTAAAGAGATATTGTTCCGCGCGGCAGAGCGGACCCAGACGCCGCTGACGCTGGTGGCGAACCAGCCGCTGCGCGTACCGCCGTCGCGTTTCATCCGCACCCTGCGGGTTGAGCAGGGTTTTGACGTGGCGGATAACGAAATCGTCCGTCAGTGCGCGGCGGGGGATTTAGTGATCACCGCCGATATTCCGCTGGCGGCGGAGGTGCTGGCGAAGGGCGGGGCGGCGCTCAATCCGCGCGGAGAGCGCTACAGCGAGGCGACGATCCGCGAGCGGCTGACGATGCGGGATTTTATGGAGACATTACGGGCCAGCGGCGTTCAGACCGGCGGCCCGGATAGTTTATCGCAGCGCGATCGGCAACAGTTTGCCGCCGAGCTGGAGAAGTGGTTGCTGGCGGTTAAACGTCAGCAGGGTTAAACCCAGCTGTCGTCATCGCTGCCGATATCATCATCGCCAAAGCCGGCGTCGAAGTCGTCGTTCCAGGTGTTGTCGGCAAGGAACTGATCGTCTCCCTGACGGAACGGATCGTCACCTGCGGCGGCGTCCTGCGCGGCGGCATCAGGCTGCGGCTTCTCTTCGATGATATTAACAATCTCCTGCGGGTGCGAGCCGCTGAACATATTGGTCAGCATATTGCCCAGCACCACGCCGCCCGCTACGCCTGCGGCCGTTTGCAGCGCGCCTGCCATAAAGCCGCCGCCGCGTGCGGCAGCCTGCGGGGCATAGCTCTGCTGCTGCTGTGGGGCATACTGCGGCTGCGCGCTGGCCTGCGGGCGACCGTATTGCTCCGCGCCCGGGATCGGGTCAGAACCGCGTGACGAGCCGCCGCCGCCAAACAGGCCGGAGAGGAATCCGCCGCTGCTGGGCTTCGCCGCCTGCAGCTGGCTGACCTGGCTCTCCAGCGCCTGGATGCGATCGTTGAGCTGTTTAATCGCGGCTTCCTGGATAAGAATGGTTTGCGCCATATAGTAGGGGGCCGCCGGCTGCGCGCTCACGTGTTGGGCAATCCGCTCCTCGGCGCTGGCATCGCGCGATGCACTGTGCGCCTCAGCCTCTTTCAGCCGGGAAAACAGTCCATCAATAAGGCGTTGTTCTTCAGATTGCATGTTACATTCCTCTGTCACACTGTCGAATAGGCATCAGGGTGCGTCTGAAACACGATGTTGTAAATATGTTGCTTCGTAAAGCTATGCATAAATGTGTTACCGTTTACGCCAGCAGCGGATAAAAAATAACGCCCGGCGGAAAGTAAAGCTGGTTAAACAGTACATGCAATGATAAGTTTACATCAAGAACCCCTTGTCTCACTGTGGTGATGGGGTGTAAAGAAGTTGTGTAACGTTTTCTTTACGTATGCGTTGCGGAACAGACAGCGATAATACGTTCTTTCGTTTTCCTTTTTTTGCGACAGACGGAACCAGGGGGTCTTCGGTTATGACACAGCCAATCTTTCTCATCGGGCCACGCGGCTGCGGTAAAACCACCGTCGGCCATGCGCTGGCGCGAGCGCGGCATTTTCAGTTCTCCGATACCGATCATCGGCTGCAGGCTCATGAGCAGCGGACGGTGGCGGAGATCGTGCAGGCGGAAGGATGGGCGCGCTTTCGCGAGCTGGAGACCCTGTCGCTGAAGGCCGTAACCCTGCCGAATACGGTGATCGCCACCGGCGGCGGCATCATCCTTGCGGAATGTAACCGCCAGTTTATGCGGGAGAACGGCGTGGTGATCTATCTGCAGGCGTCGGTATCGGCGCTGATTGACCGTCTGGAAGCCTACCCGAAAGCCGAACAGCGGCCGACGCTCACCGGGAAACCGGTGCGTGAGGAAGTGGGCGAGGTGCTGGCGCAGCGTGAAGCGTTATACCGTGACGCTGCCCATCATATTGTCGATGCTACGGCCGCCCCGGATCGGGTGGTGGAACAGATTATGACCATGCTGTGCGGCGCGGCGGCCACCCCGGTAAGTTAAGAATTTACTTACATTAAGGCGGCGAGGGGCGCCTATACTTGATAGTTCTGATACCAGAAGAAGGAAGAACTATGCCAAACAGGCCCCCATATCCGAGAGAAGCGCGCGTGGTTGCGGTAGAGAAAGGCCCGCAGGGTCAGACGGTCACCTGGTATCAACTTCGCGCGGACTATCCTGAACCCAATTCGCTGATCAGCGAACATCCTACCGAGCAGGAAGCCGTGGATGCCAAGCGGCGCTACGAAGATCCTGACAAGTCGTAACCCCTGAGCCCGGATTGCCTGCTCTGCGGGCAATATCGGGCATACCTCACACTTTTTATTTATCAGTCGTACTAATGAATATCTAACACACGGATTTTTCAGGCGCGCCGCCGCCGCCGGGCAATCTTTACATTCTACTGCGGCGTGGAGCTGCTACGCTTCTCGACGGTTGATTTTTACTCACCAGGGGGGCGAATGCTGTGTGTGGTAAGCCTGTGTTGAAGCAGTGGTAGTGAAAAGGTACATGATATGAGTAGTGCAACGATGGCAATTTTGACCATCGGCGTTGTGCCGCTGGCGGGAGTATTACCGCTCCTGACCGAACATATCAGGGAAGAACAGATCGCTCACATCAGCCTGCTGGGCGAGATGACGCGTGATGACGTGATGGCAGAGTACGCCGTGGGTGACGGCGAACAGGGTCTCTTGACCCTGCTCAGCGATAACCAGCTGGTGATGGTGTCGCGACAAAAAATTGAACGTGATGTTCGCAGCGTGATCGCCATGCTGGATCGACAGCATTTTGATGTGATCCTGCTGCTCAGCTCCGAACAGCTGACCGGTTTTACCACCCACCACGCGATCCTCCTCGAGCCGCAGCGGATCATTCCGCCGCTGGTGGCGTCGATCGTTGATGGGCACCAGGTCGGGGTGATCGTGCCGGTGGAAGAGATCATGCCCATGCAGCGACAAAAGTGGCATTCACTGGAGAAGTCGCCGTACTACGCGCTGGCCAACCCGTTTACCGGTAGCGACAGCGAGCTGTTAACCGCCGGTAAAGCGCTGCTGGAGCAGGGCGCCGACGTGCTGGTCCTCGACTGTCTTGGTTACTATCAGCATCATCGCGATGTGTTACAAAAAGCCCTTGATGTCCCGGTTTTGCTGTCGAATGTGCTGGTTTCCCGACTGGCGGCAGAACTATTAGTCTAATGTGTTAATTTCACGTGACAGGGGCAAGGAGCGCCCCCTATATTGAGCCTTTCAACGACGATCAGAAGGGCTTGTTTATGCTTCAAAGCAATGAATACTTTGACGGAAAAGTGAAATCCATTGGCTTCACCAGCAGCAGTACCGGTCGCGCCAGCGTTGGCGTGATGGCGGAAGGGGAATACACCTTTGGTACGGCGCAGCCGGAAGAGATGACGGTGGTCAGCGGGGCGCTGAATGTCCTGCTGCCGGGTGAGACTGAGTGGAAAGTTTACGCCGCCGGCGAAGTCTTCAATGTGCCAGGCAACAGCGAATTCCATCTGCAGGTGGCTGAGCCAACCTCTTATCTGTGCCGCTATCTGTAAGCCAGCGTAACGCCCGGCGCTTGCCGCCGGGTTGTATTTTTCCTTCCTGCCTGGCAGGAAGGAAAGCGGCGCTTAGCGCTGCGCTTCGCCGCCGAGCCCTTCCACCAGGCTTTGGATCAGGGCAGCCAGTTCGCCGGTCATTAAGATAAAGTCGGCGTCAAAGCGCTGGGCGAAATCTTCCCGATCGATATCTTCGTTTTGGTCGCGTAATTCATCGCAGAACTTGAGGCGCTTAATTGACGCGTCGTCGCAGATCACAAACTGAATACGCTGCTGCCAGTCCAGCGCCAGCTTGGTGACGACCTTCCCGGCCTCAATATGCACAGCGATTTCGTCGCTCACCAGATCCTGCTTCTTGGCGCGGATCACGCCGCCATCTTCCAGCATCGCTTTCAGCTCGGCTTCGTCCAGCAGCTGGAAGCCCTGCGCCACGGTGCCGGAGCGGACCCACTCGGTCAGCGTCAGCTCAATCGGATTCTCCAGGGTCAGCGGCACCACCGGCAGCGAGCCGAGGGTTTTACGCAGCAGGGCCAGGGTATCTTCCGCTTTCTTCGCGCTGGCGCAGTCCACCATGATCAGGCCGTTGACGGTGTCGATCCACATCATCGTCTGGCTGAAGCGGCTGAAGGCGCGCGGCAGCAGCGAGTGCAGCACTTCATCTTTCAGGGAATCTTTCTCAGTTTTCTTCAGCTTGCGCCCCTGATCGGCTTCCAGCTTCTGGATCTTCGCCTCCAGCGCCTGCTTGATCACCGGCGACGGCAGGATCTTTTCTTCTTTACGCGCGCAGATAATGATCTGGCCGTTCGCCGTATGCGTCAGCGCGTCGCTGTGCGATCCCATCGGCGATACCCAACCGGTTTTCGCCATATCCTGGCTGCCACAAGGGGTAAATGTCAGCTCGGCCAGCTGTTTTTCCATCTCCTCGGCGCGCAATTCGATATCGCGGCTGAGACGGTAAACCATTAAATTTTTGAACCACAGCATGATAATTTCCACGGCTTTGTCGTTAAATCAGGCGGGCATGATAGCGAATTGTCGCTATGCTTGCATTGTTAATCGGGGTGAGGAGCTGAGCGTGCGTATTGGTATTGATTTAGGTGGCACAAAAACCGAAGTGATAGCCCTGAGCGACCAGGGAGAGCAGCTGTTTCGCCATCGGTTACCCACACCGCGGGAAGATTACCGGCAAACCATCGAGACTATCGCCACCCTGGTGGCGATGGCCGAGCAGGCGACCGGACAGCGTGGCACCGTGGGGATGGGGATCCCGGGCGCGATTTCGCCCTATACCGGGGTGGTGAAAAACGCCAACTCGACCTGGCTCAACGGCCAGCCCTTTGATAAGGACCTCAGCCTGCGCCTCGAACGTGAAGTGCGGCTGGCTAACGACGCCAACTGTCTGGCGGTGTCGGAAGCGGTGGACGGCGCGGCGGCGGGGGCGCACACGGTGTTCGCGGTGATTATCGGCACCGGCTGCGGCGCGGGCGTGGCGCTCAACGGGCGGGCGCATATCGGCGGCAATGGTAACGCCGGCGAGTGGGGACATAACCCATTGCCGTGGATGAACGACGATGAGTTGCGCTACCGTGCGGAAGTGCCTTGCTACTGCGGTAAACAGGGATGTATCGAAACCTTTATCTCCGGCACCGGCTTTGCCACTGACTACCAGCGGCTGAGCGGCAAGGGGTTAACCGGCAGCGAGATTATGCGCCTGGTGGGGGAAGGTGACGAAAAAGCCGAACTGGCGCTGAGCCGCTACGAGCAGCGGCTGGCGAAATCGCTGGCCCACGTGGTGAATATCCTCGACCCGGACGTTATCGTGCTGGGCGGCGGGATGAGCAACGTCGAGCGGCTGTATCAGACGGTGCCGGACCTGGTGAAACAGTGGGTCTTCGGCGGCGAGTGTGCAACACCGATCCGCAAAGCGATGCACGGCGACTCCAGCGGAGTACGCGGCGCGGCATGGCTGTGGCCGCTCCAGGGGACCTGAACCGCTCCCCTTCACCCCGACCCTCTCGCTCCGGAAGAGGGTTAGGGTGAGGGGACATCGCAATGATTCAAACCTCACTCCACCGCAAACGCTCTGTCCAGCCGACTGTACCCCAGACCATTGATCTTCTTCACTTTGATCTGCACCGGAATGCGATCTTTCATCGCCTCCACGTGGCTGATCACCCCGATAATCTTGCCGCTGGCGTTCAGCGCGTCCAGCGCGTCCAGCGCCGTGTCCAGCGTTTCGCTGTCGAGGGTGCCGAAGCCTTCATCAAGAAACAGGGAATCAATCCGCGTCTTATGGCTCACCAGATCTGATAGCGCCAGGGCCAGCGCCAGGCTGACGAGGAAACTTTCGCCACCGGAGAGGGTGCGGGTGTCGCGTACGGCGTCGGCCTGCCAGGTATCGACAACCTCCAGCTCCAGCGCTTCGCTGGCTTTGCGCTGCAGCAGATAGCGCCCATGCAGGCGGTTAAGCTGCTGGTTTGCCAGCCAGACCAGATTATCCAGCGTCAGCCCCTGGGCGAATTTGCGGAACCGGTCGCCGGTGCTGGAGCCGATCAGCGAATTGAGATAGCCCCAGTCATCCGCCCGCTGCGCCGCCTCTGCAATCTGTCGCCCCAGCGCCTGCTGATGTTGACGGCTCTCTGTGTCCTGCCTGAGCTGCTGGCGGATCTCGCCCTGGCGGGTGGTGTTGTCCCGCAGCCGCTGGGCCAGGGCGTGCAGCTGGGTTTGCAGGGCGGGGATGTCCGCGTCCGTCCCTTGCGGACGCAGCGCCAGGTGCGCCTGCTGCTGACGGGTTGCCTGCTCGCAGAGCGCCGTCGCCTGCTGAAGCTGCTGCTCCAGCGTCTGTTTTAACTGCGTCAGCCGCTGGACGGTCTCGTCATCCAGCAGCGCGGCGAGAAACGCCTGCCGATCGCTAAAGCGGCTGGCGGCCAGGGCGGCAGTAAATTGCGCCTGCGACTGGTCCAGGCGCGCCTTCTCTTCGGTCTCCAGCTGCTGCTGGGCGACAAGCTGGCTGTGCAACGCCAGGCACTCCTCATGGATAGCGCGCCAGTTGTCGGGAACCACCGGCTCAGCTTCAGCCTCTGCCTCGTCGCTGGCTGGCAGCGTCTCCAGCAGCGGCTGCAGGGCGGCAATCTGCTCCTGAATGGCGCCATGCCGGGTCTGTTGCGCCTGCCACTGGGCAAATTCGCTTTCGCGAGCGTTCAGCCAGGCGGCTTCTGTCCCTTCTTCCGGCAGGTTGAGCGTCAGGGTCTGCAGGGCGCTTTCCAGCCCCTGGCGCGTGGCCGTCAGCTGCTGCTGAGCCTGGCGCGCCAGCGCCTCCTGATCGTTAAGCTGGCTCTGCAGCATCAGGCGCTGGCTGAGCTGGTAGAGCTGTTGCTCGTAGCGCTCCTGCTCCTGTATCCAGTCGTTTATCTCTTGCGCAATATCCCGCGTGACCTGAAGAGAGGCGCAGGTTTCCTGCCACGCTTTAGTGAGCGCTTGCTCTTCCTCAGCGAGCCGCCCGGCCGCTTCGGTTTCACGCTGGAGCTGCTGCGTCAGGGCGTTGACCTGCCCGAGGATCAGCAGACCTTCTTCTTTCAGCGCGGCGACCTCTTTTTCCAGCGCATCGCGGCGGCGCTGGTTATCCGTGACCGTCAGCGAGGCGTATTGTTCAATCGCCGGGTGTTCACAGGAGCCGCACAGCGGGCAGGGCTTACCGGCCTCAAGCCGGGCGCGGTAACCCTCCAGATCTTTAATCGTTTCTTCCCGCTGGCAGAGCGCCTTCAGGTCGAGATAGTGCTGGTTTTTGTCTTTGTACTGCTCCCGGCGCTGCGCCAGGGTGGCGTTGAGTTTTGCCTGCTCCGCCTGCGCCTGCTGTACGCTTTCGGCGTTCTGGCGCAGACGCTTGCGCAGCAGCTGATGCTGTTCATGAAGGGAGAGCAGCCGCTGGCGCAGCGGTCGCGACTGGGTTTGCTGCGCCATCGTCGCCGCAACGTCATCGGCGGTCAGCGACAGAGGGCTGGCCGGCAGATCGGCCAGCTTCTGGCGCAGCGCGGCCAGGCGGGTGGTCTGGGCCGTCAGCTGCTGATTATCCCGAGTCAGCTGCGAAAATTGCGCCCGCCAGCCGGCGATCTCCTGGCCCCATAAGCGAAATCGCTCATGGGCCGCCAGCCACTGCGCCAGGTCGGCCAGTTCAGCCTGACGCTGCCGCTGGGCATGCAGGGCGCTGCGGCGAATGCGCGCGCGCAGCGCCGTGCTGGTAAGTAAGCGAGCATTCACTTCATTGATTCGCTGGCGGGTTTGCGCCAGGCCTGCCGCGTGCTCCTGTTGACGCTCCCACAGGGGGCGCAGCTGGGCGGCGGGCTGGGCCAGCTCAAGCCTGGCCAGCGCCGGCGCGGCGTCGGCCAGCGCCTGACGGGCCTGCTGCTGGCCGCTGACCGCCTGCTGCTGCTGCTGCGCCAGCTCATCGCGACGCGTTAGCCACTGAAGCTGCTGCTGCTGGTTTTGCTGCTGCGCCAGCAGGGCTTTCTCTTCGTCAGTAAGTACCTGCAAACTTTCCTGCAGCGCCTGCTGCTGGGCCTCCGTCAGCAGGACGATGCCCGCCGCCTGGGCTTCGAACTTCTCCAGGGTATGGCGAGCGGCTTTGTGCTGCTCATAGACCATCGCCGAAATCTGACCGTAGATTTCCGTGCCGGTCAGCTCCTCCAGCAGCTCCGCGCGATCGCTCGGCTTGGCGTTCAGAAAGGCGGCAAATTGCCCCTGGGAGAGCAGCATCGATCGGGTGAAGCGGCCATAGTCGAGGCCGGTGAGCGTCGCGGTTTGCTCCAGCTTATCCGAGACCTTATCGGCGAGGATTTTGCCGTCGGCGCAGCGCGCCAGCTCGACGCGGGGCGCCTGCAGGTTGCCATCTGGCTGGTTACGCGCCCGGTTCTGGCTCCAGAAGGCGCGGTAGGCGATGCCTTTCACTTCAAACTCCACCTCCGCCAGACACTCGGCGGTATCGCGGGTCATCAGGTCATTTTGCGACTGGGAGACTTTATTCAGGCGCGGCGTCTCGTGATAGAGCGCGAGGCAAATGGCGTCGAGCAGGGTGGTTTTCCCGGCGCCGGTGGCGCCGGTAATGGCGAACAGGCCGTTGCTGGCGAACGGCTCGGCGGTAAAGTCTATCTTCCATTCCCCTTTCAGGGAGTTGAGGTTTTTCAGACGCAGACTGAGGATTTTCATGCGTTTTCGTCCTCCGCGGTGAGCGTATGCAGCGTATGAGCGAACAGCTCGTGCAGCCGGGCGCGCTTCTCATCGTCAATCTCGGTCAGCGCCAGCCGGCGCTCGAACACCTCTTCCACCTTCAGTTCGCTGAGGGTCTCCCGCTGGGCGTTGAGCAGTATTTTCTCGCGCTGCTCGCGGCTGCGGCGCACCAGCAAGACTTCCACCGGCAGATCCTCCGTCAGCGCCTGAATATGACGCTGAATATCGTGCAGGTACTCCTCGGTGGTGATTTCGATATCCAGCCACACCGGCGGGTCCTGTTCAACGCCGCGCCACTGCGCCAGCTGGGCGGTGATGGCGGCCAGATCGCCTTTGATGACCGCCAGCGGCTGGGTGACGGGCACCTCAAGGGTCTCCACGGCGCTGAGTCGCCCATCGCTAAAGCTCACCAGATGCACCGATTTCGCTTTACCGGTTTCATCAAAGCTCAGCGGCAGCGGCGAGCCGCTGTAGCGGATGTGCTCGCAGCCGCCAACCACCTGCGCCCGGTGAATATGGCCCAGCGCAATGTAGTCGGCAGGGGGGAAGTGCTGCGCCGGGAAGGCATCCAGCGTGCCAATATAAATGTCGCGAACGGCATCGCTTTTGCTGGCGCCGACGGTGGTCAGATGGCCGCTGGCAATCACGGGCAGCGGCCGATCGCCGCGCAGGGCGCAGGCCTGCTGATACTGCTCCTGATAATAGTCGCTGATGGCGTGCAGCAGCTGCTGCTGTTTTTCCCGACCGGAGTGGCCGGCCTGGCTGGTGACCAGCTCGCGCGGGCGTAAAAACGGCACCGGGCAGAAGATAGCGCCTGGGGTGCCGTCGCGCCGCGGCAGCTCAATGGGCGGGCAGCCGGCGTTCGCCACGACGGTGGTGTGTAAAAAGGCGAGGATATCGCGGGATTCATTGAGCATCGCCACCGAATCATGGTTGCCCGCCAGCACCACCAGGCGACAGCCGGTCTGCTGCAGCTGGACGACAAAGCGGTTATACAGTTCGCGAGCGTAGCTCGGCGGCGATCCGGTATCAAAAATATCGCCGGCCACGATGATGGCGTCGACTTCATGCTCCTGCGCGCGGGCCAGCAGCCAGGTCAGGAAGGCGTCATGTTCGGCCGCACGGCTTTTGCTGTAAAAATTCTGGCCCAGGTGCCAGTCGGAGGTGTGAAGGATGCGCATAAATCTTCCCTAGCGAAAAAAGCATGAGCGGCAGTATACCATTTGTCGGAGAGGGGTAAGTCCGCGTCATGCTTCAAAATACCCGATCGTCAGACGGTCATTTTTTTCATAAATCTGTCACAAAAGTGACGCATAATGACGCCGCACTTCTATACTGATGGCTAAAAAACACAGGGTAAATAATGGCGAGAAGAATTCTGGTCGTTGAAGATGAAGCTCCAATCCGCGAAATGGTCTGCTTTGTTCTGGAGCAAAATGGCTTTCAGCCTGTCGAAGCGGAAGATTATGACAGCGCGGTGAATCAACTCAATGAACCCTGGCCTGATTTGATTCTCCTTGACTGGATGCTGCCGGGCGGTTCGGGGCTGCAGTTTATTAAGCTGCTCAAGCGCGAGGCGATGACCCGGGATATTCCGGTGGTGATGCTGACCGCGCGCGGAGAAGAAGAGGATCGCGTTCGCGGCCTGGAGACCGGGGCGGACGACTACATTACCAAGCCTTTCTCACCGAAGGAGCTGGTGGCGCGAATCAAAGCGGTGATGCGCCGTATTTCGCCGATGGCGGTGGAAGAGGTGATTGAAATGCAGGGGCTGAGCCTCGATCCCTCATCGCACCGGGTGATGACCGGCGAGAGTCCGCTGGACATGGGGCCAACGGAATTTAAATTATTGCACTTCTTTATGACCCATCCGGAGCGGGTGTACAGCCGCGAGCAGCTGCTGAACCACGTCTGGGGAACCAACGTCTATGTGGAAGACCGCACGGTAGACGTCCATATTCGCCGCCTGCGTAAAGCGCTGGAACACAGTGGCCATGATCGCATGGTGCAAACGGTTCGCGGCACGGGGTATCGTTTCTCCGCCCGTTTCTGAATTTTGACAGGAGTGTGACCCGTGCTGGAACGGCTGTCATGGAAAAGGCTGGCGCTGGAGCTCTTTTTAGCGTGTATTCCGGCCCTGATTCTGGGGGCGTTTGTGGGTCATTTGCCGTGGTTTTTACTGGCGGCAGTGACCGGTTTGTTGATTTGGCATTTCTGGAATTTGATGCGCCTGTCGTGGTGGCTGTGGGTGGACCGGAGCATGACCCCTCCGCCCGGCCGCGGCAGCTGGGAGCCGCTGCTGTATGGTCTGCACCAGATGCAGATGCGTAATAAAAAGCGTCGACGTGAGCTGGGAAGCCTGATCAAACGCTTTCGCAGCGGGGCGGAATCCCTGCCGGACGCGGTGGTCCTGACCACGGAAGAGGGGGCCATTTTCTGGTGCAACGGCCTGGCGCAGCAGATTTTAAACCTGCGCTGGCCGGACGACAGTGGGCAAAACATTCTTAACCTTCTGCGCTATCCTGAGTTCGCCAACTACCTGAAACAGCGTGATTTTTCAAAGCCGCTCAATCTGGTGCTGAATAATGCCCGTCATCTGGAAATTCGCGTGATGCCCTACAGCGACAAACAGTGGTTGATGGTGGCGCGCGACGTGACGCAGATGCATCAGCTGGAAGGGGCGCGGCGTAACTTTTTCGCCAACGTCAGCCATGAGCTGCGCACCCCGCTGACGGTGCTGCAGGGCTATCTGGAGATGATGCAGGAGCAGGTGCTGGAAGGGGCGACCCGTGAAAAGGCCCTGCACACCATGCGTGAGCAAACCCAGCGTATGGAGGGGCTGGTGAAGCAGTTGCTCACGCTGTCGCGTATTGAAGCCGCGCCGGCGCTGGCGATGAATGACCGCATCGACGTGCCGATGATGCTGCGGGTCGTGGAGCGCGAGGCGCAGACCCTCAGCCAGGATAAGCAGACGCTGATTTTTACCGTCGATGAGCAGCTCAAGGTGCTGGGCAACGAGGAACAACTGCGCAGCGCCATTTCTAACCTGGTCTATAACGCGGTGAACCACACCCCGCCGGGCACCGAAATTCGCGTCAGCTGGCAGCGAACGCCCCAGGGGGCGCTGTTCAGCGTCGAGGATAATGGGCCGGGCATTGCGCCGGAGCATATTCCCCGTCTGACCGAGCGCTTCTATCGGGTGGATAAGGCTCGCTCCCGGCAAACCGGGGGCAGCGGCCTGGGGCTGGCGATCGTCAAACACGCGGTCAACCATCATGACAGCCGGCTGGAGATCGCCAGCACGGTGGGCAAGGGAACCCGTTTTAGCTTCCTGCTCCCGGAACGATTAATTGCCAGAAACGACGCCTGAGCGGCGCGCTGTCAGCTTATCTTGCCAATGACCAGCTTCGGCTGGTCATTTTCCCTGGCAGTCGTTTTTCTCTCGCCTATTTAATGAACGCGCGCTGCTTTTTTGTTCGCATGATAAGCCACGGGTTTTCCATCAATATGGTAAATGATTCTGGCGTGAAACTGATAACCAGCATAATCATCTGCTTTTGCGATCGTGCCTTGCTTTAAAACGTTATAAGCGTTTAAATTGCGCCTGCGCAGTCGATGACAGACTGCTTTTGCGTGGTAATACCAAAAACAATTCTTTCCCACGCCGCTTCGGGAGCATATCTCGCTGAGTTTACCGGCAATCGCCGCTGTATCGTCCCTGAGAGGGTAGCGCGGTATTTTTCCATTTTTTTACAACACCACATCCACAGGCAGTAATGAATTTATGACCCATCAGTTAAAATCTCGCGACATCATAGCGTTGGGCTTTATGACCTTCGCGTTGTTCGTTGGCGCAGGCAACATTATTTTCCCGCCGATGGTTGGCTTACAGGCGGGCGAGCACGTCTGGACGGCGGCGATCGGCTTCCTGATCACCGCGGTGGGTCTGCCGGTGCTGACGGTGGTGGCGCTGGCGAAAGTCGGCGGCGGCGTTGAAAGCCTGAGCACCCCGATTGGTAAAGTGGCTGGTATCCTGCTGGCGGTGGTGTGTTATCTCGCGGTGGGACCGCTGTTCGCGACCCCGCGCACCGCGACCGTCTCTTTTGAGGTCGGGATTGCGCCGCTGACCGGCGACGGCCCGCTGCCGCTGCTGATCTACAGCGTTATCTACTTCGCGCTGGTGATCCTGGTCTCGCTCTATCCGGGCAAACTGCTGGATACGGTGGGCAACTTCCTGGCGCCGCTGAAAATTATCGCCCTGATTGTGCTGGCGGTCGCCGCTATTGTCTGGCCGGCAGGCCCGATCAGCGACGCGCTGGAAGCGTATCGTACCGCGCCATTCTCCAATGGCTTCGTCAACGGCTACCTGACCATGGACACCCTTGGCGCGATGGTGTTCGGGATCGTGATTGTCAATGCCGCACGCTCCCGCGGCGTCAGCGAAGCGCGTCTGTTGACCCGCTACACCGTCTGGGCGGGCCTGATGGCAGGCGTCGGTCTGACCCTGCTGTATCTGGCGCTGTTCCGTCTGGGCTCGGATAGCGCCACCCTCGTGGACCAGTCCGCTAACGGCGCGGCGATCCTCCACGCCTACGTGCAGCATACCTTCGGCGGGGCGGGCAGCTTCCTGCTGGCGGCGCTGATCTTCATCGCCTGCCTGGTGACGGCGGTGGGCCTGACCTGCGCCTGCGCCGAATTCTTTGCCCAGTATCTGCCGTTCTCCTATCGCACGCTGGTCTTTATCCTCGGCCTGTTCTCGATGGCGGTCTCCAACCTCGGTCTGAGCCACTTGATTCAGGTATCGATTCCGGTGCTGACCGCTATCTACCCGCCGTGTATCGCACTGGTTGTATTAAGCTTTACCCGCAGTTGGTGGCATAATTCGTCCCGTGTTATCGCGCCGGCCATGTTTATCAGTCTGATGTTTGGTATCATTGACGGGATTAAGTCATCGGCGTTTGCCGCTATCCTGCCGGCCTGGACCGCGCGTCTGCCGCTGGCGGAGCAGGGCCTGGCCTGGCTGATGCCGACCGCCGTGATGGCAATTCTCGCGGTGATCTGGGACCGTGCCGCCGGACGTCAGGTGACCTCCAGCGCGCACTAACCGGCGTTGAGGACAAGCGTTTAACCACGGGACTTCGGGTTCCGTGGTTTTTTATTTTTTGTGTTAAACGGCATTGAAAAACCACGATGGAAAGTAGTAACAAGCTTAAGCGCGGGCTAAGCACCCGGCACATTCGCTTTATGGCCCTGGGTTCCGCCATCGGCACCGGGCTTTTTTACGGTTCAGCCGACGCGATTAAAATGGCCGGACCCAGCGTACTGTTGGCCTACATTATCGGCGGCGTCGCGGCATATATCATTATGCGCGCGCTCGGTGAGATGTCGGTGCATAACCCTTCCGCCAGCTCATTCTCCCGCTATGCCCAGGAAAACCTCGGCGGACTGGCGGGGTATATCACCGGCTGGACCTACTGCTTTGAAATCCTGATTGTCGCCATCGCCGACGTCACCGCCTTCGGGATCTACATGGGCGTCTGGTTCCCGACGGTGCCGCACTGGATCTGGGTGCTCAGCGTGGTGTTGATCATCTGCGCCGTCAACCTGATGAGCGTCAAGGTGTTTGGCGAGCTGGAGTTCTGGTTCTCGTTCTTCAAAGTGGCCACCATCATCATCATGATCCTCGCCGGGTTCGGCATCATTATCTGGGGGATCGGCAACGGCGGCCAGCCGACGGGGATTCATAATCTGTGGAGCAACGGCGGCTTCTTCAGCAACGGTTGGCTGGGAATGGTGATGTCGCTGCAGATGGTGATGTTCGCCTACGGCGGTATTGAAATCATCGGCATTACCGCCGGCGAGGCGAAAGATCCGGAGAAATCCATTCCACGCGCCATCAACTCGGTGCCGATGCGCATTCTGGTGTTCTATGTCGGCACGCTGTTCGTCATTATGTCTATCTATCCGTGGAACCAGGTGGGTACCGACGGCAGCCCCTTTGTCCTGACCTTCCAGCATCTGGGCATTACCTTCGCGGCCAGCATTCTTAACTTCGTGGTCCTGACGGCCTCGCTGTCGGCGATTAACTCCGACGTGTTCGGCGTGGGCCGTATGCTGCACGGCATGGCCGAGCAGGGGAGCGCGCCGAAGGTGTTCGCCAAAACCTCGCGTCGCGGTATTCCGTGGGTGACGGTGATGGTGATGACCATTGCGCTGCTGTTTGCGGTATACCTCAATTACATCATGCCGGAAAACGTCTTCCTGGTGATCGCCTCGCTGGCCACCTTCGCCACCGTGTGGGTGTGGATTATGATCCTGCTGTCGCAGATTGCCTTCCGCCGCCGTCTGTCGCCGGAGGAGGTCAAGGCCCTGAAATTCAAAGTCCCCGGCGGGGTGGCGACCACGGTTGTCGGCCTGGTGTTCCTGGCGTTTATTATCGCCCTGATCGGCTATCATCCGGACACCCGCATTTCGTTGTATGTCGGTATGGCGTGGATTGCGCTGCTGCTGCTGGGCTGGGTCTTTAAGACCCGTCGCGATCGCCGCCTGGCGCAGGCTCAGTAATCGACATCGCCCCGGTCAGCATCGCGCGACCGGGGCGGCTTGCCGACCCGCGTCCTCCCCCGTTATCCTCCCCCAAAAAATCCTGTGACGATGAGTTCTGCGCCTGACGGCTATGGCAAGGTGTGCCCATTCTGCACAATGAGGATTCACGATGTTGAAGGCATGGCACCTTCCGGTTGCACCCTTTATCAAGGTGCAACAGGACCGACTGTTTATTACCCTGTGGCTAAGCGGTGAGTCGCTGCCGCAGCGGATCACGCTGCGCGCGGAAGAAGATAACGAAGAGCTGTCGCTGCCGATGCAGCGCCTCCGCCAGGCGCCGAGGCCGGGGGTGGTGGCATGGCGCGGTGAAATCCATCTCGCCAGCGGTCAGCCGCGCCGCCGCTACAGCTTTAAGCTGCTGTGGGCCGACCATCAGCGCTGGTTTACGCCGCAGGGCTTCAGCCGTTTCCCGCCGGCCAGGCTGGAGCAGTTCGCCGTCGACCTGCCGGACGCCGGCCCGCAGTGGGTGGCCGATCAGGTTTTCTATCAGATTTTCCCCGATCGCTTTGCCCGCAGCGCTGCGCGTGACGGCGAACAGGACGCGGTCTATTACCATCACGCGGCGGGACGGGAGATTGTGCGCAAGGCGTGGGACGAACCGCTTACCGGCGAGGCGGGCGGTTCGACGTTCTACGGCGGCGATCTCGACGGCATCAGCGAAAAACTGCCGTACCTGAAGCAGCTCGGCGTGACCGCCCTGTATCTGAACCCGGTCTTCGCCGCCCCCAGCGTGCATAAATATGACACGGAGGATTATCGGCGCGTCGATCCGCAGTTTGGCGGCGACGCGGCGCTGCTCCGCTTGCGCCATAACACCCAGCGGGCGGGAATGCGCATGATCCTCGACGGCGTGTTCAACCATACCGGCGATTCCCATCCCTGGTTCGACCGTCACCAGCAGGGCAGCGGCGGCGCCGGCCATCATCCGGACTCCCCGTGGCGCGACTGGTTTACCTTCTCCGGGGAGGGGCAGGCGCACAACTGGCTGGGTTATGCCAGTCTGCCGAAGCTCGACTATCGGTCGACCAGCCTGGTCAACGAGATCTATGCCGGCGAGGACAGCATCGTACGCCACTGGCTGAAGGCGCCGTGGAGCATGGACGGCTGGCGTCTGGACGTGGTGCATATGCTCGGCGAAGGCGGCGGGGCGCGAAATAACCTGCGGCATATCGCCGGCATCACCCAGGCGGCGAAGCAAACGCAGCCGGAAGCCTTTGTCTTTGGAGAACATTTTGGCGACGCGCGCCAGTGGCTACAGGCGGATGCCGAAGATTCGGCAATGAACTACCGCGGCTTCACCTTCCCGATCTGGGGATTCCTTGCCAATACCGATATCTCTTACGATCCGCAGAAGATAGACGCCCAGACCTGTATGGCGTGGATGGATAATTATCGCGCCGGGCTGTCGCATCAGCAGCAGCTACGGATGTTCAATCAGCTCGACAGCCATGATACGGCGCGTTTTAAATCTCTCCTTGGCAAAGACGTAGCGCGCCTGCCGCTGGCGGTGGTGTGGCTGTTCAGCTGGCCGGGGGTACCGTGCATCTACTACGGCGACGAGGTGGGCGTGGATGGCAATAACGATCCGTTCTGCCGTAAACCGTTCCCGTGGGATCCGGCGCTGCAGGATACCCAGCTGCTGGCGCTGTATCAGCGGATGGCGAAACTGCGTAAAGCCCAGCAGGCGCTGCGCTACGGCGGCTGCCAGGTGATTTACGCCGAGGATAACGTGGTGGTGTTTGTCCGCGTCTATAAACAGCAGCGGGTGCTGGTGGCGATTAACCGCGGCGAAGCCTGCGAGGTGGTTATCGAGGATTCGCCGCTGCTGGACGTGGGGACCTGGACGCTGCAGGAAGGCGCTGGTGCCTTCCATGACGGGGTGCTGACCCTCCCGGCTATCTCCGCCTGCGTCTGGTCAGGCCGTTAACGATAGAGCTGGCTCAGCAGGTCGTCGCGGAGGAGCGCCTCCCGCCACCAGCGCTGAGCCAGCCCGTCATTCCCGCTGCGCCAGGCCATGTAGGTGATATCTTTTTCCCGCCAGCAGGCGACGCTTTTCTCCACCAGACAGCCTTTTTCCAGCCACGGGCGGGCGATATGACGCGGCAGAAAGCCGCAGCCCAGCCCGGCGCACAGCAGTTCGACTTTGCTGGCGAAATCATCGACGCCGATTTGCGGTTGTTCATCAAGCAGGTTGCTGTTCAGCGGATGGCAATAGCGGGCGCTGTCGCGGATCACTACCGCCCGGTGCTGGCTGAGCTGCTTATTGCTGAGCGGCGCTTCCGCGCCGGCCAGCGGGTGGGTCGGGGCGACCACGAAAATGTTATCCAGCGCGCCAAGGGTTTGCCATGACCACTCGGCGGAGGTAGGCGGCTCATTGATGGCGCCGAGGATAATATCCGCGCCATGGTGGGTCAGCTCTTCCCACGAACCGGCGAGGGTGTGATGACTGAAGTTCAGCCGTGTCTGCGGGTTTCGCGCGTAGAACTCGGCGATCAGCGGCAGCAGGGCTGAAAAGGGGAACGAGGCGTCGAGGGCGATCGCCAGCTCTCGCTCCCAGCCGGCGCTTAGCTGCTGGGCCTGCTTTTCCAGATCTCTGGCGGCGCTCAACAGCTGGCGTCCTTTCTCGAGCATCAATCGCCCGGTATCGGTAAACTTCGCCCGGTGACCGGAGCGATCCAATAAGACAATATCCAGATCGTTCTCCAGCTTCTGGATCATATAGCTCAGCGCGGCGGGGGTTTTATACAGCGACTCCGCGGCGGTGGCGAAGGATCCGTGTCGGTCCAGCGCATCAAGGATCATCAGAACATCAAAGTTTACGTGCATCAGGGGCTTCCATTAATTTATTTTCCCCTTGTTGTACCTAAGCGCAATAATCAATGCCAGTGAATAAATCAGAACAGTTTGACGTAAAAATTTGATGAAAGCTGGCGTGAGTCAATACTAACCGCCGACAAAATATAAATCACAAAAAAACTTTAATAACTTGTTAGAAATAACTGGCTATACTCACCATGCTTTATCAGTCAGGATCTACACGACGCATTAACCATCACATCATCTTTTTAACTCATTGATTAAGAAGGTATTTAATGTCTATTCGTGAACTGCTCGATCCCACTAATTCCGCCCTTATCTTTATTGATCATCAACCACAGATGTCATTTGGCGTGGCGAATATCGATCGCCAGACCCTCAAAAATAACACCGTGGCGCTGGCCAAAGCCGGCAAAATTTTTAATGTACCGGTGATTTACACTTCCGTAGAGACCAAAAGCTTCAGCGGTTATATCTGGCCGGAATTATTGGCCGTGCATCCTGACGTCAAGCCGATTGAGCGTACTTCAATGAACTCCTGGGAAGACGATGCCTTCGTCGCGGCGGTGAAAGCGACCGGCCGTAAAAAGCTGGTGATCTCCGCTCTGTGGACCGAAGTTTGCCTGACGTTTCCGGCGCTGATGGCCCTGGAGGCGGGCTACGAGGTGTATGTGGTCACCGATACCTCCGGCGGTACCTCTGTCGACGCCCATGAGCGTTCTATTGACCGGATGGTGCAAGCAGGTGCGGTGCCGGTGACCTGGCAGCAGGTGTTGCTGGAGTACCAGCGCGACTGGTCGCGCAAAGCGACTTACGATGCGGTCATGGACCTGGTGCGCGAACACAGCGGCGCCTACGGGATGGGCGTGGATTACGCTTATACCATGGTGCACGGCGCGCCAGAGCGTAAAGCGTAACTCACTTCATCCTTCAAGCTGCCTCTTTGTTGGCTGCGCTTGTCCGCTCAGACGCAGCATGAATGATGTTGTGCAGAGCCATTTATCGCTAATGGCAGGAGCAATCCTGCCATTCCCCTGAAGCAAGGAACTCTTTATGGCGCAGCAAAAATCGGTGACCCTGGTCATCAGCCATCTGCTCGATCCGCAACACGGCCAGCGCTACGAAGAGTGGCTCGGCAAAATCATGCCCATCGCGGCTGAATTTCCCGGCCATCTCGGGGCGAATGTGATCCGGCCCGCCGCAGGGCAGAATCTGTGGAGCGTGATTATCCGCTTCGACACCCTGGAGCATCTCTACGCCTGGACGCAGTCGGAAACCCGTCGTCAGCTGGTGGCGGAGATTGCCCCGCTGTTGACGGAGGGCGATCGGACGGAGGTGCGGACCGAGCCGGCCTTCTGGTTTACCCCGCCGACGGCGAACGTGCGCCAGCCGCGGCGCTGGAAACAGTTTCTGATCACCCTGCTGGTGATTTTCCCCAGCACCAACCTGGTGCCGGCGGTGACCGGCATGCTGTTGCCGTCGCTTAAGGGGAGCCTGCTGCTGCACCTGATCAATGATGCCTGCGTGGTTGCGCTGGTGGTCTGGTTCTGGATGCCCATCGTGACCCGCCTGTTTGCTTGCTGGTTAAAGAAAAACTGAGTCAGCCTCCCCAAGGAGTGCGTTATGTCGCAAACTGCCACACTGATTCTGACCCACGGCCAGATTCATACCCTCGATCGCGCGAATCCGCTGGCGGAAGCCGTGGCCATCGCCGACGGAAAAATTGTTGCCACCGGAAGCCACGATCGGATCATGAGCTTTGCCGCCGAGGGGACGCAGATCGTCGATCTCAAAGGGCATACGGTGATCCCGGGCCTCAACGATTCTCACCTGCATCTGATCCGCGGTGGGTTGAACTACAACCTTGAGCTCCGCTGGGAGGGGGTGCCCTCGCTGGCCGATGCGCTGCGAATGCTCAAGGAGCAGGCGGATCGCACACCCTCCCCGCAGTGGGTGCGGGTGGTCGGCGGCTGGAGCGAATTCCAGTTCGCCGAACGACGGATGCCGACCCTGGAAGAGCTAAACGACGCGGCGCCCGATACGCCGGTGTTTGTGCTGCATCTCTACGATCGCGCGCTGCTGAACCGCGCGGCGCTGAAAGCTGTGGGATATACCAAAGAGACGCCGGATCCGGCGGGCGGCGAGATCGTACGCGATAGCCACGGCAACCCGACCGGGATGCTGATCGCCAAACCAAACGCCATGATCCTCTATGCCACCCTGGCCAAAGGGCCGAAGCTGCCGCTGGATCTGCAGGTGAACTCCACCCGCCAGTTTATGCGCGAGCTGAACCGGCTGGGGCTGACCAGCGCCATCGACGCCGGGGGCGGTTTCCAGAACTACCCTGAAGATTACGAAATTATCGAACAGCTGCACGCGAAAGAGCAAATGACCGTGCGCATCGCCTACAACCTGTTTACCCAGCGGCCGAAGCAGGAGCTGGAGGACTTCGAACGCTGGACCGACATGCTGAAGCCGGGGCAGGGGACCGACTTCTATCGCGCCAACGGCGCCGGCGAGATGCTGGTGTTTTCGGCGGCGGATTTTGAAGATTTCCTGCAGCCGCGGCCGGATCTGCCGCAAGGCATGGAGGATGAGCTGGAGCGGGTGGTGCGCCACCTGGTGGAACATCGCTGGCCGTTCCGCCTGCATGCCACCTACGACGAGTCCATCAGCCGGATGCTGGACGTGTTTGAGAAGGTGAACCGCGACATTCCGTTTAATGGCCTGCACTGGTTCTTCGACCATGCCGAGACCATTACCGAGCGCAACATTGAGCGGGTGAAGGCGCTGGGGGGCGGCATTGCGGTGCAGCACCGGATGGCCTTCCAGGGCGAATATTTTGTCGATCGCTACGGCAAAGAGGCGGTGAAACATACGCCGCCGGTGGCGAAAATGCTGGAGCTGGACGTACCGGTAGGGTTGGGGACCGATGCCACCCGCGTCGCCAGCTATAACCCGTGGACCGCGCTGTACTGGCTGGTCTCCGGGCGCACCGTCGGCGGGATGGCGATGTATGACGATAACAACCGGCTGCCGCGCGATGTCGCGCTGGAGCTGTGGACGGCGGGCAGCGCCTGGTTCTCCAGCGAGCAGGGGAAAAAGGGCCGTCTGGCCGCCGGTCAGCTTGCCGATCTGGTGGTGCTGTCGAAGGACTATTTCAGCGTCGCGGAAGAGGAGATCAAAGGCATTGAGTCGGTGCTGACGGTGGTTGACGGCAAAGTGGTGTATGCCGCCGGTCACTTCTCGCCGCTGGCGCCGCCGCCCATTCCGGTGCTGCCGGAGTGGTCGCCGGTGGTGAAGGTCCCGGGCCATTACCGTTCCGCTCCGCCGGCGGCGGCTAAAATCGGCGCGATCGTGCAGATGCACCAGTGCTGCGGGAGCTGCGGCGTTCATGGCCATCAGCATGATATCGCGCGGAAATCGTCGATCCCGGTCTCCGACGAGCAGGCCTTCTGGGGCGTGCTGGGCTGCTCCTGCTTTGCCTTCTGATGCCTGACGCCTCCGCCCCGGTAGCTCAGGGGCGGAGGTCTCAGCCACCTTTCACGCATCAATAGCGCTGCTGTGAGCCAAATAGCGCCATGCGGCGGGCAATCATCTCGCGTACCGGCTGCAGCCCCTGGGCGATCACTTTCCGCGGATCGTTCACATCGTGCCCGGTATCGGCAGCGAAGATCGCCTTCACCTGCTGGCACCAGGCGTACATATTTTCGGTATTAACGTTAATCTTGGCGGTGCCGCAGGCAATCGCCCGGCGCATATCCTCATCGGCAATACCGGTGCCGCCATGCAGCACCAGCGGAACCTTCACCCGCTCGGCAATGGCTTTCATCTCGCTAAATCCCAGCCTGGCTTTGCCTTTATACAGGCCATGGGTGGAGCCCAGCGCGGCGGCGAGGCAGTCCACCTGGGTTTCTGTCACCAGGGTGTAGCACTCCTGCGGATCGGCATAGATGACTTCGGAATTGACAATGCCGTCTTCGCTACCGGCGATAGTCCCCAGTTCGGCCTCCACGGAGATACCTTTGCTGTGCGCCAGCGTCACCAGGTGGCGGGTAATGGCCAGGTTTTCCCTGAACGGCAGATGTGAGCCATCAAACATAATGGAACTGAAGCCGGCGGCGATCGCCGCTTCGCAGGCCTCCCGGGTGGTGCCATGATCCAGATGCAGCGCCACCGGAACATCAATATGTAAATACTCCATGGCGTTAACCACGATGTCATGAATACATTTTAACCCGAGCATATGCTTAACCGTGCCGCCGGACACGCCCAAAATAACCGGTGAGCGGCACTGCTGGGCGGTGCTTAATACGGCGCCAACCCATTCCAGATTATTAATGTTGAACTGACCGACGGCGTAGCCGTCCCTCAAGGCATGCTGGAGCATGTCCTTCATCGACACTAACATATTCACCTCTTGATATTTATTAAATACAGTTATTCTTCAAAATATTGCTTTAAGTTTCTCTCGTAGCTATTTAACGAGTGGTGGACGACCGCCAGGTCCGGCATAGATTCCCGTACCCCTTTTTTCTCAATAGAAATGGCGGCAGTGAGGCTGGCAAATAAAATAATATTATCTATGTGCCATGAGTAGTGGACGCCATAGGTGAAGGCGCCGTGAAATACATCCCCGGCTCCGGTGGTATCCACGGCATTGCACAGCCAGGAAGGAACGATCTGCAGCATACCGCCTTTTAAAAAAGCGCAGCCTTTTTCGCCAAGGGTAATAAATGCCTCGCCGCGGCAAATTTTATTCAGCTCAATCAGCGCTGCTTTAATTTCTGCTTCGGTGCTCAGCGAGCGATAGCTCATATAGTCGCGGGCAAAATGTTCGCTCACCACAAAATAGTCGGTCCAGGCCGCCAGTTTAATATTGCTGGCACGCAGTGACCCACCGTCCATCACGACTCTGGCGTTGGGCAGTTTCTTAATTAAATATTCACTGATTTCCGCCTCATGGCCGTCAATTAAAATAGTGACTGGCTCCTCGGCGGCAATCAGTCGCTCGGCGAGGTCGTCCAGTTTGAGCTTTTGATCGTAGGTCAGGGAAGGCGGTGTTTGCATCTTGCGGGTAATAATCGTCCGCGAACCCGTTAAGCGATTGACGAGCACCGAGGCCAGCGGGGTGATCATGTCATCGGAGAAAACCACCTGGCTGGTATTCACGCCCGCTTCGGCAAACTCATCGATAATGCGCTGACCGTAAAGATCCTGATGCAGATGGCCGATGTAATAGACCTCCTCCCCCCATAATCCCAGCAGCCAGGCCGCATTGGCCGCCGGGCCGCCGCCGCTTTCGATAAAATCATGACAAAAGTTTTTAGTATTCTCCTGGGGCCATTCATTGAGAAAGAAAAACTGATCGAAACAAGCAAATCCAATGGACAAAATAGCCATAACCACTCCTGATTATTTGTCAGCGGCGGGAAGCTTGACCGTCCCGCCGGGAAAAATGACCTCGCTTATTCATTTTTCTGCTTGGCGATAAGCTCCTCATAGCTGAGCGTGTTGCCCACCACCCGTACCTGACGGAAGCAGAAAGGCGCCAGCAGCGCGACGAGCAGCGCCAGACAAATCAGGTAGATAGTGACCTGGCCAAACTGGGTAAACGCGTTACCGATAATGATGCCCCACACCGCGAAGTCGAAATCGGCGAAGGTGCTGTTTTCAAACCCGAGGTTGCCGAGCGCCGGCAGCAGCATCGCCGGCAGGAAGGCCAGGAAGATCCCGCCGATAAAGGCGGCGATGATACAACCGCGCTTACCGCCCAGCTTGTCGGCAAAGACCCCGGAGGTACCGCCGCAGAAGAAGTGCGGCACCATGCCGGGAATAATCAGCGCCATGCCCAGTCCGCCGAGCATGAGCATCCCGACCAGCCCGCCCACAAAGGAGCTGATGAATCCCACCACCACCGCGGTGGGGCTAAAGGTGAAGAACACCGCGCAGTCAACGGCCGGGATGGAGTCCGGGATCAGTTTCTGGCTGATGCCCTGGAATGCCGGCACCAGATCGCCCAGGATCAAGCGCACGCCGTTGTAGACAATGGCTACGCCAACGGCGAACTGCAGACCGGTCAGCACGGAGAAGATCAGCATGTTCTGGTCGGTGATGGTGCTCAGGTACGCCGACCCGGCGACAGCGCTGCAGATAAAGTAGATAACAAACATCACGATACCGGTGGTGACGGTGGTATCGCGCAGAAAACCCCATTTCTCTGAGATTTCGGTATCGGCGAAGGAGTTTGCCGGATTACCGGTCCGGCTGGCGATCCACGCCGAGAGGTAGTAGCCCAGAGAGCCGAAATGGCCCATGGCGATCCCGCCGTCCTCGGTCACCTGCCTGGTGTAACGCTGGCCAATGGCGGGGGAGATGGCCGACCATGAGCCCAGCAGGAATCCGCCGATCAGGATCAACATCCAGCCCTGGAACTCCGCCGCCTGCAGGACGGCGGAGAACAGGCAGGCGAGAAAGAATGAGTGATGACCGGTGAGAAAGATATATTTATATTTTGTGCAGCGGGCAATGATCAGATTGAAAATAAAGCCCAACAGCAAAATACTCATGGTTTCCACGCCCAGCATCTTCTGGGCGACGGAGACAATGGCTTCATTGTTCGGAATAACGCCGCGGATATTAAATCCCGCTTCGATAATGCCGCCCAACGGGTTGAGATTGGCAACGATAACGCCTGCGCCAGCGCTCAACATCAAATAGCCTAAAATCGGCTTTAATGTGCCGGTAAGGAGTTTGTTGCCGGGGGAGCGCAGCGCCACTAAGCCAACGAAGGCGATAAGCCCCATTAAAAAAGCGGGTTGACTGAATATTTCCGTTAAGAAACTAAGAATAGCCTGCATGGTCGTTCCCTCTATGCTGATTAAGAGTGAGTCGCAGCAATTTTCATCAGCGCGTCAGTAATATCCTCGGCGATTTTTGCTTTATGGACATAGCTGCGAATAATGGCGACATGACAGTGGGCCGGAAATTGATTTGCCAGTTCTTTGATCGTGACATAAAGGTCGGCTTTTTCCCCGACGGCGTTAGCAAAATCGACCGAGGCGACGTCCGCTTTGATACCTAATTCTTCACAGATCTTCTTCACATTATTCGCAGCCATCAATGAACTGCCAATACCGTTACCACAAACCGTTCTGATAACTAACATAATGACTACTCCATTTGTTTTTGGATGAAATGTAAGACTGAATTCACGTCAGTTTCCTGCTGAAGAAAGGTCACGATATCTGACTCGATCAGCGAGGCTATCAGTTGGATCATTTTGATATGACTGTCAGCATCGGCGCCGGCGATGGCGATGACGACGGTAACCGGATCGAACTCATCGTGGCCGAAGGTCACTGGCGTGGCGGTGGTGACAAGCGAAAATCCGGTCTGCAATGCCCCTTTTTCCGGGCGGGCGTGCGGCATGGCAATCCCGTCATCTATCACGATAGCGGCGCCAAAATCTTCGTATACCGTCAGCATCTCGCTGACATATTCGGCGCTGCAAATCTGACGCCTGGCGAGTAATGAACCCGCCAGTTCGATGGCCTCTTCCGCATGGGAAATATTCTGCTTCAGGGCGATTAACGTCGGGTCAAAAATAATATCCATTCTCTTCTCCTGAACGTATTCCTGTTCCTGAGTAAAATCATGACCAAATACATTGATAAAAATGATGGATGAGATCACATCCGCGGTTTTAAATATTGATGGCGATCACATCGACGGCAAAGTGCCGGCAGAAAACCATATAAATAATTTATATGATTTTCAGTGGGTTATGGAGTGGTTGAGATTTGGCGCTGAAATTTGACAGAGAAAAAATGAGAGGCAGAGCGAAATTTTTCGGCAGAAGTGTATTCCTGGTCACAAATATCGCCGGGTCATTTTTCTAAATTTTGACGTCGCTAACAAAAAAGGCCCGCCTGAGCGAGCCTTTTATAAAAACGTGTGCCGATTACAGGCTGGAGACGTTTTCGGTCAGGTATTTTGCAACGCCTTCCGGAGAGGCAGCCATACCTTCTTTTCCTTTTTCCCACTGCGCCGGGCAAACTTCGCCGTGCTCTTCGTGGAACTGCAGCGCGTCAACCATGCGCAGCATTTCGTCGATGTTACGGCCCAGCGGCAGGTCGTTAACCACCTGGTGGCGAACCACGCCGTTAGCGTCGATCAGGAAGGAACCACGCAGGGCAACGCCTTCGTCCGGATGCTCGATACCGTAAGCTTTCTGGATTTCACGTTTGATGTCAGCAACCATCGCGTATTTAACCGGGCCGATACCGCCCTGGTCTACCGGGGTGTTACGCCATGCGTTGTGCACGAACTCGGAGTCGAAGGAAACGCCAACCACTTCCACGCCGCGTTTCTGGAATTCTTCGTAACGTTTGTCGAACGCGATCAGCTCAGACGGGCAAACGAAGGTGAAGTCCATCGGCCAGAAGAACAGAACGGTAGGTTTACCGTTGGTGTGCTGTTTGAAATTGAATTTCTCAACGATCTCACCATTACCCAGCACAGCGGCTGCAGTAAAATCCGGCGCTTGACGAGTGACCAGAACCATTTGATTCTCCTGTAATTACTAAGGTTATTTGGAACGCAACGCGGGCAAGTATAGAGCCTGTCCGCCAATAACACAAAGAGGCACCGACAATCGTTCAGCCAGCTTTTACCTATCAATGTCGCAGCGATTACAGCTGTTTGTTTTTCGCCTGACGCATCATCTGCGGATAAAAGCGCCAGAACTGCCCCTCCAGCCGGTCGTAGTGGGTATCCAGATCCTGCCAGGAGTCGCGCAGCGCCTTGAGACGCGGGCGGCGGCTGGCCATGCCGTTAAGCACGCGCTGAATAAAATCCATCTCCTGATAGCGTTCCAGCCAGCGCTCCGACCAGAGATATTGGTTGAGATTGACGAAGCGGGGCGGCGAGTCGGGCAGGATGGGGACGATCTGCCGCTCGGCGTAGCGCACGAACTCCTCCAGCGGCAGGTCAGGGGAGAGCTGCGCCCAGTGCTGCGACAGGAAATGATCCCACATGACGTCGAGGGTGATCGGGGCGACGCGGCGGGTCTGCGGGCGAAACCACTCCCGCGCCTCTTTGACTTCCGCCAGGTTGTCAGTCAGCACGTCAATCCGCCGATGCATATAGATGCCGTCAACAATCTCCGCCGGATAGTCGCCCTGCGGGTTGCCGCGCACAAAGTCGGCCATCAGATTGCCGGGCAGCGAACTGTCGGCGAGATGGGCCAGGTGCAGGTGGGCGAGAAAATTCATAGTGACGACATCCTTCAAATACTTTCTGGCGGGCAGAGTGAGCGGTGTAGCGCTGCGCGTCGCCCTGAACGGCAGCCCCGGTGCCCGGATGGCGTGCTGTCTGGCCGCGCGCGGCCCTCTGCCACCGGTGATGCATTCGGCTGCCGCATGGCGGCATTCGGAATGATTTGGAATATAGATTATGTCATTCATCCGGAGGGGTAAAGGTTGCAGGCAGACCGCCCCGGCACTAGACTACCCGCCTCTTTATTCAGTCTGAGTTATCGTCATGCGCGTTACCGATTTTGCTTTTGAACTACCCGAATCCCTGATCGCCCACTATCCGATGCCTGAGCGCAGTAGCTGCCGCTTACTCTCCCTGGACGGGCCGACGGGCGCGCTGACGCATGGCACCTTCACCGACATCCTCGATAAGCTCAATCCCGGCGATCTGCTGGTGTTTAACAACACCCGGGTGATCCCGGCGCGTCTGTTCGGCCGCAAGGCCAGCGGCGGCAAGATTGAAGTGCTGGTGGAGCGGATGCTGGATGATAAGCGCATCCTCGCCCATATTCGCGCCTCGAAAGCGCCGAAGCCGGGCGCCGAGCTGCTGCTGGGCGACGACGAGAGCATTCAGGCCACCATGCTGGCGCGTCACGGCGCGCTGTTTGAAGTGGAATTTAACGACGAGCGCCCGGTGCTGGAGATCCTTAACGGGATCGGCCATATGCCGCTGCCGCCCTACATTGATCGCCCGGACGAAGACGCTGACCGCGAGCTCTATCAAACCGTCTACGGCACCCGGCCGGGCGCGGTAGCCGCCCCGACCGCGGGTCTGCACTTCGACGAACCGCTGCTGGACAAACTGCGCGCTAAAGGCGTTGAGATGGCGTTTGTCACCCTGCACGTGGGCGCGGGTACCTTCCAGCCGGTGCGCGTCGACAGCATTGAAGAGCACACGATGCACTCAGAATATGCGGAAGTGCCGCAGGAGGTGGTCGATGCGGTGCTGGCGGCGAAAGCGCGCGGCAATCGCGTGATCGCGGTGGGCACCACCTCGGTACGCTCGCTGGAGAGCGCGGCGCAGGCGGCGAAAGACGCCCTGATCGCGCCGTTCTTCGACGATACGCAGATTTTCATCTATCCGGGTTATCAGTACCAGGTGATCGATGCGCTGGTGACCAACTTCCATCTCCCTGAATCCACACTGATTATGCTGGTGTCGGCGTTTGCGGGTTATCAGCACACCATGAACGCCTATAAGGTAGCGGTGGAGCAGAAATATCGCTTTTTTAGCTACGGGGATGCGATGTTTATCACGTACAATCCGCAGGCTATTTCTGAGCGTCCCTGAAAAGGCCGGCCCGCCGGCTTTTGGCACGCCATGACGCATTTTTAGCCACGGAATCATTCCGTGGCGAGTATCAAAACGTCGGACTGTTTTTCTGACGCAGGAGCAAGCATGAAATTTGAACTGGATACCACCGACGGTCGCGCCCGCCGCGGTCGCCTGGTGTTTGAGCGCGGCGTGGTGGAAACACCGGCCTTTATGCCCGTTGGCACCTACGGCACCGTCAAAGGGATGACGCCGGAAGAGGTGGAAGCCACCGGCGCGCAGATTATTCTCGGCAACACCTTCCACCTGTGGCTGCGCCCGGGTCAGGAGATCATGAAGCTGCACGGCGATCTGCACGATTTTATGCAGTGGAAAGGACCGATCCTGACCGACTCCGGCGGCTTCCAGGTGTTCAGCCTTGGCGATATCCGTAAGATCACCGAGCAGGGCGTCCACTTCCGTAACCCGATCAACGGCGATCCGATTTTCCTCGATCCGGAAAAATCCATGGAGATTCAGTACGATCTCGGTTCCGATATCGTGATGATCTTCGACGAATGTACGCCGTACCCGGCGGACTGGGATTACGCCAAGCGCTCGATGGAGATGTCTCTGCGCTGGGCGAAGCGCAGCCGCGACCGTTTCGATAGCCTTGGCAATAAAAATGCGCTGTTCGGCATCATTCAGGGCAGCGTTTACGAAGATTTACGTGATATCTCGGTGAAAGGTCTGGTAGAGATTGGCTTTGATGGCTACGCTGTCGGCGGTTTGGCGGTCGGCGAGCCGAAGGAAGACATGCACCGTATTCTGGAGCACGTCTGCCCGCAGATCCCGGCCGATAAACCACGATACCTGATGGGCGTCGGGAAGCCGGAAGATCTGGTGGAAGGGGTACGTCGCGGTATCGATATGTTCGACTGCGTCATGCCGACGCGCAACGCGCGTAACGGCCACCTGTTCGTCACCGACGGCGTGGTGAAAATCCGCAACGCGAAGCACAAAAGCGATACCGCGCCGCTGGACGCCGAGTGTGATTGCTATACATGTCGCAATTATTCACGCGCTTACTTGCATCACCTTGACCGTTGCAACGAAATATTGGGCGCGCGTCTCAATACCATTCATAACCTGCGCTACTATCAGCGTTTAATGGCTGGTTTACGCAAGGCTATCGAAGAGGGTAAATTAGAGAGCTTCGTGACCGATTTTTACCAACGTCAGGGGCGCACCGTGCCTCCTTTGAACGTTGATTAATTTTAATAATGAGGGAATTTCAATGAGCTTTTTTATTTCTGATGCGGTAGCGGCAACGGGTGCACCGGCGCAGGGCAGCCCGATGTCTCTGATTCTGATGCTGGTGGTGTTCGGTCTGATTTTTTACTTCATGATCCTGCGTCCACAGCAGAAGCGCACCAAGGAACATAAGAACCTGATGAACTCCATCGCCAAAGGTGATGAAGTGCTGACCAACGGCGGTCTGGTCGGTCGCGTGACCAAAGTAGCGGAAACTGGCTACATTGCTATCGCGCTGAACGATACCACTGAAGTGGTTATCAAACGTGACTTCGTTGCTGCCGTTCTGCCGAAAGGCACCATGAAGGCGCTGTAATCTAACTTTTCCCAAAGGGAACTGCCGTGTTAAACCGTTATCCTTTGTGGAAGTATGTCATGCTGGTCGTCGTCATTGTCGTCGGCCTGATCTATGCGCTTCCCAACCTGTATGGTGAGGATCCGGCTGTTCAAATCACTGGCGCGCGCGGCGTCGCCGCCAGTGAGCAAACGCTGATCCAGGTCCAGAAAACTTTACAAGAAGAAAAAATTACCGCGAAGTCTGTGGCACTGGAAGAGGGCGCTATTCTTGCGCGCTTCGACACCACTGATACCCAGCTGCGCGCGCGTGAAGCGCTGCTTACCGTGTTGGGTGACAAATACGTCGTGGCGCTAAACCTTGCTCCGGCAACCCCACGCTGGCTGGCGGCACTCTATGCCGAGCCGATGAAGCTGGGTCTTGATCTGCGCGGCGGCGTGCACTTCCTGATGGAAGTCGACATGGACACCGCGTTAGGCAAACTGCAGGAACAGAACATCGATAGCCTGCGCAGCGAGCTGCGCGACAAAGGCATTCCTTACGCGACCGTGCGCAAGGAAGACAACTATGGTCTGAGCATCGTCTTCCGCGACAGCGCGGCGCGCGACCAGGCTATCTCTTATCTCAGCCCTCGCCATCGCGATCTGGTAATCTCCTCTCAGGGTGACAACAGCCTGAAAGCGGTGATGACCGATGAGCGCCTGAAAGAAGCGCGTGAGTATGCGGTCCAGCAGAACATTAACATTCTGCGTAACCGTGTGAACCAGCTGGGCGTCGCCGAACCGCTGGTTCAGCGTCAGGGCGCTGATCGCATCGTGGTTGAGCTGCCGGGTATCCAGGATACCGCGCGGGCGAAGGAGATCCTTGGCGCGACCGCGACCCTCGAGTTCCGTCTGGTCAATACCAACGTGGACCAGTCCGCCGCCGCCTCAGGCCGCGTGCCGGGCGACTCGGAAGTGAAAGAGACGCGTGAAGGCCAGCCGGTGGTGCTGTACAAGCGGGTGATCCTGACCGGTGACCATATCACCGACTCGACCTCCAGCATGGATGAGTACAACCAGCCGCAGGTCAACATCTCGCTGGACAGCGCGGGCGGCAACATCATGTCCAACTTCACCAAGGACAACATCGGCAAGCCGATGGCGACCCTGTTCGTGGAGTATAAAGACAGCGGTAAGAAAGACGCCAACGGTCGCGCTATCCTGGCGAAAGAGGAAGAGGTGATTAACATCGCCAACATCCAGTCGCGCTTGGGCAACAGCTTCCGTATTACCGGTATCAGCAACCCGAACGAAGCTCGCCAGCTGTCGCTGCTGCTGCGTGCCGGCGCGTTGATTGCGCCGATTCAGATCGTCGAAGAGCGGACTATCGGCCCAACCCTTGGCATGCAGAACATCAAGCAGGGTCTGGAAGCCTGTCTGGCCGGCCTGGTGGTCTCTATCCTGTTCATGATCCTCTTCTATAAGAAGTTCGGTCTGATTGCGACCTCGGCGCTGATTGCCAACCTGGTGCTGATTGTCGGCATTATGTCCCTGATCCCGGGGGCGACGCTGACCATGCCGGGCATCGCGGGTATCGTGTTAACCCTTGCGGTGGCGGTCGATGCTAACGTTCTGATCAACGAGCGTATCAAAGAAGAGCTGAGCAACGGGCGTACCGTTCAGCAGGCGATTGACGAAGGTTATCGCGGCGCGTTCAGCTCGATCTTCGACGCCAACGTGACGACGCTTATCAAAGTGATCATCCTGTACGCGGTCGGTACCGGTGCCATTAAAGGGTTTGCGATTACCACCGGTATCGGTATCGCGACCTCAATGTTTACCGCTATCGTCGGCACCCGTGCCATCGTGAACCTGCTGTACGGCGGCAAGCGCGTTAAAAAGCTGTCTATCTGAGGAGTGCGTTGTGGCACAGGAATATACTGTTGAACAATTGAACCACGGCCGTAAAGTCTGGGACTTTATGCGCTGGGATTACTGGGCCTTCGGCATTTCAGGCTTTCTGCTGATTGTGTCGATCGCCATCATCGGCGTCCGCGGCTTTAACTGGGGTCTCGATTTCACCGGCGGTACGGTGATCGAAATTACCCTTGAGAAGCCGGTCGATCTGGACCAGATGCGCGATTCCCTGCAGAAAGCGGGCTTTGAAGAGCCGCAGGTGCAGAACTTTGGCAGCAGCCGCGACATCATGGTACGTATGCCGCCGGTGCATGACGCCAACGTCAGCCAGGAGTTGGGCAGCAAGGTCGTGACGGTGATTAACGAATCGACCAGCCAGAACGCGGCGGTGAAGCGTATTGAGTTTGTCGGCCCGAGCGTCGGCGCGGACCTTGCGCAAACCGGCGCCCTGGCGCTGATTGCCGCGCTGGTCTGTATCCTGATCTACGTCGGCTTCCGCTTCGAATGGCGTCTGGCGGCGGGGGTGGTTATCGCCCTGGCGCACGACGTGGTGATCACCATGGGGGTGCTGTCGCTGTTCCATATCGAGATCGACCTGACCATTGTGGCCTCGTTGATGTCGGTTATCGGCTACTCGCTGAACGACAGTATCGTGGTATCGGACCGTATCCGTGAAAACTTCCGTAAGATCCGCCGCGGTACGCCGTACGAGATCTTCAACGTGTCGTTGACCCAGACGCTGCACCGTACCTTGATCACCTCCGGGACCACCCTGATGGTGATCCTGATGCTGTTCCTGTTCGGCGGCCCTATTCTGGAAGGCTTCTCGCTGACCATGCTGATCGGTGTCTCCATCGGTACGGCTTCTTCTATCTACGTCGCCTCCGCGCTGGCGTTGAAGCTGGGCATGAAGCGCGAGCATCTGCTGCAGCAGAAGGTCGAAAAAGAAGGGGCGGACCAGCCGTCTATTCTGCCGTAATACGGTTCAGTTGAAATAACGCAATCCCGGCCAGGCGGCCGGGATTTTTTTTGCCCGCTACAAAACCTGCTGACAGTATGCTGTCAGGAGCCCTCCCATACACTCCTTCTGAACTCACTAACGAGCAGGAGGAAGTATGAATAACGTGATTAACTGGTTTGAAATTCCGGTCGCCGATATGGATCGCGCCGTCGCGTTTTATGAGCCGGTAATGCAGGTGACGCTGCGTCGCGAAACCATGGACTGCGCCGAGCTGGCGGTGTTCCCGCATCAGGATCCGGCCCCCGGCGGCGCGCTGGCCAAATTTGAGGGTATCGCGCCCTCTGCGCAGGGCGCTATTATTTACCTGCATACAGACCATCTTGCCGCCACCCTCGACCGCGTTGCCTCGGCGGGTGGGGCATGTGTTTTCGGGCCGTTGACGCTGCCGAATGATATTGGCACCATCGCGCTGTTTACTGACAGCGAGGGCAACCGCGTTGGCCTGCACCAACCGGCTTAACCTGAACTTTTTGTGAAGTGAGACATGACCCGACGCGCCGACCGTTTATTTCAGATTGTGCAGATCCTGCGCGGCAGGCGGCTCACCACCGCCGCGCTGCTGGCGGAGCGGCTGGGCGTGTCGGAGCGCACCGTGTATCGCGATATTCGCGATCTCTCCCTCTCCGGCGTGCCGGTGGAGGGCGAGGCGGGGAGTGGTTATCGCCTGCTGGCGGGCTACGATCTGCCGCCGCTAATGCTGACCACCAAAGAATCCGAAGCGCTGATCGCCGCGATCCGGCTGCTGAAAACCTGGGGCGGCGAGGCGCTGTCGCAATCGCTGGAGTCTGCCCAGGAGAAGATGCTGGCGATCCTGCCGGAGGCGCGCCGGCGCCAGGCGGAGCAGACCCGCCTGTTTGCCCCCGATCTCGGCGCCCATCGCTATGCCAAAACCTTCTTTGACGTCATTCATCAGGCGGTCTCCGGCCAGCAGGTGCTGGCGCTGCGCTATCAGGATGAGTCCGGTCGGGTGACCGAGCGCGACGTGCTGCCGCTGGGGCTGTTTTTCTGGGGGGAGCGCTGGCTGCTGGTGGCCTGGTGCGAGCTGCGCAATGATTATCGCAACTTTCGCCTCGACCGCTGTCTGGCGGTCAGGGCGACCGAGCGTCGATTCAGCGAGTGCGCCGACCGCTCGTTAAGCGATTTTCTGCGCAAGGTCCGCTGCGACGTGTGGGAGAAATAAAAACGCCCGGGAGGCCCGGGCGCTGTCCTGCCGTTTCAGCAATCAGAAGTTGTAACCAACCACAAAGTAACCACCCCAACCGGTTGAGCGGACGCTGAAATCGCCATCGCCGAAGTTCAGCTTGGCATCGTCAGCCCACTGGCCGCCGTTATGGAAGTAACGGGCCACCACCGAGTAGTGCCAGTGCGCGTAGTTCAGCGCCAGGATATGGCTGGAGGCGATGGAGTTGCTGGTGCGCGCGTGCTTCCCGTTCAGATCGTAGAAGTTGTCATCGCCGAGGTCAGAGCCCCAGTCGAAGTTGGTGAAGCCGATGTAGCTCAGCGAACCGCCCCACAGGTCGGTCAGCGGCACAAAGTATTTCACTTTGAAGCGGTAGCCGTCCCACTCGTTTTCGTTGGACGCGCCGTAGTTCTGCCACTGGTATTTGGCGTAGACGTTCAGCGACAGGCTCATCGGCAGGCCGGTGTCGATATCGGTACCCAGACCCATATACCAGGTGCTCTGCTCCTGGGAGTCATTGCGGCCCATATCGTAGATATAGTTGTTCGCGAAATACCACTCTTTGAACGGCCCGAAGCTCAGGTCGGTGTTGGTCAGCTTATCGATAGAGAAGCGCGGTTCGATCTCCATAAACAGCGGGGAGCCGTTGTTCCAGATACCTTTTGCCGTGCTGTTGCCGCCGAAGAATACCGGGGCATCGATATAGCCGTAGAAATCAAACCAGTCTTTTTTGGCGAACGCTTCGTATTCCAGGTAGGTATCGTTACGGATCTGCGGTCCAAAACGGGTGTGGTAGCTGCCCACCACGTTAACACTCTGGTGCCACCAGTCAGACAGATACTGCGGTTTGTCGTTTTCTGCCGCGCCCGCGGTAAAAGAAGTGGAGAGCGCCACAACCGCACCCGCTGCCAGTAATGTTTTTTTCATAGTAATGCCACTGTTTAAATTGAGCCTGAAGGCGTTAAAAGAAGTGCCGAAGCGTTTCTAAATATTTCGTGTTTCTGTGGGGGTCTATTATAGGAATCATTGCTCACAAAAATACGTGTTGTTTCACATAACCAGAACATGCGTAATCGATTGCGTTCACGATTCTATGCATTTCTTGACAAAATGCTACTGAAAATCGCGATGCAGAACGATTTCTAATGAACTCTTGCGAAAAGTTGTAAGTGGATAAGAATAACGGGACAGGACGTCGCCGGGCAGGGGGAAGCCCGGCGGCAAGGCTTACTGCGCGGCGGCGGGCTGGATATCGTGGACGCGAATAAAACCGACTTTGTCCGGCGTCACGTTCAGGCGCAGCGGGATATCGACATCGCTGGGGGCGAGAATGCTGGCCGGGGCGCTGATCAATTGATCCTGAACATTCACTTCCTGGTAGCTGTGGGTAGTGCCGGTGATCTGTCCGGAGGCGACGGTGGCGGTAAAGGCCGGCAGCGGATCGTTGGATTCGCCCTGAATACGTAAGGTCAGGCGTGACCCGTCGCCATCCGGCGTAATGCTCGCCACCGACATGCGCAGGGTGCCGATCTGGCTCTCCAGCCGCGCCGGGGTTTTCGCCTCCGGCAGCAGATAGACGCCGCGGGTGGATTTCGCGTTCAGCGCGTTTTGCTGGGTAATTTTGATCGTTTGCTGATTGAGCTGGGTCATCTCCTGGCTCAGCGTACTCACGCTCTGGTGCATCTGGCGGATTTCGCTTTGCTGGGCGCAGGCGGTCAGGGTAAACAGGCTGCCCGCGATGGCGAGTTTCAGGTAACGTCTTGTCATGGTCAGGATTCCGTTTGCAGAGGATGCTTAATGTTAGCCAAACCGCCTGACTCTCCCATAGATCCTTTGTCTCAAAAGCTCTTTCTTTGTAGTCAGGTCACTTCGCGGTAAACTACCCTTCAGTTTAACTACCTGTCAGGACGCGCTATGCATTGCCCTTTCTGTTTCGCCGTGGATACCAAAGTGATCGACTCTCGTCTGGTAGGGGAAGGCTCTTCCGTGCGTCGCCGTCGGCAGTGTCTGGTCTGTAATGAGCGCTTTACCACCTTTGAAGTGGCGGAGCTGGTCATGCCGCGGGTGGTGAAGAGTAACGATGTACGTGAACCCTTCAACGAAGACAAGCTGCGCAGTGGGATGCTGAAAGCGCTGGAGAAACGTCCGGTCAGCGCCGATGACGTCGAAATGGCGGTCAACCATATCAAAACCCATCTGCGCGGCACCGGCGAGCGCGAAGTGGCCAGCAAAATGATCGGCAACCTGGTGATGGAGCAGCTGAAAAAACTGGATAAAGTCGCCTATATTCGCTTCGCGTCGGTCTATCGCAGCTTCGAAGATATCAAAGAATTCGGCGAAGAGATCGCCCGCTTACAGGACTAAGCCATGCAGGACGAAATGTACATGGCGCGTGCGCTCAAGCTCGCCGCCCGCGGTCGCTTTACCACCCATCCTAACCCTAACGTTGGCTGCGTCATTGTCAAAGACGGCGAGATCGTCGGCGAAGGGTTCCACTATCGCGCCGGCGAGCCGCATGCCGAAGTGCACGCCTTGCGGATGGCCGGGGAAAAGGCGCGCGGCGCCACCGCCTACGTCACCCTCGAGCCCTGCAGCCACCACGGTCGTACGCCGCCGTGCTGCGACGCCCTGATTGCCGCCGGCGTCAGCCGCGTGGTCGCCGCGATGCAGGATCCGAACCCGCAGGTGGCGGGGCGCGGCCTGTATCGTCTGCAGCAGGCCGGTATTGACGTCAGCCACGGGCTGATGATGAACGAGGCGGAAGCGCTGAATAAGGGCTTCCTGAAGCGGATGCGCACCGGTTTTCCCTGGGTCCAGCTCAAGCTGGGCGCCTCGCTGGACGGCCGCACGGCGATGGCCAGCGGCGAAAGCCAGTGGATCACCTCCCCGCAGGCGCGACGCGACGTGCAGCGTCTGCGCGCCCAGAGCCATGCTATCCTGACCAGCAGCGCCACCGTGCTGGCGGACGATCCGGCGCTGACCGTGCGCTGGCAGGAGCTGAGCGCCGATACCCAGGCGCTGTATCCCGAAGCGAATTTGCGCCAGCCGCTGCGCGTCGTTATCGACAGCCAGAACCGCGTCACGCCCGAGCATCGTATTGTGCAGCAGGCGGGGGAAACGCTGTTTGCCCGCCTGAGCGCCGATGAGCGCCAGTGGCCGGACAGCGTGCGCACGCTGCTGGTTCCGGAACATAACGGCCATCTCGATCTGGTGCTGCTGATGATGCTGCTCGGCAAACAGCAGATCAACAGCGTCTGGGTGGAGGCGGGGGCCATGCTTGCCGGGGCGCTGCTGCAGGCGGGCCTGGTCGACGAGCTTATCGTCTATATTGCGCCTAAACTGTTAGGCAATGCGGCGCGTGGATTATGCGCGCTGCCGGGGCTTGAAGAACTGAGCCAGGCGCCCCATTTCAAATTCAATGAGATACGTCAGGTTGGCCCGGATGTCTGCCTGCATTTAACCACTGCGTGAGGCTTTCCTGATTATTAGGAAGCAGCGCTCAGAATAATATGATAAAATCCGCCCCCCTTGCGGGGCACATGAACCCGAAGGAAGAGTATGAACATTATTGAAGCTAACGTTGCTACCCCGGACGCTCGCGTCGCCATCACCATTGCGCGTTTCAACAACTTTATCAATGACAGCCTGCTGGAAGGTGCGATTGACGCCCTGAAACGCATTGGTCAGGTAAAAGATGAAAACATCACCGTTGTTTGGGTTCCAGGCGCGTACGAGCTGCCGCTGGCGGCTGGCGCACTGGCGAAAACCGGTAAATATGACGCGGTGATTGCGCTGGGTACGGTGATTCGCGGCGGTACCGCCCACTTTGAATATGTGGCTGGCGGTGCCAGCAATGGCCTGGCGCACGTCGCTCAGGACAGCGAAATCCCGGTAGCCTTTGGTGTTCTGACCACTGAAAGTATTGAACAAGCCATCGAGCGCGCTGGCACCAAAGCCGGTAACAAAGGCGCAGAAGCTGCGCTGACCGCGCTGGAAATGATTAACGTATTGAAAGCCATCAAGGCCTGATTTTTGTAAGGGGAATTCCGTGAAACCTGCTGCTCGTCGCCGCGCCCGTGAGTGTGCCGTTCAGGCGCTCTACTCCTGGCAGTTGTCCCACAACGACATCGCTGATGTCGAATACCAGTTCCTGGCGGAACAGGACGTAAAAGATGTTGATGTTCTGTATTTCCGCGAACTGCTGTCCGGAGTGGCGACTAACAGCGCGTACCTCGACGGCCTGATGAAGCCCTACCTGTCCCGTCAGCTGGAAGAGCTGGGTCAGGTGGAAAAAGCGGTGCTGCGTATCGCGCTGTTTGAGCTATCCAAACGTGATGACGTACCGTATAAAGTGGCCATCAATGAAGCTATCGAACTGGCGAAAACCTTCGGCGCTGAAGATAGCCACAAGTTCGTCAACGGCGTGCTGGACAAAGCGGCTCCGGTAATTCGTCCCCACAAGAAGTAAACTGCAGGCCGGGTTTTGCGAGGGTCGCCTCGCAACCCGGCCTTATTTATTATTTTGCTGAGGCATAACGTATGGCATGTGGCGAATTCTCCCTGATTGCCCGTTATTTTGATCGCGTTAAAAGCGCTCGTCTTGATGTCGAAACCGGTATCGGCGACGACTGCGCTCTCCTGAATATTCCCGAGAAAAAAACGCTGGCAATCAGCACCGACACTCTGGTGGCGGGCAATCACTTCTTACCCGATATCGACCCGGCCGACCTCGCCTATAAAGCGCTGGCGGTAAACCTGAGCGACCTCGCGGCGATGGGCGCGGAGCCGGCGTGGCTCACCCTGGCGCTGACCTTGCCGGAGGTGGATGAAGCCTGGCTGGAAGCCTTCAGCGACAGCCTGTTTGTCCAGCTTGACTACTACGATATGCAGCTGATTGGCGGCGACACCACCCGCGGCCCGCTCGCCATGACTCTGGGTATCCACGGCTTTGTGCCGCCAGGGCGCGCCATGAAACGTTCAGGTGCGAAGCCGGGAGACTGGATCTATGTCACCGGCACTCCGGGGGACAGCGCCGCCGGCCTGGCGCTGTTGCAGAACCGTCTGACGGTGGATGCGCCGACGGATGCCGATTACCTGCTGGCCCGTCACCTGCGTCCGATGCCCCGCGTGCTGCAGGGCCAGGCGCTGCGCGACCTGGCGACGTCGGCCATCGATCTCTCCGACGGCCTGATCTCCGATCTGGGTCATATTCTCAAAGCCAGCGACTGCGGCGCGCGCATCGATCTTGATGCCATGCCGTACTCTGACGCCATGCTGCGCCAGGTTGAGCCCGAGCAGGCGCTGCGCTGGGCGCTCGCCGGTGGAGAAGATTACGAACTGTGCTTTACCGTACCGGAACTGAACCGCGGGGCGCTGGACGTGGCCCTTGGCCATCTAGGCGCGCGTTTTACCTGTATCGGACAGATTGCGCCGGAGAGCGAAGGTTTGCAGTTTATCCGTGACGGTAAGCCGGTCACGCTTGATTTAAAGGGATACGATCACTTTGCGTAGTCGAGACGAGGCGCTTAGCCGCCTGAGTATGCGTAATCCGTGGCATCTGCTGGCGACCGGCTTTGGCAGCGGCTTAAGCCCGGTGGTGCCGGGGACGATGGGCTCGCTGGCGGCGATCCCGTTCTGGTATCTGATGACTTTTCTCCCCTGGCAGCTCTACTCGCTGGTGGTGATGATGAGCATCTGTATCGGAGTTTATCTGTGCCATCGTACGGCCAAAGATATGGGCACCCATGACCACGGCAGCATCGTCTGGGACGAGTTCGTCGGGATGTGGATCACCCTGATGGCGCTGCCGACCCTCGACTGGCAGTGGGTGGCCGCCGGCTTCGTCATTTTCCGTATCTTCGATATGTGGAAACCGTGGCCGATTCGCTGGTTTGACCGCAATATTCACGGCGGAATGGGGATCATGGTGGACGATATCGTCGCCGGCGTGATCTCCGCCGGCGTGCTGTATGTTATTGGCCATCACTGGCCGATCGGTCTGCTTTGACCGCTGCTCCCCGGCAGCGCCATGCTGTCGGGGAAATCACGCCCGTCACTTAAATCCCACCACCGGATGCGGCTGATAGGGCGCCTCCAGTTTGTCGATCTGTTCCGAAGATAGCGTCAAATCCACCGCCTGCAGCAGGTCATCGAGCTGCTCCTGACGCGACGGACCGATAATCGGCGCGGCGACGCCGGGCTTGCTTAACAGCCAGGCGAGGGCGACCTGTGCGCGACTGGCGTCGAGCTCTTCCGCCACGTCCGCGAGATTCCCGGCGATCTGCGCGTCGTTCTCTTCGCTGGTGCTGTAAAGCGATTTGCCGAACTCATCCGAGACCAGCCGGGCGGTGGTCTCACCCCATGGGCGGGTCAGCCTGCCGCGCGCCAGCGGGCTCCACGGGATCACTGCCACGCCGTTACGCTGGCACAGGGGCAGCATCTCATTCTCTTCTTCCCGGTAAATCAGGTTGTAGTGATCCTGCATGGTGATGAAGCGCGCCCAGCCATTCTGCTGCTGAAGCGCCAGCGCCTGGGCAAACTGCCGGGCATGCATGGACGAGGCGCCGATATAGCGCGCTTTGCCGGCTTTCACCACCTCGTCCAGCGCTTCGAGCGTCTCTTCAATCGGGGTGCTGTAGTCCCAGCGGTGGATCTGCAGCAGGTCGACATAGTCCATCCCGAGACGGCGCAGGCTGTCGTCGATGGAGCGCAGGATCTGCGCCCGGGAAAGCCCTTCCGCCAGATCGCCGACCTGGTGATAGACCTTGGTGGCGACAATCACCTCATCGCGGCGGGCAAAGTCGCGCAGGGCGCGGCCGACGATCTCTTCGCTGCTGCCGTCGGAGTAGCTGTTGGCGGTATCGAAGAAGTTGATGCCGCCTTCAATGGCGTGCTGAATGAGCGGGCGACTGCTCTCTTCCGGAAGCGTCCAGGCGTGCCTGCCGCGGTCCGGCTCGCCGAAGGTCATGCAGCCGAGGCAGAGTCGGGAAACACGTAAGGCAGTATCGCCGAGGGGGATATAGTGCATAGTGCGCTCCTGCTATTCATCAAGGGTATCCCTTAAGCATAGCAGGAGCGGGAGGGGCGATTATGCCAGCCAGTCGAGGATTTTGGCTTCAATGCCGGCGGCATCAAGGCCGAGGTCGGCGCGGATCTCTTCCTGAGTGCCCTGCGGAATAAAGACATCCGGCAGGCCAATATTGAGTACCGGTACCGCCCGGCGATGGGCCATCAGCACTTCATTCACGCCGCTGCCGGCGCCGCCCATAATGGCGTTCTCTTCCAGCGTCACCAGAACGTCGTGCTCGCCTGCCAGCTGCAGGATCAGCGCGGTATCCAGCGGCTTCACAAAGCGCATATCCACCAGGGTGGCGTTGAGTTTGTCCGCCACCGCCGCGGCTTCCGGCAGCAGGGTGCCGAAGTTAAGGATCGCTACCTTCTCGCCCTGGCGCTTCACGACCCCTTTGCCGATCGGCAGCGATGCCAGCGGCTCCAGCGTCGCGCCGGTGCCGCTGCCGCGCGGATAGCGCACCGCGCAGGGTCCGTCGCTGTAGTGGTAGCCGGTGTGCAGCATCTGGCGGCATTCATTTTCATCGCTCGGCGTCATCACCACCATATCCGGAATACAGCGCAGGAAGGAGAGATCGAACGCCCCCTGATGCGTCTGGCCGTCTGCGCCGACAATCCCGGCGCGGTCGATGGCAAACAGCACCGGCAGCTTCTGAATAGCCACATCGTGGATCACCTGATCGTAGGCTCGCTGCAGGAACGTGGAGTAGATGGCGACGACGGGCTTGTAGTCGCCAATCGCCAGTCCGGCGGCGAAGGTGACCGCATGCTGCTCGGCGATGGCGACGTCAAAGTACTGATCGGGGAATTTCTTCGAAAATTCCACCATCCCTGAACCTTCGCGCATCGCCGGGGTGATGGCCATCAGCTTGCTATCTTTGGCCGCCGTTTCGCACAGCCAGTCGCCGAAGATTTTCGAGTAGGAGGGGAGACCGCCGCTGCTTTTGGGCAGCACGCCGCTGGTATGGTCGAACTTCGGCACCGCGTGGAAAGTGATCGGGTCTTTCTCGGCGGGCTCATAGCCGCGGCCTTTTTTGGTCATAATATGCAGGAACTGCGGGCCCTTCAGGTCACGCATGTTCTTCAGAGTGCTGACCAGACCGAGCACATCGTGGCCATCCACCGGGCCGATGTAGTTAAAGCCCAGCTCTTCAAACAGCGTCCCTGGCACCACCATGCCTTTGATATGCTCTTCGGTCCGCTTAAGCAGCTCTTTAATCGGCGGTACGCCGGAGAAGACCTTTTTGCCGCCTTCGCGCAGGGTGGAGTAGAGCTTACCGGAGAGCAGCTGCGCCAGATGATTGTTCAGCGCGCCGACGTTCTCGGAGATCGACATTTCATTGTCATTCAGCACCACCAGCAGATCGGGTTTGATATCTCCGGCGTGGTTCATCGCCTCAAACGCCATGCCGGCGGTGATCGCCCCGTCGCCAATCACGCACACCGCGCGCCGCTGCTTATCCTCTTTCGCGGCGGCGATAGCCACCCCGATGCCAGCGGAAATGGAGGTGGAGGAGTGACCGACGCTCAGTACGTCGTACTCGCTCTCACCGCGCCACGGGAAGGGGTGCAGGCCGCCTTTCTGGCGAATGGTGCCGATTTTGTCGCGGCGGCCGGTCAGAATTTTATGCGGGTAGGCCTGGTGGCCGACGTCCCAGATCAGGCGATCGAAGGGCGTGTTATAGACGTAGTGCAGCGCCACGGTCAGTTCCACGGTGCCGAGGCCAGAGGCAAAGTGACCGCTGGAGCGGCTGACGCTGTCCAGCAGGTAGCGCCGCAGCTCATCACACAGCTTCGGCAGGCTCTCTTTTGGCAACAGGCGCAACTCCTGGGTGGAATCTACCAGCGCCAGGGTCGGGTATTTGGCAATATCAAAACTCATCAGAGACTCATTTATTGTTTATTTATCGCGCTGAATAATGTAATTCGCGAGCGCTTCCAGTGCCGAAGTATCCAGAGATTGTGCGGCCAGTTCATCTAACGACCGGCGGGCATCAGCGATCAGGTCGTGCGCTTTCTTCCGGGCTTGCTCAAGGCCCAGGAGGGCGGGATAGGTGCTTTTACCCAATTGCTGGTCGGCACCCTGACGTTTGCCAAGGGTCGCAGTATCCCCTACCACGTCGAGAATGTCATCCTGGACCTGGAAGGCCAGGCCGATATTTTCCGCATAGCGATCCAGCGCGGGAAGGGCGGCGCGCCCACGTTCGCCGGCGCTCAGCGCCCCCATGCGGACGGCGGCGCGGATCAGCGCGCCCGTTTTGTGGCGGTGGATACGCTCCAGCGCCTGCAGATTCACCTGCTGTCCTTCCGCCTGCAGATCCAGCGCCTGGCCGCCGCACATGCCCGCCACGCCGCTGGCCTGCGCCAGTTCGGAAACCATCGCCAGACGATCCCGGTCAGGGACGTCCGTCATCGGCGCATCACTGAGTATAGAGAACGCCAGCGTTTGCAGGGCATCTCCCGCAAGAATTGCGTTGGCTTCGCCAAATTTAATATGGCAGGTCGGCAGTCCGCGACGCAGATCGTCATCATCCATCGCCGGCAAATCATCATGCATCAGGGAATAAGCATGAATGCATTCGACCGCGGCGGCAGGGGCGTCCAGCGTGGTGCGGCTCACGCCGAACATCTCGCCGGTAGCGTAGACAAGGAAGGGACGCAGGCGTTTACCGCCTAAGAGTGCGCCATAATGCATCGCTTCCACCAGCGGAGTGTTCTGAAAGGGCTGCGGCGCGATAAAACGGCGCAGCGCCTCGTTAGCCTGTTCCACACAGGCCTGCAATTGTTGCGGGAAATCCATTTATTCAGCGTCCGGCGTAAAAGGCGTGGTCGGGGAATCTTCACTATCCGCCAGCAGGATCTGCACGCGCTGTTCGGCCTGCTGTAGCTGGCTTTGCCCCTGGCGGGCCAGCTGGACCCCGCGCTCAAATTCGCTGAGCGCTTCTTCTAACGGCAAATCGCCGCTTTCCAGACGGTTAACGATCTGCTCCAGTTCGCCCAGCGCAGTTTCAAAGCTGGCCGGGGCCTCATTTTTCTTTGGCATAGTGAATGTAGACTCTTGTTATGTCGCGACGGCAATACCGGGTATGGTAACGAAGTCACGCGTGTAAGCAAATAACGCGCAATGGTGATATACTCCGCGCCCAGGATGCAGGCACCGGTGTGCGCTGCTTTACAACTTTTGCTTAAAGCCCCGTCGGGCTTGCCAACGAACTATTGTCGCCATGAAGTTTATCATTAAATTGTTCCCGGAAATCACCATCAAAAGCCAATCTGTGCGGTTGCGCTTCATTAAAATCTTAACCGGGAACATTCGTAACGTTCTCAAAAACTATGACGAGACGCTGGCCGTCGTTCGTCATTGGGATCATATCGAAGTTCGCGCGAAAGATGAAAATCAGCGCCCGGCTATTCGCGATGCGCTGACCCGTATTCCCGGCATCCACCATATTCTGGAAGTCGAAGACGTACCGTTCACCTCCCTGCACGATATTTTTGAGCAGACGCTGCCGCTGTGGCGCGAGGCGCTGGAAGGCAAAACCTTCTGCGTGCGGGTGAAGCGTCGCGGCAAACATGAATTCACCTCAATTGAGGTGGAGCGCTACGTCGGCGGCGGCCTGAATCAGCATATTGAAACGGCGCGCGTGAAGCTGACCGACCCGGACGTCACCGTCAATCTTGAGATTGAAAACGATCGCCTGCTGCTGGTGAAAGGCCGCTATGAAGGTATCGGCGGCTTCCCGATCGGCACGCAGGAAGATGTGCTGTCGCTGATTTCCGGCGGCTTTGACTCCGGCGTCTCCAGCTACATGCTGATGCGCCGCGGCTGCCGTGTGCACTACTGCTTCTTTAACCTTGGCGGTGCCGCCCATGAGATTGGCGTCCGCCAGGTCGCGCATTATCTGTGGAACCGCTTCGGCAGTTCACACCGCGTTCGCTTTGTGGCGATTAACTTTGAGCCGGTGGTCGGCGAAATCCTCGAAAAAGTGGATGACGGTCAGATGGGCGTGGTGCTTAAGCGCATGATGGTCCGCGCCGCGTCAAAGGTCGCGGAACGCTACGGCGTGCAGGCGCTGGTCACCGGCGAAGCGTTGGGCCAGGTCTCCAGTCAGACTCTCACCAACCTGCGCCTGATCGACAACGTCTCCGATACCCTGATCCTGCGTCCGCTGATTTCGCACGATAAAGAGCACATCATCGACCTGGCCCGCGAGATCGGCACGGAAGATTTCGCCCGCACCATGCCGGAGTACTGCGGCGTGATCTCCAAAAGCCCGACCGTGAAGGCGGTGAAGGCGAAGATTGAAGCGGAAGAAGAACACTTCGATTTCAGCATCCTCGATAAAGTGGTGGAAGAGGCGAGCAATATCGATATCCGCGAAATCGCCCAGCAGACGGAAGAGACGGTGGTGGAAGTGGAAACCGTGACCGGCTTTGGCGCCAACGATGCGATCCTCGACATTCGCTCCATCGACGAGCAGGAAGACAAGCCGCTGAAGGTCGAGGGGGTTGAGGTCGTTTCCCTGCCGTTCTACAAGCTGAGCACCAAATTTGGCGATCTCGATCAGAGCAAAACCTGGCTGCTATGGTGCGAACGCGGGGTGATGAGCCGTCTGCAGGCGCTTTATCTGCGCGAGCAGGGTTTCAGCAACGTAAAAGTTTATCGCCCGTAACAGGTTGTTATGATGCAAAAGGCCTTCCCTGATGGAAGGCCTTTTTACTATTGGCAGGGGCGTGTATTAGCGCAGGGTCAGCGCCAGGTCATTCAGCTGATCGATGACAATATTCCAGCCCTCGAAAAATCCCATCTGCTCATGCTGCTCGCGGGTTTCATCGTCGGCATGCAGCACCGTGGCCATATAGCGACACCCGCCCTGTTCATCGGCAAAGGTGATGATAGCCGTCATCGCGAAGGGGGAAACGGCGGGACGATAATCCGCCGTCAGCATCGAGGTCATGACGATTTTTTGTTGCGGGATAACCTCAAGAAAACAGCCGGGGTTATCGCTGCGTTCACCGTCAGGGCCGTGCATCACGGTGTGAAAGGCCCCGCCGGCGCGAAAATCAAAGGCCAGCACCTTGGTTTGCCAGGGCTTCGGGCACCACCAGGTTTTGAGTAATGCCGGGTCGGCCCACGCGCGCCACAGGGCAGGGACGGGCGCGCTGAGCAGGCGGCTGATAACAAGATCGCGAGAATCGGTTGCGCTTCGGGACATGCTACGACTCCTCAGGAAAAGGGGAGCCAGTCCGCGGCGCGGACCGGCTATCAGGCTTCGTAGTAATTATAGATGCCGGCGGCCATCACCAGCTGCGAGGCGACCTCATACGCTTTCTCGCGCCCCACCAGCAGATCGATCATTTTCAGGGCGAAATCAATCGATGTTCCCGGCGCCTGGCTGGTTAACAGATTCACCCGTGGATCCCAGACCACCCGTTTATCCTGCCACTGATCGGCGGGGATATGATCCTTCAGCGCCGGAAAACCGGTCATGTTGCCGATCGGGAACAGCTGATGGGGCACCAGCACGGTCGCCGGGGCGGCACAGATGGCGGCCACAATGCGCCCGGAGAGATGGAACTGTCGGACGGTTTCCACCAGCAACGGGCTGTCGCGGAAGCACTCTGCGCCCTTGATACCGCCCGGGAGGACGATGATATCGAAATCGCCATCGGCCACCTCGACCAGCGGGGCATCCGCCAGCAGTTTGACGCCGCGCGAGCAGACGATGGTCAGGTTGCCGTCGCTGGCGACGCTGGCGGTGGTCACTTTGACTCCGCCGCGGACCAGCAGGTCGATGGTGGTGACCGCTTCGGTCTCTTCGCTACCAGGGGCGAGGCAAATCAGTGCCGACGCGCTCATATTCATTCTCCTTACGCTTGACCAGTTCAAATAAGCGGGCGTTTTCCGGTACGGCAACGCCGTGGGCGCGGGCGCGGTTGAGCAGAAAACCGGTGATATAGTCGATCTCCGTGTGCCGCTGGGCGCGAACGTCCTGCAGCATGGATGAGATATTTTCTGCCGTACTTTCAATCACCTGTTCGACATAAAATAGCAGGTTTTCCGCCGAGGTATGAATACCTTCGCGCTCCATCACTGCCGCCACCTCGCGACAAATGGCCGCAACTTCCTGCGGATAGTCGCGCAGATCGCCGTTTTTACATCCTTTTAGCGCGGTCAGGGGGTTAATCACGCAGTTAACCGCCAGCTTGCGCCAGGTGGCCGAGAAGATATTGTTGTGCCAGGCGACATCCGGCAGCACGCTCTGCAGCACTTCAGCGAGGTAGCTGTAGTCCTCTTCGTAGCTTTTCGCCGGCCCGATATGCGTGGTGCCCTGGGCGACGTGGATGATGACATTCCCGTCGCGGCGCGCCGCCTGGGTGGTGGAGGCCAGCAGCAACGGCTGTTTCACGCTGCGCAGCTCCTCGACGGTTCCCATGCCGTTATGCACCAGCACAATCGGCGTGGTGACCGGCAGGATCGCGGCCAGGTGCTTCACCGCGTTTGAAACCTGCCAGGCTTTTAAGGTGACAATCAGCAGCTCGCTGCTGGCAAGGAAATCGGGGTCGTTGGCCGTCAGCGACTCGTTGAACACCGAGCCGTCGGTTTCAATGACGTTGACGCTACAGAATGGCTGCGGTACGCGTAGCCAGCCCTGGACTTCATGTCCCTGTTTGCACAACGCGGTCAGCCATAGTTGTCCCAGTGCACCGCATCCCAGTACGGTTACTTTCATTGTTCCTCCTCATCTGCCGCTACCCCAGGCGCTGATGGCTAAAGTATATCTCGTCGCTTTTCGCATCGTCGGACGGAAAGGGGGTTTCGGCGTCGTCGGGCAGCATGGGGAAAATAGCGCGAGCGTTGCGTAATCAGCTAAGCTTCCGGGATAACAAGTTGAGTTATGCCGCGTTGCAGGTATTATGCAACGCAAAAGAAACGGAAGGAGAGGAAAAGATGCCATCTTTCGATATTGTCTCTGAAGTTGATCTTCAGGAAGCCCGTAACGCGGTGGACAACGCGAGCCGCGAAGTCGAGTCGCGTTTTGATTTTCGTGGCGTTGAAGCCACGTTTGAATTAAACGACGCCAACAAGACCATTAAAGTGCTGAGCGAGTCTGACTTCCAGGTGAATCAGCTGCTGGATATCCTGCGCGCCAAGCTGCTCAAGCGCGGCATTGAAGGCACCTCCCTCGACGTGCCGGAAGATATCGTACACAGCGGTAAAACCTGGTTTGTTGAAGCGAAGCTGAAACAGGGCATTGAAAGCGCGGTGCAGAAGAAGATCGTTAAACTGATCAAAGACAGCAAGCTGAAAGTGCAGGCCCAGATTCAGGGCGAAGAGATCCGCGTGACCGGTAAGTCCCGCGACGATCTGCAGTCGGTGATGGCGCTGGTGCGCGGTGGCGATCTGGGACAACCGTTCCAGTTCAAAAACTTCCGCGACTAAGGCGGCAGACTGACAGCAAAAAGCGGGGAATTCCCCGCTTTTTTTATACCCCTTTGATGAGCTGCTCTATCTCGAAGCGGTTGGTGACCTTGCTGTCGATTTTGATATACACCGAGCGCTCCTCGGGCACCACCAGCGCCTGATGAACCCCGCTGGCGCTGAGCAGACGCGCCTGCAGCGCGCTGTCGACCACCACGCCGTCCGGTACCTCCACCCGCAGACTGCTGACGTAGGGCGGCTCGCTCATGGTGCTGGCCACCAGCAGCCACAGCATCGCCAGCAGCGCGCCCAGCAGAAACACGGTCTGTGAATCAAAGAAACCATCGACCCAGCCGCCAAGGGCGCCGCCAATCGCCACCCCGAGGAACTGGCTGGTGGAGTAGACGCCCATCGCGGTGCCTTTATAGCCCGCCGGCGACTCTTTGCTAATCAATGACGGCAGTAGCGCTTCCAGCAGGTTAAACGCCAGGAAGAAGAGCTGAACGCCCGCTACCAGTTCCCAGAAGTAGCCTCCGGCGCCCCAGAGGACAATTTCCGCAATCAGCAGGATGGCCACGCAGAGCAAAAAGACGCGCTTCATCTTGCGCTTCACTTCGGCGTAGATAATAAACGGCACCACCGAGATGAAGGAGATAACCATGGTGACCAGGTAAATCTTCCAGTGCTCGGCGGCCGGGAAGCCGGCAGCCTCCAGCTGTCCGGGCAGCGCGACAAACGTGGACATCAGCATGATGTGCAGGCACATGATGCCAAAGTTGAGCTTCAGCAGGCGCGGCTCCGCCAGAACCTTGCTAAAGCAGCCCTTCACCATCCCGGATTCGCGGTTAAGCACATGATTCTGGCTGTTGGGAACCACCCACAGGGTGAGCAGGATGCCGACGGTCGCCAGGATGGCGATCATCCAGAACAGGGCGTGCAGGCCCAGCTGATGGGTAATAATCGGCCCCAGCACCATGGCGATAGCGAAAGTGACGCCGAAGCTGACGCCAATAAACGCCATCGCTTTGGTGCGGTTCTGTTCGCGGGTGAGATCGGAGAGCAGGGCCATGACCGCGGCGGCGATGGCGCCGGAACCCTGCAGGGCGCGGCCAAGAATGATGCCCCAAATGGAGTCGGTGAGCGCGGCGATGACGCTGCCGAGCACGAAGATAAGCAGGCCGCCGACGATCAACGGCTTACGGCCAATACGGTCAGATAACAGTCCGAAGGGGATCTGGAACACCGCCTGCGCCAGACCGTAGATGCCGATCGCCAGGCCAATCAGCGCTTCACTGGCGCCCTGCAATGCCATGCCATACGTGGTCAGAACCGGCAGGACCATAAACATGCCAAGCATGCGCAGGGAGAATACCGTCCCCAAACCCCAGGTCGCGCGCAGTTCCCCTGGCGTCATTTTGTTATCGTTCATTACCACCTCAATATAAAAACTGCGCCTAGTGTAGCGGCGGGGGGTAAGAAGCGTAAATAAATGTTTGTTTAACAGATATTACGGGGCTGTTGCGCGATGCGACAAGTTGGTAAAAATCAATAAACCAGTGGAGGGGGACTCCACTGGCGAGGGGGAAAATTAAGGTAAAGTAAAGTCAACCCACTGGCTGCCGGCATCAGCCGATTTGACGCACTGCTCGACCCAGTAGACGCCGTGTAGCCCGGCTTCGACGTCCGGATACCAGAAGTCTTGCAGGAAGGCGCGATCGTCACGGTCCGTGGCGTCAATCGCCTGCGCATAGCGGCGATAGAGATTGGCCCAGGCTTCAAACAGCCCTTCCGGGTGGCCGCCGCCGATGCGATCGTCCGCCAGCGCGTTTGCGCTCAGGTAGGGCATCCCGCGTTCCAGAATGCGCGCCGGCTCGCCCTGCACCTCATAGCTGAGCTGGTTAGGATGCTCATCCCACCATTCGATACTCGCCTTTTCGCCGACGATGCGCACTTTTTGCGAGTGCATGGCGCCGCTGTTCACCGCGCTGGTCCACATCGAGCCAACCGCGCCGTTGTCATACTCCATCAGGACAAAGGCGTTATCTTCCAGCGGCGCGCGGGAGGGGACAAAGCTCTGGCGGGAGCACATCAGCCGTTTGATATTGAGCTGCGGCGCCATGGTTTCGGCGACAAACAGGGGATGGGTGGCCAGATCCCCCAGCACATAGCTGGGCCCGGCGAACTTCGGCGTTACGCGCCAGCGGGTGGATTCTGCCTGCAGCTCGACGGCCTGGTTATGAAAGCCGTGGGCGAACTGCATATTGACGATGCGGATCTCGCCGAGCAGCCCATCGGCAATCATCTGCCGCGCCTGCTGGATCATCTGATAGCCGGCGTAGCCGTAGGTGACGCCGACGATTTTGTTCTGTTTTTTGCTCAGGTCCACCAGCTCGCGCGCCTCTTCGGCGGTAAAGCAGAGGGGCTTTTCACAGATGACGTGGAGGCCCGCTTCCAGCGCCGCTTTGGTGATGGCGAAATGGGTATTGTTCGGGGTGGTGACCGAGACGACCTCGATCCCGTCAGGACGGCGGGCTTCTTCACGAAACAGGGTCTGGTAGTCGGCGTAGCAGCGCTCCGGCGCGATGCCCAGCTGTTCACCAAACGCGCGCCCGCGCTCGGCATCAACGTCAAGCGCGCCGGCCAGCAGGGTGTAAACATTGTCACGCAGCGCCGCACAGCGGTGGCTGTAGCCGATCTGGCTGGTTCCCCCGCCGCCGACCATGCCCCAACGCAGGGAACGGGATAAGGGTTTCAGACCGTTTAACATGGTGCTCTCCTTTTTGAAATCATTCGCACTCTGAGGCGCTCAATGCCGACGCCTGCGGCAACGCGCATCCGGATAAACTGACCTAAACTTAAGGAAATGTTTGTTCTGTTTCAATTGTTGTGTGGAATTTATTTTTCATATATGCGAAGGGGATCGAATAAGCAGAAGTTTATTTTCTGCTGGCTTGAAAAGAGGAGAGGGGAAACAACGGCAATGGGTGCAGGCCGGACGGTTGTGGAGTACTTTTCGTTACACGGCAAGATGAAATAAATGTTCTTTTTAGCCGCAGCGCGCGGTGCAATCCGCAGATTGCACCGGAGGAAGGATACCGCATTACGCTCCGCGCACAGACGCGGGGGCTGGCGAAGCGGCGGGAGGATTACCTGCGGCGAAGATGCCCTTCGCCGCCAGGCCTGCGACGGTGAGGGCAGCCGGGATGCCGAGGATCAAAAAGACGCTTTCGAAGGGCAGGTTGAGCGCCATCATCTCAGCGCCGGCAAAGGCGCTGAGGATCGCGCCGATCCGCCCGACGCCGTGCATCCAGCTGGAGCCGGTCGCCCGCGCCTGCGTGGGGTAGTAACGGGCGGAGAGGGCGTTCATGCCCGTATTGGCGCCGTTCAGGCAGGCGCCGCTGATAAACGCCAGCATGCAGAGCAAGGCAAAGCTGCCCGCGGCGTAGCCCATCGCCATGGTAAACAGGCCGCCGACGGCGTAGATCATTCCCAGCGCGCGATGGGGATTGATGCGGTCCATCAGCCAGCCGGCAAACAGCGAGCCGAGTGTGCCTCCCGCCTGGTAGATCGCCGTCATCACGGCCGCCTGGCTGACGGTAAGCCCGACCTCCTTAACCAGCGTTGGCAGCCAGCTGCCGAGAATATAGACCAGGAACAGCCCCATAAAATAGACCAGCCATAGCATCAACGAGCCAAAGCCGTACTGGCGGGAGAGCACAATGCGCATCGCGTTGCCGGCCGCCGGCTGCGCCGGCAGGATAAACGTCACGTTGTCGCTGATTTGTCCGGGATAAAGACGATTAAGGATGGCGCGAATGCGCGCCGCTGGCGCTTGTTTGATCACCAGAAAACGAACCGATTCCGGCAGCCGCCAGATAAGCAGGGGGGCGAACAGCAGCGGCAGAATGCCGCCGAGCGCCATCAGCGAGTGCCAGCCAAACTGCGGGATCAGCCATGAGGCGGTGAATCCTCCGGCCGCCGCGCCGAAGGTGAAGCCGCAGAAGATGACGGTAATAATAAATGAGCGCTGGCGTTCCGGGGCGTATTCCGACACCAGCGTCCCGATGTTCGGCATCGCGGCGCCCAGTCCAAGGCCGGTCATAAAGCGGAAGAACATCATCTGCTCAATGTTGTGCGAGAAGGCGGTGGCGATGGTCCAGAAACCGAAGAAGAAAACGCTGTTGATGATGATCTTTTTGCGTCCCAGCCAGTCGGCGAGCGGGCCAGAGAAAATAGCGCCCAGCGCGAGGCCGATCAGCGCGGCGCTGATCACCAGGCCCAGCTGGTGGTTGCTTACCCCCCACTCCAGCTTCAGCGTCGGGGCGATAAAGCCCATGATCGCGATATCAAACCCATCGAGAGCGATAACGCAAAAGCCGAGAAAAATAATCTGCTTTTGAAAGCGGCTCAGCGGGTTACGGTTAATTAACTCTCTGACATCCAGGCGTTGAGTCTGTGTCATAGCGGATTCCTTATGCGCAGGAGCGCAGGTAGGGCTGCGCGGCAGTGAACAGTAATTGCGCCCGCTGGAGGGGCGGCAGGGCGCCCTGCTCGCCGTCGAGCGGCACCTCGAGGGAGACCGGCAGCGTCGCCGGCAGAGCCGACATCAGACCGTACAGATCCAAACCGCCTTCCCCCGGCACGTTGCGCGCTGAGCGGGCCTGGCGGATGAGCTCCTGCTCGCTTTCCGGCCGCTGCGCCGCGCCATCGCAGAGCTGCATATAGTTCAGATGATGCGCGGGCAGGCTGGAGAGGGCGGCGAGCGATTCTCCCGCGCGCCAGAAATGAAGGGCGTCCACCAGGATGCCAATATCCTCCCGCCCGCTGGCGGCGATCAGCGCCTGCGCATCGGCGATCGTGCGCAGCTGGGTCCAGGGCATTGGCTCAAGGTTCATGGTCAGGCCAAACGGGCGGCCGGCCGCGGCGAGAGTGGCCAGGTTGTCGGCGCTGCGCTGCAGGTTGTCGTCATTCCCGGCGACTAACACCTGCCCGGCGCCAAGCCGCGCGGCGGTCTCCATAAAGCGCAGCAGCCGATCGTCGAGGGTAAACCCCGGGCTCAGGCGGACGATCTCCACGTCCGAGACGCGGATGCCGGTTTCCATCAGCGCGGCCAGGGTCGCGCGGACGGCGGGGGTATCGCCCAGCATATCGTAGTCCGGGTCGGCGGGGGTGGCGGGCAGCAGCCGCAGACCCACGTGGGTAAAACCGGTTCTGGCCGCTATCCGCACCTGTTCGGGGGGAGAGACATCGAGCAGGCTCAGCGCGGCGAGCGATAGGGTACGCATGTTCATAAATGGCTCCGGTTCAGTTGCAGGTGAAGTTAGCCAGGGGTATTGCCGTCCCTGGCTTTTATTGCTTTGTTTTTATTGTGTTTTCAGCCAGTTTTTTGCCCACCAGGTAGCCGAAGGTCATCGCCGGCCCGAGGGTGATCCCTCCGCTGGGGTAATAGCCGCGCATCACGCTCGACATGTCGTTGCCGATGGCGAACAGGCCCGGTATCGGCTGCTGCTGCCCGTCCAGCACCCGAGCGTGTTCGTCGGTTTGCAATCCGCTGAAGGTGCCCAGCGAGCCGGGCAGAATGCGCACCGCGTAGAACGGCCCTTCGCGCAGCGGTCCGAGCGTCACCTGATGGTCACCCTGCGCGCGGTTATAGGCCGATGCGCCGCGGTGAAAATCGACGTCTTCACCGGTGCTGGCGAAGTGATTAAAGCGTTCAACGGTTTCCGCCAGCGCATCGGTATCGATGGCGCAAAGTTTCGCCAGCTCGGCCAGGGTGTTTCCTCGCAGCAGATAGCCGGTACGCAGCCAGGCGGTAGGGGTGAACGGGAAGGGCCTGGCGTGGCCCAGGCCATAGCGGCGCAGCGCGCGCCGATCGGCCAGCAGCCAGGCCTGCGGCGTGTCGCCCACGGGCGTCGCCGCCAGCAGGGCGGCGATAAAGTCGTGATAGGAATCGGCCTCGTTAACAAAGCGTTGGCCGTTAGGCAGGACGGCGATCACCCCGGGCTTGGCTCGCTCCACCAGATGGGGAAACATCAGCTGCTGGCCGCTGGCGAGGGTGACGCGGGACACCGGCGCCCAGGCCAGCGGGTGGCGCAGGCGGGTATCGAACTGGCCGCCGACGGATTCGCCAAGGCGGATCCCCTCGCCCTGATTGTCAGGCGGCGCGGCGGAGAAATGGCCGTAGCCCTCCGCGGCGTGAGGCACCACCTGCGCCAGGCGCTGCCGATCGTGGGGAAAACCGCCGCATGCCAGCACCACGGCGCCCGCTTCGACGTGCATCTCCCCGTCATCGCTGCGCAGCACCGCGCCGGACACGCCCTGCGGCCCCTGCAGCAGCCGAACCGCAGGCGCATTGAGTTGAAAGCGCACTCCGGCGTCGAGGGCGGATCGCAGCAGACGGGCGACCAGCGCATTGCCATTGACCAGATGCTGCCCCCGTCCGGCGCGCAGCCGCTGCCAGCCGTGGCGCAGCAGGCGGCGGGCGGCATACAGCGCGGAGCGCGGCGAGCGGGTGGCGTTAAAAAAATGCGCCATGTCCGCGCCGCCGGCGATGCCCATCCCGGCCAGGCTGATGGTCTCCAGCGGCGGGCGCAGTCGGTGGAGCCAGTCGCCGAGCAGGCGGCCATCGTAGGGCTGAGCGGTCACCGACCGCCCACCGTTCGCCGCGCCCGGCGACGCGTGAAAGTCCGGCATGGCGCTGCCCGACAGAAACTTCACCGCCGTCCGCTGATGAAAAAACTCCACCATTTCCGGCCCGTGACGCAGGAAGGTCTGCAGGCGAACGTCGGCGGCTTCGCCCCCCATCTCATGCTGCAGATAGGTCAGCGGAGCATCGGCCGCTTCGTCGATGCCCTCCGCCCGCGCCAGCGGGTTGCGGGGGATCCACAGCCAGCCGCCGGACCAGGCGCTGGTTCCGCCGAGCACTGACGCCTTCTCCGCCACCATGACGCTGGCGCCGTGCATTGCCGCGGTGACCGCGGCAGAGAGTCCCGCCGCGCCGGAGCCGACCACCAGCATATCCACCTTCACAGGCCCGCTCATGATGGACTCCTTACTGCAATGGTGAAAAAGCGGTGGGGCGCATCAGCACCGACTCGAGGCGCTCCACGGCGGCCAGTTCGCGATTTTTCCGCGAGAAGGTCTGCCAGCGCTCGTCCTGGGCCATCCGCGCGCGGCGTACCAGGCGATCGTCCAGGCTTTCGTAAGCCCAGATGTGCACTACCTGATTGACCACGCCGATCTCGGTAAAAAAGAAGCCGATCAGTTTGCCGAGATGGTCAGTTTGCACCGCCAGGGCATCGCTTTGGTACAGCGCCAGCCAGTCGGCCATTTTCAGCGGATTGATGGTGTAGGTGCGTTTTTCGTAGATCATGATGTTTTCCTGATTAGTGGGTGGCGGGTTGCGCCAGATGGCAGGCGGCGAGGTAGCCAAACGTCAGCCCCGGGCCAAGGGTGATGCCGGGACCCGGGTAGGTGCCGGCCATCAGCGAATCCATGTCGTTTCCCACCGCGTACAGCCCCGCGATAGGCTTTCCTTCGGCGTTGACGACCTGGGCATCGGCGGTGGTGACCAGACCCCGGGAAGTCCCCAGATCGCCGGTATAGAGTTTGATGGCATAGAACGGCGCGCTGAGCAGGGGAGCGTTGCAGGCGTCAGGGTGATGGCCCGGATCGCCCATCGCCCGGTTATAGCTGTTGCCGCCTTTGGCAAACTCACGGTCCACGCCCTGCGCGGCGTCACGATTGTAGCGGGCGACCGTCTCGCTCAGGGTGTGGGCATCCAGCCCAAGCTGCTGCGCCAGCGCGGCCAGGGTGTCGGCTTTGTGCAGATAGCCGGCGGCGATCAGGGCGTCATTGTTCACCGGCGCCGGGCGCGCCAGCCCGAGGCCGTAACGCTTCATCGCCTGGGCGTCGCACAGTAAAAAGCAGGGGGCATTCTCCGCGGCACGCTGCATCGCGCTGGCAAAATGGTGATAGGAGCTGGACTCATTAACGAAGCGTACCGCCCGCTGATTGACGGCAATCACGCCCGGCTTGGCCCGGTCAGTCACCAGGTGGGGGAAGCGCTCCTCGCTGCCGTCGGACCGGGTCAGCACCGATACCGGCGCCCAGAAAAAGTTGGATGCCCGATCGGCTCCCTCGCGAGCGTTAAGCGCCGCCGCGAGACGCAGCGCGGCGCCATCATTGGCCGGCGGCGACATGGTGAAGTGCTCTCGGGTGTCAGGCCGATAGCGCGCCGCCAGCGCGCCAGCGGCAAAACCGCCTGCGGCCAGCACCACCCCTCGCCGGGCGTGCAGCGTCTCTCTTTGCCCCTGACACTCGATCTCTACCCCGGTGACCGCGCCTTGCGCTTCGCGCAGCGCCAGAACATTGACATTCAGCCGCAGGCTCATGCCTTTACGCAGCGCCGTGGTCGCCATGCGGGCAATCAGGGCATTGCCCATCGCCAGGCGGGTGCCGCGAGGGTATGTCACCCGGTCGCGGGCATAGCGCAGCAGCAGCTGGGTGCAATGGGCCAGGGAGCGCAGCGAGCGACGCATATCGAGAAAATGTTGAATGTCGACGCGGTTGACCATCATTCCGCCAAACAGCAGCATCCCCGGCGGCGGCGAGCGCAGGTCGCGAAACGCGTCACCCAGTTCACGGCCGTCATACTCCACCACCTCCAGCGCCCGCCCGACGTCGACAGCGCCGGGCTCATCCGGATAGTAATCAGGTGAGAGTGGGCGCAGGCTATATTTCACCGCCCCCTCGCGCTCCAGAAAGGCGAGGGCCTCTCGCCCGGCGCTGATAAACGCCTCGGCGATATCTTCGCGGTAGTGGGCCTCGCCGATAATGGTTCGCAGATAGGTTTTGATCGCTTCGGCGCTACCGCTTTTGCCCGCGGCGCGCGCCTGGTCAGTATCGTGCAGCCACACGGCGCCGCCAGAGATGGCCGAGGTGCCGCCGAACTGACCGGCTTTCTCCAGCATCAGCACCGACAGCCCTTTGCAGCTGGCGGTGACCGCGGCGGCAAAGCCAGCGGCGCCGCTGCCGATGACGATCACGTCCCAGCTCTTCATGCCGCTGCTCCCTGCGCCGGCGGGATGGCGCCGATAAACTGGCCCATCAGCGTCATCTGCGCCAGCGCCATTTCCGGCCCGGTCTGTACCCGGCAGCCGCGGGCGGCGGCGAAGGTGAGCAACGGCGTCATCACCGGGGCGGTGACAACGTCAGCCACGTGGGTGGCGCTGTCGAGCGTCTCCAGCAGCGCCTGCGGCAGGGGCAGCGCATCAAATCCGGCCATGCCGGCCGGCGAGCCGTTGACCAGCAGATCGACGCCGTGCAGGGTGTCCGGCAGCGCGCTCAGTCGCACCGCCGGAAAGGCTTCAGCCAGAAGATCGTGCAGGCGTTGTCGGGTGGCGGGGTTTTGATCGTGCAGAGCCAGCTGACGGAGCCCCGCCTCGCACAATCCCCAGGCGATGGCGCTGCCGACGCCGCCGCAACCGGAGAGCAGCGCCTGCTTACCTGCCGGCTGAAAACCCTGAGCCTCGGCGGCGAGCAGAAAGCCGACGCCGTCCAGCATATCGCCCTGTAACCGGCCATCCGCCAGCTTGCGGATCACATTGATGGCGTTGAGTCGGCGGGCGCGCGGCGTAAGCTCGTCGACCAGCGCGGCGGCGCGTTGTTTATGCGGCACCGTCACCAGCACGCCGCTCATGTTCTGCCAGCCGCGCAGGGCGTTGAGGTAGGCGGCCACCGCGTCCGGGGCGATATCCACCGGGATCATGACGCTGTCCATGTGCTGTTCGGCAAAGTAGCGGTTGAAGTTATCCGGTGATTTCACCTGGGCGATCGGATGACCAATCACGGCGACAACCTGGGTAGTTCCACTGACCATTGCAAACCTCATTTGTTAAATGAATGTTGTGAAAGTATTTCAGTGGAAGCTGGGAGCGACAACGCAGAATTCGGACATGTCGGTTGTTAATCGCACGATCGCTGCGATAATCGCAGGAAATCGATAATGATGTTGCAAAAATGTGAGCGAATATGCAAAACACCATTCATCCTCGCGATCTGATCGTCGGTTTACAAAAAGGGTTGGCGCTCATCCAGCTTTTTTCTAAAACCTGCCCAAAGCTCACCGTCGCTCAGGCGGCGAAAATGAGCGGCCTGACGCAAAGCGCGGCACGACGTTTTCTGTTGACGCTGCTGCATGAGCGCTATTTGCAAACCGATGGGCGCTATTACTGGCTTACCCCGAAGACGCTGCGGCTTGGTCAGGCCTACGTCGATTCGGCGCAGTTTCCCCGCATGGTGCGGCCGATTGTCGAATACATCGCCAGCCGGACCGAGGAGCACGCCTCGGTGGGGGTGGTGGATGAAGATGAACTGGTCTATATCGCCCGCAGCCGTCACACGCCATTTAACTCCACGTCGGTTCGGCTTGGGGAGCGGGTGCCCATCTTTTGTACCGCCGGGGGGCGGTTATGGCTGGCTTCGCTGCCGGAAGCAGAGTGTGAAGCGGTTCTACAGCGCATTACCCGGGAACAACGCACGCCCTATACGGTGACCGACGTCGCGTCGTTGATGGAGAAGATTGCCCAGGTGCGGCGTCAGGGGTATGCCACTATCGAGCAGGAGTTTGAGATTGGTATGCTGGTGCTGGCGGTACCGTTAACCGACAGGGAAGGGACCTGGTGGGGAGCGTTAAGTCTGACCAGTCATCAATCGCGGACTTCGCTGGACGCGTTATGCCGCGACCACCTTGATCTGCTCTATAGCGCGCAGGCGATGCTGGTAAGTTAAACAGGGCAGCCGATGCGCTGCCCTCGGCGAGACGTCGTTTAGGCTGACGCTTTGTTGAGGAAGCTGCTCCAGTCGCTGGCGGCGTTATCGACAAAGGTGTTCCAGCTGGTGCCGGCGGTATTGACGAAGCTACCCCAGTTTTCCTTACCGGTGGTCACGAAGGTTTCCCAGTTTGTCTGACCGGTCAGGAAGGAACCAAACGCCATTGCGCTGTCGCCAACGAATGAGGCGAAGGCGGTACCGGAGGTGAGGACAAACGAGGTGAAGCCGACGGCAGAGTTGGCGACAAAGCTGGCGAAGCCGTTGGCCGCGCCGAACAGGTTAAAGCCGCCGGAGATGTACTCCATTTCGTTCAGTGTTAATTCTTTCATTGCGATTCCTTGTAGTGAATATTTCCCAAACGGGTGTAAACCCGAGGCGAAAAGTAGCATCGCGGGCGCGTGCGGCGCGAGCGATACCCGGTTAGCACAAGCTCATTTTTTCCTCATTTTTTGGGCGTGAGATAGCGAAACCGATGCGGGGGAGGGGAGGGGAAGTATGAAATGAGAAAGGAACCAATTTGCAACAGAAAAGAAAAAGCCCCGTCAAAACGGGGCTTTATATCGTACTGGAGAGCGAGATTATCTCACGTAAGCCAGCAGGCTATGTGAATCCGGCACCATAAAGTCAACGGACATCATCACGGACAGCGCAGTGATGGCGACGATGGAAAAGACGAACAGCTTGCGCGCCCAGACTTTGTCATCTGCCACTTTGTAGCCACGCAGCGCCATACCCAGCCACCAGACGCTGACCGCTGCCGCCACGACCAGGTATTTATACCCGGCGTAACCGCCCAGCGAGAGCATCAGGGTCGCAACGGCAAAGGCGACGATGTACAGCGTAATATGGTTTTTGGCGACCGAAATGCCTTTCACCACCGGCAGCACCGGAATATTCGCCGCCTGATAATCCTTAAAGCGGAAAATCGCGATGGCGTAGGAGTGAGGCATCTGCCACAGGCTAAAGATAGCCAGCAGGATCGCCGCACCGCTGTCGAAATCACCGGTGACCGCGCAGTAGCCAATCACCGGCGGCGCGGCGCCGGAGAGTGAGCCAATCAGCGTGCCGTAGACAGAGTGGCGTTTCATGTACAGGCTGTAGACGCCGACATAAACCACGAACCCCATCACCCCCAGCCAGCAGGCCAGCGGATTTGCGCCGAACCACAGCAGCATAAAGCCAGCAATACCCAGCAAGGTGGCGTACACCAGCGAAGCTTCTGGCGAGATCAGCCCTTTGACCAGCACCCGGTTTTTCGTCCGTTCCATCTTACGATCGATGTCCCGGTCGATGTAGTTGTTGAATACACAACCCGAGGCGACCACCAGGGATACTCCAAGGAGCGTCCAGACGAACAGCGGATAGTCGATGTGGCCTTTGGAGGCCAGCAGGAAACCGCCGATCACGGAGATCAGGTTGCCAAAAATAATGCCTGGTTTCGTAACTTGCAGGTATTGCTTAAACATACTCGCCGCTCTTAGTGCATCATCATGTTGTAGTTCAGGTTCCACATAATCCAGATGGAGCCGACAACCACGATCGCAATGATGATTACGGTGAAGATAAATGCGGTCAGGTTCCAGCCTTCATCGGACTTGCTGTTCATATGCAGGAAGTACACGAGGTGTACCACGATCTGCACCACAGCGGTCACCAGAATGGTGCCAAGGATAACCGCATGCGAGGCGGAGCCACTCATCACCATGGCGAACGGAATGACCGTCAGGATGATGGACAGGATAAATCCTGTCATGTAGCTCTTCACGCTGCCGTGAGAAGCGCCGCTATGATCGGTAGAATGACTCATTACATCGCCCCCATCAGATAGACAACCGAGAACACGCAGATCCACACGACGTCCAGGAAGTGCCAGAACAGGCTCAGGCACAGGATACGCGTGCGGTTAGTGCTGGTCAGGCCACGACGTGAAACCTGGAACATCAGCACCGCCATCCAGATAAGGCCAGAGGTCACGTGCAGACCGTGGGTGCCGACCAGCGCGAAGAACGCGGACAGGAAGCCACTACGATCCGGACCAAAGCCTTCCATGATCAGGTGATGGAATTCATAGATTTCCATCCCGATAAATCCGGCGCCAAACAGCCAGGTCAACGCCAGCCAGGAAACCACCTGGCTCTTGTTGTTTTTGTACATGGCGATAGCCGCCATGCCGTAGGTGATGGAGCTGAACAGCAGCAGTGCGGTTTCAACCAGAACGAACGGCAGTTCGAAAATATCTTTGCCAGTCGGTCCGCCGGCCGTGCCGTTCACCAGAACGGCATAGGTAGCAAACAGCGTAGCGAAGATAATGCAGTCGCTCATCAGGTAGATCCAGAAACCGAATACCTTCATCGGTCCTGTATCATGGTGCCCGTGTTCATGCGCGTGGGCAGTATGCGCAAGAGTATCAGTTGCCATTTTTCAGCCCTGCTTTGTTAATCTCATCGAAATGCTGTTTTTCCAGTTTTTCGACTTCTGCAACCGGTACGTAGTAATCCACGTCCTCGTCAAAGCTCTTAATAATCCAGGTCGCTACGATGCCGATGAAGCTGGCGATCGCCATCCACCAGATATGCCAGATCATGGCGAAACCAAATACCGTCGCGAAGGCGGCAATGACGATGCCGGCGCCGCTGTTTTTCGGCATATGAATTTCTTCATAGTGAGCAGGCTGTTTGTACGCTTCACCTTTCTCTTTCATTTCCCAGAAGGCGTCACGCTCGTGAACCTGAGGAACGATAGCGAAGTTGTAGAACGGCGGTGGAGAAGAGGTTGCCCACTCCAGCGTACGGCCACCCCACGGGTCACCGGTCAGGTCACGGTTCTGATCGCGGTCGCGAATAGAGACGTAGAACTGAATCAGCTGGCACAGGATACCGCAGGCGATCAGCGCCGCACCGCAAGCTGCAACAACCAGCATCGGGTGGAACTGCGGATCGATCTGCTGGCTCAGACGACGGGTCATCCCCATGAAGCCCAGCACGTACAGCGGCATAAATGCTACGAAGAAGCCGATGATCCAGAACCAGAAAGCGCGTTTGCCCCAGGTTTCGTTCAGGGTGAAGCCAAAGGCTTTCGGCCACCAGTAGGTCAGACCTGCGAAGCAACCGAATACCACGCCGCCGATGATAACGTTATGGAAGTGCGCGATCAGGAACAGGCTGTTGTGCAGAACGAAGTCCGCGCCCGGTACCGCCAGCAGCACGCCGGTCATCCCACCTACGGAGAAGGTCACGATAAAGCCGATAGTCCACATCATCGCCGAGTTGAAGACGATGCGACCCTGATACATGGTGAACAGCCAGTTGAAGATCTTAACCCCGGTCGGGATCGCGATAATCATGGTGGTAATACCGAAGAAGGCGTTTACGTTCGCGCCGGCACCCATGGTGAAGAAGTGGTGCAGCCAAACGATGAACGACAGAACGGTAATACAGACGGTTGCCCACACCAGAGAGGTGTAACCGAACAGACGCTTACGCGAGAAGGTCGCGGCGATTTCGGAGAAGACCCCGAACACCGGCAGAACCAGGATGTACACTTCCGGGTGACCCCAGGCCCAAATCAGGTTGATGTACATCATCATGTTGCCACCCATATCGTTGGTAAAGAAATGGGTGCCCAGGTAACGATCCAGGGTCAGCAGCGCGATGGTGACGGTCAGAATTGGGAAAGAGGCGATAATCAGGATGTTAGCGCACAGAGATGCCCAGGAGAATACCGGCATCTTGAACATGGTCATGCCCGGGGCGCGCATCTTGATAATGGTCACGAAGAAGTTAATACCGGTCAGGGTAGTACCGATACCGGAGAGCTGCAGCGCCCAAATCCAGTAGTCGACCCCTACGCCAGGACTGTACTCAATTCCCGACAGCGGCGGATAGGCCAGCCAACCGGTCTGCGCGAACTCACCGACGCCCAGAGACAGGTTAACCAGAATCACGCCCACAACGGTGAACCAGAAGCTCAGGTTGTTGAGGAACGGGAAGGCTACGTCGCGTGCGCCGAGCTGAAGCGGAACCACCAGGTTCATCAGACCGATAACGAACGGCATCGCCACGAAAAAGATCATGATAACGCCGTGGGCGGTAAAGATCTGATCGTAGTGATGAGGCGGCAGGAAGCCTGCTTCCCCGGCCGAGGCCAGCACCTGCTGGCTACGCATCATGATGGCGTCAGCAAAGCCACGCAGCAGCATGACGATTGCCACGATAACGTACATGATACCGAGACGTTTGTGGTCGACAGAGGTCAGCCACTCGTTCCATAGGTAGGACCACTTACCGAAGTAAGTGATGGCCGCCAGAAGCGCCAGTCCCCCAATGATAATCGCAGCCACCGTTACCACGATAATAGGTTCGTGGTAGGGCACTGCATCCAGTGTAAGTTTTCCGAACATCGTTTTCTTCCTCGGCCCCTTAGTGAGCGGTTTCCGCGTGGCTCATGTCCATGCCTTCCATCCCGTCGTGAGCGGCATGCTCGCCTTCAGGTTTGGACATGTTCATGCTCTCGTGAGACATGAATTTGTTCACAACATCTTTGAACAGATCCGGCTTCACGTTAGAGAAGTATTCCACTTTGTTATATTCGCTAGGCACAGCCACTTTCTCGAACGCGGCCATAGAGTCCATAGCGTTCGGAGACTGTTTCGCTTTTTCAACCCACTGATCGAAAGTTGCACGATCCGGGGTAGCAATCGCTTTGAACTTCATACCAGAGAAGCCCGGGCCACTGTAGCTAGCGGAGATACCGTCATAAGTACCAGCTTCGTCAGCAATGAGGTGCAGCTGAGTCTGCATCCCGGCCATTGCGTAGATCTGGCTGCCTAAGCGCGGAATAAAGAACGAGTTCATCACCGAGTTAGAGGTCACTTTGAAGTGTACCGGTACGTTCGCCGGGAAGGCGATTTCGTTAACGGTAGCAATACCCTGTTCCGGATAGATAAAGAACCATTTCCAGTCCATCGATACGACTTCGATGGTGATTGGTTTCTCGTCATGGACAAGCGGTTTGCTTGGCTCCAGTGCGTGAGTGGTTTTCCAGGTCAGAACGGCCAGGAACAGGATGATCAGAATAGGTACCGTCCAGACCACAGCTTCCACTTTATTGGAGTGTGACCAGTTCGGGCTATACTTCGCATCTTTATTGCTCGCGCGATACTTCCAGGCAAATCCTACTGCCATCAAGACGGCGGGAATAACGACAATCATCATCAGGCCGAAGGCCGTCAGAATCAAAGAGCGTTGCTCCAGTCCAATCTGTCCTTTTGGGTCAAGGAGTGCAGAATCACAACCACTGAGTAATACAGTACCTGCGATTAATGACATCCATCCCAAACTTTTATTGTATTTCCTGAGTCTCATTGAACGACCTCAATTCCACGGGATCTGGTGGCGTTTAAAGTGTACGGGCATTTTACGGTAAGGTTGCATTACTGTAAACATGATTGGATCTCTGTCAGTTCTGTGTTAGCGGCTTCTGCTTGCTTTGTCACATATGTTACGTAGTGTTACGTAATCGCTTGCAAAGCCTGATTTTCGTGGGATCGATAACGAAAGGGATAAGAAAAGGAGTGCTTAGCGGCGAATGGGCATAACCACCCAAAAATTAGAACAATTGTTTAACATTTAATTATCAAATAAAAGACATTGTGGAAACGTAAAATAAAATCGGCTTAGCTGAATCGGTTAAATTATTTAAAGAATCGAATAAAAACTGTCAATAATTTCCAGAAAACAAAAACGCACAAAACAACAAATAGCGCGGCGGGCAATATAAAAGCGTTAATAAGCCGTTATAATTACGTTTCGTTATTACAACGGCTAATAATGATGCAGCGTCCTTAAATCAGGTGGGTTTTACGCAGCGCCAGGTAGTCGAGCAGGCCGCCGAGCAAAATACCGCCAACGGCCGTCAGCGCGGCAACCTCCAGCAGGCCGGACAGGAAGCTGAACGACGTATAATCCAGCGCGTTGAGGATCAGCAGACCCAGCCATACCGCCAGCAGCAGGCAGCCCAGCGTCAGGATCCCCAGCGCCAGCGCATAGGCCTGCGGGTATTCGCTACGCGGTATAAAGCTTGCCGTGCGTTGGGTATGCTCGAGCGTTTGCCGGCACAGCAGCAGCAGCGCGATCCCCGGCACCGCCGCGACCACAGAGAAGAGATAGAAGGTGGACCAGCCGTGGGCCTCGACGAACCAGCCGGCGATCGGCCCGACGTACACGCGGCCAACCGCGGACAGCGCCGAGAGCAGCGCGAACTGGGTGGCGGAGAACGACTTGTTGCACAGCGTCATCAGCAGCGCCACAAACGCCGCCGTGCCCATTCCCCCGCACAGGTTCTCAAAGAATACCGCGGTCGCCATGGAATAGAGGTGCTTATCGGTAATCGACAGCAGCCAGTAGCCGGCGTTGGAGACCCCCTGCAGCAGACCGAAGATCAGCAGCGCCCGGAACAGCGTCAGCCGCTGCATCAGGACGCCGCCGTACAGGGCGCCGAGAATGGTGGCGAACAGGCCTAAGGTTTTGTTCACCATCCCCACTTCACCGGCGTCAAAACCGACGCCGCGGATGAGAAAGGTGGTGGTCAGGCTCATGGCAAACGCATCGCCAAGCTTATAAAGAACGATGAGCAACAGAATAAGCCAGGCGTTGTTACGGCCGAAAAAATCACGCAGCGGCGCAACCACCGCCTGCTCCAGCGATCGGGGGACCGGGATGACGTCGCTCGGCTCGGGCGCCAGCAGCGTGGCGATGATGCAGGGCACCAGCAGCGCCGCCATCAGCCAGTACATCCCCTGCCAGCCGAGATAGCGGTCGGCGAGCCACAGGGCCAGACCGCCGGAGACCAGCATCCCGAGGCGATAGCCCAGCACGCTGATCGCGGCGCCGGCGCCGCGCTCTTCCGCCGGCAGAACGTCGGTTTTCCAGGCGTCAAAGACAATATCCTGCGACGCTGAACAGAAGGCGATCACCACCGCCAGCGCCGCCATCCAGCGCAGCTGGGAGACGGGTTCAAGAAAGCCCATCGCCGCGATGGCCAACAGGAGCAGGATCTGGGTGGTGACCAGCCAGCCGCGACGTCGGCCGAGGAACGGCGGCGTGTAGCGGTCCATCAGCGGGGACCAGAGAAATTTAAAGACATAGGCCTGGCCGACCAGCGAGAAAAAACCGATCGTTTTCAGATCGATATTTTCCACCGTCATCCAGGCCTGCAGGGTACCGGAGGTGAGGGCCAGCGGCAGACCGGAGGCGAAGCCGAGGATCAGCAAAATCGCTGATTTAGGCTGCTGAAAAATGCGTAAGTAATGACTGGACATAGCATAAAGCACGAACCCGGCGGAGGCCGGGTTCGTGGTGGCATTAACGCGCGTTTTGCTTGATGAAATCGTGAATGCTGGTGTCCTGCGCCATATCGGCGATGGTATCGGTCAGGACGCTGTTAACGGCATCAGCGATGTTTTTGTTCGAGGCCTGGAAGGCGCCTTCAACCGAGTAGCTGGCGCGGTAGTTTTTGGTCATCTTCGTGCCGTTTGCCGCGGTGGCGATGATGGCGATATCGGCTTTGGTGGCGATGTTGTAGCGCACGTTGCCCTGGGAGACGTCAGCGTAAAGTTTGTTGACGATGATCTGCAGATCGACTGCGCCGTTCGGGCCAATCATATAGCCGCGCGCGGTCATTTGTTTCTCCAGCACTTCCTGCAGCAGGAAGCGCAGGTCGCGGGAGGCGGTGAGGGTGACCTGTTGGTTGTCGCGCGTCACTTTCGCCAGCGCCTGGTCCGGACGCTGGTCGGCGCCGTTGATGCTGACGGTCACGCCCATCAGGCTCGGATCCTGCTGCGGCAGCGTGATTTTCGGCGATACTTCAATGGTGGTCGGCGGCGTGGCGCATCCTGCCAGCATAAACATGGCGACCAACGGGAAAAGGATCTTCTTAAGCATGTTCAGGTCTCAACGCATGGTGTTGTTATAAGGAAAATTACCGCCATCATAGCATTGCCAACGGCAAGGGGAAGTGGCAACGCGTGTAAATCCATCGCCCTGGCGGTTTTCTGAGCGCCCCGCTACGGTTAATCGCTCTTTCACCGGCGGATCTGGCGACCAGAGCCAGTAAACGTGATACTTTTGAATGAAAATATCAGAACAATGCTAATTTTTTGTTGTTTTCTCCTAATGGAAGCGGTAAAAGCGGCTAACATTTAAAAGGAGTGGCGGCATCTCAGCGTTGTCGGAGGAGAAAATTCATGATGATACGTGAACAGATCGAAGCAAAACTTAGAGCAGCGTTCGACCCGATGTATCTCGAAGTCGTGGATGAAAGTTATCGTCACAACGTCCCTGCGGGCTCTGAAAGTCATTTTAAAGTGGTGTTAGTGAGCGATCGCTTCACTGGCGAGCGTTTCCTTAATCGCCACCGTATGATCTACGGCACGCTAACCGAGGAGCTGTCGAATACGGTGCACGCCCTGGCGTTGCACACCTACACGATTAAAGAATGGGAAGCGCTACAGGATACGGTTTTCGCCTCGCCGCCGTGCCGCGGCGCGGGGAGCATCGCCTAGAAATCCCATTTGCAACCGCTGGCGCTTTTCCAGTATGTTGCTTGCAGATTTAGCAAAAACGGCCTACGGGCCGTTTTGTTTTGCCTGGAAAATGCGCAAAGTCAGCGCTTTTGCGGACAAAATTGAGCGGGAAATGTGAAAAATGCCGCAGCACCAGGCGACAACCGTTCTCGACTCACAAAAGTGATGCCGCTATAATGCCGCGTCTTATATATGAATGTCTTCGGGATGATTCTGACGACAGGGAATGTGTTTCTGATTTGAAGAGGGCATCCCGGTTCTGCGAAGCCACCTACACGCGCTTCCAGAGTTGACCGAGCACTGTGATTTTTTTGAGGTAACAAGATGCAAGTTTCAGTTGAAACCACTCAGGGCCTTGGGCGCCGTGTAACGATTACTATCGCCGCTGACAGCATCGAGAATGCTGTCAAAAGCGAGCTGGTCAACGTAGCGAAAAAAGTTCGCATTGACGGCTTCCGTAAAGGCAAAGTGCCGATGAATGTTGTTGCTCAGCGTTATGGCGCATCCGTTCGCCAGGACGTGCTGGGCGACCTGATGAGCCGTCATTTCGTTGACGCGATCATCAAAGAAAAAATCAATCCGGCCGGCGCGCCGAACTACGTTCCGGGCGAATACAAACTGGGCGAAGACTTCACCTACGCGGTAGAGTTCGAAGTGTACCCGGAAGTTGAACTGCAGGGTCTGGAAGCGATCGAAGTAGAAAAACCGGTTGTTGAAGTGACCGACGCTGACGTTGACACCATGCTGGAAACCCTGCGCAAGCAGCAGGCCACCTGGAAAGACAAAGAAGGCGCAGTTGAAGCTGAAGATCGCGTAACCATCGACTTCACCGGTTCCGTAGACGGCGAAGAGTTCGAAGGCGGCAAAGCGTCTGACTTCGTACTGGCGATGGGTCAGGGTCGTATGATCCCGGGCTTCGAAGACGGTATCAAAGGCCACAAAGCGGGTGACGAGTTCACCATCGACGTGACCTTCCCGGAAGAGTACCACGCTGAAAACCTGAAAGGTAAAGCGGCTAAGTTCGTTATCAACCTGAAGAAAGTTGAAGAACGTGAACTGCCGGAGCTGACCGAAGAATTCATCAAACGTTTCGGCGTGGAAGATGGTTCCGTCGCTGGCCTGCGCGCTGAAGTGCGTAAAAACATGGAACGCGAGCTGAAAGGCGCTGTGCGTAACCGTGTGAAGTCTCAGGCTATCGAAGGTCTGGTTAAAGCTAACGAAATCGACGTTCCGGCGGCCCTGATCGACAGCGAAATCGACGTGCTGCGTCGCCAGGCTGCTCAGCGTTTCGGTGGCAACGAGAAACAGGCTCTGGAACTGCCGCGCGAGCTGTTCGAAGAGCAGGCTAAACGCCGCGTAGTGGTTGGCCTGCTGCTGGGCGAAGTGATTCGCACCAACGAGCTGAAAGCTGACGAAGAGCGCGTGAAAGGCCTGATCGAAGAGATGGCTTCTGCTTACGAAGATCCGTCAGAAGTGGTTGAGTTCTACAGCAAGAACAAAGAGCTGATGGACAACATGCGCAACGTGGCGCTGGAAGAGCAGGCTGTTGAAGCCGTGCTGGCGAAAGCCAAAGTGTCTGAAAAAGCCACTTCCTTCAACGAACTGATGAACCAGCAGGCGTAATTTCGCCGCGATGGTTTAAGGTTCGGGCAAAAACCCGTTGCCGAAAGGCGGCGGGTTTTTTTTTAGGATAATGCCAGCCTCAGGCACGGTGCTAAAACGCATTTACCATGATAGCGTTACAGCAAAAGCTTGTTATGCTTGAAATATGGCAACGCCATCCCCATTACCGGGGGAGGCAACTGCATCCGCAATTGCACGCGTGTTGAAGAGGCGGTGACGCGTTCAGCGGATAGAAACTGTGGCTGATAATCCGTCCGTAAGGTTACAATCAGTGCAGCAGGTATTTTAAAATTACTCCAGGAGACGGAAATGTCATACAGTGGCGAACGAGACAACTTTGCACCCCATATGGCCCTGGTGCCGATGGTCATTGAACAGACCTCACGCGGTGAACGTTCTTTTGATATCTACTCCCGTCTGCTTAAGGAACGCGTCATTTTTCTGACCGGCCAGGTCGAAGACCACATGGCAAACCTGATCGTGGCGCAGATGCTGTTTCTGGAAGCGGAAAACCCGGAAAAAGACATTTACCTGTACATTAACTCTCCGGGCGGGGTGATCACCGCCGGGATGTCGATCTATGACACCATGCAGTTCATCAAGCCGGACGTCAGCACCATCTGTATGGGACAGGCCGCGTCCATGGGCGCGTTCCTGTTGACCGCCGGGGCGAAGGGCAAGCGTTTCTGCCTGCCGAACTCCCGCGTGATGATCCACCAGCCGCTGGGCGGCTATCAGGGGCAGGCGACGGATATTGAGATCCACGCCCGTGAAATCCTGAAGGTGAAAGGACGCATGAATGAGCTGATGGCGCATCATACCGGCCAGTCTCTTGAGCAGATTGAGCGTGACACCGAGCGTGACCGCTTCCTCTCTGCTGCGGAAGCCGTGGAGTACGGACTGGTCGACTCTATTTTGACCCATCGTAATTGATGCCCGAGGCGCAAGGGTGCCGCTTTACGCTGCATCCTTCTCGCCACGTCTGCTAAGCGGTTGGCATTTTTCCGGAGGCTTGCCGGGCAGGCACGCGGCCGGTAGCTTCGCTACCGCCTCGATGTAGCGCGAAGGATTTTGTGTATATACTAATGAAGGGCGGCACAACGCTATATGGCGGCTTGCGCCTGAGAATGGCATTTGCGTCGTCGTGTGCGGCACAAAGAACTTAAAAAGAGGTTTGGACTCATGACAGATAAACGCAAAGATGGATCGGGCAAATTGTTGTATTGCTCTTTTTGCGGCAAAAGCCAGCATGAAGTGCGTAAGCTGATCGCCGGGCCATCCGTGTATATCTGCGACGAATGCGTTGATTTATGTAACGACATCATTCGCGAAGAGATTAAAGAAGTTGCGCCGCACCGCGAGCGCAGCGCGCTGCCGACGCCGCACGAGATTCGCCACCACCTTGATGACTACGTCATCGGTCAGGAACAGGCGAAAAAAGTGTTGGCGGTCGCGGTATACAACCACTACAAACGTCTGCGCAATGGCGATACCAGCAATGGCGTAGAGCTGGGTAAAAGTAACATTCTGCTGATCGGGCCGACCGGCTCCGGTAAAACGCTGCTGGCGGAAACGCTGGCGCGCCTGCTGGATGTGCCGTTTACCATGGCGGACGCCACCACCCTGACCGAAGCCGGTTATGTGGGTGAGGACGTCGAAAATATCATTCAGAAACTGCTGCAGAAGTGCGACTACGACGTGCAGAAAGCGCAGCGCGGCATCGTCTATATCGACGAAATCGACAAAATTTCGCGTAAATCCGACAACCCGTCGATTACCCGCGACGTCTCCGGCGAAGGCGTGCAGCAGGCGCTGCTGAAGCTTATCGAAGGCACCGTCGCCGCCGTTCCGCCGCAGGGCGGGCGTAAACACCCGCAGCAGGAGTTCCTGCAGGTTGATACCTCCAAGATCCTGTTTATCTGCGGCGGAGCGTTTGCCGGTCTGGATAAAGTGATTTCCCACCGTGTGGAAACCGGCTCCGGCATTGGTTTTGGCGCGACGGTTAAAGCGAAGTCCGACAAAGCGAGCGAAGGCGAACTGCTGGCCCAGGTCGAGCCGGAAGATCTGATCAAGTTTGGTTTGATTCCGGAATTCATTGGCCGTCTGCCGGTAGTGGCGACCCTGAACGAGCTGAGCGAAGAAGCGCTGATCCAGATCCTGAAAGAGCCGAAAAACGCCCTGACCAAGCAGTATCAGGCGCTGTTTAGCCTGGAAGGCGCAGAGCTTGAATTCCGCGACGAAGCGCTGGATGCCATCGCCAAGAAAGCGATGGCGCGTAAAACCGGCGCCCGTGGCCTGCGTTCCATTGTGGAAGCGGCGCTGCTGGACACCATGTATGACCTGCCTTCGATGGAAGATGTCGAAAAAGTGGTCATTGATGAGTCGGTTATCGCCGGACAGAGCAAACCGCTGCTGATCTACGGCAAACCGGAAGCTCAGCAGGCATCTGGCGAATAATTAGCCATTTCACTCAAGCAGTTAACAAAAAGGGGGGATTTTATCTCCCCTTTTATTTTTCCTGCATTCCCGCCGTTGAATGTGTGGAATACATCCCCATATACTGGATTACATATTAACGACGATGCAGTGGAGTGTGGCGTCGTCGGCTACCTGGCGGACTTTAAACTAAGAGAGAGCTCTATGAATCCTGAGCGTTCTGAACGCATTGAAATCCCCGTATTGCCGTTGCGCGATGTGGTGGTTTATCCGCACATGGTCATACCCCTGTTCGTAGGGCGGGAAAAATCTATCCGTTGCCTCGAAGCGGCCATGGACCATGATAAAAAAATCATGCTGGTTGCGCAGAAAGAAGCGTCGACGGATGAGCCGGGTGTAAACGATCTTTTCACCGTTGGAACCGTGGCGTCTATTTTGCAGATGCTGAAGCTGCCGGACGGCACCGTGAAGGTGCTGGTCGAAGGGCTACAGCGTGCACGCATTTCTGCGCTGTCTGATAATGGCGAACATTTCTCGTCGAAAGCGGAGTATCTCGACTCGCCGGCGATTGACGAACGTGAGCAGGAAGTGCTGGTTCGTACCGCTATCAGCCAGTTTGAAGGCTATATCAAGCTGAATAAAAAGATCCCACCGGAAGTGCTGACGTCGCTGAACAGCATCGACGATCCGGCGCGCCTGGCGGATACCATCGCGGCGCATATGCCGCTGAAGCTGGCGGACAAGCAGTCCGTGCTGGAGATGTCCGACGTCAACGAACGTCTGGAATATCTGATGGCGATGATGGAATCGGAAATCGATCTGCTGCAGGTTGAGAAGCGCATTCGCAACCGCGTCAAAAAGCAGATGGAGAAATCCCAGCGCGAGTACTATCTGAACGAGCAAATGAAAGCGATTCAGAAAGAACTCGGCGAGATGGACGACGCCCCGGACGAAAACGAAGCGCTGAAGCGCAAGATCGACGCGGCGAAAATGCCGAAAGAGGCGAAAGAGAAAACCGAAGCGGAACTGCAGAAGCTGAAGATGATGTCGCCGATGTCTGCGGAAGCGACCGTCGTGCGTGGCTACATCGACTGGATGGTGCAGGTGCCGTGGAATGCGCGCAGTAAGGTCAAAAAAGACCTGCGTCAGGCCCAGGAGATCCTCGATACCGATCACTATGGTCTGGAGCGCGTGAAGGACCGCATCCTTGAGTATCTCGCGGTGCAGAGCCGGGTCAACAAAATCAAGGGGCCGATCCTCTGCCTGGTGGGACCGCCGGGGGTAGGTAAAACCTCATTGGGTCAATCTATCGCCAAAGCGACCGGCCGGAAATACGTCCGCATGGCGCTGGGCGGCGTGCGCGATGAAGCGGAAATTCGCGGTCATCGTCGGACCTATATTGGCTCGATGCCGGGCAAACTGATCCAGAAAATGGCGAAAGTGGGGGTGAAAAACCCGCTGTTCCTGCTGGATGAGATCGACAAAATGTCTTCCGACATGCGCGGCGACCCGGCTTCCGCGTTGCTTGAGGTGCTGGATCCGGAACAGAACGTGGCCTTTAACGACCACTATCTGGAAGTGGATTACGATCTCAGCGACGTGATGTTCGTGGCGACGTCCAACTCCATGAACATTCCGGCGCCGCTGCTGGACCGTATGGAAGTAATTCGCCTCTCGGGTTACACCGAAGATGAAAAACTGAACATCGCCAAGCGTCACCTGCTGCCGAAGCAGATCGAACGCAACGCGCTGAAGAAAGGCGAGCTGACCGTCGACGATAGCGCCATTATCGGCATTATTCGTTACTACACCCGTGAAGCGGGCGTTCGTAGCCTGGAGCGTGAAATCTCCAAGCTGTGCCGTAAGGCCGTTAAGCAGCTGTTGCTGGATAAAACGCTGAAACACATCGAAATTAACGGTGAGAATCTGCATGATTATCTCGGCGTGCAGCGCTTCGACTATGGCCGCGCCGATAGTGAGAACCGCGTCGGTCAGGTGACCGGTCTGGCGTGGACGGAAGTGGGCGGCGATCTGCTGACCATCGAAACCGCCTGCGTACCGGGTAAAGGCAAACTGACCTACACCGGCTCGCTGGGCGAGGTGATGCAGGAGTCGATTCAGGCTGCGCTGACCGTGGTACGTTCGCGGGCGGACAAGCTGGGCATTAACGCCGACTTCTACGAGAAGCGTGATATTCACGTCCACGTACCGGAAGGGGCGACGCCGAAGGATGGCCCGAGCGCGGGTATCGCCATGTGTACGGCGCTGGTCTCCTGCCTGACCGGCAACCCGGTACGCGCCGATGTGGCGATGACCGGGGAGATTACGCTGCGTGGTCAGGTGCTGCCGATCGGCGGTCTGAAGGAAAAACTGCTCGCGGCGCATCGCGGCGGTATTAAGACTGTTCTGATTCCTGATGAGAACAAACGCGACCTTGAAGAAATTCCGGATAACGTTATCGCCGATTTGGATATCCATCCGGTGAAACGAATCGAGGAAGTTCTGACACTTGCGCTGCAGAACGAACCGTTCGGCATGCAGGTTGTGACCGCGAAATAGTGATTCTGCGCAAATTGCGCTAATAAAAATAGGGCTGGTAAGTCATTTCGGACTTGCCAGCCTTTTTTTGTGTAGCTAACTTAGATCGCTGGCAGGGGGGTCATCGACAACTGCTGTTGTAAGGGCATGACAGTCCTGATATAACTGCTGCGCGGTCGCACTATGAAGGACTCTGGTGCGATATAAATTATAAAGAGAGGAAGAGAACAGTGAATAAATCTCAACTGATTGACAAAATTGCTGCGGGTGCGGACATTTCTAAAGCTGCAGCTGGACGTGCGTTAGATGCTTTAATCGCTTCTGTTACTGAATCTCTGCAGGCTGGGGATGACGTTGCGCTGGTAGGTTTCGGTACCTTTGCTGTTAAAGAACGTGCCGCCCGTACTGGTCGCAACCCACAAACAGGTAAAGAAATTACTATCGCTGCCGCAAAAGTGCCGGGCTTCCGTGCTGGTAAAGCGCTGAAAGACGCGGTGAACTGATCGGCTTTCCCGTCAGGGAATGTGACGAAGTACAAGGGCGCATCGTGAGATGTGCCTTTTTTATTGCCTTTTCAGACCACTTTATGTGTGTTTATCGCCACTTGTGGGCTGACAATCACCCTGTTTTCTTGTCAAAATACGTCCTCACGCGCGGCGGCCATCACGTGCTATGCTGCGCGAGCTAAAGTCATCTACAGCGGAGCGTTGTTACACCATGATGGACAACCTACGCACGGCCGCCAACAGCGTCGTGCTCAAGATTATTTTCGGTATCATTATCGTCTCGTTCATTTTGACCGGGGTGAGTGGTTACCTGATTGGCGGTGGCAAAAACTATGCCGCAAAAGTGAATGGCCAGGAGATTGGCCGTGGGCAGTTTGAAAACGCCGTCGCCAGCGAACGTAACCGTATGCAGCAGCAGCTTGGCGACCAGTTCTCCGAGCTGGCGGCGAACGAAAACTACATGAAAACCATGCGCCAGCAGGTGCTGAACCGCCTGATCGATGAGTCGCTTCTGGATCAGTATGCCCGCGAGCTGGGCCTCAGCATCAGCGATGAGCAGGTGAAGCAGGCGATCTTCCAGACCCAGGCGTTCCAGACGAACGGTAAGTTCGACAATCAGCGTTTCAGCGGTATTGTCGCCCAGATGGGAATGACCACCGATCAGTACGCCCAGGCGCTGCGTAACCAGCTGACCACGCAGCAGCTGATTAACGCCATTGCGGGTACCGACTTCATGCTGCCGGGCGAGTCCGATCAGCTGGCGGCGCTGGTGTCTCAGCAGCGTGTCGTCCGCGAAGCGACCATCAACGTCAACGCCCTGGCGGCAAAACAGACCGCCAGCGATGAGGAAATCAACGCTTTCTGGCAGCAGAATCAGGCCCGTTTTATGGCGCCGGAGCAGTTCCGCGTGAGCTACATCAAGATGGATGCCGCCAGCATGCAGGAAAACGCCTCTGACGAAGAAATCCAGTCATGGTATGACCAGCATAAAGATCAGTTCACTCAGCCGCAGCGTAATCGCTACAGCGTGATTCAGACTAAAACTGAAGCCGACGCGAAAGCGGTGCTGGCCGAGCTGCAAAAAGGCACTGATTTCGCCACGCTGGCAAAAGAAAAATCGACCGATATTATCTCTGCCCGCAACGGCGGCGATATGGGGTGGATGGAAGATGCCTCTACTGTGCCTGAGCTGAAAGAGGCCGGCCTGAAAGAGAAAGGCCAGCTCTCCGGGGTGATCAAATCCTCGGTTGGCTTCCTGGTGGCCCGTCTGGACGACGTCCAGCCGGCGCAGGTCAAACCGCTGGCTGACGTGCGCAATGACATTGCGGCGAAAGTGAAGCAGGAGAAAGCGCTAGATGCTTACTATGCGCTGCAGCAGAAGGTGAGCGATGCGGCCAGCAACGATAATGAATCGCTGGCGGGCGCGGCGCAGGTCGCCGGAGTGCAGGTGGTGGAAACCGGCTGGTTTGGCCGCGATAACCTGCCGGAAGAGCTGAACTTTAAACCGGTCGCTGACGCTATCTTCAACGGCGGTCTGGTCGGTGTGAACGGCGCGCCGGGCAGCAACTCTGACATCATTACCGTTGATGGCGATCGCGCTTTTGTTCTGCGTATCAGCGAGCACAAAGCCGAGGCGGTGAAACCGCTGGCCGAAGTGAAGGCGCAGGTCAGCGATATCGTTAAGCACAATAAAGCGGAACAGCAGGCGAAGCTGGATGCCGATAAGCTGCTGGCGGCGCTGAAAGACGGCAAAGGCGATGAGGCGATGAAGGCGGCTGGCCTGAGCTTTGGCGCGCCGCAGACGCTTTCCCGTACCGGCCAGGATCCGCTGAGCCAGCTGGCATTCACTCTGCCGCTGCCGCAGCAGGGCAAACCGGTCTATGGCGTTGGCAGCAACATGCAAGGCGATGTGGTGCTGGTGGCGCTGGATGAAGTGAAAGCAGGCAGCATGCCGGAAGAGCAGAAGAAGGCTATGGTTCAGGGGATTACCCAGAACAATGCCCAAATCGCTTTCGAAGCGCTGATGAGCAACCTGCGCAAGGCGGCGAAAATTAAGCTGGGCGACAGCATCGACCAGCAGCAGTAATTTCGCGTCGTTTCGCAAAAATACGCAACACCATGTAATCCTCAGGGGCCGCTTTCGCGGCCCTTTCCATTTCTGTGATTTGCCTTTTGTCGGCCATCCGCACTGACGCTATCGTAGCCTTGCTGTCTACACACAAGGAGATATCAGCATGAAATATGGAATAAAAGCACTGATGGCTGCGGGCGTTCTGGTTTTCGCGGTAGGCGCACAGGGCGCGCTGGCCGCCCCCGCCAGCGGCAAAGCGGTGGTAACCAAAGAGCATGTCCCGGGGTCCTCTTCGGCGAAAGCGAAAGCGGAACCCGGCGAGGCCGACAACGGGGCGACCAAAGTCAGCATTAACCACGCCAGCGCCGAGCAGCTGGCGCAGGCTTTGAATGGCGTGGGGTTGAAAAAAGCCCAGGCGATTGTCAGCTACCGTGAGGAGTATGGGCCATTCAAAACCCTTGATGACCTGAAGCAGGTCCCGGGGATGGGCAGTGCGCTGGTGGAGCGGAATTTAGCCCATCTGACGCTGTAAATTTTATGCCAGCGCTTGCACAGCGGTGATTTTTTGCCAGGATAAAGAGGTTGCATTAAGTGGTGTGACCTCTTACCTCATAAACAACAATAACAGAAAGGCATTGATGCTATGCAGACACAAATTAAAGTTCGCGGCTATCATCTGGACGTCTACCAGCATGTGAATAACGCACGCTACCTGGAGTTCCTTGAGGAAGCCCGCTGGGATGGTCTGGAAAATAGCCCGGCGTTTCAGTGGATGACCGAGAAAAACATCGCCTTCGTGGTGGTGAATATTAATATCAACTACCGCCGTCCGGCGGTCCTGGGCGATGTGCTGACGGTGAGCAGCAAACTGGAGCAACTCAACGGCAAAAGCGGCACGCTCAGCCAGGTGGTCACCCTCAACCCCAATGGCGAGGTGGTGGCCGATGCGCTGATCACCTTCGTCTGTATTGATTTGAAAACCCAGAAGGCGCTGCCGCTGGAAGGGGAACTGCGTGAGAAACTCGACCAGATGAACTTGCGCTGACAACCTTCGCGTGCGTGCCGGGCGGTGGCGCGCCTCGACCTCCTGAAGGTGATGAACCCCTTGCCCCGGTATGCGTAGCGCCACCGGGGAATTTGAACTGAAGCTTCGGGCAGATACCTCTTCGGAGGCTATGCCTGTGTCAAGCCGGTTTTTTGCTTCATCACCGCCATTACCCCGACCTTATCGGCCAGATACTGGTTGAGCCCGTTAGCGCGCAGGTTGCAGGCGGCGCACTGGCCGCAGCCATCGCCCTTAATGCCGTTGTAGCAGGTGATGGTTTCCCGGCGCACCAGATCCAACTGACCCCAGTAGTCGGCCAGCGCCCAGGTCTCGGCTTTGTTCAGCCACATCAGTGGGGTTTCAAAGCGAATGTCTTTCGCCATCCCAAGGCTGACGGCGTGGTGCAGCGCTTTGACAAACTCATCGCGGCAGTCCGGGTAGCCGGAGAAGTCGGTCTCGCACACGCCGGTGATGATAGCGTCGGCTTTTACCTGATAGGCGTAGATTGCCGTCAGGGTTAAAAACAGAATATTGCGCCCCGGGACAAAAGTATTGGGAATGCCCTCGGCATCAGGCTGATAGTCTGGTATCGGAATGTTATCGCGGGTCAGGCTGCTGACCGCCAGTTCATTGAGCAGGGTAACGTCCAGCACTTTATGCGCGACGGCGCCAAGTTTCAGGGCGAGTTCGCGCGCAACGTCGATTTCCGCGCGGTGGCGTTGGCCATAATCAAAAGTGACGCAATGCACTTCATCATACTGTTGCAGAGCCTGCACCAGACAGGTGGTTGAATCTTGTCCTCCGCTGAAGACAACTACGGCGCGTTTCATGGCAATTCCTGACTTAATGAGTAAAGGCGATATGGTAGCGCCAGACGCCCGCCACCACCAGCTCTCTCACGTCGACGCCGGCAGCCAGGCGCTGGCGAAGTCGAACCAGCCGCGGGCGTTGAGGCGCAAGCCATTGACACCCGGCGGGGCGCTGATCCGATAGTTGTATTTAAACAGCGGCGTCATGATGGCGTCTTCCATCAGGTTGTTGAATACGTTGCGCAGCGCATCGTTGCGGCTGCGGGCTTCCGGCTGCGCCTGTACCGCGTCTAATGTCGCCTGCAGATGGGCATATTGCGCCCCGGTCAGCAAATTGGGCCACAGCATATCGCAGCGCAGCCACTGCTCCAGGGCATACTCTGGCGCTTCGCCGATCAGGCGGTCGCCCATCATCAGGTCGGCCTGCCCCAGATGCTGGCAGCCCTCCCAGTTTTTGGCGTCATGAAACAGAAGCGTCAGCTCGCAGCCCAGCACAGCCAGCCGCTGTCTCAGCTGTTCGGCCATGGCGTGGAGTTCGACCGGCAGATGGTAGAGCAGCGTGAGCCTGGCCGGCAGCGGCACCGCGCTGTTTTCCGGCCCCTGCGGGATGGACCATCCCGGCAACACCTCATGGCTTGGCGTAATCAGATCCTCGTCGAGCGGCAGCGTTTCCAGCAACGATGAGCGGTGAATTATCGATACCAGCCGCTGGGCCTGCGCTTTGCTAAGCCGAGGGCTGTGACGCAGGGTCAGATAGCAGAAGCCAAGACTGATGCTGTTGCTGACCTGGCGCAGGTTATGGAGCTCTTCGCGATCGCCAATCGTGATCTGCACCGGGTGGCGGCAGCTGGTCCCGAGATCGCGATCGAAGAGCTGGGGGGTGATCCAGTACTCCACCGCCTGGATCAGCGGATGCCGCAGATGGTAGCGGGGATGGTTCTCCAGGCGGACGAGTTCCGGACTAAACCGCTTCAGGCGGAACGGTCCGCAGCCGATGGCCGGATCGTCAGGATGGGCCAGCACGCTGCAATAGCTGGCGAGGCGGAACGGCAGCCAGTAGTCAGGACGATGCAGCGTGATGGTGAGGCACTGGGCGTGAGTGACATCGATGTGGCTGATGCTGGCGAAGAGGGTCCGCAAGGCGGGCAGATCCAGCAGCAGCAGTAAGCGCTGCCGCAGCTGTGCGGTTTCCACCGCATCGCCGTTGTGCCAGCACAGCGTGGAGCGGATATAAAACTGCCAGCGCAGGCCGTCAGGGGAGACCTGCCAGTGGTGCGCTAGATCGCCGATCGGCATAGTGTCGCCTTCGTCGAAGCGCGTCAGCCCGGCATAGATCTGCCCGGCCAGATGCTGCTCGGCGCGTCCGGGCAGAAAGCCGGGGCGTAGCGGCTCCAGCGGGCGATAGTATGGAATACGCAGCGTCGGGGTATTGTTTTGCCACTGACCGCCCAGAAAGGGGTGGAGCAGGGCTTTCAGCTCCACCGGGGCCAGCTGCGCCAGCTCCAGCGCGTTTTGCTGCTGACCTTTATGCAGCGCCAGCTCCATCATCTCATTGCGCAAACGTTCCGGCGTTTTGTAAAAAGAGAGCAGTCCGCGCTTGCCGCGCCCGGAGCGGGCCTGCCAGCTTAACCATCCGGCCTCTTGCGCCTGACGCAGCAGGGTACGGACATGGCGTTCGCTGCAAAAACAGCGTTCCGCCAGTTCGCCGACGGTGACCTGCTGCGGCGCCCCGGCTGAGGGTTGCCACAGCCGCTGGTACTGATTTAAACGGTGTAAGAGTCGCATAAGCGCTGTCGTCCACCGGGCCGTAATAAACCCGGAACAATTTATATTATCTATTCACTATTACTTCCGTATATCCCAGGTGATACTGCAGCACAAGCGAAGCCCATCACACATTGGGGAAAACACCATGGCAAAACTGGCAGCATTTGATATGGACGGCACCTTGCTGATGCCGGACCATCGTCTCGGAGAAAAGACGCTCACCGCGCTGAAACGGCTGCGGGAACGCGATATCACCCTGACGTTCGCCACCGGCCGCCATGCGCTGGAGATGCACCATGTGATGGGTGAGTTTTCCCTGGACGCCTTTCTGATCACGGGCAACGGGACGCGCATCCACTCGCTGGAAGGGGAGGAGCTGTACCGTCAGGATCTCAACCCCGAGGTAGCGGAAGAAGTGCTGCATAGTCGATGGGATACCCGGGCCAGCATGCACGTGTTTAATGACGGCGGTTGGTTCACCGGCCAGGCAAGGCCTGAGCTGCTGAAGGCGCATGTCTTTAGCGGGTTTCGCTATCAACTGTGCGATCCGAAACGTATGTCGGCGCATCATGTCACCAAGATCTGCTTCTGCGGCGATCATGACGATCTGCGCCGACTGCGGATCCAACTGAATGAGGCGCTGGGCCAGCGCGCGTTTCTCTGCTTCTCGGCGATGGACTGTCTGGAAGTGCTGCCGGTTGGCTGCAATAAAGGCGCGGCGCTGGCGAGGCTGAGCCAGCACCTGGGCCTCACCCTACAGGAGTGCATGGCCTTCGGCGATGCGATGAACGATCGCGAGATGCTTCGCAGCGTCGGGCGGGGGTTCATCATGGGCAACGCGATGCCGCAGCTGAAAGCCGAGCTGCCGCATCTCCCGGTTATCGGCGACTGCCGGCATCAGGCGGTCTCCCATTTTTTAACGCATTGGCTGGATAATCCTGATCTTCCTTATTCCCCCGAATAGAGAGACCCTTCCAGCAAGCCAGATAGCATTCTATCTGGCTTTTTTTATGTTCTGCCGACCAGCCGGGCGAGCTCCGCCTGCCAGGGGGCGATATCGCCGATGTTGGCCGCCACCCACTGTGGGTTGTAATAGCTTTCCAGATAACGCTCGCCGCTGTCGCACAGCAGGGTCACCAGGGAACCCGTGCGTCCTTCCTCGCGCATCCGCGCGGCCAGCTGCAGCACCCCCCACATATTGGTCCCGGTCGAGGCGCCGACTTTTCGTCCAAGCTGCGTTTCCAGCCACAAAGCAGTGGCCACGCTCGCCGCATCCGGCACGCGCAGCATCTCATCGACAACGTCGGGAATAAATGATGGCTCGACCCGCGGGCGGCCGATGCCTTCAATTTTGCTGCCAACCGGGCTGCGCAGGCTGCCGTCGCGAGTCTGCCAGTAATCGAGGAACACCGAATTTTGCGGGTCGACAACCATCAGCTGCGTCTCGTAGCCCTGGCTGCGAATATAGCGGCCAATGGTCGCTGAGGTGCCGCCGGTGCCGGCGCTCATCACGATCCACGATGGCTGCGGGTGCGGCTCATGGCTCATCTGGCGGAAAATACTGTCGGCGATATTGTTATTGCCGCGCCAGTCGGTGGCCCGCTCGGCGAAGGTAAACTGATCCATATAGTGACCGTTCAGCTCGCGCGCCAGCGTTTCGGAAGCCGCGTAGATTTCGCAGGCGTTCTGCACAAAATGGCAGCGTCCACCGTAGAACTCGATCTGTTCGATTTTGCGTCTGGCGGTGCAGGAGGGCATCACGGCGATAAACGGCAGCCCCAGCAGGCGGGCGAAATAGGCTTCAGAAACCGCGGTCGAACCCGAAGACGATTCGATAATCGTGGTGCCTTCTTTGATCCAGCCGTTGCACAGGCCATAGAGAAACAGCGACCGCGCCAGACGGTGTTTGAGGCTACCGGTCGGATGCGTACTTTCATCCTTCAGATAAATCGGGATCCCGGGAAAACCAGGCAGCGCCAGGCGAATCAGGTGTGTATCGGCGGAACGCTGATAGTCGGCGTTAATTTCACTAATGGCGTGTTTTACCCAGGCGCTATTCATTTCGGATTCCTGTTTGTCATTTTGTGCCCAGCTTAGCGGATTGTGCGGGAAAAATTGTTGCTATTTAGCCTTTCAATTACAATTGCGGGAGTAAATTATTCTCTCTGGTGGCCTTATGTTAGATAAAATTGACCGTAAGCTGCTGGCGCTGCTGCAGGAAGATTGCACCCTCTCTTTGCAGGCGCTGGCTGATGCCGTTAATCTGACCACGACCCCTTGCTGGAAACGCCTGAAACGACTCGAGGATGAGGGTATTCTCCGCGGGCGCGTCGCCTTACTCGATGCGGAAAAGGTGGGGCTGGGGCTGACGGCGTTTGTCCTGATCAAGACCCAACATCACAGCAGCGACTGGTATTGCCATTTTGTGAGCGAAGTGACGCAGATGGCTGAAGTGCTCGGCTTCTGGCGGATGGCGGGGGAGTATGATTATCTGCTGCGGGTGCAGGTCGCCGATATGAAGCGCTATGACGACTTTTATAAACGTTTGGTGAACAGCGTGCCGGGGCTGTCGGATGTCACTTCGAGTTTTGCCATGGAACAGATAAAATACACCACCGCCTTGCCTGTCGAATAACGGTATTGCGCCGTAACCCATAACAAAATCAGGATCTTACTGCTTGCGATTATTTGCACAACTCAGCTGGTATTTCCGCCGGGAGTGGCGCCGCTATCTTGGTGCCATTGCCCTGCTGGCCATTATTGCCGTCCTGCAGCTTGTTCCGCCGAAGGTGGTGGGCATTGTGGTCGACGGCGTGACGCAACAACATTACACCGCGGAGAAGGTGTGGATGTGGATCGGCGCGCTGGTGCTGATCGCGGTGATGGTTTACCTGCTGCGCTATGTCTGGCGCGTGCTGCTGTTCGGCGCCTCTTACCAGCTGGCGGTTGAACTGCGGGAAGATTTTTACCGGCAGCTGAGCCGCCAGCATCCGGCGTTCTATTTGCGCCATCGCACCGGGGATCTGATCGCCCGCGCCACCAACGACGTGGACCGGGTGGTGTTTGCCGCCGGTGAAGGGGTGTTAACCCTGGTGGATTCCCTGGTGATGGGCTGTGCGGTGTTGATTGTGATGTCGACGCAGATTAGCTGGCAGCTCACCCTGCTGGCGCTGCTGCCGATGCCGCTGATGGCCCTGGCGATCAAACGCAACGGCGATGCCCTTCACGAACGTTTTCGCGTTGCCCAGGCGGCCTTTTCCAGCCTCAACGATCGCACGCAGGAGAGTCTGACCAGCATCCGCATGATTAAGGCGTTCGGGCTGGAGGATCGCCAGTCGGCGCAGTTTGCCGCCGATGCGGCCGATACCGGAGCGAAAAATATGCGCGTGGCGCGCATTGACGCTCGCTTCGACCCTACTATCTATATCGCCATCGGGGCGGCGAATCTGCTGGCCATCGGCGGCGGCAGCTGGATGGTGATCCACGGTAGCCTGACGCTGGGTCAGCTCACCAGCTTTGTGATGTACCTTGGTCTGATGATCTGGCCGATGCTGGCGCTGGCGTGGATGTTTAACATCGTGGAGCGCGGTAGCGCGGCCTATGGTCGTATTCGCACCATGCTCGAAGAGGCGCCGGCGGTGGACGACGGGACCGAGACGGTACCGGCTGGCCGCGGCGTCCTGCAGGTCGCTATCCGCGATTTCATCTATCCGCAGGCGAGCAAACCTTCGCTGGAACAGGTTAATTTTACCCTGCAGCCGGGGCAAATGCTGGGCATCTGCGGGCCGACGGGCGCTGGCAAAAGCACCATTCTGGCCCTGCTGCAGCGCCATTTTGACGTCACCAGCGGCGAGATCCGCTTTCACGATCTGCCGCTACCGCGTCTGCAGCTCGACAGCTGGCGCGAGCGGCTGGCGGTGGTCAATCAGACGCCGTTTTTATTCTCTGATACCGTCGCCAATAATATCGCGCTGGGAAAACCGGACGCGACGCCGGAACAGATTGAGCGGGTGGCGCGGCTGGCCAGCGTGCATGACGACATTCTGCGTCTGCCCCAGGGGTACGATACCGAAGTAGGCGAGCGCGGCGTGATGCTCTCCGGCGGCCAGAAACAGCGCATCTCGATTGCCCGCGCCCTGCTGCTGGAGGCCGAAATTCTGATCCTTGATGATGCTTTATCCGCGGTGGATGGCCGCACCGAACACCAGATCCTGCATAACCTGCGCCAGTGGGGAGAGGGGCGGACGGTGATCATCAGCGCCCACCGCCTGTCGGCGCTGACTGAGGCCAGCGAAATCCTGGTGCTGCAGCATGGGCATGTCGCCCAGCGCGGCCGCCATGAGGCGCTGGCGGTGCAGCCCGGCTGGTACCGCGACATGTATCGGTATCAGCAGCTGGAAGCCGCGCTCGACGAGGTTCCCCAGGAGCAAGAGGAGGCCCTGGATGCGTAGCTTTACCGAACTCTGGCCGACGCTTAAACGCCTGCTGGCCTATGGTTCACCGTGGCGTAAGCCGCTGGCCATCGCGGTGGCGATGATGTGGATCGCGGCGGCGGCGGAGGTGAGCGGCCCGCTGCTTATCAGCTATTTCATCGACAATATGGTGGCGAAACAGACTCTGCCGCTGAAGCTGGTGGCAGGCCTGGCGGCAGCCTATATCGGTCTGCAGCTGCTGGCGGCGCTACTGCATTATAACCAGTCGCTGCTGTTTAACCGCGCCGCGGTCGGCGTGGTCCAGCAGTTACGCAGCGATGTGATGGATGCCGCCCTGCATCAGCCGCTCAGCGAGTTTGATACTCAGCCGGTCGGGCAGCTGATCTCACGCGTGACCAACGATACCGAAGTCATTCGTGACCTGTATGTGACGGTAGTGGCGACGGTGCTGCGCAGCGCGGCGCTGATCGGCGCGATGCTGGTGGCGATGTTTAGCCTCGACTGGCGGATGGCGCTGGTGGCGATCGCGATTTTCCCGGCGGTGCTGATCGTGATGATCATTTATCAGCGCTATAGCACGCCGATCGTGCGCCGGGTGCGCGCCTGGCTTGCCGACATCAACGATGGTTTTAATGAAGTGATCAACGGCATGGGGGTCATCCAGCAGTTCCGCCAGCAGGCGCGCTTTGGCGAACGGATGCGCGAGGCCAGCTACGCCCACTACCTGGCGCGGATGCAGACGCTGCGCCTGGACGGTTTTCTGCTGCGTCCGCTGCTGAGCCTCTTTTCCTCGCTGGTGCTGTGCGGGCTGCTGATGCTGTTCGGCTTTAGCGCGGCGGGCACGATTGAGGTCGGGGTGCTGTACGCGTTTATCAGCTATCTCGGACGCCTCAACGAGCCGCTCATTGAGCTGACCACCCAGCAGTCGATGCTGCAGCAGGCGGTGGTCGCTGGCGAACGCGTTTTCGAACTGATGGACCGTCCGCGCCAGGCGTGGGGCGCCGATGACGCGCCGCTGAGCAGCGGTCGGGTGGAAATCGACCATCTCTCCTTTGCCTACCGCGGGGATCGTCTGGTCCTCCAGGATATCACGCTGGATATACCGTCCCGCAGTTTTGTGGCGCTGGTCGGGCATACCGGCAGTGGGAAGAGTACCCTCGCCAGTCTGATGATGGGCTATTACCCGTTAACCCACGGGGAGATCCGCATCGATGGCCGGCCGCTCTCTTCTCTCAGCCACAGCGCGTTGCGTCGGGGCATCGCGATGGTGCAACAGGATCCGGTGGTGCTGGCGGATACCTTCTACGCCAACGTCGCCCTGGGCCGGGACATCAGCGAAACACAGGTCTGGGAAGCGCTGGAGGCGGTGCAGCTGGCGGCGGTGGCGCGCAGCATGAGCGACGGCCTGTACACCCAGCTGGGCGAGCAGGGCAATAATCTCTCCGTCGGACAGAAGCAGCTGCTGGCGCTGGCGCGCGTGCTGGTGGAGACCCCGCAGGTTCTGATTCTGGATGAGGCGACGGCGAACATCGACTCCGGCACCGAGCAGGCGATCCAGCAGGCGCTGGCGAAGGTTCGCCAGCATACCACTCTGGTGGTTATCGCCCATCGTCTGTCGACCATCGTTGAGGCGGATACCATTCTGGTCCTGCATCGCGGTCAGGCCGTCGAGCGGGGCAACCATCAGCAACTGCTGGCGGCGAAAGGCCGCTACTGGCAGATGTATCAGCTACAGCTGGCTGGTGAAGAGCTGGCGGCCAGCGCCAGAGAAGAGTCGCTCAGCGCCTGATGCACCACCAGCAGGCAGCGAAGGCGGGTCGGCCTGTCGTGGTGCAAAAACGTTACATCAAATGCACCGCCTTGGTGCATTTTTGCCCGTTAAACGCCTTTACGCAGGCTAATGCCTGACCTCTCGCCTGTTTTTTGCCATCAAAGGGCCGCTCAGCGGCCTTTTTTCATTTCTGGCATAGCCCTTGCTTTATATCCATCGTGTTAGCTGCGGCCATTACCGAATACTGACTGGAGGGGACTTATGAAGCTGGTTACCGTGGTAATCAAACCATTCAAACTGGAAGACGTGCGTGAAGCCTTGTCTTCCATCGGCATTCAGGGCCTGACGGTCACTGAAGTCAAAGGATTTGGCCGTCAGAAAGGTCATGCGGAGCTCTACCGCGGCGCCGAGTATAGCGTCAACTTTCTGCCAAAAGTGAAGATTGATGTGGCGATCGCCGACGATCAGCTGGATGAAGTTATCGATGTCATCAGCAAAGCGGCTTACACCGGAAAAATTGGCGACGGCAAAATTTTTGTCGCTGAATTGCAGCGCGTCATTCGCATCCGTACCGGCGAAGCTGACGAAGCGGCACTGTAATTTCCAGACCACACAGTGATGGGGAACGAAACAATGAAAATGGCAACAATGAAATCGGGTCTGGGGGCGTTAGCCCTTCTTCCGGGGCTGGCGATGGCCGCGCCTGCGGTGGCGGACAAAGCCGATAATGCGTTTATGATGATTTGCACCGCGCTGGTTCTGTTTATGACTATCCCGGGGATTGCGCTGTTTTACGGCGGGCTGATCCGCGGTAAGAACGTTCTTTCCATGCTGACGCAGGTGATTGTCACCTTTGGCCTCGTCTGCGTACTGTGGGTCATTTATGGCTATACCCTGGCCTTCGGCACCGGCGGCAGCTTCTTCGGCAGCTTTGACTGGGTAATGCTGAAAAATATTGAACTGAAAGCGCTGATGGGCACCTTCTATCAGTATATCCACGTCGCCTTCCAGGGCTCGTTCGCCTGCATCACCGTCGGGCTGATCGTCGGCGCGCTGGCTGAACGTATCCGTTTCTCCGCGGTGCTGATTTTCGTGGTGGTGTGGATGACGCTCTCCTACGTGCCGATTGCGCATATGGTCTGGGGCGGCGGTCTGCTGGCGACCCATGGCGCGCTGGATTTCGCCGGCGGCACCGTTGTGCACATCAACGCCGCGGTCGCCGGGCTGGTGGGCGCCTATATGATGGGCAAACGCGTGGGCTTCGGCAAAGAAGCGTTCAAACCGCATAACCTGCCGATGGTGTTCACCGGCACCGCTATCCTCTATGTGGGCTGGTTCGGCTTCAACGCCGGCTCTGCCAGCGCAGCGAATGAAATCGCGGCCCTGGCGTTCGTTAACACCGTCGTGGCGACCGCCGCGGCTATCCTGGCGTGGACCTTTGGCGAATGGGCTCTGCGCGGCAAACCTTCACTGCTGGGCGCCTGCTCCGGGGCAATTGCCGGTCTGGTTGGCGTTACGCCGGCGTGTGGTTATATCGGTGTCGGCGGCGCGCTGATCGTCGGTATCGCCTCTGGCCTGGCGGGTATCTGGGGCGTGACTGCGCTGAAACGCTGGCTGCGTGTGGATGACCCTTGCGACGTCTTCGGCGTCCACGGCGTCTGCGGCATCGTCGGCTGTATCCTGACCGGTATCTTCGCGGCGACTTCTCTGGGCGGCGTCGGTTATGCGGAAGGCGTCACCATGGGCCATCAGCTGCTGGTGCAGCTGGAAAGTATCGGCATTACCGTGGTCTGGTCCGGCGTCGTCGCTTTCATCGGCTACAAAGTGGCGGATATGACCGTAGGGCTGCGCGTACCGGAAGAGCAGGAGCGCGAAGGGCTGGACGTCAACAGCCATGGCGAAAACGCCTACAACGCCTGACAGAAAACCCTTCTCCATGTAGCAAAAAGCCTCCCGTCAGGGAGGCTTTTTTTATGCGTTGCGATTGCGCATCACCCCTTCCTGGACCGTTGAGGCAACCAGCGTGCCATCCTGCGTGTAAAACTCGCCGCGAACGAAGCCGCGGGCGCTGGAGGCCGAGGTGCTTTCAACGCTGTACAGCAGCCACTCATTGATATTAAACGGCCGATGGAACCACATTGAGTGGTCGATGGTGGCGACCTGCATGCCGGGCTCAAGGAAACCAACGCCGTGCGGCTGCAGCGCCACCGGCAGGAAGTTAAAGTCCGAGGCATAGCCCAGTAGATACTGATGAATGCGCAGATCGTCGGGAACGGCGCCGTTGGCGCGCAGCCAGACCTGGCGCGCCGGCTCGGCGATATGGCCTTTCATCGGGTTATGAAATTCCACCGGGCGGATCTCCAGCGGCTTATCGCAGAGGAATTTGTCTTTCACCTGCGGCGGCAGGAGATGCGCCAGCTTGCGGGCGATATCTGTTTCCGAAGGCAGTCCGTCAGGGGAGGGGGCGGCCGGCATCGCTTTCTGATGCTCATAGCCGTGCTCTGGCGCCTGGAAGGAGGCGGTCATATAGAAGATCGGCTTCCCGTTCTGGATAGCGGCGACCCGGCGGGCGCTAAAGCTGTTGCCGTCGCGCAGGACCTCCACATCGTAGACGATCGGTTTTTGACTGTCGCCGGGGCGCAGAAAGTAGCTGTGAAACGAATGCACCAGACGTTCAACGGGCACGGTCTCTTTTGCGGCATACAGCGCCTGGCCCACCACCTGGCCGCCAAAAACCTGGCGCAATCCCAGGTCTTCGCTCTGTCCACGGAACAACCCTTCCTCAATTTTTTCCAGATCTAATAATGCCAGCAGGTTAGAGAGTGCCTGACTCATACTTATCCTCAATTAACAATGGCGGCGCCGTGCGCGTAATGTGGCAAAGTATAACCTGGAATCGCAAGTGGTCCGATGGGTGTAATAATCTGAATAACAACCGGTCAACAGGAAGAAATCTGAGATCTGTGCCACACTTATTGACGACACGAAAGTTCCTGCCGGCGAAGCGGCGGAACATCCTCCTGGGTATAAAGGGATGATAAGGAGAACATCATGAAATTTGCCTATATGTTTAGTGCCTTAGCCGTCGCCGCGACGCTGACCGCCTGTGCTAATCACCACTCCACCAGTTCTTCCGCTCAGGCAGCCGCACCCGACCCTTACGGTATTGCGACGCTGAGCGTGGCGCAGCAGCAGCCGAGCGTCACGGGGACGATTAATATCCGCCAGAGAATCGCATTACCGCCGGATGCGGTGCTGACGGTGACCCTGTCGGATGCTTCTCTGGCAGATGCGCCAGCCCGCGTATTGTCGCAAAAAGCGGTGCGTACCGAAGGCAAGCAGGCGCCATTTAACTTTGCCCTGCCTTACAACCCGGCAGATATTCAACCGAACGCCCGCATTCTGTTGAGCGCAGCGATTACGGTTAATGGCCAGCTGATGTTCATTACCGATACCGTGCAGACGGTAATCAACCAGGGGGGCACCCATGCCGACCTGACGCTGGTTCCGGTTCAGCAGACCGCCGTGCCTGTCGCACAGTAAGCTCGATGAGCCCCCGGATGGGGGCTTTTTTTTGGTCTTCAGTAAACCCAGCGATAGTGCTGGAGATCGATATGGCCGCTGCCTGAGACCTGTACCCCTTCGGCCAGCAATGCCTGACGCTGCCGCTGCAGATCGGGGCCGGTGAGGGAGATATCGCCATGGCGATTGACCACCCGATGCCAGGGCAGAGTGGACCCTTCCGGCAGACGCTTCAGCACACCGCCCACCTGGCGCGCCGCGCGCGGAGAACCGGCCAGCCTGGCGACATCGCCATAGGTCGTGACATACCCTTCCGGTATTGACGCCACAATGTGCCAGACACGTTGGGGAAATGTATCGAGCGGCTCCATATTTAGTCCTGTTACCCGAAAAACGCCAGCATAAGCGCTGATCTGCAGGCTGTACAGCCTGCAGATCAGGCGGGCTGTTCGACGGTGAACGTCAGGGCCAGGCCGAGGATCTGCATGCCATGGACATTGTCGGAAGGTGAACTGGCGATGAGGCTCTCCAGGAATTTTAACCGCTGCGAGGTAGCGTTGATGATCAGCTTCGCGCGCAGGCCCGGCATGGTCAGCGACGAGATGGGGTATACCACCCGACCGCTGATGTAGACCGGTAGCTTGCGCAGTTCCACCTGACGCAGCACGCCGACGGTGGAATAGAGCAGCGCCAGCGGCGTGACCGCCCGCACCGGCGCCTGACTGATAGTCACGAAGTCGAGCATTTTTTCAGGGCGCAGATAATTCACCCCCTGAAAGGCGATGGTCATCCCTTCAATGGCGGGCAAAGGCAGAGTGATGGTCTGTGGTGATGAGTCAGTCATTCGATTACCGTAGAGACAATGCGCTGATGATAAAAGAGAACATAAGGTGGATAAGTATGGTGGATATCCCGGCTGTGTGCTGAGCGCACGCTCTCACTCTCACAGGTTGAGCGTGAGTGACTGGTTTTATTCGCGTTATTGCGCAATAAACCAGCAGGCAGTCGGGGCGCGCTTGCAATTCACCAGGTCAGCAGGGATAATGCGCCAGCGCGTTTGGTAACAACGCTCTCAATGGGGGCTCTGTTGGTTCTCCCGCAACGCTACTCTGTTTACCAGGTCAGGTCCGGAAGGAAGCAGCCAGAGCAGACGACGTGTGTGCCGGGATGTAGCTGGCAGGGCCCCCACCCATTTCCGCTAACGCTATGATTTTTATAGATAAAAATATTATTTCTTTGCATTGATCCGCTGGTGGTACAACTTTTGTGTATCACTTAGAAGGCTAATCAATGTCACATCTGATGCTGTCCCGTCACGGAATCTGGTACTACCGCAGAGTTTATTCAACATCCCGGAGACGGCGCGAGATTCGCATTTCTCTGCGTACACGTTCAAAGCGTGAAGCGATGAAACGTGCAGAGCAATACATCACCTCGCAGCCTTTCGCCTGTGTTCCCCAGGCCATCCCGGCACACTCATCTTCTGCTCTGGCTGCACCTGCACTGGTGAACGAGAAAAAACCATTATTTCCTAACCTAAAAAGCGAGCTTGAGAAGTACACCAACGCTAAAACAGGATCTGTGGGTGAGCGCGAGATTTTGACGATCAACAGGTGTGTGAATGCATACCTGGCTGCTACGAAAGAACCATTTAGTAAAAGAAGCGCAGCGGCGTTTGTTGATGGTCTGGAAGGCTCTGCATCGACCAGAAACCGTTACATTAAGAAGAACTCGGCGTTTTTCAAATGGCTTGCAACTCGTACAGATGAAGACATTCGAAATCCATTTGAGGGAATGGGCGTTAAGGAAACAACAGCACCGATGGATCGCCGTCCTGCCTATAAGCTAAATGATCTGAAGCGCTTGCACATTGCTTTACATGGCGTGAGGGATTGGAAGCGGTGGATCATCTTAATCGGTCGTTATTCTGGTATCAGGCAGAATGAGATCTGCCAGCTTTACCACAATGATGTGATGAAGGTAAATGGAGTTTGGTGTTTCCGTGTTGATAACTTAAATCCAAATCAGACGCTTAAAACGGACAGTTCTCGGCGGTTCGTTCCGATCCATTCGCAACTTCTGACGCTTGGTCTGCTTGATTTTATCAAAGATAGAAAAGGCCATTTGTTCCCTGAGCTAACCTTGTACCTCGGCAGTTATGGGCACTATTTTAGCCGTTGGTTTACGAGGTTCAGGGGCAAGCATGGTTTGCCTGAGTATCATTCATTGCGCCACTACGCCGCGACAACATTTAAACAGAATGGCTTCCCTGAGCAGTTTGCTTCACAGGTTCTCGGTCACTCGAATGCGACTATAACTTATAACCGATATGGGAAGGGTATCGACATTTCATCATTGATAGCCTTGATTGAAACTCTTTAGCCCCGCACTTTCGACAGCTAACTCGAAAGCAATAACCTGAGTCAACTTTCACTTTAAATAGTGTTTTTCGTCTGTTTATGGAGATTTAATAGATTTTACTATTGATTCTTTTATGGTTTTTGACTTAGAAAATCGATTAAATGCAATTAGCTGAAATATTTTTCTTTTTAGTATTTTTCTCATTGATAATGTTTTTTGTGCCCACATCTAATTTGGAGCTGACAACGAATGAGCTAATGAGATCTCATAACTCTGTGTTTCGTTGCCAATTTTTTCTCCACACTTAGGGGGCTTTATGGCAGATGGTATTGAGATTGATTTTTTACCTGTTGGTAAAGGCGAACACAGTGGCGATGCAATTGCGATTCGTTGGCAGCAAGGTGGTGAGTCTAAAGTTATGATTTACGATGGTGGTACTAAGGACTATGGTGAAGCACTCGTAAACCATGTCCGTAATCACTATGGGGTGGACTTTGTTGACTATGTAGTCAATTCTCATCCTGATAATGATCATGCTGGTGGCTTAGTTTATGTGATTGAAAATATTGGAGTTGGCGAGTTATGGATGCATCGCCCGTGGGAATACAGCGAAGTAATACGTGAGTTCTTTCATGATGGGCGCATGACAGACGACAGCTTGGCGGAAAGGCTGAAGCAAAAAATGTCTGCTGCATATGCGCTTGAGCAAGCTGCTTTAGCCAAAGAAATCCCCATCCATGAGCCATTCGCTGAATCTGTGATTGGAATATTCACTGTTCTCTCGCCTTTGAGAAGCCGTTATGTCCTTGAACTAATTCCAAATTTCTCCAAATCTCCAGAGCTGAAAAAATCGGCCCTATCTTTGGAGGGGATCGCAGAGTCTATTGGGAACGTCATCCAGGATGCTGTCGTAGCGTTAGCAGATGCATGGGATAAAGAATATTTACCTGAGTCGGTGGAAACCTCTTCAGAGAATGAGAGCAGTGCTATCTTATTCGGAAAACTGAATGGGCGAGGTTATTTGTTAACTGGCGATGCTGGTATCCAATCACTTCGAGAAGCAGCGACTTTTGCAGAGGGGCTCGGTATTGACCTCCCCAATGAAGTCACTTGTGTGCAAATTCCACATCATGGGGGCCGCCACAACGTATCCACTGAGACTCTTAACCTTATTATCGGTGAACCAAAGGCGAAAAATACCGAACCGAAACGTACAGCGTTAGTTTCTGCAAGCGCTAAAGCACCGACTCACCCTAAAAAAGTGGTTACTAACGCATTTATCCGTCGTGGGTTTAAAGTTGCTCAGACAAAAGGTACATCCATTCGACACCATCATAATATGGAACCTCGTAGTGGGTGGACTCAAGTTACCTATGTTCCGTTCTATGATGAGACTGATGAATGATGCATACTTCAGGTTCATTATCATTTATAAAAGTATTGGGTCAGGTAACTGACCCCTATGAACGACAGGCGCGCTTATTTCCGGCACTTATTGCAATTTCGCCTTTTTTGGTAATGATCTTTGCTTTGTACCAGGATCAACTATCAAAATTTCATACTTTAGTATTTGTTCTTCTGTCCGGTGGAGGCTTGTTTTTACTTTCTGAACTTGCTCGTCGGCGTGGGAAAATGAAGGAGAAAAGCCTCTGGGATTCGTGGGGAGGTGCTCCATCAGTTCAAGTCCTGAGGTATGCTAACGATACATTTGATGATGTATCGACTTCTCGATATCACTCTATCCTATCAAAGAAAATTGGAGTTAAGTTTCCTTCGCCGCACGAGGAACGCAGCAATCCGTGTGAGGCTGATAAAATTTATGCATCAGCCGGGAACTACTTGCGAAATGCAACAAGGGATAAGGGGAAGTTTAACTTACTCTTCAGAGATAATATTAGCTACGGCTTCAGGCGTAATGGATATGGCTTGAAGTGGATTGGCGTAACGATATGTTTTCTTTGCATAATTTGGGTATTCATTAGGGGCGATATTAACACTTTCAGCCTGCGACTGTATTCTGGGAGTGGTATAGAATCAGTTCTTCTTCCGGGTGAATGGATCACTGTAGGAATGTCATTAATAATGTTGGTTGTTTGGCTGTTGCTGTTCACTAAAAGCGCTGTACGTGAGGCTGGGTTTTCATACGCAGAAAGGTTAATACTTGCTTGTGAGGTATTGCCAAAAGCCAAGAAAACGAAGGTGCAATCTAATAAAAAAATTTCTCCTACCGAAAACACTTAAAAATGACGGGCAGGAAGTCTCTGCCTTGTCAATCTTGAGCTCATGTTAGACGACGTGGTTACGTGGAATGCTCAACGTTATTTTTTCGCCATCCGGTATGAGCGGCCCAGAATCCTCAAATATCAGAGAGTAGAACGGATGTCTTAAGTCTGTAGAAGGTGGCTTTGCTGATAGCCAGCCTATCTTGAACCATTGCTGGAGAGCAACCTTGATCTAATAGCTCTCTCACCTGTTCCATGGTCGCTTTGATCGGTCTGCCGCAATGTTTTCCTTCCGACTGAGCACGCTTGATACCTGCCGTTCTACGCTCTGCTATCAGATCTTTCTCAAGGCTGGCGAGTCCTGCCATCATGGTAAGCATCGCTTTGCCAACGGGCGTTGACAGGTCGAATCCTTCACGCAAGCTGACAACCTTCACGCCCTTCGCTTGCAACATTTCAACTGTCGACAGTACATCAATGGTATTACGTCCCAGGCGGTCTATGGCAATCACAATCAGCGTATCGCCTTCTCGCACATAGCTGAGTAGTTCACCAAACCCTGGACGACCTGATGCCTTTACTGCACCACTCACGGCTTCATCACTGAACCAGCGGTTAACACTATATCCAGCTTCGGTTATCTGCTGCTTCTGGTTTTCAACGTTCTGGTCGCTGGTGGAAACTCGCACATATCCGATCACAGTTGTCATGATGTTCTCTAAGTCTCAAAAGGTAGCTTCAAAATAATAGCTGTCCCAAAATCAAAGATCAACCTTTTGAGACAAGGCGAAGCCGCATTCTGCAGTTGTGTCGGTGTAGTCTTATAAGGAGATCGTTTTGAGACTGGATAATAGAGGTTTAGGACTCGGGACTGAGAGCAAATGTATGTGGAAATGATAATCACGAGGCTGGTGATTGGCCCAAAAGCTCGTTGCAGTTTGAATGTTGGGGTCGAGCAAATATATAGGGCGTGATTACTCACGCCTTTGTTTACATCTCAGAGCACAGGCTGAGCGTGTAGACAGCAGTCTGTCCATCATTGTTTGTGGGGCGCATAACGAAAATAGGCTCACTCCCATTGTCGATGTATGTGACGGCAATCCCTCCGTCTGGCGTGGCGTACATCTTCGCAATACTTTTCTCACCCAAGAAACCGAGCCGCCAGGTTTTACCACCCATGCTCACCTTCATACTTTTATCCTGCACATCAAGGCGAGTTTCGACTGAAGATTTTTGGCTACCAGAATCGATCTGCCCTTCCTGGATCGCCTTACAGGTGAATGTGGTTGCACTTGAGGCGAAGGGGAGAACGATCAGTGACGCGAGAATCAATCTTTTCATGGTCTTCCTTTTCTTGTTTGATTTGGTGACAAGGCGCTGTTAGCGCATTACCTTATCTTACCACTTTCATTAATTAAATCGATCTTATAGATCAGTAAAATCGATCGATGTGGGTGATACACTGCTATTGTACAAATACTGAGCACTGTGACATTCGGCGATAACAGTCAACTGGGGTGAGGCTTATGAAGAAATCAATATTGGTGATATCGGGACTGCTGATTTCACAGTTGGTGATGGCAGGACAAATCACAATGACAGATCCGCAGCAGGAAAAAACGGAGAATGGCAAGACGCTTTGCACCTATGAGAACAGCCAGTATGTTTTCACCTACGTCACTAAAGGGCAGTGCCCGTATGCAAAGACTTTCAACACCAGTAGTTCAGAGTAAAAGTGGGAATAAAAAGCGCTGCTTATTTTAACATCGCGAGAAAGAACGGTTGCTTAGTATTAGCACTTAATGATTCGTCATTGATTTAGCTGTAAGCCGCATAGAATAAGGCTTTGTTGAAAGTTGATGGAAGGATAAAAGTTTCGTAAAGGCGTTAGAAGATGAATAATAAGGGAGGAATTATGATAGGTTATATCTATCAAATGTGGTTGTTTATAGATTATTTACATCCTGTTAGTCATGAGGAGTTTTCCGGCTTTCTGGAGTGTTGTTTCATGCGGAGCACTGCGACCATGAAAAGTATGCTGCATGAGTAGCATGTAATGCGGAGCATGGAAGATATCGATTACAGGAAAGTAACCTTTGTACCTGATGTTATTACTCAGAAGCTATTTTCCTGTAAAGAAAATCTGCTATGCTCGCAGTACTCACATAACGAACATTAATACCTAAAAAACCATTAACTACTATTTAAATAGTAAATATTGATTATTTACTGTGTTATGTACTCGTACACCTCGTCCATGAATCCATTGTGCAAGTTACTCTTGTGAAAATGAGTTTATGCACCATTACACACTTTCAGTGTTCCATTGTAAGCCTCCACTTTACCGAAGATGCAAATAACTCTAAAGTACCTTTAGACTTTTCTGCATCCTCTGTATCAGGTTACTTGTGCAAATGGCGTAGCCATAAGATCGGCTTACTTGCATATTAAGCCGGAAATTTCATTGTTAATAATATAGATAAGATGGTAGCCGAGTCAGTGAAGCTACCGGACAACCATGATGTATGTGGGGAGAGCAACTTTTCCATACACTCCTTGATAGTATCTTGTTGAAAGTTAATAAATAACTTGACAAAACGTTCGTTTCATGGTAAGGTGGTATTAAGTGAGGGATATCTTCACTTCTCTAACAAATGCCCACTCTGATGACTTTATCTTCATGCCTCCTCCGGGTAAACGGTGTGGGGGTTTTGTCATGTCTGGAATATACACAATACTCATTCTCGATGAGTTGCTAAGCAGGAGGAACATTGCTTTGAAATATTTTAGTAGTGACCAGGTTTTTAATGAACTGGTCAATGGCGAAGTCACTCGTGAAGTGATATATGCATCTATGAACGTAGCCAGAAAACGCAAATACGCGGAACGTGAAAAACTGTTTGCTGATGCACTCGCTCGATTTGATGAATACCGAAAGGAAAAAACAAAATGAATATCCGATTCACTGATGACATCCACAAGGCGCTGATTGAACGTGCCAACCGTGAAGACAAATCAGCCGCCGCGCTGGTGAGTGAGTTAATAACAGCAGTCCTAAACCGAGAGGAACCGAATGACCGAAAAGAAACCAGTAGTAAATTTTGTTAATGCGATTTGCGGCTCAGGAAAGAGCCACCGTCTGAAAGAGTACATTCTCAGCTTCAATCGCGAAGCTGTCCCAGAAAAGTTCTTAATCGTAGTACCAACCCACGCTTTAGCCGAGCAGTTCAAGCAAGAACTAAATCGTTTGAGAATCCCAAATCATCACATTTGCGTTGAAGGTGCGACTCTCAACCTGAAAAGTACTCTGACGAACAGCTTCCAGACGAATGTGGTGATAACCACCCACGAATGTTTAACCAACTACTGCCACCTCGCTACGTTCAATCCTGAGATGCGCTCTCTACTGGCAGAACACAACGTGATGATTGACGAGATCCCTGATGGTTGGTTTGGGGCTGAAGCGAAGATCCGACATGCGGACAGAACGGCAGAAAACTTCCCATTCCTGGCGTGGCTGGAAGAGCGAAACGGGTTGCTCTATTTGCGTGATGAGCACTACGACAAGCTGTACCAGTATTACCATGAGAAGCACGCTAACAGCGACAGCCTGAAGAAAGTGCTTTACGTGGCGCTTGACGGTGGTGGTGTGATGCATACCGAGTGTGATTCTTCATACAGCTTCTTTGCATACACTTATAACCCGATACTGAAGGCCGCAACATGGGCGAAGAGTTTCACTGTGCTCGGCGCTGGTGTAAATCGTAGCGGGTTTGTCTGGATGGCGGAGAACGTCGCTCAGATTGATATTCAGGAGGCTGGTGAACACCTTCAGCCTGATCCTGAGAGATGCAAACATAAAAACGTACCTATCAAGATCGTGGTTGTTCTCTCGGAAGATATCAAAAGAGCGGGGCAGTCGGAACTCGCCAATGTCTTTAGCAATCACCTGAACGAGATAAAGCAGATTGTTGGTAAGAAGTTTATCTTTGCCACTAACAACGATAAACCCATCTGCGACTTCCAGACCATTGGACTCGCTGAGCTCGGCGATCGTATGGGAGGTGAAGCCGTTTCGATGTCCAGCTACGGAATGAACAGCTACCAAGGCATTCATTGTGCTGTGTTCCTCGGATGTGCAAATCTGGGCGATAAAGATCGTAAGAGATGGGCAGACTATTGCGAGCGTATCGGTTGGGATTTTGAAACGGTGATGGAGAAGAAGCGCCAGTCAATGTATTTTGAACGTTGCTACCAGTTTCTTAGCCGAACATCCATTCGCAACACTGATACCGATCATCCTTTGGTGTTCGTAGTTCCTGACATGGCGGCAGCGGAATATCTTAAAGCCCATTATTTCCCTGGCTCAACCATCGAATGCCTTAGAATCAAGAAAACTGGTAAGCAGCAAGAAACGCGGTTGAAGGTGCTGGAACATAAGGCTCAAGGGCTAACACCGATGCAAACGGTTGAAGCGATGGGGGTATCTCTGAGGACCGTTAGAAGCTATTGGAACCAGGACACTCGCGTATGATCACTGCACTTTACTGGTATCTGCTATTCCTGTTTATCTGGGATGTAATTCGCACCTTTGAAAAACGTAGAAAATCAGAACGCAAAACTGAATCTCGGAATCCATAAGGTAGCTGGTGATGCAACAAAGGAGCTTTAGGGCTCCTTTTACGTGTCTGGAGACTTGATGTGGGTGAAGAGTTGTGATGCGTATCCACTTGATTTCTCATTGTGCTGGTGGTACAAATAATGTGTTCCACTTTGTTCTATTGCATTGAAAAATAAGGTTTATTGTTAGCTGGCAGGGCCCCCACCCATTTCGCCCTCATGATATATCCCTTATATTTTCCCGGTCTTTATTCCTGCTATATTTAATACCTGATACAGATCACATATTATTTTTTGTTGCTAAAACAACCCGTTTTTATTCCATAATATTGACTTGTCATAAATCTGAAATGCTACTGCAATATTAATGTCATTTGCGTGTCATAAATAAAGCGCATCTTATTGCTGGGAATTTGTTGCCAGATCCATGCTATAAAATATATCTCTGGATCAGCATGTTAACTTCGTGTATTAATTATGATGATTTTATTGCACGGGAAGCGTAGCTATGACCACAGTGGTTTTGAATGTAAAAATTGACGCTGAGTTAAAAGAGAAGTTGCGTCATTATGCGGAAGTGAATAACGAGAACCTGGGTACGGCAACGGAAAAGCTGCTGCAGCTGGCTTTTCAGCTGGAGGCATCAGCAGGTGAGGCGGGGGTGACGGAAGAGGACATTGACAGCCAGCATACCGAAGAGGAAGCGACGCCATTAACCCCTAAAGAAATCAAAGCATTAAGAAAACTTCTGAAGAAGAAAAAATGAAACAACAATTCTCTACAGCCAGCAACTATAGCGAAGCCTGCGATATGTTGCGCTCAGGATACGTAAAACACGTCCGCCTGAACTGGAATATCGGTAGTGATGAGTTCTTTCGCATTGCCTCCGACTGGTGTGACACCGGCGCTAAAATTAAAAAAGATGAAGATGGCTTTATTATTTCCCTGAAAGGGTTTCCTATTCCGCGCCAGCATTAATGAAATTGCCTTATTTCCGTCACCGGGTTGCCATAACCAGATGGCAGGATACCCAGGCAATTTTATAAAAACATCTCATATACCTCATGGATGACGGACTTTTGACGGGCTGAAGCCAGCCCGTCGATATTTTCTTATATTATTTTCCGCAAACGCGTATTTTCCCGCTGTTCTGCAAGGCTATGCCACAATGGTTGTAGCGTGGAGAAGGCCTGGCGCAATGCTTCGTCCGGCAAGGTAAACGGCAGACGTAAATAGCGATCGAACGCGCCCTCCAGACCAAACCGCGTCCCGGTGCCGATATGGATCCCCTGGCTTTCCGCCCGCGCAGAGAACAGGGTGGCCAGCATGTCAGGGAGTTCCACCCAAAAAGAGAGTCCGCCTTCCGGTGGCGTAAAGCGCCAGCGGGGAAAATACTCTTTCATCAGCACTTCGCACATGTCCCGGCGCGCCTGCAGCATCTCCCGTCGCGGCGGCAGCAGCGTGGCGGCGTTTGCCAGCAGCCAGCTGCAGGCCAACTGCTCCAGCAGCGGCGTACCCAGGTCCAGAGAGTCGCGGGCCTGAATCAGCGAGGCGATCGTTCGCGCGCTGGCGCGGATCCAGCCGATGCGCAGTCCCCCCCAGAAACTTTTCCCGGCCGAACCGATAGTGATCACCGCGGCGTCGGGATTAAAGCAGGCCAGCGGCGGCGGGGGCGGGGCGTTATACCAGAGGTCGACCATGGTCTCATCGATCACCAGCGTTGTTCGCGTCCTGGCCGCGATGTCCGCGACTCGCTGGCGGGTAGGGGCATCCATACAGCGCCCGGTAGGGTTGTGAAAATCCGGCATCAGCCATGCCAGACGCGGCGCGGTCTGCGCAATGGTCGCCGCTAATCCATCGCAGTCCCATCCCTGCTGGGGGAGTGCGACCCCGACGGGCCGGCAGGAGGCGCCCTGAATGGCGCTGATGGCCATTGGATAGGTCGGGGCGTCAATGACCACCCGGTCACCGGGGCCGGTGAACAGACGCAGGATCAGCGCGAAGGCGCTGAGCGCGCCGTTGACCACCATCACTTCATCGGGCCGCGTCGGCAGGCCACGTTCGCTGTAGCGCCGGGCAATCGCCTCCCGCAGCACCGGGAGCCCCTGCTGATCGTAGCCGGTCTGGGTGAGATAGGGCGGCAGCAAGGTCATGGCGTGCTGGAAGGCCTGATGGACCTCCGGACCGGCGCTGAGGGCAGCGGTAGAGAGATTAATCGTCGAGGGGGTCGCAGAGGGCGGCGGCAGATCGGCAGGGCGTTCCGGCAGGACAATGCGCGACCCGCTCCCCTGGCGGCTATGGAGAAACCCCTCCTCCCGCAGCTGGCCGAGGGCGCTGGCGATGGTCGTCCGGCTGACGTTGAGGGCTGCCGCCAGCTCGCGCTCGCCGGGCAGGCGCGTCTGTAGCGTCAGACGGCCATCGAGGATCAGCAGGCGGAGCGCTTCCGCCAGCTGGCGCCATAGCGGTGTGCGGGAACTGGACTCCTGCCAGTTGCCAAGCAGGCGTACCAGGGACTGTGTTCCAAAGCGTCGGGCCGACATAGCGATCCACTTTTCCAAAACTGGCCATTAATTATCAGTCCATTTTTGCTGATGATGAGGGCATTCGCAATGATGTTGAGGAAAAAATATGCTTCGTCGCCTGCTGCAGTTATATATCGGTCTGGTGCTCTACGGCGTGTCCACGGCGCTCTTCGTGCATACTAATCTCGGCGCCGATCCGTGGGACGTTTTTCATCTTGGGGTGGCTAAACAGCTGGGGATCAGTTTCGGGACCGTGATTATCCTGACCGGCGCCGCGGTGCTGCTGCTATGGATCCCGATTCGGCAGATGCCGGGGCTCGGCACGGTGAGTAATGTTATCGTGCTGGGGCTGGCGGCGGACGCCACGCTGGCCGTCCTGCCTCCGCTGGAGTCGCTGGTGGCGCGCAGTGCGCTGCTGGTGGTGGCGATTGTGATGAACGCTATCGCCACCGGGATGTACATTGGCGCGGGCTTTGGCCCGGGTCCGCGCGATGGCCTGATGACCGGCCTGCACGCTCGCACCGGCTGGTCATTGCGCGGTATCCGTACGGCGATCGAGCTCTCCGTGCTGCTGATTGGCTGTCTGCTGGGGGGCAAGTTTGGCGTCGGAACCGTCATTTACGCGCTGTCGATTGGGCCGCTGATCCAGCTGTGCCTGCCGTGGTTCAGCCAGCCCGTCCGCCGCCGGGCGGTCAGCCCTCCCCGGGAGAGCGTCTCCTGAAGGGAACCCGCGCCCTCGTCGTCAAGAAGAGGGCGCATTGTGGTTTACAGGCCGCTCAGGCCATGAAGCATCATGTAGATCCCCACCACAATAATGAGTAAGCCTGAGATCCAGGGCGCTTTGCGTGAGATGTCGTTAAGCCACGGCCAGCGGCGGGTGGCATGTTTCATGCTCAGGGCGGCGATAGCCCCGGAAGCCACCAGCGTCAGCGCCAGACCGACGCTAAAGCCCAGTACCAGCGTGGCGCCCAGCGAGAATTTCTTCAGCTGTAAACAGATAAGCAGCACGGTAATGGACGCCGGGCAGGGGATCAGCCCGCCGGTCAGGCCAAACATCACAATCTGCCCGGTCGTCACCTGGCGGCCATCGAAGCGCCGGTTAATCTCCTGTGCATGGGCCCGCTGATGTGCGTCCTGCCACTCCTCCGCCACCAGCGGCGCGCCAGGGGAGTGAGAATGATGGTGGTCATGATGTTCATGCTGATGATGGTCATGGTCATGGTCGTGCTGAGGATGATGGTGGTGGGCGTGGGGCCGCGATTCGCGCCAGGTGCGCCAGAGCATCCAGCAGGCAATCAATACAATCACAATCCCCGAGATCAGCTGAAACCAGGGCTCAGAAGTCTGGGCGTTCCAGCCGCGGCCAAACCACAGGCCGGCCATGGCGATCAGCCAGACCACCGCGGTATGCGAGACCGTCGCCGCCAGCCCCAACAGAACCGCCTGCTTTAAGGTTCCCCGTACTGCCACGATAAAGGCGGCCATCATCGTTTTTGAGTGGCCGGGTTCAAGGCCGTGCAGCGCGCCGAGCAGTATCGCGCTGGGAATAAACAGCCAGGCATTGCCCTGCTGCAGAAGGGAAGTGAAATCGTTCATATCGGGATCCTTGCCAAAAGTGGCTCTATGCTACTCCCCCCCAGTAGTAAAATACTACCCCCCAGTAGAAAAAGAGGCTGATAAAAGGGATCATGCTATGCTGGCAGGCGTTGCCGGCGTCGAAGGTCGGGCAATGACGGCAGAATAAAACGGTGGATCGCGCAATGTCACACACAGTGAGAGACAAAAAGAAGTTACTGACCCGGCTGAAGAAAATTCAGGGGCAGAGTACCGCATTAGAGAAAATGCTTAATCGCGAGCATGAGTGCGCTGAGGTGCTACAGCAGCTGGCGGCGATCCGCGGCGCGGTCAATGGCATGATGCTGCAGGTTATCCAGGGGCATCTGACCGACCATGTGGTGAAAGAGCCAGATGAGACGCAGCGTGAAGCGGATCTGGAGACGGTGATGCAGGTGATTAAATCCTATCTGAAGTAGCCTCCGGCAGAGGGCGGCGAAGAGGCCGCGCCCGCTGACCTTCTGTGCAGGCTGCCTGCCGCTTAATGCGCATGGAGATTATCTTCCGCCCACTGAATAAATGACTCTTTTGGCAGCGCTTTGCTGTACAGCCACCCCTGGGCGTACTGAACGCCATGCTGTCGCAGCCAGTCGCGCTGGCTTTCGGTTTCCACCCCTTCGGCGACGGTGGTCAGATTGAGCGCCTTGGCCATTTCAATAATGTGCGGCGTCAGCGGCCGGTACTCGAGGGTATCGACAAAGGATTTATCGATTTTCAGCGTGTCGACGTCCAGCTTCTGCAGATAGCTCAGGCTGGAGTAGCCGGTACCGAAATCGTCAATCGAGATCCGATGGCCAGCCTGACGGTAGTGAGCGATCACCGGCATGGTGGTCTCCGGGTCGACAAACCCGCGCTCGGTGATCTCAAGGATGATCTGTTCGGCGGCGATCCCCCAGTGCTGCAGCTGATCGTGTAACAGCGTGGGCAGGATGGGAGAGCGTAAGTCATCCACCGACAGGTTGATGGAGATATGCACTTCCGGCCGCTGCCTCAGCCAGGGGCCCAGATCGGCGAAAATTTTCCTGACGATATCTTCCGTCAACTGGGTGATCAGTCCGGTCTGCTCGGCCAGGGGAATAAAGATATCCGGCGATAAATAGGTACCGTCGGGTTGCTGCCAGCGCGCCAGCGCTTCGGCTCCGGCGATTTTCCCGTCCTGCAATGAAATAATCGGCTGATAGTGAACCTGAATCGCCTGGGAATTGAGGGCGTCAAGCATACTGTTGCGCGGTGAACGCAGGTGTCTCAGCAGGCGCAGCAGCAGCCAGGTGGCAAGCAGGCTGGTGAAGATGCCGGCCGGGAGCCAGAAGATCAACTGCTGCCGTATGTGCTGCTGCAGGGGCAGGGTGGATGACCAGGTCACAATGCCGGATCCCAGCTCGGGAATGCGCTGGATCCGGTAGACCGTATTATCCAGGGTAAGCATATTCAGGTGCGGGTCTTTAATCCGTTGCCAGACCTTCGCCGGCAGCGGCTGGCTGCTGATCACCATTTTCAGATGGTCCAAACCAAACAGCATGGTATGGATCTTCTCCTCGCTGGCGGGCACCACATCAATGAAGGAGATGGGATCGATCATTACCATATGCTGCTGGCTGGCCATGGCCGTCATCTGGTGATTGAGGCCAAGATCGTTAATCGAGGTCAGCCAGGTGCGATAGCCGTCGGAGGCAATGTGGTCCGGTGGCGGGAAGGTCACCGCGACGCTATGGTCTTCCAGGGAGGAGCATTGCGGCACGGAATCCTGCAGCCAGAGCACTTCCTGAACGTAGCGGTGGGTATAGGCGATCCGGCGGAGCATGAGCAGATGTTCAGGGCTACAGGACGAGGCTGTATGTGCATCGGCCTCCCGCAGCGCTTCCCGGGCCTGATCGGCGACCTGCAGCGTGCGGACGACGATGCGGTTGGAATAATCATCCAGTTCACGATAGAACTGCATTTTGGCCTGCCGCGCCGCCTGCCAGATGCTGAGCGAGATGGGCAGGATGATGGCCAGTATCAGCACCCCTGTAAACAGCGCCATCAGATGCCGGGTCCTCATGCCTGTGTCCTTATCGTTCGCCGGGTGTCATCAGTATATGCGAAAGATAAACCGGGCGCAGTGGGAGAAATCGCGCTGTGTGGGGAAAAAAACCGGCATCACAATAGCCTGCGATGCCGGGAGAGAAGGATGATTCCGATGCAGCAGAATAAAAATGAGGGTGTGAATGCCGGGCAGGATGTATTCCGGCATTCAGTCGCAGCATACGCTGCGCAGATGACAGCAATATGTTGGCTTAGTGCGCGTCTGGTGCCGTGATATCGGCGCTGATGCGCAGATCGTTCTCATCAAACACCATGCAGAAGCGGTCATCGAAGGCCAGATTAATCTTCTGCCACGGGCGGAAATGGACGTCGCCGGGCAGCAGAACCTTGACGTTATCGTGACCATAGCACTGGCCGAACAGGTAGGTATTGTTGCCCAGACGTTCCACCACTTCACATTGAAACTCCACCACGGTACCGGTGGAGACTTCAGGCGTGAGGTGCTCTGGCCGGATCCCCAGCGTTACCGCGGCGCCGGGGTTAAGCGGTTGGGTGGCAACGTTCAGGGTGAGCTGATGGTCCTGGGCGAGGGTGACCGTTAAACGCTCTGGCTGCCAGTCGCTGACGGTGGCGGGTAAAAAGTTCATCTTTGGCGAGCCGATAAAACCGGCGACGAATTTGTTGACCGGATTGTAGTAAAGCGCCATCGGCGAACCCATTTGTTCAACCTTTCCGTAGTTCATGACCACGATTTTATCAGCGAGAGTCATCGCCTCCACCTGATCGTGCGTGACATACACCATGGTGGTCTTCAGCTCCTGGTGCAGGCGGGCAATATGCAGGCGCATATCGACGCGCAGTTCCGCGTCGAGGTTAGAAAGCGGCTCATCGAACATAAACACCCGGGGATTACGCACGATAGCGCGGCCAATGGCCACGCGCTGCCGCTGGCCGCCGGAGAGCTGCTTCGGTTTACGGTCCAGCAGGTGAGAGAGCTGCAGCGTTTTGGCCACCATTTCCACCTGGCGACGGATCTCCGCTTTCGGCACTTTATTCACCTTCAGCCCGTAGCCCATATTCTCCGCCACCGTCATGTGCGGGTAGAGCGCATAGGACTGAAAAACCATCGCCACGCCGCGGCGGGCGGGGACCACATCGTTCATCACCTCATCGCCGATCAGCACTTCCCCGTCGCTAACCTCTTCCAGCCCGGCAATCATACGTAACAGCGTCGATTTTCCACAGCCGGAAGGGCCGACGAAGACCGCAAACTCGCCATCTTCAATATCGAGATTGACCTGGTGCAGCGTCACCGTGCTGCCGAACCTTTTGGTGACATTCCTCAGTCGTATATTGGACATCCACATTCCCCGAAGTGAGTAGCCGTTGTTTGCCGTTGGCGTGTCGCTGAGTTGAGTGAAATTGTATTACGTGTAACAAAACAGCGTGACGATATTCAACAGCGCTAAAATCATGTCCTGACTATAACTTCCGCGGAATTTGCGCCATACAGCGGCGTTTCATTTCTGCAAGGATGATCACACAACTGGCAGCTTATGGTAGTTTTATCCCTAATCAAAGCGTAGCGTATAACAAAAGCGAATCAGCGTCTGTTTTCTATGTAACAACGCAGTTTGAAATGATTTTTTTTCTAGCTGACAGACGTAATTCAAATAAAAACCATTAAATTGTTATACCTTCACATGAGGTTGATAATGAAAAAGAACACGCTTGCTGCACTGATCCTTACCACCCTCGCGGCGGGGCAACTTACCAGCCTGCAGGCGCATGCCGCCGGGCAGCTCAACGTTTGGGAAGACATTAAAAAATCCACTGGCATCAAAACCGCGGTCAGCGATTTTGAGAAGCAGTACAACGTGAAGGTCAATCTGCAGGAGATGCCTTATGCCCAGCAGCTGGAAAAGCTGCGCCTCGACGGCCCGGCGGGCATTGGGCCGGACGTGCTGGTGATCCCGAATGACCAGCTCGGCGGCGCCGTCGTTCAGGGGCTTCTCTCGCCGCTCAACGTCGAGCAGGCGAAACAGGATGCCTTTACGCCAGCCTCTATCAATGCCTTCCGCATGGACAACGCGCTGTACGGCATCCCGAAAGCGGTGGAAACCCTGGTGCTTATCTACAACAAGGACCTGATCGACAAGCCGCTGGACAGCCTGCAGGCCTGGCTGGACTACTCGAAGACCCAGCGCGAGCAGAACAAATACGGCCTGCTGGCGAAGTTTGATCAGATCTACTACAGCTGGGGAGCCATTGGCCCGATGGGCGGCTATATCTTCGCGAAGAACGACGGCGGCGGTTTCAACCCGCAGCAGGTGGGGCTCAATACTCCCGGCGCTGTGGAAGCCGTGACCTTCCTGAAAAAATTCTATGCCGAGAAGGCTTTCCCTGCAGGGATCCTCGGCGATAACGGGCTGAACGCCATTGATTCGCTGTTTACCGAGAAAAAAGCGGCGGCGGTGATCAACGGCCCCTGGGCCTTCCAGCCGTATGAAGCCGCCGGTATCAACTATGGCGTGGTGCCGCTGCCGACCCTGCCGGACGGCAAGCCGATGAGCTCCTTCCTCGGCGTTAAGGGCTACGTGGTATCGACCTGGAGTAAAGACAAGGCGCTGGCGCAACAGTTTATCGAGTTCATCAACCAGCCGCAGTATGTAAAAGCCCGCTATGTCGCCACCGGCGAAATCCCGCCGCTGAAGGCGATGATTGACGACCCGGTGATTAAAAATGACGAAAAGGCCAGCGCCGTCGCCGTACAGTCGGCGCGGGCGATGGCCATGCCGGGCATTCCGGAGATGGGGGAAGTGTGGGGGCCAGCTAATGCCGCGCTTGAACTGAGCCTCACCGGCAAGCAGGCGCCGCAGGCCGCGCTCGATAACGCGGTGAAACAGATCAAGATGCAGATCGAAGCGATGCAGGCCAGCAATCAGTAATTTACCGTCACGTGAAGTCACCGAGCGGGAGGGGGACCTCCCGTTTGTAGAAGGAGTCGAGTGTGAGCATCCATTCCAGCGAAAATTTTAGCGACGCGCGCGGGCCCGGGCGCCATGCGTGGTGCGGCCTGCTGCTGGCAATCGTGCCGGGTTTCGGCCAGTTTTATCATCGCCAGTGGCTGAAGGGGCTGGTCTTCCTGGTGTTGTTGAGCAGCTTTCTGGGTATTTTTTATGACTTCCTGCGCGAGGGGCTGTGGGGGCTCTATACCCTGGGTGAAGAGGTGCCCCGGGATAACTCTATCTTCCTGTTAGCGGAGGGGATTATCAGCGTGCTGATCGTCGCTTTTGGCGTGCTGATCTATTTTCTCTCGCTGCGGGACGCGTGGCTGAACGGCAAAAAACGCGATGAGGGGGTCGCGCTGAACAGTGTGCGTAAGCAGTACCAGATGCTGCTGAGCGATGGCTTCCCATACCTGATGATCACGCCAGGCTTTATTCTGCTGGTCTTTGTGGTGATCTTTCCCATTCTGTTTGGTTTCGCCATCGCCTTCACCAACTATAACCTGTACCACACGCCGCCGGCGAAGCTGGTGGACTGGGTGGGCCTGAAAAACTTCGTCAATATTTTCACCCTCTCCATCTGGCGCTCCACCTTCCTGGATGTGCTGCAGTGGACCGTGGTGTGGACGCTGCTGGCGACCACCCTGCAGTGTACGGTGGGCGTGCTGTTGGCGATTCTGGTGAACCAAAAAGATCTGCGCTTTAAGCCGCTGATCCGCACTATCTTTATTTTGCCGTGGGCGGTGCCGGGGTTTGTCACCATCCTCGTCTTTACCGGGATGTTCAATGACTCCTTCGGGGTGATTAACAACGCGATCCTGTCATTCTTCGGCATCAGTCCAAAGGCATGGCTGACCGACCCGTTCTGGACCAAAACCGCGCTGATTATGATGCAGACCTGGCTTGGCTTCCCGTTTGTCTTTGCCATGACCACCGGCGTGCTGCAGGCGATCCCGGACGATCTGTATGAAGCGGCGACGATGGACGGCGCCAGCGCCTTTACCCGCCTGCGCACCATCACCCTGCCGCTGGTGCTGTACGCGATCGCGCCGATCATCATCACCCAGTACACCTTCAACTTTAATAATTTCAACATCATTTATCTGTTTAACAACGGCGGCCCTGCGGTGGCGGGATCTAACGCCGGCGGGACGGATATTCTGGTGTCGTGGATCTATAAGCTGACGATGTCCTCGTCGCAGTACGCCATCGCGGCGACCATCACTATCCTGCTGTCGATCTTCGTCGTCGGCCTGGCGTTGTGGCAGTTCCGCGCCACCAAATCCTTCAAAAATGACGACATGGCGTAAGGGAAGCAACATGGCTCAATCACCCAGTATTAAACGCGAAAAGTGGATCCGACTCTCTCTCACCTGGCTGGTGGTTATCCTGGTCTCGGTGGTGATTATCTATCCGCTGGTCTGGACCGTCGGGGCGTCGCTGAACGCCGGCAATAGCCTGCTGAGTACCTCGATCATTCCGGAAAATCTGTCGTTCCAGCACTATGCCGATCTGTTCAATGGCAATGTGAATTACCTTACCTGGTACTGGAACTCGATGAAAATCAGCTTCCTGACCATGGTGCTGACCCTGATTAGCGTCAGCTTTACCGCCTACGCCTTCTCCCGCTTCCGCTTTAAAGGGCGGCAGAACGGGCTGATGCTGTTCCTGCTGCTGCAGATGATCCCGCAGTTTTCCGCGCTGATTGCCATCTTTGTGCTGTCGCAACTGCTTGGCCTGATTAACAGCCATCTGGCGCTGGTGCTGATCTACGTCGGGGGAATGATCCCGATGAACACCTGGCTGATGAAGGGGTATCTCGACGCGATCCCCAAAGATCTGGATGAGTCCGCCCGCATGGACGGCGCCAGCAGCTTTCGCATCTTTATCGAGATCATCATGCCGTTGTCGAGGCCGATCCTCGCGGTGGTGGCGCTGTTCTCCTTCACCGGCCCGCTGGGGGATTTCATCCTCTCCAGCACCATCCTGCGTACCCCGGATAAATACACCCTGCCTATCGGTCTGTATAACCTGGTGGCGCAAAAAATGGGGGCCAGCTACACCACCTACGCGGCGGGGGCGGTGCTGATTGCCGTGCCGGTCGCGATCCTCTATCTGGCGTTACAAAAATACTTCGTCTCCGGCCTGACCTCGGGCAGTACTAAAGGATAAGCACATGAAAAGATTTACACCCGCATGGCTTGCGGTTTGTCTGGCATGCAGTTTTTCCCCCCCTTCGCTGGCGGCGGACGCGCTTGAAACCCGCGCCTTTCAGGGCATGCCGGCGGACTTTATTAAAGGCGCGGATATCTCCACGCTGCTGGATGCTGAAAAGCACGGGGCGACCTTCTACGACCAGAATAACCAGCGTAAGGATCCGATCGCCATTCTGAAAGAGAACGGCGTCAACTATGTTCGCCTCCGCCTGTGGGTGGATCCGCATTCGGCAAGCGGCGAGGGCTATGGCGGCGGGAATAACGATCTGGCCACGACCCTGGCGCTGGCGAAACGCGCGAAAGCCCAGGGAATGAAGCTGCTGCTCGACTTTCATTACAGCGATTTCTGGACCGATCCCGGCAAGCAGTTCAAACCGAAGGCCTGGGAAAAGATGGATTACCCGCAGCTGAAAACGGCGATTCATGACTATACCCGGGATACCATCGCCCGCTTTAAGCAGGCGGGCGTCCTGCCGGATATGGTGCAGATCGGCAATGAGATCAATGGCGGTATGCTGTGGCCGGAAGGGAAAAGCTGGGGGCAGGGGGGCGGAGAGTTCGACCGGCTGGCTGGTCTGCTGAACGCGGCCATTGATGGCCTGAAGGCGAACCTGCACAACGGCGAACAGGTGAAAATCATGCTGCATCTGGCTGAAGGGACCAAAAACGATACCTTCCGCTGGTGGTTTGACGAAATAGAGAAACGCCATGTGCCGTATGACGTGATCGGTTTGTCGATGTACACCTACTGGAACGGGCCGATCAGCGCCCTGAAGGCCAATATGGATGACATCAGCAAACGCTATAACAAAGACGTTATTGTCGTCGAGGCGGCCTATGCCTATACCCTGGCCAATTGCGATAACGCGGAAAATAGTTTCCAGGCCAAAGAGGAAAAGGACGGGGGATATCCCGCCAGCGTGCAGGGACAATATCGCTATATCCACGATCTGATGCAGGCGGTTATCGATGTTCCCGACCAGCGCGGCAAAGGGATTTTTTACTGGGAGCCCACGTGGATTGCCGTTCCGGGAAATACCTGGGCCACCCCGGCGGGGATGAAATATATCCATGACGAATGGAAAGAGGGCAATGCGCGTGAAAATCAGGCGCTATTTGATTGCCAGGGAAAAGTATTGCCGTCGGTAAAAGTATTTAATTAATTTTTTGTCGTTCTTTTCAGGAAGTTTATTATGAATAAATTTGCACCTTTACATCCAAAGGTTAATACGCTGCTGCATGGCGCAGATTATAACCCGGAACAATGGGAGAATGACCCCGATATTATTGATAAAGACATTGCCATGATGCAGCAGGCAAAATGTAATGTGATGTCGGTGGGAATATTTAGCTGGGCGAAACTTGAGCCGTGCGAAGGGGTATTTGATTTCGCCTGGCTGGATACTATCCTCGATAAACTGTATGCCGCCGGCATTCATGTTTTTCTGGCCACGCCGAGCGGCGCGCGTCCGGCGTGGATGTCACAGCGCTATCCGCAGGTTCTGCGGGTGGGGCGCGATCGGGTGCCAGCCCTGCACGGCGGCCGTCACAACCACTGTATGTCATCGCCGGTGTATCGTGAGAAGACCCTTAAAATCAATACCCTGTTGGCGGAGCGCTATTCTGCGCATCCGGCGGTGCTGGGCTGGCATATTTCCAATGAATATGGCGGTGAATGTCATTGCGAGCGCTGCCAGACTCGCTTTCGCGACTGGCTGAAGGCGCGGTACCAGACCCTGGAGAATCTCAACCAGGCCTGGTGGAGCACTTTCTGGAGCCATACCTACAGCGACTGGTCGCAGATTGAATCGCCTGCGCCGCAGGGCGAGGTGTCGATCCACGGCCTGAATCTGGACTGGCATCGCTTTAATACCGCCCAGGTGACCGATTTCTGCCGCCATGAAATCGCCCCGCTGAAGGCGGCGAATGCCGCCCTGCCGGTGACCACCAACTTTATGGAGTATTTTTACGATTACGACTACTGGCAGCTGGCGGAGGTGCTGGACTTTATCTCCTGGGACAGCTATCCGATGTGGCACCGCGACAAAGACGAAACCGCGCTGGCCTGCTATACCGCGATGTATCACGACATGATGCGCAGCCTGAAGGGCGGCCAGCCGTTTGTGCTGATGGAGTCCACGCCGGGCGCCACCAACTGGCAGCCGACCAGCAAACTGAAGAAACCGGGGATGCATATTCTCTCTTCGCTGCAGGCGGTGGCGCATGGCGCCGACTCGGTGCAGTATTTCCAGTGGCGCAAGAGCCGTGGTTCGGTTGAGAAATTTCACGGCGCGGTGGTCGACCACGTTGGGCATATTGATACCCGCATTGGCCGTGAAGTCAGCCAGCTCGGCGAGATCCTCAGCAAGCTGCCGGCGGTGAGGGGGTGTCGCACCGAGGCGAAAGTGGCGATTATCTTCGACCAGCAGAACCGCTGGGCGCTTGATGACGCCCAGGGGCCGCGCAATCTGGGTATGGAGTATGAGAAGACGGTCAATGAGCACTACCGTCCGTTCTGGGAGCAGGGCATCGCCGTCGATGTGATTGACGCCGACGCTGATTTAACGCCGTACCGGCTGGTGATTGCCCCGATGTTATACATGGTGCGCGACGGCTTTGCCGGGCGGGCGGAGGCGTTTGTCGCCAGCGGCGGCCATCTGGTGACTACCTACTGGACCGGCATCGTCAACGAGTCCGATCTCTGTTATCTCGGCGGCTTCCCGGGCCCGCTGCGCAATCTTCTGGGCATCTGGGCGGAGGAGATCGACTGTCTGAATGACGGCGAGTTTAATCTGGTGCAGGGCCTGGCCGGGAATCAGTGCGGACTTCAGGGCCCCTATCAGGTGCGCCATCTCTGTGAACTGATCCATACCGAAAGCGCGCAGACGCTGGCCACCTACCGAGATGATTTTTATGCCGGAAGGCCAGCGGTGACGGTGAACGGCTTCGGGAAAGGTAAAGCCTGGCATGTGGCCTCCCGCAACGATTTGGCCTTCCAGCGCGACTTTTTTGCCGCCCTGAGCAAGGAGCTGGCGCTGCCGCGGGCGATCGCGGCGGATTTACCGCCCGGAGTGGTGGCCACCGCGCGCACCGACGGTGAGAGTACGTTTGTCTTCCTGCAGAACTACAGCGCGCAAAGCCATACCCTGAGCCTGCCGCCAGGGTATCGGGATTGCCTGACCGACGCGGCGGTGTCGGACCCGCTGACCCTGTCAGCATGGGATTGCCGTATTCTCCGTCGCCACGCGTAATCCTTTTTCTCCACGCCTGCTCTGACGAGCAGGCTTTTTTTTATCTATTACCCTGGAGTTTATGATGGTGAGTTTAAAATCTTTCCTGCACTATTTCTCGCCTGCGCGTCCGGCACAGCCGTTAAGCGAAGCGGAAAAACAGCAAATCGAGGCGCTGATTCAGGCCTTCGGCGGTGAAGCGAATATTACCCAAGTGGACGCCTGTATTACCCGTCTGCGGGTAACGGTTCGTCATCTGGCGGCCGTGGACTCTGACGCATTACAGCAGCAGGGCGCGCTGGGCGTCATTATTCTTGGTCAGCAGGTTCATGCTATTTTCGGTAAGCAGTCCGATGCGCTACGTCAATTGCTGGATGACCATTTTGCCGCGCGGAAATAAATAAAACGGGATAACCTGAAAACAGGTTATCCCGAAAATAAGACAAAGACAGCAGTGGCAATAATGATTACCGGAGGGTAATTAATGACCTTAGCGTTGGAGATATCAATAACGTATTTTTCTTACCAGAGCGATATTACCACCAGGCCTCAACCTGCACGCCGAAATTCCAGGTATTATTCGCCGTCTGGTCTTCAAATGGTTTACCATCTTCGGAATCATTCAGATACGACGCGAAAATACGTAATTCCGGACGTGACATAAAGTCCGGCCCGTCCGCCAGACCCAGCGCAATGGTATATTTCTCACCGGCCTGTTTGTAACTGGTGCCATTGTTGTAGCTGTCTTTCTGATAGAAACCGCCGACTTCGCCAATCAGGCGCACGTAGTCGGTGAACTGATACTGCCCGCGGGCGACCAGCGACAGCATCCGCGTTTTGTCGGTGTAGTCGGTAATATCATCCGCCGAGCCCCAGGTCAGAACGTGGTTGATGGAGAACTTCTCGGTAATGGGGATCAGACCGGTGTTAATCACGCGATAACCGGTGGCGTCATTCACGTAGTTCCACATATCGTACCAGCCGCCGCCCTGGGAGACCATATTCTGCGCCAGCCCTTTGTTGGCATACTGCAGCACGGTTTTGTTATAGCCGCCCAGCATATCCTGACTGATTTCACCGGTTAGCATCACGCCATTTTCGGCATCGTACAGCCCGCCGTAGCTGTCCTGTTTTTTGGTGGTGTTCGGCATGGCGTAGTCGATGCCGAATTCGGTCCACGACCCGGACCACGGCTTCCATCCCGCATAGCGTAAATCGATATAGTTGATATTGACGTTGCTGTCGCCATCGACGCGATAGTCAACGTCGTTGGCATCGCCGCGGATCCACGCCAGCGAGACGGCGCCCGGGCCAAGGGTGTAGTTTTCCACCCCGGCCCCGGAGCCGGAAATGTTCCAGTATTTGGTATCGATGATGTGCAGATCGTGACGCTGATAGTAACGTTTGCCGCCCCAGATCACCGCATTCGGATCGCCCGGGATCAGCCCTTTGATCTGCAGATTCAGCTGACGTAAGCCGAACTGCGCGTCATCGTTCAGCGTGGTTTCATTATCGTTAGAGCCATCGGAGACCATGCTGACCATGCTGTCGAGATAGAAACTGACATCATCTTTTTTGTAGACCTCGGAGCCCAATTCCAGTTCGCCATAGGTATCCGATTCGTTCCCCAACCGGCCTAGCTTGTTCTTTTGCCATTCCGCTTCGCTACCGTCGCCGGAGACCCCAACCCCGGCGCGCAAATAGCCATGAAAATCAACGGTCGGGATCGCAGCGGTAGCCGCAAAGGCGGAAGGGGTGATTAGCGCAGCGGCTAATGCTGTGGAAAGGGCGCGCAGTGTCGTATTCATCTCTATCCTCTTATTGTTTTGTATTACGTTCACATAACTGATGTCATAAAATGCCTAAATGTAACTTCAGGCAAACGAGATATGATTATTGTGTGATTAAGTGCAAATAATAACGCTGGTTTTTGTTGTGATGAGTGAGGTGATTCACAATTAACCTGGTTGTGAACGTAATACTTTTTGTGGTCTAATTTTGCGATGAGAAGTGGCGGTGAGCGTTTTTTCAAATGGCCCCTGTTACAATCATGGGATAACAACATAAGGAACCGGACCATGAAGTCTAAAAGCGCTACTCTGGAAGACGTCGCACGTCATGCGGGTGTCTCTTACCAGACCGTGTCCAGGGTACTCAACAAATCTGCCAATGTATCCGAAGCGACGCGCCGCAAGGTGGAGAAATCGATAGAGGCTCTACGCTATGTGCCCAACCGGCTGGCGCAGCAGCTGGTGGGGAAGGAGAGCCAGACGGTGGGGCTGGTGACGATTTCGCTGGCCTGGCATGCCCCCTCCCAGGTAGCGGCGGCGGTAAAACGCTATGCCAATCTGGAAGGTTACCAGGTCCTGATTTCGATGATCGATGAGAGCGTCAACCAAAGCATCCAGGATTCCATCAATGAGCTGAAGTCTCAGCGGGTGGATAAGGTCATTATCAACGTGCCGCTGGAGACCGAACAGGCGCAGAAAATCGCCGCTGACAACGATGATATCGTCTGCCTGTTTCTCGATGTTGATCCCTACAGTTCCGTGTTTAACGTTTCGTTTAACCCGGCGGACGGCACCCGGGCCAGCGTCAAATATCTCTACGAGATGGGGCATCGGGAGATCGCGCTGCTGGCGGGGCCGGACAGCTCCGTATCGGCCAAACTGCGGCTGAAAAGCTGGCTGGAGACCCTGGATGGCTACGGCCTGAAGCCGGTGACCGTCCTGCACGGCAACTGGGATGCGCAAAGCGGCTACGCCGGCGCGCTGCAGATGCTGCGTGAAACGCCGAACTTCAGCGCTGTGCTGGTGGGCAATGACCAAATGGCGCTGGGGGTGCTCAGCGCCTTCCATCAGCATCAGGTGGCGGTGCCGGGAGAGAAATCGGTGATTGGCTATGACGATACCTACGAAAGCTCCTTTTTCTATCCGGCATTGAGTACGGTATCGCTGGACCTCGACCTGCAGGGTAAAGAGGCGGTGCGGCGGATCCTCGCCAGTACCAGCGGCGCGGCGCATACCTCATCCATCCTGCCGGCGCGCCTGGTGATTCGCCATTCCAGCGGCGCCAGAGTCGAGCAGGGGAAAGATCTGCAGGCCATCGCGGAGCAACTTCGCGCAATCGCTCACCGTCTGGCGCCCTGAAGCCAAAGGCGAGGAAACTCGCCTCTTTGTTATTACCCCTGATATAACCATGGTTGATCTTTGTCGTGGAACGGCGTAACTTAATTGTTATGTTATAACATAATGACGAGGTCATCATGAAAGCCCATATCCATCCTCCCTATCGCACGGTGGTGTTTCACGACACCAGCGCCAATGAATATTTTAAAGTTGGCTCAACCATCCGCACCGAACGCGTGATTGAGCTCGACGGTGAGACGTATCCGTATGTGACGATCGATGTCTCATCGAAATCGCATCCTTACTACACCGGTAAACAAAAAACGTTCGCCAGCGAGGGTAGCGCGGCCCGTTTCCGCCAGCGCTTCGGCGGCTTTATTGATGCAAAAAGGAAGGCATGATGCAGGTCGTTAACTCATTACGCAGCGCCAAACAGCGCCACCCGGATTGCCAGCTGGTCAAACGCAAAGGGCGGCTGTACGTGATCTGTAAGAGCAACCCCCGCTTTAAAGCGGTGCAGGGGCGCAAAAAACGTCGTTAACGGAAGCTTTCCAGGGGACGGCGCTGCTGGCCGTCGGCGGTAAAATTGTCGGCGGCCAGCCATTGGCGCATGGCGCTATCCAGCTGCGGCCATTCGCCATCAATCACTGAAAACCAGTCCGTGTCCCGGTTGTGTCCTTTGCTCACCAGCGCCTGACGAAAACGTCCTTCGTACTGAAATCCCAGTCGCCTTGCCGCCCGGCCTGACGGCGTATTGAGGCTATTGCATTTCCATTCATAGCGACGGTAGCCGAGCGTCCCGAAAACATACTGCATCAACAGCCAGTGCGCTTCGGTGGCCATAGCCGTTCGGCTCAGCAACGGAGAGAAATGGACATGCCCCACCTCGACCACGCCGTGGTTGGCATCGATGCGCATTAACGCCAGCGACCCGACCGCCGTCCCGCGCTGCTGGTCAACGACGGCGAAATGGATAGGATCGGTCAGCGTCGCAACCTGCGCCACCCAGGCGCTAAATTCAGCCAGACTGGTTTCCGGTTCGCGCAGCAGCCACGTCCAGCTGCGGGCGTCGGGCGCCAGCTGGTGGGCAGCAAACAGATCGCTGGCGTGGGCGAGGGTGAGCGGTTCGAGCCGACAGCGGCTGCCCTGCAGTACCTGCCGCGTTGGCCAGGGGCGGGGTTGCCAGTCGGGCAGCGCGGCGCCGAGCGCCTGTCCAAACTGATTGTATTCACACATTGCGGTTTCCTTATTGGGGATGTACAGGCAGCGTACGCGCTGGGTGGTTCCATAAAAAGTGCCACCAGAGTATGTTTTTATGGATCCACGAGGAGGTGACATGAACATACCGGACGATGCGTTTTATGGATTGGTGACGCAGGGGATGCGGCAGCGAACGGACGAAACCCTGCAGCGCGCCCTTTACCACACTTTGCGCCATGCTATCCTGCAGGGAACTCTGGCGGCCAGCTGCCGTTTGCCAGGATCGCGCGTGATTGCCGGTCGACTGCATCTGTCGCGCAATACGGTGAATGCCGCACTGGAGCAGCTGACGCTGGAAGGATACCTGACGCGAAGCCGTCAGGGGACGCAGGTTGTGCCGCTCGCCGCCAGCCGCCGGCAGGAGGTAATCGCGCCACCCGTTGTGCTGTCTGAGCGGCTGCAGGGGCTGCCAGCCGCTATGCGCCGTGACTCGCCGGCGCTGCCGTTTACCCCTGGCATGCCGGCGGTGAACTATTTCCCGCTGCCGCTGTGGCGGCGGTTAATGGATAAGGCTTTGCGCGACGAGGGCAGCATGCTGCTGGGTTACGGTGAGGCCGCGGGCGATCCCCAACTGCGGGAGGCGATCGCTCGCCATCTGGCGCTCTCCCGGGGTATTCAGTGCGACATCCGGCAGATCGTCATCACCGAGGGGGCGCTGGAAGGGGTCAACTTATGCGCCTCGCTGTTGACTAACCCGGGCGACACCGTGTGGCAGGAAGAGCCGGGATACCTGGGCGCCAGGAGTGGTTTCCAGCGGGCGGGGCTGCAGGTCTGTGGGATGGCCGTCGATCATGAAGGGATGTGTATAGCCAACGGCGCGGCAGAACCACCCCGGCTGATTTTCACCTCTCCCTCTCATCAGTATCCCCTTGGGAGCGTTATGAGCGCCGCGCGGCGTCTGGCGCTGGTGGAGTATACCCATCGGCACGGCGCGTGGATTGTGGAGGATGACTACGACAGCGAGTTTCGCCACAGCGGAGAGCCGATCCCGGCGATGCTGGGAATGGTCCCGGATGCCCCGGTGGTCTATCTCGGCACCTTCAGCAAAACCCTTTTTCCGGCGCTGCGTATCGGTTTTATGGTAATGCCGCCCGCGCTGGCGGATGCCGCTCAGGAGGCCATTGGCGCGCTGCTGCGCGGGGGGCACCGCGCTGAACAGCGGGCGCTGGCCAGCTTTATCGAGAAGGGGCACTATGCGCGTCATCTGGCGGCGATGCGTCGTCTGTACCGCAAACGTCAGCAGTTGCTGCGCGAGGCGCTGGCGCAAGAGATCACCGTGCCGTGCGAAGTCCTTGGTGGGGAAGGGGGGCTCCATCTGACGCTGGCCATCGAGGGGATCGACGATCGCGCGATAGCGCAGCAGGCGCGTCAGTTTCAGCTGGCGCCCGCTGCGCTAAGTCATTTCTATCTCGACCCGCGGCGGGGGCGGAGCGGGCTGGTGCTGGGGTATGGCAATACTTCTGCTTCCCGCTATCCGCTGGCGCTGCGGACGCTGAATCGTCTTATTGCGCAGTACCGGCTCGGGTCAGCGTAAAGACATCGTAAAAGGAGAGATCGCCTTTGGTGTCGACCATTTTTTTAAGCTGCGCCTTCTGCTCGCTATCGACGTCCGGCGACTGCATAATACGGTCGATCAGCTGTCGGGGGACAAAGCGGGTGTTGTACCATTCGCCGTTGTAACACACGCGAAAGTCGAGGACATCGATATCTTCGTAACGATAGCGTGGATAGACGTCAAAGAAGAAAAAAGCGTTGAACAGGATGAACAGCACCACCAACAACCAGACCGAATCCACCAGCGTTTCAGAGCGCAGCATCACCACCAGCGTCGCCAGAAACGCGGCATACATGGCAACAAACAGGCCCGGATGGTTACGGATAAAACTGATGCTAAAACGCGGGCGATTATCGCGTTTTTCCTGCACGTTCAGTTCGTCAATGGTGTGAGTTAGCAGGCGTTGTATTTCTGTCATCTTGGTCCCCGAATTCTGCAATAAGCCTGCCCCGTGCGCCCGGTGGTTCGGGCGTGGCAGGCTCAGCCTGAAGGCTATTTTATGTTGCAGTATTCTGCGGAGAAAGTAACAGATCGGTTACAGAAAAGCATAACAGTTACGCATTTGGCGGCGGAAGGCGCTTGATGATCTGCGCCGGGTTGCCGCCGACAACGGTACTGGCGGGGACGTCTTTAGTGACCACCGCTCCGGATGCGATGACCGCATTATCGCCAATGGTCACCCCGGGATTGATCACCGCCCGACCGCCAATCCACACATTGTGGCCAATGGTCACCGGTTTGCCATATTCCTGGCCGCTGTTTCGGGCCTCAGCATCCAGCGGATGGGTGGCGGTATAGATATGGACGCCCGGGGCCAGCATGCAGTTATCGCCAATATGGATAGGGCAGACGTCCAGCATCACGCAGTCAAAATTGGCGTAAAAACCGGCGCCGAGAAAGATATTGTAGCCGTAGTCGCAGCGAAAGCTTGGCTCGATATACGCATCGCCAGCGCGACCGAGCAGCTCGGCGAGAATACGCTGACGTTCTTCCTGCGCATCCGGGGCGGAATGATTGTAACGGTGCAGCAGCTGTCTGGCGCGCAGGCGATCGGCGCGTAGCGTTGGGTCGCCAGATAAATAGAGCTCACCGGCGATCATTTTGCGTTTTTCTTCACTCATTGGTCTTCCTTATACCTGACGTTAGATGGCCGCAGCAGTATAAAAAAGAAACCGATTACAGGTTTGCTGTTGGCTAAATGATGTGATGACTATCACAAAGATACCCTGCTGAGGCTGGCGATTACCGCCCGGTCAGCAGATCGCGTCGGGCGCGGTAATTAGCGGATAAATTTCCAGACGGACGTCGGGATCTTATCGTACAGCTTATTCATGGTCAGTTCAGCCAGACGATGATCGGCGGCTGAGTAAAATACCGCCAGCTCATTATCAGAAAGTTCATATTTGTTTTTTTCAATGACGCGCTCCAGCGTGTCAATTGTCTGGCAACGGCGTAAGCGCATCAAATAGTCTGTTTTAGTTAATGGCTTATCAGACATAATTCCACCTTTTGATTGTAATAATCCTAACACGAAAGACTGGCCGGATTTTCCCGGCTGGCGTTGACAAAACAACGAAATAACCGATTACTGGATTTTTTCCACTTTTGCAAATCCGTAGAGTTAATGCCGTAGTTACTGAACAACGTAAATGTATCGTCCAGATATTCGTCAACCTGAGCGATCAGCTTATTATCCTCAGCGTACTTAATTTTATAATTAAGGGCGAATGTGGCAATGTGCTCGATCAGTTCATTTAACTGGAGATTGACAGCCGATGTCGGGTCGTTGACCCAGCCATGGTTGCTCTCTTCCAGGTTTGCAAGGCAGTCATGATACAGCGTTTCGCAGAGAAAGCGTAGTTGTGCGATATCATGTCTTTTTGGCGAGTATTCGTCCATAACGCATCCCCTTTTGAGTGGTTTAAACGACGACTAACAAACACCGTTGTGGGATGAACACGACTAACTGACCTGACACTAACTGAGTAATCCTGCTGATTTAACTATAATCCACTCTCCAACAGATTTCATCGTGCTATTACGAAAAATTACAATTATCAGAGAGAAATTATCTTAAAAATAGACGAATTAAATTCTCCGGCCCGGGCGCGCAGCCTGAAAAATAGAGATGTCTTATCAATCATTGGCTTAAGGCAGGCAGTCGTCGCGTTCAGAAACCGCCGGCCGTGATGATGATATTAGGATTATTCCTGGTAAATGAGCGTAAGAAGATCCTAAGGGCTAAACAGCGTGATAGATATAGCCGGGAACACATCAATATATATTAAATGCAGCGCGAAAAATAAACAATGGCAATATGTGCCCTGTGGGTAATGATCAAAAAAAGGGCCGCGGTAGCGGCCCTTTGTTCATCAGTGCAGATTAATGATGCTCAACCTGATGGCTGTGCTCAATATCTTCCGATTTCTTACTAAAGCGGCGTCGCACCACCACAAAGAACACCGGCACGAAGAAGATTGCCAGGATCGTCGCGGTCACCATCCCGCCCATTACGCCTGTACCTACGGCGTTCTGCGCACCGGAGCCCGCTCCGGAGCTGATAACCAGCGGCATAACCCCAAGGATAAACGCCAGGGAGGTCATCAGGATCGGACGCAGACGCATACGTACCGCTTCAAGCGTCGCCTCAATCAGCCCTTTGCCCTCTTTCTCCATCAGGTCTTTGGCGAATTCAACGATCAGTATCGCGTTCTTCGCCGACAGGCCGATGGTGGTCAACAGGCCAACCTGGAAGTAAACGTCATTGGTTAAACCGCGGAAGGTGGCGGCTAACAGCGCGCCGACCACACCCAACGGTACGACCAGCATGACCGAGAACGGAATCGACCAGCTCTCATACAGCGCTGCCAGACACAGGAAGACGACAATCAGCGAGATGGCATACAGGGCAGGGGCCTGGTTACCGGACAGCCGCTCCTGATAAGACATCCCGGTCCAGTCGTAGCCAATACCCGACGGCAGTTTACCCGCCAGCTCTTCCATCAGGCTCATCGCCTCACCGGTACTCTTGCCTGGCGCTGCCTGGCCAAGAATTTCCATTGATGGCAGACCGTTGTAGCGTTCCAGACGCGGCGAACCGTATTCCCAACGCGAGGTGGAGAAGGCGGAGAACGGCACCATCTGGCCATCACTGCCGCGAACATACCACTTGCCGATGTCTTCCGGCAGCATACGGTATTTCGCTTCGGACATGATGTACACTTTCTTCACGCGGCCGCGGTCGATAAAGTCGTTGACATAGCTTCCGCCCCAGGCGGCGCCCAGCGTGGTGTTAATGTCGCTGATGGAGACGCCCAGCGCCTGGGCTTTTTCCTGATCGATATCGACTTTGAACTGCGGTGTATCTTCCAGACCGTTAGGACGCACGCCGGTCAGCACGTCAGGATGCTGCGCCACCATGCCAAACAGCTGGTTACGTGCCTGGGTCAGTTTTTCGTGTCCCAGGCCGCCCTGGTCAATCAGCTGGAAGTCAAAGCCGGTCGCGGTACCCAGTTCAACGATAGCCGGCAGGTTAAAGGCGAAGACCATCGCGTCTTTAATCTGCGAGAAATAGCCCATCGCCCGACCGGTGATCGCTTCAACTTTGTTTTCGTCGCCTGGACGCTGACTCCAGTCTTTCAGCGAGACGAACGCGATACCGGTGTTCTGGCCGCGGCCGGCGAAGCCGAAGCCGTTAACCGCAAACACGGATTCCACGTTGTCCTTCTCTTTGGTGAGATAGTAATTTGTCATCTCATCCAGCACTTTCTGCGTGCGCTCCTGGGTGGCGCCGGCAGGCAGCTGGGCCATACTCAGGAACACCCCCTGGTCTTCGTCCGGCAGGAACGAGCTCGGCAGACGAACGAACAGCCACGCCATACCCACCACGATGATCAGATACAGCACCAGATAACGACCGGTGCTGCGCAGAATGTTGCCTACGCTGTCGGTGTAATGGTGCGTGCTCTTATCGAACATGCGGTTAAACCAGCCGAAGAAACCCGTGGTCGCGCCATGGCTGCCTTTCTGAATAGGCTTCAGCATCGTGGCGCACAGCGCCGGCGTCAGGATCAGCGCGACCAGTACCGATAGCGCCATCGCGGAAACGATGGTGATGGAGAACTGGCGATAGATGGCCCCGGTTGAGCCGCCGAAGAACGCCATCGGGATAAATACCGCCGACAGCACCATGGCGATACCTACCAGCGCGCCCTGAATCTGCCCCATCGATTTACGCGTCGCTTCTTTCGGCGGCAGGCCTTCTTCGGCCATGACGCGCTCGACGTTCTCGACCACCACGATGGCGTCATCCACCAGCAGGCCGATGGCGAGCACCATCCCGAACATCGTCAGGGTGTTTATCGAGAAGCCAAACGCCGCCAGCACCGCGAAGGTCCCTAACAGGACCACCGGCACCGCGATGGTCGGGATCAGGGTGGCGCGGAAGTTCTGCAGGAACAGATACATCACCAGGAAGACCAGGATGATCGCTTCCACCAGCGTTTTAACCACTTCGTGAATAGAGATTTTCACGAACGGGGTGGTGTCATACGGGTAAACGATTTTCATCCCCGACGGGAAAAACGGCTCCATCTTCGCCAGTTCAGCGCGGATCGCGTTGGCGGTATCCAGCGCGTTCGCGCCGGTAGCCAGTTTAATACCCAGACCGGACGCAGGCTGGCCGTTATACTTCGCCACCACGTCATAGCTTTCGCCACCCAGTTCAATTTTGGCGACATCACGCAGACGAACCTGGGAACCATCCTGGTTCACCTTCAGCAGAATGTTGCCAAACTCTTCCGTATTGGTCAGACGCGTCTGTGCGACGATGGAGGCGTTGAGCTGCTGGCCTTTCACCGGCGGCGTACCGCCTAACTGACCAGCGGCTACCTGGGCGTTCTGCGCTTTCAGCGCGCTGATCACGTCCACCGGCGTGAGCTGGAAGTTATTCAGTTTATTCGGATCCATCCAGATACGCATCGCGTACTGGGAACCGAACAGCTGAACGTCGCCGACGCCGCTGGTACGGCTGATCGGGTCCTTCATGTTGGCCGCCACGTAGTCCGAAATGTCGTCCTGGTTCATGGTGCCGTTGGTGTTAATGACGCCGACAACCATCAGGAAGCTGCTGGACGCTTTCTCAACGCTGATCCCTTGCTGCTGTACTTCTTGCGGCAGCAGAGGGGTGGCCAGGGCCAGCTTGTTCTGAACCTGAACCTGGGCGATGTCCGGATCGGTACCGGATTCGAAGGTCAGGGTGATGGTCGCCGTACCGGTGGAGTCGCCATTCGAGGACATGTACATCAGGTGATCGATACCGTTCATATTCTGTTCGATAACCTGAGTCACGGTGTTCTGCACGGTTTCGGCGTCAGCACCGGGGTACATGGCGGTAATGGAAATTGCTGGCGGCGCAATCGTCGGATATTGCGCCACCGGCAATTTGAGGATCGATAATCCCCCAGCCAGCATGATGATGATGGCGATCACCCATGCAAATATGGGGCGATCGATAAAGAAATTAGGCATGTCTTAACGGCTCCTGTTTAAGTTAAGACTTGGTTTGTTCTGATGGCGCGTTGCCTGCGGCTTGCTGTTTATCATCAGAAGCTACTTCCTGCGCTTTTACCTGCACGCCTGGTTTGATTTTTTGCAGGCCGGTGACGATAACGCGATCGCCGGATTTCAGACCGTCAGTGACCAGCCATTTATCGCCAATCGCTTGAGAAGCAGTGACCTGGCGGACTTCGACCTTATCGCCTTCACCCACTACCATGACGCTGGCGTCACCGCGCGGCGTACGGGTCACGCCCTGTTGCGGCACCAGCAGGGCGTCAGGGTTAACCCCTTCTTCCAGACGCGCGCGGACAAACATCCCCGGTAACAGGGTGTGATCCGGGTTGGGGAAAATGGCGCGCAGCGTGATAGAGCCGGTGGTCTGGTCGACGGTCACATCCGAGAACTCCAGGGTGCCGGACTGCGGATACTTAAGACCGTCGTTAGTCACCAGCTCCACTTTCGCTTTACCGTTTTCCTGTTTCAGACGGCCATCGGCCAGCTCCTGTTTCAGGCGCAGGAAATCATTGCTCGACTGGGTGACGTCAACATAGATCGGATCCAGCTGCTGAACGGTTGCCAGAGCGGTTGACTGACCATTCTGCACCAGCGCCCCTTCGGTCACCGCGGATTTACCAATGCGGCCGCTGATCGGCGAGGTGACTTTGGTGTAGGCCAGATTGATGCGCGCGGTTTCCACGGCCGCTTTCGCCGCGACCACGGCCGCATTGCTCTGCTGCGCCGTTGCGACGGCGGTATCGTAGTCTTGTTGACTGATATACTTAGTGCCTAACAGTTTCTGATAACGCTTGACCGTCAGTTGATCCATGTTTGCCGCCGCCTGGGCTTTTGCCAGGTCGCCTTTGGCGCTGTCATAGCTGGCCTGATAGGTGGCTGGATCGATCTGATACAGGGAGACGCCGGCCTGGATATCGCTACCTTCGACGAAGTTACGTTTCAAAATAATGCCACTGACCTGAGGGCGGACTTCCGCAATGCGATAGGCGCTGGTGCGGCCTGGCAGTTCGGTGGTCATTTGTAGAGGTGCGGATTTGAGCGTCACAATACCGACTTCCGGCATGTGCTGGGCTCCCTGTTGAGCCGGTTTATCGTCACATCCTGTTAGCGCTAAGCTGCCTGAGAGCATCAGAACGACCGCCAGAGGCGTTAACCCTCTGTTTTTGTTCATATGTAAACCTCGAGTGTCCAATTTCAAAATGTTCAGTGGCTCAAACAACCACAAACCCACTACAGTCTTTCTATTATGGTCGTGCTATGGTACATACATTCACAAATGTATGTAAACGTAACCTCTGTAAAGTCATTAACCTATGGCACGAAAAACCAAACAACAGGCACGTGAAACCCGGCAACTGATTCTGGATGTTGCTCTGCGTCTGTTTTCGCAGCAAGGCGTATCATCTACCTCGTTGGCAACAATTGCAAAAGCTGCGGGTGTAACGAGGGGGGCTATCTACTGGCATTTCAAGAATAAATCAGATTTATTCAACGAAATTTGGGAGCTGTCAGACGCCAGTATTAGCGATCTCGAAATTGAGTATCGGGCAAAATTCCCTAACGATCCACTCTCAGTTATCAGGGAGATATTAGTCTATGTTCTTGAAGCGACGGTGACAGAGGAGCGCCGTCGGTTGATGATGGAGATTATCTTCCATAAGTGCGAATTCGTCGGTGAAATGACCGTGGTGCAGCAGGCCCAGCGGCAGTTATCCCTGGCGAGCTACGAGCGCATTGAGCAGACCTTGAAAGAGTGCATCGCCGCGAAGCTGTTGCCCGCCAATTTACTCACCCGGCGAGCGGCGATTTTAATGCGCAGCTATCTTTCCGGCCTGATGGAGAACTGGCTGTTTGCCCCCGACTCGTTCGACCTGCATGCGGAAGCGCGCGACTATGTTGCCATCCTGCTGGAGATGTATCAGTTCTGCCCCACGCTGCGCGGCCCGGAGAACCTGTCAGCGTAAACGTCGCGCGCGGGGGGACGTGAATTTTTAGCGCCGTCCGCCGCTATTCGCCAGCGATGAGAAGTGCTATTCTTCGCGCTTGCGACGACCCCCGGTATTCTCCGGCATTTGCATTCATTCATATTAACTATGCTGCACACGATCTCCAGGCAACGCGCCACGTTCATCTTTATCATTATACTGCTCTGTTTTATTGGCCTTTTCAGTCCAGTTCAGTGCCGCGCCGCGGACCTCCCTGACCGGGCGGAGGTGCAGAGTCAGCTCAATACATTAAACAAGCAAAAAGAACTGACTCCGCAGGATAAACTGGTCCAGCAGGATTTGACCCAGACCCTGGAAACGCTGGATAAAATCGATCGCATCAAGAGCGAGACGACGCAGCTCCGCCAGCAGGTCGAGCAAGCCCCGGCGAAGCTGCGCCAGGCGGTGGACAGCCTTAACAATCTGAGCGATGTCCCGAACGACGACGCGACGCGCAAAACGCTGAGCACGCTCTCCCTGCGTCAGCTGGAATCACGCGTCACCCAAACGCTGGACGATCTGCAGAATGCGCAAAACGATCTGGCGACCTACAACAGCCAGTTGGTTTCCCTGCAAACGCAGCCGGAACGCGTGCAAAATGCGATGTACAAAGCCTCCCAGCAGCTGCAGCAGATCCGCAATCGTCTGAATGGCACCTCGGTGGGGGATGAGACTCTGCGTCCGACCCAGCAGGTGCTGCTGCAGGCCCAGCAGGCGTTGCTTAACGCGCAGATCGAGCAGCAGCGCAAGAGCCTCGAAGGCAATACGGTGCTGCAGGATACCCTGCAGAAGCAGCGTGACTACGTCACCGCCTGGAGCAACCGGCTGGAGCATCAGCTGCAGCTGCTACAGGAGGCGGTGAACAGCAAGCGGCTGACGCTGACTGAGAAAACCGCCCAGGAGGCGGTCACGCCCGACGAAACGGCGCGTATTCAGGCCAACCCGCTGGTCAAGCAGGAGCTGGATATCAACCACCAGCTGAGCGAGAAGCTGATTCAGGCGACGGAGAACGGCAACCAGCTGGTGCAGCGCAATATTCAGGTGAAGAACTGGCTCGACCGCGCCCTGCAGTCTGAGCGGGATATTAAAGAGCAAATTTCCGTGCTCAAGGGCAGCCTGCTGCTGTCGCGCATTCTCTACCAGCAGCAGCAGACGCTGCCGTCGGCGGATGAGCTGCAGGATATGACCAATCGCATTGCCGATCTGCGGCTCGAACAGTTCGAGGTGAATCAGAAACGCGACGCGCTGTTCCAGAGCGATGCCTATGTCGCTAAGCTGGAAGAGGGGCACAGCGCTGAAGTAAACGATGAAGTGCACGCCGCGCTGCTGGAAGTGATCGACATGCGCCGGGAGCTGCTCGACCAGTTCAATAAACAGCTGGGGAATCAGCTGATGATGGCCATCAACCTGCAGATCAACCAGCAGCAGCTGATGAGCGTCTCGAGCAGCCTGAAAGAAATTCTGACCCAGCAAATTTTCTGGGTGAACAGCAATAAACCGATGGACTGGGAGTGGATTAAGGCCTTCCCGGAAGCGCTGAAAGGTCAGTTTAAGGCGATGAAAATCACCGTGAACTGGGAAAAAGCGTGGCCAGCGGTGTTTGTCGCTTTTCTTGCCGGATTACCGCTGCTGCTGATTGCCGGCCTGATCCGCTGGCGTTTGCAGTGGCTCAAGGATTATCAGGCAAAGCTTGCCTCCCAGGTAGGCCAGCTGCGGAATGATACCCAACTGCATACGCCGAAGGCGATCCTTATCGACCTGATCCGCGCCTTACCGGTGGTGCTGGTGATTCTGGCGATTGGCCTGATCTTACTCACCATGCAGCTCAATATCAGTGCTCTACTGTGGGCATACAGTAAAAAGCTGGCGATGTTCTGGCTGGTGTTTGGCCTGTGCTGGAAAGTGCTGGAAAAGAACGGCGTTGCGGTCAGCCACTTTAATATGCCGGCGCAATTGACCAGCCATTGGCGGCGGCAGATTGTTCGCGTCAGCCTGGCGCTGCTGCCGCTGAATTTCTGGTCGGTGATTTCCGAGCTGTCGCCGCTGAACCTGATGGACGACGTGCTGGGGCAGCTGGTGATTTTCTTCAACTTACTGCTGATAGCGGTGCTGGTCTGGCCGATGTGCCGGGAAAGCTGGCGCGATAAAGAGTCGCACAGCCTGCGCCTGCTGACGATCACAGTGCTGTCTATCGTTCCGGTGGCCCTGATGGTGCTAACGGCGACCGGCTACTTCTACACCACGCTGCGCCTGGCGGGACGCTGGATCGAGACCGTCTATCTGGTCATGATCTGGAACCTGCTGTACCAGACTGTGCTGCGCGGCCTGAGCGTGGCGGCGCGGCGCATCGCCTGGCGCCGGGCGCTGGCGCGCCGTCAGCATCTGGTGAAGGAAGGCGCGGAAGGCGCCGAGCCGCAGGAGGAGCCGACTATCGCCCTCGAGCAGGTCAACCAGCAGACGTTACGCATCACCATGCTGGTGATGATCGCGCTGTTCGCGGTCATGTTCTGGGCGATTTGGTCGGATTTGATCACCGTTTTCGCCTATCTCGACAGCATTACCCTCTGGCATTACAACGGCACCGAGGCAGGGGCCAGCGTGGTGCGCAGCGTCACGATGGGCAGCCTGCTGTTTGCCATTGTGGCGTCGATGGTTGCCTGGGCGCTGATCCGCAACCTGCCGGGGCTGCTGGAGGTGCTGGTCCTGTCGCGGCTCAACATGCGCCAGGGGACTTCCTACGCCATTACCACCATTCTTAACTATGCGATTATCGCCATCGGGGCGATGACGGTATTCGGGTCGCTGGGCGTCTCATGGGATAAACTGCAGTGGCTGGCGGCCGCGCTGTCGGTTGGTTTAGGTTTTGGTCTGCAGGAGATCTTCGGTAACTTCGTCTCCGGCCTGATTATTCTGTTCGAACGTCCGGTGCGCATTGGGGATACGGTGACTATCGGCACCTTCTCCGGTACGGTAAGCAAAATCCGTATTCGCGCCACCACCATCACCGACTTCGATCGCAAAGAGGTGATCATCCCGAACAAGGCGTTCGTTACCGAGCGCTTGATCAACTGGTCGCTCTCCGACACCGTGACCCGCGTGGTGATCCGCCTCGGCGTCGCCTACGGTTCCGATCTGGATAAGGTGAAGGAGGTGCTGCTGAAGGTCGCGCACGATCATCCGAAAGTGATGCAGGAGCCAGCGCCAGCGGTCTTCTTCACCACCTTCGGGGCCAGTACCCTGGATCATGAACTGCGTCTGTATGTCCGTGAACTGCGCGATCGCAGCTACACGGTGGATGAGCTCAACCGCGCCATCGACCGTCTGTGCCGGGAGAATGACATCAACATTGCCTTTAACCAGTTGGAAGTCCATCTGCGAAATGAAAAGGGCGACGAGGTCACGGAAGTGAAGCGGGACGGAAAGGGTGACGATTTAGCGCCCTCCGTCGCGTCTTAACTGAAAAGGGGCGGCGCAAAGCCGCCCCTGCTGCATCAGGGCGTCAGCGCGGCGAGCTCTTCGTCGCTAAGCCCGGTGAGTTCCCGCACGATTTGACGTTCGAGGCCGCGCGCCAGCATTCTGGCGGCGATGCTGCGAGTGGCTTCCTGTTCGCCCTCCTGCTGCCCCTGTTTACGGCCTTTCTCTTCCAGCCATTCGGCAATGGTCATCATCAGCTCCTTATGTCTGGGCGACTGCGCCGCCAGCGCGCGGATCAGCGCCCCCGGATGTTCCGTGGTACCCGCCTGCAACATATAGCGCAGCAGCGTATTTAACTGCGCTTCTGTCAGATAGCCTTGCGTCATCAGCGCAATCAGCGGCACCTGCAGCTCGGCCAGATCGCGATGGCGGATATGCTTTTGCAACAGCTCCAGCATGGCCATACGCCGATGACGGACGATCTGATTATCTGGCATAACGGTGAGGTCCACCAGCGGAAAATCACCGCTATAGAGCGCCTTCGCCAGCGCCGGTTCGGCGAATAGCTGTTGCCATTTGCGGGGCCAGGGCCAGGGGCTGACCTTGCCGTGATAAAACAGAATTGGCACCACCAGCGGCAGCGTGTCGTGGCCAGCGTCCAGATGACGCTGCATGGCGGCCAGCGCGTAGCGCAGCAGGCGAAACGCCATCAGCTTGTCCGGGGTACTCTGGTGCTCAATCAGCGCGTAAACATAGCCCGGTCCGTGGCGGGTGCGCAGTGAGTAAAGGATATCGGAATAGCTGGCGCGCAGGTCCTCTTCAACAAAGCTACCGGAGACCAGCTGCAGTGAATCCAGCTCGCAAATTGCCAGAAACGGCGCGGGCAGATACAGCTGCAGGAAATCCTTCGCCACCGCCTGATGCATCAGCATCTGGCGAAAAACCGCATCGTGCGGGGTTTGACTGACCTTTTCCATCAATATTGCCTCCATCGGCGTCATGCGCAGAGGAGCACTCTGCCAGCACTTCGTCGTGGGCAACATCTTACTTCTGCGGCGTTTGCGAGGCGCTTTCCGCGTTTTTTAACTTGTTTGCATAATCCCGCCTGACAATTTCCAGCGCGTCCAGCACGGTTTGCGCCGGGATCTGATGCGACTCCAGCAACATGATTAAATCGACGGCCAGTTTGACCTCATCGGGGGCTTTTTCCAGCGACATCGGACTCTCCTGTTAGCGCGTCAGCCGCGCCAGTACGTTTTCAATCTTGTCCAGCGCCTGTCGACAGCGCGCCAGCCGTCCGCTGTAGACCTCGACTTCGCTGGCCAGCCGCTGCTGCTCGTCAAGGCTGGTAACCTGCGTCAGCTGGCGCTGGCGTTGGTCGCGCATCGCCAGCAGGCGGCGCTCATACTCCTGATGCTGCAGGCGACGGCGCTGCCAGCGGCTCAGCGTTGGCGAGGCATGGTCCCAACTGCGCAGCGACCAGGTGGCGGTTTCGCGACGCAGCGCGGCGATTTGCGCCGCCAGCCGCTCGGCGATCCAGGCTACCTGCGGCAGCTGCTGGCGCTCGACGGCCTGGCGGAGCTGGCTGAAGTTGTGTTGGGCTTCCGCCAGATAGGCCTGCATCAGCGTGCTGCGGGTGTGGAAGAGCTGGCGGTCAAAGCGCGGGCTGAGGGTCGCGTGCTCCGCCAGCGGCGCCACCAGCGCGGCCAGCTCACTGAGCTGATTGTTCAGCGTTTGTAAAAGTTGAGCTGTTTTCACCCACCCCCTCCATTTTCCATCAGCCAACTGTGCTACAGTAGCCGTATCTGTTTGATAACGATTCGCATTATGCCACCTGTTATTTTAACCATTATCGGCTGGCTGGCGGTAGCGCTGGGTACGCTGGGCGTTTTCTTACCGTTGCTGCCGACGACGCCGTTTATTCTGCTCGCCGCCTGGTGCTTTGCCCGCTCATCGCCGCGCTTTCACCAGTGGCTGCTGTATCGCTCATGGTTCGGCGGCTATCTTCGCCACTGGCAGCAGTACCGCGCCATGCCCCGCGGCGCCAAACCGCGCGCCATTGCCATGATCGTAGCGACTTTTGCTATTTCGCTGTGGCTGGTTAAGCTTACGTGGGTGCGCATTATGCTGTTGGTCATTTTGGCCTGTCTGCTGATCTTTATGTGGCGCATTCCGGTGGTTGACGCAAAGCAACAAAAGCACTGATGCGCAATAAAGCCTGTTGCAATTGTTGCTGACAGCCAGTAAATTCTGGCGTTTTCGAGCGCGGGTAAGCCTGGTCAAAGGTTAAACAAATGTTTCTTTGGCCCCTTTTGCACGCCCGTGGGTAACACCGTTTCAATCAGGCATACACTTATGACCGCAACTGCACAGCAGCTTGAATATCTGAAGAACAGCATCCAGAGTATCGAGGATTATCCAAAACCTGGCATTCTTTTCCGCGATGTCACCAGTTTACTGGAAGACCCGAAAGCTTACGCGCTCAGCATTGAACTGCTGACCGAGCGCTACAAAGACGCGGGAATTACCAAAGTGGTAGGGACTGAGGCGCGTGGCTTCCTTTTCGGCGCACCGGTTGCGCTGGCGCTGGGCGTGGGCTTTGTTCCGGTACGCAAGCCGCGTAAGTTGCCGCGTGAAACCATCGCTGAGAGCTATGAGCTGGAGTACGGCACCGATCAGCTGGAGATCCACGTTGACGCCATCAAACCGGGCGACAAAGTGCTGGTGGTGGACGATCTGCTGGCGACCGGCGGAACCATCGACGCGACGGTCAAACTGATCCGCCGTCTCGGCGGCGAAGTACAGGATGCCGCTTTCATTATCAATCTCTTCGATCTGGGCGGCGAACAGCGCCTGGAGAAGCTGGGGGTCCACTGCTACAGTCTGGTGCCGTTCCCGGGCCACTAAGCAAATCCCTCCACATGGCCTCGCCGATCGGGCGGGGCTGTGATAGCATGACCCCTTCGTGATTTCACCTTCCAGCGTTTCAGAGCCAGCCCATGAGTTATCAGGTCTTAGCCCGTAAATGGCGCCCACAAACCTTTGCTGACGTCGTCGGCCAGGAACATGTGCTGACCGCACTGGCGAACGGCTTGTCGTTAGGGCGCATTCATCACGCTTATCTCTTTTCCGGTACCCGCGGGGTCGGTAAGACATCCATCGCCCGCCTGCTGGCGAAAGGGTTAAACTGTGAAACCGGCATCACCGCCACCCCCTGCGGCGTGTGTGATAACTGCCGGGAAATAGAACAGGGGCGCTTTGTCGATCTGATTGAGATTGACGCCGCCTCGCGAACCAAAGTCGAAGATACTCGCGACCTGCTGGATAACGTCCAGTACGCGCCGGCCCGCGGCCGCTTTAAGGTCTATCTCATCGACGAAGTCCATATGCTGTCGCGCCACAGCTTCAACGCGTTATTAAAGACGCTGGAGGAGCCGCCGGCGCACGTCAAATTCCTGCTGGCGACGACGGATCCGCAGAAGCTGCCGGTGACGATCTTATCCCGCTGCCTGCAGTTCCACCTGAAGGCGCTGGACGTTGAACAGATCCGCCATCAGCTGGAGCATATTCTTGGCGAAGAGCAGATTGCCTTCGAGCCCCGCGCGCTGCAGCTTCTGTCGCGCGCCGCCGACGGCAGTCTGCGTGATGCCTTAAGTCTGACCGATCAGGCTATTGCCAGTGGAGAAGGGCAACTGACGGCGGCGTCGGTGAGCGCCATGCTCGGCACCCTCGATGACGATCAGGCGCTGTCGCTGATTGAAGCCCTGGTCGCCGCCGATGGCGAGCGGGTCATGGCGGGCGTCAATGACGCCGCCGCGCGCGGCGTTGAATGGGAGGCGCTGCTGGTGGAGATGCAGAGCCTGCTGCACCGCATCGCCATGGTTCAGCTGTCCCCTTCGGCGCTGGGCGCCGACATGGCCGCGGTCGAAGTGCGAATGCGCGAACTGGCGCGCACCGTACCGCCGGGCGACGTTCAGCTCTACTACCAAACGCTGCTGATTGGCCGCAAAGAGCTGCCCTATGCCCCGGACCGGCGGATGGGCGTCGAAATGACGCTGCTGCGCGCCCTGGCGTTTCATCCGCGTAAGCCGCTGCCCGAGCCGGAGGTGCAGCCGGCACAGGCCGCCGCGCCCGCGCCGCGCCAGCCGGTTTCCCCCGCAGCGCCGCCGCCGCAGCCGTCGCAGAGTTTGCCGCCGACCACCAGCCAGGTGCTGGCGGCCCGCAGCCACCTGCAGCGCAGCCAGGGAGCAACCACCCCAAAAAAGAGTGAACCGGCAGCCGCTTCCCGCGCGCGGCCGGTGAATAACGCTGCGCTGGAGCGACTGAGTTCGATTACCGAGCGCGTCCAGGCTCGTCCGGCCGCGGCGGCGCTGGAGCAGGCCCCGGCGAAGAAAGAGGCCTATCGCTGGAAGGCGACGACGGTGGTTGAAGAGACCAAAGTCGAAGTCGCCACGCCTAAAGCGCTGAAAAAAGCGCTGGAGCATGAAAAAACGCCGGAGCTGGCGGCTAAGCTTGCCGTTGAAGCGGTCGAGCGCGACAGCTGGGCGGCGGAAGTGAGCCAGCTGGCGGTACCGAAGCTGGTCGAGCAGGTGGCGCTCAACGCGTGGAAAGAGCAGGAGGGCAATCGCGTCTGTCTGCATCTGCGCCCCAGTCAGCGCCACCTCAATTCCGCCGGCGCGCGGCAAAAGCTGGCTGAAGCGCTGGGGGTGTTGTACGGTACGCCGGTTGAATTGACCATCGTGGAAGACGATAATCCCGCGATGCGCACGCCGCTGGAGTGGCGGCAGGCTATTTATGAAGAGAAGCTCGCGCAGGCGCGCGACGCGATTATTGCGGATAATAACATTCAGACCCTGCGTCGTTTCTTCGACGCCGATCTGGATGAAGAGAGTATCCGCCCCATTTGACTGCAAGTTTGACTTGCAGTCAGTACCTTTAATGATGACTGACTGAGAGAGAAGCCTATGTTTGGTGGAAAAGGCGGCCTGGGTAACCTGATGAAGCAGGCCCAGCAGATGCAAGACAAAATGCAGAAGATGCAGGAAGAGATCGCTCAGCTGGAAGTGACCGGCGAGTCCGGCGCGGGTCTGGTGAAAGTGACCATCAACGGCGCGCACAACTGCCGCCGCGTGGAGATCGACCCAAGCCTGCTGGAAGATGACAAAGAGATGCTGGAAGATCTGGTGGCTGCCGCGTTCAACGACGCCGCGCGCCGTATCGAAGAGACCCAGAAAGAGAAGATGGCTTCCGTCTCTGCCGGTATGCAGCTGCCGCCAGGCTTCAAGATGCCGTTCTGATGCAAACCAGCCCGCTGTTAACTCAGCTTATGGAAGCGCTGCGCTGTCTGCCGGGCGTCGGCCCGAAGTCCGCGCAGCGCATGGCGTTTACCCTGCTGCAGCGCGATCGCAGCGGCGGGATGCGTCTGGCGCAGGCGCTGACGCGCGCGATGTCGGAGATCGGCCACTGCGCCGATTGCCGCACCTTCACCGAGCAGGAGGTGTGCAATATCTGCGGCAACCCGCGTCGCCAGGAAAACGGCCAAATCTGCGTGGTGGAGAGTCCGGCGGACATCTACGCCATTGAGCAGACCGGGCAGTATTCCGGCCGCTACTTCGTGCTGATGGGGCACCTGTCGCCGCTCGACGGCATCGGGCCTGACGACATCGGGCTCGATCGCCTGGAACAACGGCTGGAGGCGGAGTCGATCACCGAGGTGATCCTTGCCACCAACCCGACCGTTGAGGGCGAGGCGACGGCCAACTACATCGCAGAGCTGTGCGCGCAGTATGGCGTCGACGCCAGCCGAATCGCCCACGGCGTGCCGGTGGGCGGCGAGCTGGAGATGGTCGACGGCACCACGCTGTCCCACTCGCTGGCCGGTCGCCACAAGATTACTTTCTGAACAAATGGAGGCGGCCATCGCCGCCTCCGCTTGAAAAATTTCCCCGCTGTCCCCATCTCCCACTCAACGGTTTTTTACCCATTTAAAATGGCATTGTTGAGGTTGAATCAGATGAAAGGACAAGAAACTCGTGGTTTTCAGTCAGAAGTAAAACAGCTTCTGCACCTGATGATCCATTCCCTCTATTCCAACAAAGAAATCTTTCTGCGTGAGCTGATTTCCAACGCCTCTGATGCGGCCGATAAGCTGCGTTTCCGCGCGCTGTCGCAGCCGGATTTGTATGAGGGAGACGGCGAGCTGCGCGTGCGGGTTTCGTTTGATAAAGACAACCGTACCCTGACCATCGCCGATAACGGTATCGGCATGAACCGGGAAGAGGTTATCGATCATCTCGGCACCATCGCCAAATCCGGCACCAAAGCGTTCCTGGAATCCATGGGTTCCGACCAGGCAAAAGATAGCCAGCTGATTGGCCAGTTCGGCGTCGGCTTCTATTCGGCCTTCATCGTGGCGGATAAAGTGACCGTGCGCACCCGTGCGGCAGGCGATAAACCTGAAAACGGCGTGTTCTGGGAATCCGCCGGCGAAGGGGAATATACCGTGGCCGACATCACCAAAGCCGATCGCGGGACCGAAATCACCCTGCATCTGCGCGAAGGTGAGGACGATTTCCTCAACGACTGGCGCGTGCGCTCCATCATCAGCAAGTATTCCGACCACATCGCGCTGCCGGTTGAGATTGAAAAACAGGAAGAGAAAGACGGCGAAACCGTTATCAGCTGGGAAAAAATCAACAAGGCGCAGGCCCTGTGGACCCGCAGCAAGTCTGAAGTTAACGACGACGAGTACAAAGAGTTCTATAAGCACATTGCCCATGACTACAGCGACCCGCTGACCTGGAGCCACAATCGCGTGGAAGGTAAGCAGGAGTACACCAGCCTGCTGTATATCCCGTCGCAGGCGCCGTGGGATATGTGGAACCGCGATCATAAACACGGCCTGAAGCTGTACGTCCAGCGTGTGTTCATTATGGACGACGCCGAGCAGTTTATGCCGAACTACCTGCGCTTCGTACGCGGCCTGATAGACTCCAACGATCTGCCGCTGAACGTCTCCCGTGAAATCCTGCAGGACAGCAGCGTGACCCGTAACCTGCGCACCGCGCTGACCAAACGCGCGCTGCAGATGCTGGATAAGCTGGCGAAAGACGACGCCGAAAAATATCAGACCTTCTGGAAACAGTTCGGCCTGGTGCTGAAAGAGGGCCCGGCGGAAGATCCGAGCAACCAGGAGGCGATCGCCAAACTGCTGCGCTTCGCGACCACCCATACCGATTCCTCCGCGCAGACCGTGTCGCTGGAAGAGTACGTCTCGCGTATGAAAGACGGTCAGGAGAAGATCTACTACATCACTGCCGACAGCTATGCGGCGGCGAAAAGCAGCCCACACCTCGAACTGCTGCGTAAGAAAGGGATCGAAGTGCTGCTGCTCTCCGATCGCATCGACGAGTGGATGATGAGCTACCTGACCGAATTCGACGGCAAAGCGTTCCAGTCTGTCGCTAAAGCCGACGAGTCGCTGGACAAACTGGCGGACGAAGTGGACGAGTCCACCAAAGAAGCCGAAAAAGCGCTGGAGCCGTTCGTTGAGCGTGTGAAAAACCTGCTTGGCGACCGGGTCAAAGAGGTGCGTCTGACCCATCGTCTGACCGATACCCCGGCGATTGTCACCACCGATGCCGACGAGATGAGCACCCAGATGGCGAAGCTGTTCGCGGCTGCGGGCCAGGCGGCGCCGGAAGTGAAATACATCTTCGAACTGAACCCGGCGCATCAGCTGGTGAAACGCGCAGCCGATACCCAGGATGACGCGCAATTCGGCGAATGGGTGGAACTGCTGCTGGATCAGGCGCTGCTGGCCGAGCGCGGCACGCTGGAAGATCCGAACCAGTTTATCCGCCGTATGAACCAGCTGCTGGCTTCCTGACGCGAACCTGAACGAGTAGCCCGGCCGAGCGACGCGACGCCGGGAACGGGATAAATGCCCCGTCTGAGCGATTTGCTCCGGCGGGGCATTTCACATTGGATGGCATAAAATATCTCACCATTAACCGTTTCAGCCGCACCGCCTTCCTTGAGCCATCGCCGTTCTGGTGGTATGGTTTAGCGTTTTTGAAAAATTGAATCGACTTTTGAGGGGATTTTCGTAATGCGTATTATTCTGCTTGGCGCTCCGGGCGCGGGTAAAGGAACTCAGGCTCAGTTCATCATGGAGAAATACGGTATTCCGCAAATCTCCACCGGCGATATGCTGCGCGCTGCGGTAAAATCCGGCTCCGAGCTCGGTAAGCAGGCGAAAGACATCATGGACGCCGGCAAGCTGGTGACCGATGAGCTGGTTATCGCGCTGGTCAAAGAGCGTATCGCCCAGGAAGATTGCCGTAACGGCTTCCTGCTGGACGGCTTCCCGCGCACTATTCCGCAGGCTGACGCCATGAAAGAAGCGGGCATTACCGTTGATTACGTGCTGGAATTCGATGTGCCGGACGAACTGATCGTCGACCGCATCGTTGGCCGTCGCGTTCACGCGGCATCCGGTCGCGTATACCACATCAAATTTAATCCGCCGAAGGTGGAAGGCAAAGACGACGTGACCGGCGAAGAGCTGACCACCCGTAAAGACGACCAGGAAGAGACCGTGCGTAAGCGTCTGGTGGAATATCATCAGATGACGGCGCCGCTGATCGGCTACTACACCAAAGAAGCGCAGGCGGGCAACACCAAATACGCCAAAGTCGACGGCACCAAAGCGGTGGCTGACGTGCGCGCCGAACTGGAAAAAATCCTCGGCTGATAAAGCCTTTTCTCATCCTGCTGCGGCAGGATGAGAACTTCTCTCATTCCTACCTTTTGCTATGATTGGTTCCGTTTAGCGCCATTTCAGCTACAATTGGCTGCGATTCAAATGGTTAAGAGGCGGTAATGCATCAGACGAAAACAGGTATCTTGCTGGCCAATTTAGGCACTCCCGATGCGCCCACCCCCGGTGCGGTGAAGCGCTATCTGCGACAATTCCTCAGCGACAAACGGGTGGTGGATACGTCTCGTCTGCTATGGTGGCCGCTGCTGCGCGGCGTCATACTGCCGATTCGCTCTCCCCGCGTGGCTAAACTCTATCAGTCCGTCTGGATGGAAGAGGGGTCGCCGCTGATGGTATACAGCCGTCGTCAGCAGCAGGCGCTGGCCGCCAGACTGCCGGATACCCCGGTGGCGCTGGGCATGAGCTATGGATCGCCGTCGCTGGCCAGCGCGGTGGATGATTTACTGGCGCAGGGGGTGGGGCACATCGTAGTGCTGCCGCTGTATCCGCAATATTCCTGCTCGACGGTGGCTGCCGTCTGGGATGAGCTGGCGCGGATCCTCGCGAAGAAACGCGCCATTCCCGGTATCTCGTTTATTCGCGATTACGCCGGGCACCCGGACTATATCCATGCCCTGGCGGCCAGCGTGCGCGCCTCGTTTGCCGTTCATGGGGAACCGGATCTGCTGCTGCTCTCCTATCATGGGATCCCGCAGCGCTATGCCAATCAAGGGGATGATTATCCTCAGCGCTGTCGCGATACCACGCGGGAACTGGTCTCCGCGCTGGGGCTCCCGCCGGAGCGGGTGATGATGACCTTCCAGTCGCGCTTTGGTCGGGAACCCTGGCTGACGCCGTACACCGATGAGACGCTGAAGATGCTCGGCGAGAAAGGGACGAAGCATATTCAGGTGCTGTGCCCGGGGTTTGCCGCCGACTGTCTCGAAACGCTGGAAGAGATCGCCGTCCAGAACCGGGAAATATTCCTCGAAGCGGGCGGAAAGCAATATGAATACATTCCGGCGCTTAACGCGGACGCCGCGCATATTGAGATGATGGTCAACCTGACGGCGCCTTATCGCTGATCGCGCGCAGGGCGGGGAATATGCTACTATTTCCCGCTTGTTCCCTGTTATTTAAGCGCCACTATGAAATTTCCCGGTAAACGCAAATCCAAACACTATTTTCCCGTTAACGCCCGCGACCCGCTGCTGCAGCAAATTCAGCCGGAGAATGAATCCAGCGTCTCCTGGGTGGTGGGTATCGACCAGACGCTGGTGGATATCGAAGCGAAAGTGGATGAGGCGTTTATCGTGCGCTACGGCCTGAGCGCGGGCCACTCGCTGGTGATTGAAGATGACGTCGCCGAGGCGCTGTACCAGGAGCTGGTGCGCAATAATCTTATTACCCATCAGTTTGCCGGCGGCACGATCGGCAATACCATGCACAACTACTCGGTGCTGGCGGACGATCGCTCGGTGCTGCTTGGCGTCATGTGCAGCAATATCGAAATCGGCGGCTATGCCTATCGCTACCTGTGCAATACCTCCAGCCGTACCGATCTGAACTATCTGCAGGGCGTCGACGGCGCCATTGGCCGTTGCTTCACCCTGATCAGCGACAGCGGCGAGCGCACCTTCGCCATCAGCCCGGGACATATGAACAAGCTGCGCCCGGAAAGCATTCCGGAAGCGGTGATCGCCGGCGCCTCGGCGCTGGTGCTGACCTCCTACCTGGTACGCTGCAAGCCGGGCGAGCCGATGCCGGACGCGACGATGAAAGCCATCGAGTATGCCAAAAAGCATGATGTGCCGGTGGTGTTAACTCTTGGAACCAAATACGTGATTGCCGATAACCCGGCGTGGTGGCAGCAGTTCCTGCAGGAGCATGTCTCGATTCTGGCGATGAATGAAGAGGAAGGGGAAGCGCTGACCGGCTTTGCCGATCCGCTGTCGGCGGCGGATAAAGCGCTGGACTGGGTCGACCTGGTGCTGTGCACCGCCGGACCGGCGGGGCTGTATATGGCGGGCTTCACTGAAGAAGAGGCGAAGCGTAAGACCCAGCATCCGCTGCTGCCGGGGGCGATCCCGGAATTTAACCAGTTCGAATTCAGTCGCGCGATGCGTCACCAGGACTGCGTCAATCCGCTGCGGATTTATTCGCATATTGCGCCGTATATGGGCGGCCCGGAGAAGATCATGAACACCAACGGCGCAGGGGACGGCGCGCTGGCGGCGCTGCTGCATGACATCACCGCCAATAACTACCATCGCAATAACGTCCCCAACTCCAGCAAACACAAATGCAAATGGCTGACCTACTCCTCGCTGGCGCAGGTGTGTAAATATGCCAACCGCGTGAGCTATCAGGTGCTGAACCAGCACTCGCCGCGCTTAACCCGCGGCCTGCCGGAACGTGAGGACAGCCTGGAAGAGGCGTACTGGGATCGGTAAGCGAGTCCCTCTCCCGACGGGAGAGGGCAGAACATCAGCCGGTGACCACTTCACCGGCGGGTGGCGTTTCCAGAAGCTGCAGCATGGCGCGGGCAATTTCCCGCTCGCCCATCACCACCTGATTGGCCCCACGGTCGATAATGTAATCCACTTCGTCATCATAATGGGCGCGGGCGATAATCTCGATATGCGGACATTTTTCCCGTGCGGAAGCGACAATCTCGCCGGCCTCATAGCCGTTGGGAATGGTCAGCAGCAGCCAGCGGGCGCAGTCGAGATGCGCCAGCTCCATGATCTCTTCATTGGCGGCATTGCCCAGCACCGCGCTGATCCCGCGCTCGCGTAGCTCATCCACGCGGGTGCGCGAGGTTTCAACCACCACCAGCGGGATCCCCTGGGCCATCAGCTTCTCGCCCAGCAGGCTGCCGACGCGGCCAAAACCGACCAGCAGCGCGTGGTTGCAGATATCGACCGGCACCTGCTTCTCGTCTTCCAGCACCTCTTCCAGGGTCTGCTCGTCGAGGGTTTCGGTTTTATCGAGATATTTCTCCAGCAGAGTGAACAGTACCGGGTTGAGCATAATCGAGATGATCGCTCCGGCCAGCACCAGGTTTTGCCCGGCCTGCGGCAGCAGGTTAAGCGCCATCCCCAGGCCGGCGAGAATAAAGGCAAATTCACCAATCTGCGCCAGGCTGGCGGCAATTGTCAATGCGGTACGCGGCGAGTGGCCAAACATACGCACGAGGAAAAAGGCGGCTGCGGATTTACCAAAGATAATGATCGCCAGCGTCGCCAGCACCGCCAGCGGCTGCTGGACCAGCACCATCGGGTCAAACAGCATGCCGACGGAGACAAAGAACAGCACCGCGAAGGCGTCGCGCAGCGGCAGGGTGTCATGAGCGGCACGGTGGCTCAGCTCGGATTCGTTAAGCACCATGCCGGCAAAGAAGGCGCCGAGGGCGAAGGAGACATCAAACAGCTCCACGGCGCCGAAGGCGATGCCCAGCGCCAGGGCCAGCACCGACAGGGTGAACAGCTCGCGCGAGCCGGTGGCCGCGCTGCGCGACATGATCCACGGCACCAGCCGACGGCCGACCAGCATCATAATGGCGATAAAGGCCACCACTTTGCCAATGGTGATCCCGAGGTCGAGGGCCAGGGAAGCGAAGCCGAGGTTGCCTTTCTCCGCCATACCGGCAACCGCCGGCAGCAGGACCAGCGTCAGGACCATCACCAGGTCTTCCACAATCAGCCAGCCGATGGCGATCTGCCCGCGCTGACTGTCAATCAGCTGTCGTTCCTCCAGGGCGCGCAGCAGCACCACGGTACTGGCGGTGGAGAGGCACAGACCAAAGACGATGCCGGTCATCAGCGACCAGCCAAGGGCGGCGGAGAGCGCCATACCCAACAGCGTCGCCACGGCTATCTGGGCGATGGCCCCGGGAATGGCGATCGACTTTACCGCCATCAGATCCTTGAGGGAGAAATGCAGGCCGACGCCGAACATCAGCAGGATCACGCCGAGCTCCGCCAGTTCCGGAGCCAGTTTGGTGTCAGCAACAAAGCCAGGGGTGAAAGGTCCGGACAGCACGCCCGCTAAGAGATATCCCACCAGAGGAGAAATACGTAGCTTATTGGCAATCATGCCGAGAATAAAGGCGAGCACGAGGCCGCCGACAATGGTGGTGATTAGCGGTGTTGCGTGGTGCATTCCGTCTCCTTTCCAGTGGTGAATCGGTCCATTTTGCTACCCTGTCCGCGTAATAGTTTATGACAAAAACGTTCACTTTGTTTATGAATAATTCTTGAATTGTGCAAAAAAATGCAATTGGCCGCTGAAAAGGCACAGAAGGAAAAATCGAGAGAGGAATGCGCGCATCAGGCCGATGGCGCAAGGGGTAACGGCGGCCAGCGTTACACTTTGGCCGCCGGATAATCAGGCTTTTTGCCGGTTATCAGGAAGAAATATCGTCAGGAATCCCAGCAGCGGCAGGAAGGCGCAGATTTTATATACCAGGTCGATGCTGGTATGGTCCGCCAGCAGGCCCAGCACCGCGGCGCCAAGGCCGCCCATACCAAAGGCAAAGCCGAAAAACAGGCCTGAAACCATGCCGATACGTCCCGGCAGCAGCTCCTGGGCATAGACCAGAATAGCGGAGAAGGCCGAGGCGAGGATAAAACCAATGATCACCGTTAAAATCCCGGTCCATTCAAGGCTGGCATAGGGTAAAACAAGGGTGAAAGGCGCCACGCCGAGGATAGAGCCCCAAATAACATATTTTCGTCCAATCTTATCGCCAACGGGCCCGCCAATCACCGTCCCGGCGGCCACCGCGAACAGGAAGGCAAACAGATGCAGCTGGGCATTTTGCACCGATAAGCCGAACTTATGCATCAGATAAAAGGTGTAATAGCTGCTGATGCTCGCCATATAGAAGTATTTCGAGAAAATCAGCATCAGCAGAATACCTACCGCCAGAATCACCTTATTGCGCGGCAGCGGATTGACGATCGCCGGCTTCGGTTTGCCCTTATTCATCCGGTGCTGCGCGGCGTACCAGCGGCTGATTTGCGACAGCACGACGATAGCCAGCAGGGCGGCCAGCACGAACCAGGCGACGTTGCCTTTACCATACGGGGCGATGATCACCGCCGCCAGCAGCGGGCCAAGCGAACTGCCGAAGTTGCCGCCGACCTGGAACAGCGACTGGGCCAGGCCGTGACGGCCGCCGGAGGCCATTCGCGCCACGCGGGATGATTCCGGATGGAAAACCGAGGAGCCGGTACCCACCAGCGCGGCGGCCAGCAGCACCATACCGAAGCTACCGGCCAGCGCCAGCAGGATCAAACCGCAGAGGGTAAAGCACATGCCCACCGGCAGCGACCACGGCATCGATCGTTTATCGGTGATGTAGCCAATCACCGGCTGGAACAGCGATGAGGTGAGCTGGAAGGTGAGGGTGATCATCCCAATCTGCACGAAGGTAAGGGAGAACTCGGCCTGCAGCAGCGGGTAGATAGCGAGTATGAGCGACTGGATCATATCGTTAAGCAAATGGGACAGGCTGATCGCGCCTAAGATGCCAAACGAGGTGCGTGCTTTTTGCGGCGGCGCGTCGGTACTGGGTAAGGTCTGAGCGGATTGGTTGGTTGTCATAGGTTCACTTCAGCGAGTTCGATTTGTTGTAGAGAATGCAGGTTGTTACCCTAAATAATTCGAGTTGCAGGCAGGCGGCGACGCAGCGAATCCCCAGGAGCTTACTCTCGTAAGTGACTGGGGTGAGCGAGGACAAATTCGTCAGGAACGAATTTGAACGCAGTTCACTGCGCCCGTAAGGGCGAGGCCCAGGGATGGGCCGAGTTATTGCCAACGCACATGCAACTTGAAGTATGACGGGTAGAATTATTATCCGACTAACATACCTGCAGATAAGGTTTGAAGGAAGTCGCAATTCTGAAAACATATTTGTCAACGCGGCTAACTCGCTATACTTTCGGCACTTGGGATTAAGTCAGGGAGTGAAGCATGCATTATTTCAAACACAGCGTGGCGCTGGCGTTATTCGCCGCTTTATCGCTGGGCAGCCTGTCCGCGCAGGCCTATGAGCAGGATAAAACCTATAAAATTACCATCCTGCACACCAACGATCACCACGGCCATTTCTGGCGCAATGACTACGGCGAATATGGCCTGGCGGCGCAGAAAACGCTGGTGGACGGTATTCGTAAAGAGGTGGCGGCCGAAGGCGGTAGCGTTCTGCTGCTGTCCGGCGGGGATATCAATACCGGGGTGCCGGAGTCTGATTTACAGGATGCAGAGCCCGATTTTCGCGGCATGAACTTGATCGGCTACGACGCGATGGCGGTGGGGAACCATGAGTTTGATAATCCGCTGAGCGTGCTGCGCCAGCAGGAAAAGTGGGCGAAGTTCCCGTTCCTGTCGGCCAATATTTATCAGAAAAGCACCGGCGAACGGCTGTTCAAACCCTGGGCGCTGTTTAAACGCGGCGGGTTAAAAATCGCGGTAATTGGCTTAACCACTGACGATACGGCCAAGATTGGCAATCCGGAATATTTCACCGATATCGAATTCCGCAAACCGGCGGAAGAGGCGAAGCTGGTGATCCAGGAGCTGCAGCAGAATGAAAAGCCGGACGTGATCCTGGCCACCACCCATATGGGCCACTATGACAACGGCAACCACGGCTCTAACGCGCCGGGGGATGTCGAGATGGCACGCAGTTTACCCGCGGGCTCGCTGGCGATGATCGTCGGCGGTCACTCGCAGGATCCGGTGTGCATGGCGTCGGAAAATAAAAAACAGGTCGACTATGTGCCAGGGACGCCGTGCGCCCCGGATCGTCAGAACGGTATCTGGATCGTCCAGGCGCATGAGTGGGGCAAATACGTCGGCCGCGCCGATTTTGAGTTCCGCAACGGCGAGATGAAACTGGTGCACTATCAGCTGATCCCGGTCAACCTGAAGAAAAAAGTGACATACGATAACGGCCAAAGCGAGCGGGTGCTGTATACGCCGCAGATCGCGGAGAACCCGCAGATGATGTCGCTGCTGACGCCGTTCCAGAACAAAGGTAAGGCGCAACTACAGGTCAAAATCGGCAGCGTGAATGGTCATCTGGAGGGCGATCGCAGTAAAGTGCGCTTCGTACAGACCAATATGGGCCACCTGCTGCTGGCGGCGCAGATGGCGCGCAGTAACGCGGATTTCGCGGTGATGAGCGGCGGCGGGATCCGCGACTCCATCGAGGCGGGCGATATCACCTACAAGGATGTGATGAAGGTCCAGCCGTTCGGCAATGTGCTGACCTATGTCGATATGAGCGGCAAAGAGGTGGTGGATTACCTGACCGCCGTCGCGCAGATGAAGCCGGATTCCGGCGCCTATCCGCAGTTTGCGAACGTCAGCTTTGTGGCCAAAGACGGCAAGTTAAACGATCTGAAAATCAAAGGCGAACCGGTGGATCCGGCGAAGACCTACCGGATGGCGACGCTGAGCTTTAACGCCACCGGCGGCGATGGCTATCCGAACATCGCCGATAAACCCGGGTATGTGAATACCGGCTTTATCGATGCCGAAGTGCTGAAAGAGTATATCGAGAAGAACTCGCCGCTGGATGCCGCCGCCTATGAGCCGAAAGGCGAGGTGAGCTGGCAGTAACCCTGAGGGGAAGCCCGGATAAAGCGCTGCGTCGCTATCCGGGCGCTTTCCCGGTGGCGCTGCGCTTACCGGGCACGGGGCGCGTCATCAATCGCGGCGGGCGATATCGGCGAACTTCGCATCCAGCAGCTGCGCCAGATCGCTGGCCGCCAGCTCAATATCCAGCCCGCGTTTGCCGCCGGAAATGTAAATGGTGGCAAATTCCTGCGCCGGGGCGTCAATCACCGTCGGCAGGCGCTTCTTCTGCCCCAGCGGACTGATACCGCCCACCAGATAGCCGGTGATACGCTGCGCCACCATCGGGTCGGCCATGTCGACTTTCTTGGCGCCCAGCGCTTTCGCCACTTTCTTCAAATCCAGCTGACCGGCGACCGGGGTGACGGCGACCGCCAGATGCTTCATATCGCCATTTACGGCGACCAGCAGGGTCTTGTATACCTGGTCGGCATTGAGGCCGAGCTTGCGCACCACTTCATCACCGAAGTTGGTCTCATTGGGATCGTGATCGTAACTGTGGATCTGAAAGGGGATTTTGTTTTTTTCGAGTAATTTAACGGCGGGAGTCATAGCTATCCTTCTTACCAACCGGTTTTGCGTGACGTCAGAATACGCCCGCAGGTTGTCTAAAAAATAGTACCATCTTGCGCAATAGTGTTGGCAGTGATGGTCACTTTGAGCGACAATCAGACGATCCGGGATGCAAATCCCGGGATAATAATAATGATGAAATTCCTCTTTGACGGGCCAATAGCAATATTGGCCATTTTTTTATGTCAGCATATCCGGCAGATTCCCTTCGCCATACAGATGCAGCGCGCCGACGGCGACCACGTAGCGGCCCGGCGGCAGGGCCAGCAGCGTCTCGCGCCAGGCGAGATTGCGCTGGTGCATCAGCACATCATATAAAGACTGGCTGAAGGTCGTCGGCAGCGATACCGCGCCGCGCGACGGCGGTTGCTCCAGCCACCAGCCGATCATGACCTGCAGTAAACGGGCGTTGGTGCGCCAGTGGGTCAGCGTATCCTCCAGCAGCGCCATTCCGCCATCGGGCAGGTCGCGCAGCAGCGCGATCTGGCTGTCGGCGCCTTCCAGCTCCATCACCGCTATGTTGCTCTCGCGGGCGGCCATCAGCAACTGATAATCGATACCGTAATCCGGGCGCAGCCCCAGCTTCTGCGCCTGGGTGGCCTGCAGAACCATCGCCACCTGCCACAGCGGCTGGCTGTCGAATAGCGCGACCGACAGGCCGAGTTCACCGGCTCGCGTCTGTAGCTCGCTCAGCTGCGCGTCGCTCAGGCGCTCCGCCAGCGGCGGATAAGCGGGGAGATGGCTAAACGGGGTTTCATTGCCGCTGATATCGGCCTCAACGATTAACGCATCGGCCTGGCGTATTTTTTTCAGCAGCTTCGCTGGCGGCGGCGCCATATCGCGGGTGCCCATATGGATGCTGCCGACGAGGTGCAGATAGCGTTCGCCGGGCAGGACGATATCCATCGCAGGCCAGGAATAAGACGAGCCGACGGCGGCTCGCCACAGCATTTTTATCCGGTTTAACAGGCCCATACGCGCTCCGAAGTGTGAGGCATTCATGCTAGCGCATATGGTGATACACGTCACCCTTCCGGCGGGCTTTTCTTGTCCCGGTAAAAAAGCGGGCGCCGACCCTGCCAGCGCCCGCTTTCCTGGACAGCGCTTACGCTTTTGGTTTAAAGCGCAGCAGGCGGTTAGCGTTACTCACCACGGTAATCGACGACAGCGCCATCGCCGCGCCGGCGACCACCGGATTGAGCAACGTGCCGGTCAGCGGCCAGAGGATCCCGGCGGCAATCGGGATGCCCAGCGAGTTGTAGACAAAGGCCCCCAGCAGGTTCTGCTTCATATTGCGTAAGGTCGCCTTCGAAATCGCCAGCGCATCGGCCACGCCGTGAAGACTATGGCGCATCAGGGTGATCGCCGCCGTTTCAATGGCGACATCGCTGCCGCCGCCCATGGCGATCCCGACATCCGCCTGCGCCAGCGCCGGGGCGTCGTTAATCCCATCGCCCACCATCGCCACTTTGTGCCCCTGGCTCTGCAGACGCTTAATGGCGTCGGCTTTACCGTCCGGCAGCACGCCGGCAATCACCTCATCAATGCCGGCTTCTTTGGCGATAGCATTCGCGGTAGTGGGGTTATCCCCGGTGAGCATCACCAGGCGGTAGCCCTGACGATGCAGGCGCGCCAGAGCGTCGACGCTGTCTTCGCGTAGCGGGTCACGGATGGCGAACAGCGCGGCCGCCTGACCATCTACCGCCAGCAGCACCGGCGTAGCCCCGCGCGAGGCCTGCGCCATCATCTCGCTTTCTATATCGCCGGTGGCGATATGTTGCTCGTTGAGCAGCGCCTGGTTACCGAGCAGCAGGCGATGGCCTTCCGCTTCGCCGCTGACGCCCAGGCCGCGCAGGGTGCGGAAGCCGCTCACTTCCGGCAACGGGCTGTCTCCGGCTTTATCAAGGATCGCTCGCGCCAGCGGATGGCTTGAACCCTGCTCAAGCGCGGCGGCAAGACGCAGCGCGGTCATCTCATCAACGTCTGCGAAAGTTTTCACCGCCACCACCTGCGGCTTGCCTTCGGTCAGGGTGCCGGTTTTATCGAACACCAGGGTGTCGAGTTCACTGGCGCGCTGCAGAGCATCGGCGTCGCGCACCAGTACGCCGTACTCCGCCGCCCGGCCAACGCCGGATATAATCGACATCGGCGTCGCCAGGCCTAATGCGCACGGACAGGCGATAATCAGTACCGTGGTGGCGATCACCAGGGTATAGACGATCTGCGGCGCCGGGCCGAAGAAGTACCAGATCGCAGCGCTAATCAGCGCAATGGCGACCACCGCCGGGACAAACACCGCGGAGATTTTATCCGCCAGCTGGCCGATCTCCGGCTTGCTGCTCTGCGCCTGGCGCACCATGCGGATAATACGCGCCAGCGTGGTCTGGCTGCCGACGGCGCTGGCGGTGAACAGCACGCTGCCGTCCTGCACTACGGTGCCGGCGTGAATGGCGTCGCCATCGCCTTTTTGCTGCGGTACCGGTTCGCCGGTGAGCATCGCTTCATCAAACCAGGCTTCCCCCTGGCTTATCACGCCGTCGACCGGGACGCGGTCGCCGGTCGTCAGGCGCAGCGTCATGCCGGCCTGAACTTCAGCGAGCGGCAGATCTTTCTCGCCCTCGGGCGTGACGACCCGCGCCGAAGGCGGCGTCAGGTCGAGCAGTTTCTCCAGCGCTTTTGAGGAGCGCTGGCGGGCGCGGGCCTCCAGCATATGGCCGAGGTTAATCAGGCCGATAATCATTGCGCTGGCTTCGTAATAGAGATGGCGGGCTTCCATCGGGAACCACTGTGGCCACAGGTTGACGCTCATCGAGTACAGCCAGGCGACGCCGGTACCGAGCGCCACCAGCGTATCCATGGTGGCAGTGCCGTTTTTCAGGCTTTTCCACGCGCTGCGGTAGAAGTGGCCGCCGGCGAAGACCATCACCGCCAGGGTGACGAGGCCGATGACCAGCCACAGCGAACGGTTGTCGTCGCTGACCATCATGTTATCGCCGATCATGCCCCAGACCATCACCGGCACGCCGACCAGCAGGGCGACAATCGCCTGCCAGCGAAAACGTTTCATGGTGGCGATGGCGGTTTCCTGCTGCCGTTCGCGGCGTTCCAGATCGTCCTCGATCGCCTCCGCGCCGTAGCCCGCTTTCTCCACCGCCTGCACTAATTCTGTGGCGGACGCACTGCCCATCACCAGCGCCGTGCGTTCCGCCAGGTTAACCCGCGCCTGTGAGACGCCCGGCACCGCGGCAAGCGCGTTCTGTACCCGGGAGACGCAGCTGGCGCAGCTCATGCCGTTGATCAGCAGCTGTTGACTGTCATCTTCGTCATGGGCTGCCGGAAGCTCAGGAGTGGCCGCTGTCAGTGCTTCCGACGGGATTGATGATTCTGCCAGCGGTTTAGCCTTTGGGTGGCTGAGCTCCGCGCCGTATCCGGCTTGTTTAACGGTTTCAATCAGCGCTTGTGCGCTGGCGCTGCCCGTCACATGGGCTTCAGTGAGGGTGACTTCCGCTTGCTCAACGTCAGGACGCTGCTCCAGACTCTCTTTCACGCGTTTAACGCAGTGGCCGCAGGAGAGGCCATCCAGCGTCAGGTCGATAGTGTTAGACATAAATAACTCCTGAATAATTTTCCGGTCAACGATTGACCAGAACCACTCTTTCATCGAGTATTAAGAAGGTTAAACCTTCCAGCAAGGGGAAGGTCAAGGAGAAAAAATGAATATCAGCGATGTGGCGAAAAAAACCGGCTTAACCAGCAAAGCGATTCGTTTTTACGAAGAGAAGGGGCTGGTGACGCCGCCGTTGCGGAGCGAAAACGGCTACCGCACCTACGGTCAGCAGCATCTCGATGAGCTGACGCTGCTGCGCCAGGCGCGGCAGGTGGGGTTTAATCTGGAAGAGTGCCGCGAGCTGGTGGCGCTATTCAACGACCCGTCACGGCACAGCGCCGATGTGAAAAAACGCACGCTGGAGAAAGTGGCGGATATCGAGAACCATATCCGCGAGCTGCAAAATATGCGCGCGCACCTGCTGGCGCTGGCTGAATCCTGCCCCGGCGACGACAGCGCGGAGTGCCCGATTATCGATAATCTTTCCGGCTGCTGTCATCGCAAGGCGCAGGCTTAATGCCGGGCTGGGTTGAGCATAAAGACCACCGTACCGCGATAGTAAGGGGAGCGTTGCAACTGGGTTTCCGCCAGTTTGTCGCGCCTACCGTTTTGGACCAGTCCGAGCTTGAACGGGATACGCAATCGGCTGAGCGCGGGCAGATAATCCTGATAATTCGCCACCGTGCGCCGTCCCTGGTAGCTTTGTACCACCAGTTCATCAACCGCCAGCGCATTGAGCGTGGCAATATCGCCGGTTTTGGCCCAGTCCAGCAGGCCAGTTACCCCCAGCGCGAATTCGGGCGGCAGCTGTTGGCGCAGTTGGCGTAAAAAGCGGGCGTAATCGGCGAGCTGATAAGTGCCGGCGTCAAAATCAATTTGCAAGCCAACCACCTGATTGCCCGCCGTCTGCCAACGTTGCATCAGGCGCACAATGCGCGGCACAATCGTCGGCGGCACATCAAGTGTGGTAAAGCGAACGGTAAGCCAGATTGAGGGAAATGTCAGGCGGCTCACCGGTAGGCCGAGGCGTTGAAATACCACCTCGCCCGCTTGCTTGAACACCTCGCCCTGATGCAGGTAGACCGTTTGCGCATTTCGCAGTTCGTCACTGGCCTTCACCCCGGACCACAGCCAGAAAGCGGAATGCTGGCACGCATCAACGCGCTCTGCCGCCTGCGCGTACCCGACCAGTAGCGCGATTACCAATAGTATTTGAGTTTTTGCGCCCACTGGCTTCCCGGATATTGCGTTTTCAACTGTGTGAACCAGCCTTTGCGCTGCAGCTTATCGACATCTTCGCCGCCGCACTCGTTGCTACCGGAGGGGGCGTAACAGAGGATCGCCCGGTACAGCGCATAGCTTTTGTCTTCCGGCTCCGCTTTCGGCGAGGTGATAATCTGCTGGTAATAGCTCTGGCGATCGTATTGCCCCAGAGGCTGCTGGCGATCGATGGCGTCCTCCAGTACATCGTTGCCGGCGGCATCTTTCCACAGATCGACATGCGTTTGGGTGGTGCGGAAGAACTCGCCGAGGCAGTTAAGCGCATGGGCATCATCGGCGTTTTTACTCAGTACAGCGACCGTATCATCAAGGCTCCGACAGGCATAACCTGCTTCAGTCGCCTTGCCGTTCCAGTCGAAGCTACTCAGGTTGACGTCGTTAAAGGCCTCGCTGATAACCGGTTGGGTAATGGCGCTGGCGAGCGTTTTGTCTTTCAGCCAGTCGCCAAAGCGATTCTCGGTGAGATCCCGCACCAGCAGCGTGTGCAGAGCGATGGTACGCTCTTCATTATTGGGGCCACTGACGGCCTGCTGGCGTAGCAATTCAGGCGAGGCCTGGGTTTTCAGCACGCGGGAGCGAAAGCGCAGGTTGGTCACCGGGCTATCGGCGGCAAAGATTGCCGCAGCGTTACCGCTGTAGACCAGCGTTGCAGCAAGCTTCGCCTGGATAAACTGCTGCTGTTCGCGGTCCTGGCTGAGTTGGAGCAGTTGCCGCCAAAAATCGACCGCTGCCGGCCACTGCTTTTGCTCCATTAGCGCTTCGCCGTAGAGGACCTGTTCGCTGAAAGCGAGAATATCGTGCGCCGGCAGCGTTTTCGCCGGCGTGACCGCCTGCAGGATGGCGGCATCGTTGCCCGTCACGTTCCATAGCTGCAGCTGTAGATTGCGCCACAGCGGCAGCTTTCCGCTCTTCTCAAACGCCGCTTTGCTGGCGTCCAGCTGCGCCTGGGTTAAGGCCGGTTTACTATCGGCATTCAGGCGCAGGGCGCGTAGAAGCTCGACATAACTAACCTGCGGCGCATCGGGGAATGCCGTCTGAACGGGTTGATCGTAGAACGGCATGCCGAAGACATTATCATATTCACTCACCAGACGACGCAGTTCTCCGGCATCGCTCGCCTGCTGGAAGGCCTGTTCATAGAGACCAGCCAACTGCGGCCACGCCTGCAGATACCAGTTAATGCGGCGCAACATGTTGCGCGCGGAATCGGCATACACCCCTGTTGGCCAGCGCTGCAAGTAAGTTTGCGCCTCTTTTTGCGCCAGGGCGGCATCTTCACGATTGATGCGTGCGATATCAAAATCGCCGTACTGCCCAACGCTGTTCTGGCTACTCTTGTTGAGCGCCGTGCGCATCAGCATATATTGCGCGGTCTCGGCCAGCCAGGGTTGCTTACTTTCCAGCAACAAGGTGAAATCCTGGGTCGCGGCGGTGAAATTACCGCCATAGAAGTGGGCGATGCCGGAAAGGTAATAAGCGAATAAGTCGGCGTCCGTATCTGCCGGGAAGCTATTGAGAATATCAAGGACTGCGGTGATATTGGCGCCATAAAACAGTTTCAACCGCGCCAGCGCCAGGTCATGACGCTGCTGTGGCGTCACAGAGGGGGCGGCCAGCAGGGCGGTGTTGAACTGGCTGACGGCGGCAAGGGTGTTGCTGACAAAGCGGTTTTCCAGTTCATCGTCGGAGGTTCCCAGCCGTTCAGCCGAATCGGCTGGCATCACCTGTGCGGGATCGATATTCAGCGCCGCCATTTGTCGGGTAAAGGTTTCGTCTTCGCTTTGCGCAGGCGGTGTGGCAGGCGGCGGCGCGCTATCCCACTCAGGATGATAAGCGAAGTAAACCTCGCGTGAGCGGCTGACATCGGCGGGAATGTTCTGAACGGGCAGGGCGAAAGATTTCTCTTCGCTCAGCAGGCGCAGCAGGTTGTCGCGCGAGTCGTTTCCCGGCGTCAATACAGGGTCGCCTTTTAGCAGACACAGCGTGTCGCTCCAGGAGCAATCTTCGATATCAGAAGAAGCAAACGCCTGAGGGGCCGCCACCAGCAGAGCGCACAGTGTAAGATTAAAGGTTGTCTTCCTGACCATAACGGATGTCCTGTGAAATGATTATCGTGAAACGACTCTAATATGGAGCGTAATCCCTTCCACGGCGACCACTTCGACCTGACTGCCCGCGGCGAGGTCCTCGTCAGCCATCACCGGCCAGGAGCTGTCGCCCACGCGCACGTGGCCGCGGCCGTTTACCAGGGGGGTATCCAGCGTCAGACGGCGGCCAATCAGCTGTAGCCCGCGCTGGTTGAGTTGAGCATCGGCAGGACGCTGCAGTTTGACGCGCTTGCGCAGCCACTTCGACCACAGCCACGCCGCCAGCAGAGTGAGGACGGCAAACAGCGTGCCTTGCCATTCCCAGCTCAGCGGCAGGAGCCAGGTCAGGGCGCCGGTCACCACGCCGGCGACGCCGCTCCATAGCAGGTATCCGCTGCCGCCCAGCATCTCGGCCGCCAGCAGCAGCCCGCCGAGGCTAAGCCAGAACAGATGGGGGTGGGCGAGGATCATGTCGATCATGATTTTTTCCGATCGCCAGCGCCTTCTTTGATCAGCTCGCTGATCCCGGCGATCGATCCCATCAGGCTGCTGGCGTCCAGCGGCATCAGCACCACTTTACTGTTGTTGGCGGCGCCAATCTGCTGCAGCGCATCGGTGTATTTCTGCGCCACGAAGTAGTTGATCGCCTGAATATCGCCTGAGGCGATCGCCGAGGAGACCATCTGGGTGGCGCGGGCTTCCGCTTCAGCGGAACGCTCGCGGGCCTCCGCCTGCAGGAACGCGGACTGCCGCTCGCCCTCCGCCTTGAGGATCTGCGACTGCTTTTCCCCTTCCGCTTTCAGTATTTCCGCCTGACGCACCCCTTCGGCCTCGAGAATATAAGCGCGCTTGGTTCGTTCGGCTTTCATCTGAGCGTTCATCGAGGCGATAAGTTCCGCTGGTGGGCGAACGTCGCGAATTTCGACGCGGGTGATTTTCACCCCCCACGGGTTGGTGGCGTCGTCAACGATATGCAGCAGGCGGGTGTTAATGCTGTCGCGCTGGGAGAGCATTTCGTCCAGCTCCATCGAGCCGAGCACGGTACGGATGTTGGTCATCGTCAGGTTGACGATCGCCTGCTCAAGATTGCTGACCTCGTAGGCGGCCTTCGGCGCGTCAACCACCTGAATAAAGCAAACGGCGTCGATAGTGACGTTAGCGTTATCCCGGGAGATCACCTCCTGTGACGGGATGTCGAGCACCTGCTCCATCATGTTCACTTTGCGGCCGATGCGGTCCATAAACGGCACGACTAAGCTTAATCCCGGCTGCAGCGTCTGGGTAAAACGCCCGAAGCGCTCCACCGTCCACTGGTAGCCCTGCGGGACGATTTTCACCGCCGCGGCCACAATGACCAGCGCGACGAAAATAAGGATAGGAATAAAAATCAGCATCAAAAACCTCCTGTCTTGTTGCCTGGTGGGGCGCTACAAGGAAATAGCGCATGTTTAAATTGAGTATATCTTTCTCCTCATCCTGGAGAAAGGAAAGTGGGGTAAACTAGCGGTGTTTCAGAAAATAATCAGGAAGACTCATGAAGGAAAATAACGCGCTTTTGCGTCTCGAGGATGTGGGATTTAAGACCGACGACGCAGTTATTTTACATAATATCAACCTTCAGCTCAGACCCGGGGAATTCAAGTTGATTACCGGGCCTTCCGGCTGCGGGAAAAGCACCTTGCTGAAAATTATCGCCTCGCTGCTCAGCCCGACCTCCGGACGTCTGTTTTTCGACGATGCTGATGTCGCGACGCTGTCGCCGGAAAGGTATCGCCAGCAGGTCTCTTATTGTGCGCAGACGCCGGCGCTGTTCGGGGATTCGGTTTACGATAACCTGATTTTTCCGTGGCAGATCCGTAATAAACAACCGGATCCGCAGGCGCTGGTGGCCGATCTGCAGCGCTTTGGTCTTGGCGAAAATATGCTGGAAAAATCGATTAACGAACTGTCGGGCGGTGAAAAGCAGCGCGTATCGCTGATCCGCAATTTACAATTTCTGCCGCGCGTGCTGCTGCTGGACGAAATTACCAGCGCGCTGGATGACAGTAATAAACAGAATGTGAATGACATTATTCATGGCTACGCGACGGAAAAACAGGTCGCTGTTCTATGGGTCACTCACGATCGCAATGAAATTTCGCATGCCGATGAAGTAATTACGCTGCAACCTGCCGGCGGAAACATGCAGGAGGCACAGCATGAACGGGCATAACATTACGAACGAATCGCTGGCGCTGTCGATGGTGCTGGTGCTGATCGCTATTCTGGTGAGCTATCGGGAAAAGCTGGCGCTGGAAAAAGATATTCTCTGGAGCATCTGCCGGGCGATCGTGCAGCTGATTATCGTCGGCTATGTGCTGAAATATATCTTTAACGTCAACCATGCGGTTCTGACGCTGTTGATGGTGCTGTTTATCTGCTTTAACGCGGCGTGGAATGCCAAAAAGCGCAGTAAATATATCGATAAGGCGTTTGTCTCGTCATTTATCGCCATCACCACCGGCGCCGGGCTGACGCTGGCGGTGCTGGTGTTCTCCGGCTCGATAGCCTTCGTGCCGATGCAGGTGATCCCGATTGCCGGGATGGTGGCCGGGAACGCCATGGTGGCGGTGGGGCTGTGCTACAACAATATGGGCCAGCGCTTCAGCAGCGAGCAGCAGCAGATTCATGAGAAGCTCAGCCTCGGCGCGACGCCGAAGATGGCCTCGGCGCGGCTGATCCGCGACAGCATCCGCGCGTCATTGATTCCCACCGTCGATTCAGCGAAAACGGTCGGCCTGGTGAGTTTGCCAGGGATGATGTCGGGACTAATTTTTGCCGGTATTGACCCGGTGAAGGCGATTAAGTACCAGATCATGGTAACTTTTATGCTGCTGTCGACCGCCAGCCTGTCGACGATTATCGCCGGCTATCTGACCTACCGGAAATTCTTCAACGCCCGCCATCAGCTGGTGGTGACGCAGCTGAAAAAACGCCCGTGAACGATCCCGGGTTGCGGCGTTCACGCCTCACCCGGGTTGCTAAGGCTACGTTGCGCCTCGTTCGCATAGCCCGGATAAGCGCAGCGCTATCCGGGGCAGGCAACGAATTAGTACAGCAGCGAATAGAGCTGACGGCGGTATTTGGCGGCCAGCGCATCGCCCGTACCGAGGGCGGCGAGGATCTCCTGCAGCATCTTGCGCGCCTGGCCGTCGCCGGCGCCTAAATCCTTCTGCAGATGGCTGAACAGCAGCGCCAGCGCTTCTTCGTTACGCCCGACCTGATGCAGCTGTAGCGCCAGCTGGGAGGCCAGCAGCGCATCCTCCGGATTCTGTTCCACCTGCTGCTGCAGCTGCTGGATTTCCGGCGTGTCGGCGGCCTGTTTGAGCAGCTCAATCTGCGCCACCAGACCCTGATAGTGGGTATCCTGATCCTGCAGCGGGATGGTTTTCAGCACGCTTTCCGCTTCATCGGAACGGTGCAGGGCAATCAGCGTTTCCGCCAGCAGCAGGCCAATCTGGCTCTCCTGATTCGACAGCTGCCAGGCTTCCTTCAGCAGCGGCAGGGCTTCGGCGTATTTTTCTTCCTGCATCAGGGCCAGCGCCTGCTGAGCTTTCAGCTCCTCTTCACGGGGCAGGACTTTATCCAGCAGGGCGCGGATCGCTTCTTCCGGCTGCGGGCCTTCAAAACCGTCCACCGGCTGGCCGTTCTGGAACAGATAAACCGTAGGGATGGCGCGCAGACCAAACTGTGAAGCGAGCATCTGCTCAGCGTCGCAATCGACCTTCGCCAGCGTAAACTGGCCATTGTATTGCGCGGCCAGACGCTCAAGAACCGGGGTCAGCTGTTCGCAGTGCTGGCTGCGGGCAGACCAGAAGTAAAACAGCACCGGGACGTTCATAGACTGCTGTAGCGTCTGCTGCAGGTTCGCTTCGCTAATGTTGACAATATTCTGTTCGGACATGGGCATTTCTCGTTAGTCGATTTCTGTTTTACATGGGGGCGGCATTCCGCGCTTCAACTCAGCCGTGGATAATTTTGTCCATCGCGCGGGCTGGCAGCAGGCGTTTGAGCAGCGCCACCGCGTGGGTGACCAGGGTGACCGGGTAGCGCAGCTTTGGCTTATCGCTGGTAAAAGCGTGGCGCACTTTTTCCACCACCGCTTCCGGCCCGAGGGTAAAACGGGCGGCGATGCCCGGGTTTTCAACGGGCTTGTCGCTTTGCGTCTGGTTGACGTTATCGGTAAAGCGGGTGCGGATCGGGCCCGGTTCAATCAGGCTGACCTGAATACCGCTGTGGCGCAGCTCCATGCGCAGCGCATCGGACCATGCCTCAAGGGCATATTTGCTGGCGGCGTAGGCGCCGCGGCCGGGGCTGGCGATAAGCCCCATCACCGAGGAGGTCATCACGATGCGTCCTTCGCCGTGCGGGGTCATCGCCGGCAGCAGCAGCATGGTGAGCTGATGGGCGCCAAAAAAGTTGGCGGAAAACTGCTGTTCCATCTGCTGGCGGCTGATGGTGTTCAGCGGGCCATAGACGCCGTATCCGGCGTTATTGAACAAGCCGTAGAGACGATTATCGGTCAGCGCAATCACCTCCGCCGCCGCGCGCTCCACGCTCTGCGGGTCGTCCAGATCGAGCAAAATACCGGTTAGCCCCAGCTCCTGCATCCGCGCCACATCCTCCGCTTTGCGGCAGGCCGCCAGCACGCGAAAGCCCTCGCGGGTTAAATCCAGCGCGCTTTCCAGACCAATTCCGCTGGAACAGCCTGTCACTAAAACCGTTTTTTGCATAACTTTACCTGTCAGCGACCCCTGGCGTTCAGGAGTCATGATTAACTAAGGGAGCCAGCCGGTTCGCCATCCAGTCGGCGATAAACGGCTGCGCGTCGCGATTCGGGTGAATGCCGTCGTCCTGCATCCACTGGGGTTTCAGATACACCTCCTCCATAAAAAAGGGCAGGAGAGGAATAGCGAACTCTTTGGCCAGGGCCGGGTAAATCGCGCCGAAGGCTTCATTATAGCGGCGGCCATAGTTCGCCGGCAGGTGAATTTGCATCAGCAGCGGTTCGGCGTTGGCCGTTTTGATCGTCTGAATGATGGTGCGCAGCGTCTGCTCGGTCTGCTGCGGCGGAAAGCCGCGCAGCCCGTCGTTGCCGCCGAGCTCAACCAGCACCCAGCGCGGCTGATGCTGCTTAAGCAGCGCTGGCAGACGGGCCAGTCCCTGCTGGGAGGTATCGCCGCTGATGCTGGCGTTCACCACCGGCGTTTTCGCCTGCCACTTCTCATTGAGCAGCGCAGGCCACGCGGCGTTGGCCGCCATCCGATAGCCAGCGCTCAGGCTGTCGCCGAGGATCAGCAGCGTGTCCGCCGCCATCGCGCGGCAGGTAAACAGGAACAAAAACAGGAAAGGCACATGCCAGCGGAAAACATACTTGAAGTTCATCATCTTAAGAAGTCCGTCGGTCAGGGGGAGCATCAGCTCACCATCCTTACCGGAGTTGAGCTGGTTGTCAAACCGCGGCAGACCATCGCCCTGATCGGCGAGTCGGGCTCTGGTAAATCGACCCTGTTGGCGATCCTCGCCGGCCTGGACGATGGCAGCAGCGGGGAAGTATCGATGCTGGGCAAACCGCTGCATCGAATGGATGAGGAGGCGCGGGCGGCGCTGCGGGCGCAGCACGTCGGTTTTGTATTTCAGTCGTTTATGCTGATCCCAACGCTCAACGCCCTGGAGAACGTCGAGCTGCCGGCGCTGCTGCGCGGCGCCAGCGATAACCAGAGCCGAGGCGATGCCCGGGCGCTGCTTGAGCAGCTGGGACTTGGCAAACGCCTGCACCACCTGCCGGCGCAGCTCTCCGGCGGCGAACAGCAGCGGGTGGCGCTGGCCCGGGCCTTCAATGGGCGTCCGGCCATTCTGTTCGCCGATGAGCCCACCGGCAACCTCGATCGCCAGACCGGGGACAAAATTGCCGATCTGCTGTTCTCGCTTAATCGCGAACACGGCACCACCCTGATCCTCGTCACTCACGATCCGCTGCTGGCGGCGCGCTGCGACCGCCGTCTGCGCCTGGTGGATGGCCAGCTGCGGGAGGAAGCATGATCGCCCGCTGGTTCTGGCGCGAATGGCGCTCGCCGTCGCTGCTGATCGTCTGGCTGGCGTTAAGCCTCGCCGTGGCCTGCGTGCTGGCCCTGGGGTCGATAAGCGATCGAATGGAGAAAGGCCTCAGCCAGCAAAGCCGTGAGTTTATGGCGGGCGACCGGACGCTGCGCAGTTCGCGCGAGGTGCCCGCTGAGTGGATCGCGCAAGCGCGGAAGTCAGGGCTGAGCGTCGGCGAACAGCTGAGCTTCGCCACCATGACCTTTGCGGGCGATACGCCGCAGCTGGCGGACGTCAAGGCAGTGGATGACCGCTATCCGCTGTATGGCACTCTCGAGACGCAGCCGCCGGGGCTGAAGCCCCGGGCGGGCAGCGTCCTGCTGGCGCCAAGGCTGATGGCGCTGCTGAACCTGAAAACCGGCGATACGATTGACGTTGGCGACGCCACGCTGCGCATTGCCGGGGAAGTGATTCAGGAGCCGGATGCGGGGTTTAACCCCTTCCAGATGGCGCCGCGGCTGATGATGAATATGGCCGACGTGGCAAAGACCGGCGCCGTGCAGCCCGGCAGTCGCGTCGCATGGCGATATAAGTTCGCCGGCGACGCTGAACAGCTGGCCCGTTATGAGCAGTGGCTGCTGCCGAAACTCGGCCCGGAGCATCGCTGGATTGGTCTTGAACAGGACGACAGCGCGCTGGGCAAATCCCTCGAACGCTCGCAGCAATTCCTGTTGTTATCCGCGCTGTTGACGCTGCTGCTGGCCGTCGCGGCGGTGGCCGTGGCGATGGGCCACTACTGCCGCAGCCGCTACGATCTGGTCGCCATACTCAAGACGCTGGGCGCCGGACGGGCGCAGCTGCGCAAGCTGATTGTCGGTCAGTGGCTGCTGCTGCTGGCGCTGTCGGTGATAACCGGCGGGGTGGCGGGGCTGGCGCTGGAGCGCCTGCTGCTACTGGTGCTCAAACCGGTTCTGCCCGCCGCGCTCCCGCCGGCCAGCGGCTGGCCGTGGCTGTGGGCGGTGGGCGCGACCGGCGTGATTTCCCTGCTGGTGGGCCTGCGGCCGTATCGGCTGCTGCTGGCGACCCTGCCGCTGCGAGTGCTGCGCCAGGACGTGGTGGCCAGCGTCTGGCCGTTAAAAATCTGGATCCCGACGGTCAGCGCCGTGGTGGTGGGCCTGCTGGCGTGGCTGATGGGCGGCAGTCCGCTGCTGTGGTCAGTGCTGGCCGGGGCGGTGGTGCTGGCGTTGCTGTGCGGCCTGGTGGGCTGGGGATTGCTGTGGCTGCTCAAACGCCTGACGCTCAGAGCCTTGCCGCTGCGTCTGGCGGTGAATCGCCTGCTGCGCCAGCCGTGGTCGACCCTCAGCCAGCTGGCGGCGTTTTCCCTGTCATTTATGCTGCTGGCGCTCCTGCTGGTGCTGCGCGGCGATCTGCTCGACCGCTGGCAGCAGCAGCTGCCCCCGGAGAGCCCGAACTACTTCCTGATCAATATCGCCCCTGAGCAGATAATGCCGGTGAAGACCTTCCTCGCCGAACATCAGACGCGGGCGGCGGAATTCTATCCGATCGTCCGGGCTCGTCTGACGCAGATCAACGGCCAGTCCACGGACGGGAATAAAGACGAAGCGCTGAATCGCGAGCTTAATCTCACCTGGAGCGAACAGCGTCCGGATCATAATCCGCTGGTGGCCGGCAGCTGGCCGCCGAAGCCGGGCGAGGTATCGATTGAGGAGGGGCTGGCGCAGCGATTGGGAGTGACAATCGGCGATACGGTGACCTTTACCGGCGATACGCAGGAGTTCAGCGCGAAGGTGAGCAGCGTGCGCAAAGTCGACTGGGAGAGCCTGCGGCCAAACTTCTTCTTTATTTTCCCCACCGGGGCGCTGGACGGGCAGCCGCAGAGCTGGCTCACCAGCTTCCGCTGGGATAACGGTCCTGCGATGTTGACCCAGCTGAACCGCGAGTTTCCCACCGTCAGTCTGCTGGATATTGGCGCTATCCTGCGCCAGGTCGGCCAGGTGCTCTCCCAGGTCAGCCGGGCGCTGGAGGTGATGGTAGGCCTGGTGACGGCCTGCGGCGTGCTGCTGTTGCTGGCGCAGGTGCAGGTCGGTATGCGTCAGCGTCATCAGGAGCTGGTGGTCTGGCGCACGCTGGGGGCCGGGAAATCGCTGCTGCGCGCCACGCTGTGGGCGGAGTTTGCCCTGTTGGGGCTGGTCTCCGGCCTGGTGGCGGCGATAGGCGCCGAAGTGGCGCTGGCGATGCTGCAGACCAAAGTCTTTGATTTTCCCTGGGCGCCGGACTGGCGGCTGTGGGTGATGCTGCCGATGACGGGAGCGGTGTTGTTATCCCTGTGCGGCGGCGGGCTGGGGCTGCGTTTATTAAAAGGAAAAGCGCTATTCCGTCAGTTTAGCCAGTAAGAATATTACATGTTGATGATGCGCCGCCGTTTTTGGCGGCGCTTTTATTTTAAGCGCACAAATTGATAAATCATTGATTTTTAAGCGCACGAAACATTAAAAACCCAGCAACACGCTGTGCTGATTCGCGGTTAATATTCAACTGGAAAATATAAGGTTGCTTATTAATCAAGGAAAAACTATGGCACACACAATAAAAACGCTGGCGATCTCGATCGGCGCAGCATTAGCGTTAACGTCATTGGCTGCCCACGCGGAGATCACCCTGCTAAAACAGGATCCGCAGGCGGGGGATCCGTTAAGCCGGCTTAACTTTACCGTCGGCGGAAGTATCCGCCCGCAGTTCAATATGATGACCGGCGACGGGGATAAAGGCTCCTATAAGCGCAACGGTTTTGACGGCGGCACCCGCTTCCGTTTCGCCGCGGATTACTATCTGTTCGATGATATTAGCTGGATCAGCTACTACGAGCTGGGGGTGAATATTCCGGCGCTGTTCGACTGGGATAATCACTACGCGGAAGGGGCGAACAATACCACCCGCCGCATGCTGTATACCGGCCTGAAAAGCGATACCTGGGGGACGTTAACCTACGGTCAGCAAAACAGTGTTTACTATGATGTGGTCGGGGTGAAAACCGATATCTGGGACTACGATATGATTGCCCAGGCGCCGGGCAACGGTATTAACGGCGATTACGATGGCTCTTATCGTTCCCGTAATATGCTGAAATATAAGAAAACCGTTGGCGATGTCGATCTTTACGGCTCCTATCTGTTCGAAGACAGCGAATACCTGCCGGGTAATGGTCTGCGCTATAAACGTAAAGGCGGCGGTTCTGTTGGCGCGGACTACCACATCATGAAGGATCTGACCTGGGGGACCGCGTGGAACTACACCCGCGCCGAAATGCGCGACCCGTCAAGTTCCGACAGCAAAACCTATGACCAGAACATCGTCGGTACCGCGCTGAGCTGGACCCCGGATAACTGGACTTTCTCCTTTGGCGGCGGCTGGTATCAGAACTTCCTCACTACCAAAAAAACCGATGTCCATAATTACTTCGCCGGCGACGCCTGGGGGATTGAATATTTTGCGGGCTATAAATTCCCGATCAATCAATATGCCGTTAAATCTATTCAGCCGTACTTTATGGGCGACCGCCTGGAATATGTGAACGGCCGTAACTACCAGCGTATTGATAACGGTCTGGGGATCAGCTTCCAGCTGGATTATGGTTTCCGCGTTGACTACGAGCACGTGTTTACCTCCAGCACCGACAACCTGGGCGATATGAACCTGGTGCGTCTGCGCTACGACTTCTAAGCGGTAACCATTCCCCGGTGACGCTGCGCTTACCGGGGCTACAGGTTCACCGCCGTCTGCGGACCCGTAGCCCGGCTAAGGCGTTTACGCCGCAAGCCGGGACAAGAGAGGGTGTGATTACTCCGCCAGCCAGGCGGCAACTTCCTGCCAGCTGCCGCGGAAAATAATTTTCTCCGCTTTTTTGCCGAGCTGGTAGCGGTACATCGGATCGTAATACTCATTCAGCAGGGGAACCAGCCAGCTGAAGTGCGCTTCGGTGTCGGCGGTTCGCTGCTGTTCAAGCAGCGCTTCATCAAGCCTGGCGGTGAGCTGAGCAAAACGCTGCAGTCCCAGGCGACGGCGGATGGCGAACAGGCCGTGATGCAGATACTCGCCATATGCCTGCCAGCCTTTCTCTTCGCCATAGGCGGCGATAAAGTCGCGATACATGCGATCGAAATACTCCTCGCGCAGCCGTTCGAGGCGAACGTCAAACGGATCTTCCACCACCGCCAGCGGCGATTGCGCCATGCGGATGCGCAGGCACTCCGGCAGATGGTTGGCGCCGATCATGTGGCCTTCATCTTCCAGCACCCAGCGCGTCTGCTGTTCGGCTTTTTTGAGCAGGCTAACCGCCAGATGGTTTTCAAAGGTGGCCTGCGGATGCTGCGGCTGTAGCGTGCGGCCAAACGAAGAGCCGCGGTGGTGGGCATGGCCTTCCAGATCGATACCGTCCGGGCGCGAGCAAACCAGCTGGGTTTTGCCGTTGCCGGTACAGCCGCCAATCAGCACGATCGGTCGCTGTACCAGCGCGTCGGTGGCCTGGATCGCCGCCTGGCGCAGCGCTTTATGGCCGCCGACGATCAGGGGGTAATCCACACCAGCTTCTTTCAGCCACTGCTGGACGATATGCGAGCGCTGGCCGCCGCGAGCGCAGCACAGGAAACCGTGCGGGTAACGGGCGCACGCTTCCAGCCAGGCCTGGATCCGGCTGGCGCGCAGGTCGCCCTGGACCAGCTTATGGCCGAGCGCCAGCGCCGCTTCCGGCCCCTGGCGCTTGTAGCAGGTGCCGACCGCGGCGCGTTCTTCATCATTCATCAGCGGCAGGTTGATCGCCGCCGGCATCGCGCTTTGGCTAAACTCCACCGGGGCGCGCACGTCAATCAGTGGCGTATCGCTGGCGAGAATGGCGCGATAATCCGTCCCATTGGTCATGGGGTATCCTCTGAAGTCAAAACAGAAATGGGCTTTACAGCAAGGGGGGGGATTGTACGCGCCTCAAGGTGTGCCGGGGAAGGGGATAGATCAAATCCCCGGCACGAAGGGCTTAGCTGAGCTGCGCCTGCGCCCAGACGATACCGCTGGCGTATTCCGCTGGCAGCAGCGGCTTCAACGCTTCCAGTGTCGCGCTCAGACGGTCTGTATCGCTGTCGGTCAGGTTCAGGTGGCCGACTTTACGACCCGGGCGCACCTCTTTATCGTACCAGTGCAGGTGGACCAGCGGCAGCTTCAGCCAGTCGTAATTGAGATCGGTGCCGATCAGGTTGATCATCACCGACGGGCTGTTAACCACCGGCGGCGGCAGAGGAAGGTCGGTCATCGCTCGCAGATGCAGCTCAAACTGGCTGATGGAGGCGCCATTTTGCGTCCAGTGGCCGCTGTTGTGTACGCGCGGCGCCAGCTCGTTGATCAGCAGCCCCTCGGCGGTGACGAAGCACTCCATCGCCATCACGCCGACGTAGTTCAGCTCGTTCATGATCGCCGTCAGCATGCTTTCCGCTTGCTCCTGCTGGCGGGCATTGGCCTGCGGGAAGGCGACGCTGGCGCGCAGAATACCGTCCTGATGCAGGTTGCGGGTCAGCGGGTAGAAGACGGTGCTGCCGTCCTGGGCGCGGGCGCCTACCAGCGACACTTCGCCGGAGAAGTTAATCCCCTGCTCGACGATGCACTCGCCGTAGTTATCGTCCGGTAGCTGATCGATCTCGTTTTCCCGCAGACGCCACTGGCCGCGGCCGTCGTAGCCGCCGACGCGACGCTTAACGATCGCCAGTTCGCCAAGGCGGGCAAACACCGCCGGCCACTCGCTTTTATCCGCCAGCAGCTGCCACGGGGCAGTGGCGAGGCCCAGCTTATCGAACAGCTGCTTTTGCGTCAGGCGATCGGCGATAATCGGGAAGACGTCGCGGTTGACGAACGCCGGGTGGCGGGCCAGCTCGCGGGTGAGGGCGGTTTCCGGCCAGCGTTCAATTTCTGCGGTGATGACGCTCTGCTGGAACGGCACCGCTTCCGGATCGGCTTCCAGCCCCACCGGCCAGACGGCGATACCCAGCGGCTCGCCGGCCTGGCGCAGCATACGGCCTAACTGGCCGTTACCGAGCACGCATACCTGTTTCATGCCGCACCCCGCGGGTCCGGGTTATCCAGCACTTCATCGGTTTGCGCCTGACGCCAGGCGCTCAGGCGCTGGTGGAGTTCAGCATCATGCTGGGCGAGGATCTGCGCGGCGAGCAGACCGGCGTTTGCAGCCCCGGCTTTGCCGATGGCCAGGGTACCGACCGGAATACCGCGCGGCATCTGCACAATGGAGTAGAGGCTGTCGACACCGCTTAAGGCCGCGCTCTGAACCGGTACGCCGAGCACCGGCACCAGGGTTTTCGCCGCAATCATGCCCGGCAGATGCGCCGCGCCGCCTGCCCCTGCAATAATCACCTGATAACCGTGGCTTTCGGCGCTTTCAGCGAAGCTGAACAGCTTATCGGGCGTGCGATGGGCGGAGACCACTTCGACATGGTACGGAACGTTCAGGGCATCAAGGATTTCTGCGGTAAACTGCATGGTAGCCCAGTCGCTTTTGGACCCCATCACGATGGCGATACGCGCCGAATTATTGCGGGAAGACATGCGTCTTAAAACTCCTGTGGGTGTGTTTCACACTGCTTTAGAGGCCACAGAGAATAGCATGAACTGCCGGCAAGGAAAACGGTTGCGTGCGCATGGTTAGCCGTCTTTTGTCTCGCTTATCGAGGACGGCGATCGCGGCTTATCGACACTTCTCTCATTCATGATACAGGTGATAAGCAGCACGAGCCCCCAGGGGAGCATCAGGGTGCCCATCATCAGTAAAAAGATCTGTACTGACCGGCTCTCGTGAGGGCGGGTGCAGAGCAAATAAATGGCATAGAAATAGATGGCCCACGCCAGCAGGGCGCACCAGACAAACGTCAGCGTGTTGCCGAGAGTGACGCCGATTAAGGCGATATAGCTTATCCCTAACGGATTGAGGAGCGCGATGATCATTCCCCAGATCAGCGGCTGGCTCCACTTTTTCCTGTTCATGCTCGTTCCTTGAGAGTGATGTCGAGGAAGACTAGCATGCGGAATGCCGGGAGGCGCATACCTCCGCCCGGGCAAAAGGCGGTTTCGGAATTATGCTCGCGCAGGAATTAGAACGGGAAGTGGATGAGCTCCACGTCGTCCGGCGTCACCTTGACCATCGATCCTTCGCTGTGCCAGGCGCCGAGCACCACGCGCCATGCGGGCTGGCCGTTGGCCTGCAGGTTATGGACCGCCGGGCGATGGGTATGGCCGTGGATCAGCCACTGCACGTGATGCCGCTCCATCGCGTCAACCACCGCCTGCGGATTCACATCCATAATTTCCATTGATTTGCTGCTGTTGGCGGCTTTGCTGTCGGCGCGCATGCGGGCGGCGATACGGCGGCGGATAAACAGCGGCAGGGCCAGGAACAGACGCTGGATCCACGGGGTGTGGACTTTCGCGCGAAACGCCAGATAGCCCGGGTCATCGGTGCACAGCGTGTCGCCATGCATAATCAAGACTTCACGGCCATAGAGGTTCAGTCGCTCTTCTTCGGTGAGCAGGATCATCCCGCTCTGGCGGGCGAAGCGCTGGCCAACGAGAAAATCGCGGTTGCCGTGAATGAAGTAGCAGGGCACGCCGGCGTCGACGACGGCTTTGATTGCCGTAGCGATTTGCTGATGCAACGGGTTCGGATCGTCATCGCCGATCCATGCCTCGAACAGATCGCCAAGGATATACAGGGCGTCCGCCTGACGGGCATCCCCCTGTAAAAAACGCAGAAAACCGGCGGTGATCGCCGGTTCTTCTGTTTGCAGGTGCAAATCTGCAATAAAAAGTGTCGCCACGAATTACTCGCTGACGGTGACGCTTTTGATGATCACATCGTCTTTCGGCACATCCTGGTGCATGCCGCTGCGGCCGGTGGCAACCGCTTTGATTTTATCAACCACGTCCATGCCTTCAACCACTTCCGCGAAGACGCAGTAGCCCCAGCCCTGCAGGCTTTCGCCGGAGAAGTTCAGGAAGTCGTTGTCAACCACGTTGATGAAGAACTGCGCGGTTGCAGAGTGCGGCGCCTGAGTACGGGCCATCGCCAGCGTGCCGCGGGTGTTTTTCAGACCGTTGTTCGCTTCGTTCTGAATCGGAGATTTGGTCGCTTTTTGTTTCATGCCAGGTTCAAAACCGCCGCCCTGAATCATGAAGCCGTTGATAACACGGTGGAAAATGGTGTTGTCGTAGAAACCTTCGCGGCAGTAGTCCAGGAAGTTTTTAACTGTTTCCGGCGCTTTGTCGTCAAACGTTTTGATTACGATATCGCCATGATTGGTGTGGAAAGTAACCATTTTTGCATCCTGTTCCGATGAGTGTGGTGCCAGCACCCGGTGTCGGGTGAGATATAGGGGGGTGTTATAGCATAACCGCGGGGGTCGATGCACCTTGCAATGTGTGCTGCGTCCTGTGTGAATTATGGGTATTATAGAGGCTTCATTACCCACACACGTCTACACGGAATCTTCGATGTTAAAAATTTTTAATACACTGACGCGCCAGAAAGAGGAATTTAAACCTATCCATGCCGGGGAAGTCGGCATGTACGTGTGTGGTATTACCGTTTACGATCTCTGTCACATCGGCCATGGGCGTACCTTCGTCTCCTTTGACGTTGTGGCGCGTTATCTGCGTTTTCTCGGCTATAAGCTGAAGTACGTGCGCAATATCACCGATATCGATGACAAAATCATTAAGCGCGCTAATGAAAACGGCGAAAGCTTTGTCGCGCTGGTCGATCGGATGATCGCCGAAATGCACAAGGATTTTGACGCCCTGAATATTTTGCGTCCCGACAGCGAGCCGCGCGCGACGCATCATATTGCGGAAATCATCGAGATTACCGAGCAGCTGATCGCCAAAGGCCATGCCTATGTGGCGGATAACGGCGACGTGATGTTCGATGTGCCGACGGACCCGAACTACGGTTTGCTGTCGCGTCAGGATCTTGATCAGCTGCAGGCGGGGGCGCGCGTCGACGTGGTTGACGTCAAGCGTAACCCGATGGACTTCGTTCTGTGGAAGATGTCGAAAGAGGGCGAGCCAAGCTGGCCGTCGCCGTGGGGCGCGGGCCGTCCGGGCTGGCATATCGAGTGCTCGGCGATGAACTGCAAACAGCTGGGCAACCATTTTGACATCCACGGCGGCGGTTCCGATCTGATGTTCCCGCATCACGAAAACGAAATCGCTCAGTCCACCTGCGCCCATGACGGCGAGTACGTTAACTACTGGATGCACTCCGGCATGGTGATGGTCGACCGCGAGAAGATGTCGAAATCGCTGGGCAACTTCTTTACCGTCCGCGACGTGCTGAAGTATTACGATGCGGAGACGATTCGCTACTTCCTGATGTCTGGCCACTATCGCAGCCAGCTGAACTACAGCGAAGAGAACCTCAAGCAGGCGCGCTCGGCGCTGGAGCGTCTGTACACCGCGCTGCGCGGGACGGACAAATCCGTCGACGCGGCGGGCGGCGAAGCCTTCGAAGCACGCTTTATCGAGGCGATGGACGATGACTTCAACACCCCGGAAGCCTACTCGGTGCTGTTCGATATGGCGCGCGAAGTAAACCGCCTGAAAACCGAGGACGCGGCCGCGGCGAACGCCATGGCGGCCCACCTGCGTAAGCTTGCGTCGGTGCTGGGGCTGCTGGAGCAGGAGCCGGACGCCTTCCTGCAGAGCGGCGCGCAGGCTGACGACGCGGAAGTGGCGGAAATTGAATCGCTTATCCAGCAGCGTCTGGACGCGCGTAAAGCGAAAGACTGGGCGGCGGCGGATGCGGCGCGCGATCGTCTTAACGAGATGGGGATCGTGCTGGAAGATGGCCCGCAGGGCACCACCTGGCGCCGGAAGTAAGTCATAAAAAAACGCCCGCTTAAGCGGGCGTTTTCCTTTTCGCGGTCAGGCCGTGACGGTTACGCTCTGGCCTTCAAAGCTCACCGTCTGACCGGCGACGATTTTGCAGCGTTTGCGGGTTTCCACCACGCCGTCGACTTTTACCAGCCCGTCGGCGATGGCGATCTTCGCCTGGGCGCCGCTTTCGCTCCAGCCTTCCAGCTTCAGCAGATCGCACAGCTCAACGTGCGGGTGTTTTCCTAAGGAAAATGTCGCCATCTCAGGCCTCCTCAACGTCGTGGTACTCTTCGCACGCCTGCAGCGTGTTCTGAATCAGGGTGGCGACGGTCATCGGGCCAACGCCGCCGGGCACCGGGGTGATGTAGGATGCGCGTTCAGCGGCATCTTCATACACCACGTCGCCGACCACTTTGCCGCTTTCCAGACGGTTAATGCCGACATCGACCACAATCGCCCCTTCTTTGATCCATTCGCCAGGAATAAAGCCCGGTTTACCCACCGCGACGATCAGCAGGTCGGCGTTTTCGACATGATGGCGCAGGTTTTTGGTAAAGCGGTGGGTGACGGTGGTGGTGCAGCCGGCCAGCAGCAGCTCCATGCTCATCGGGCGGCCGACGATATTGGACGCGCCAATGACCACCGCATTCAGGCCGTAGGTGTCGATATTGTAGCGCTCCAGCAGCGTCACGATACCGCGCGGGGTACACGGCCGCAGGCGCGGCGCCCGCTGGCACAGGCGGCCAACGTTGTAAGGATGGAAGCCGTCGACGTCTTTATCCGGCGCGATGCGCTCGAGAACTTTGACGTTATCGATCCCTGCCGGCAGGGGCAGCTGAACCAGAATACCGTCGATGGTCTTATCGGCATTCAGGGTGTCGATAAGCTCCAGCAGCTCGGCTTCGCTGGTGGTTTCCGGGAGATCGTAAGAGCGGGAGACGAAGCCCACTTCTTCACATGCTTTGCGCTTGCTGCCGACATAAATCTGCGAGGCCGGGTTGCTGCCGACCAGCACGACGGCCAGCCCAGGGGCGCGTTTTCCGGCCGCAACGCGAGCCTTCACTTTTTCCGCAACCTCAGAGCGAACCTGCTGCGCAATCGTTTTACCGTCAATAATTTTTGCTGCCATCAGAGAGAGGATTCCATCTGTATCTTTACGAAAGGGGGATGAGGATATTTTGTCAGAAGCCGGCCTCGCTGTCAGTCCTCGTTTGATGTTTTATCCTGTCTGGGGCAAATTTAGCCGGTTTTTGACCCTTTTCATTGCATGGTTATTGGTGTATTGCGCCTGGCCACTCAGTCGATTTACTGGCGTAAGAGCCCCGGTGGTATGCTTCTTGTACAGTTGGCGGAGGATATTTCGCCAGCGTCGTATAAGCCCCGCAGTTTCCTGGCAAAATGGATTGACTCAACCGACGTGGACCGTATAATTCCAGGCGTTTCACTCCGCGAAGCACTCGCTTCTCAGGGCGCCCTTAGCTCAGCTGGATAGAGCAACGGCCTTCTAAGCCGTAGGTCACAGGTTCGAATCCTGTAGGGCGTGCCATACTCACTTCTCTTAACGTCTCCTGAAGTCTACTCAACCCAGCATACACGCGGCATTCGCCAATATCTCATTATCTCAACGTCTACTATGGTCTATTGAAATCCACATTCATGTGGGGGTACATTTGGGGGTAGATTCCTGTTCAATGAAATGAGATACCCCCAAAATGAAGCTCACAGCCCGCCAGGTCGACACATCCAAGCCCAAGGACAAACCCTATAAGCTGTCTGATGGCGGTGGTCTTTACCTGTTGGTGAACTCCAATGGTTCGCGATACTGGCGCCTGAAGTACCGCATCGCTGGTAAAGAGAAGTTACTGGCTTTGGGGGTATATCCTGATGTTTCACTGGCCGATGCTCGCCAGAAACGATCGGAAGCAAAGAAAATACTTTCTGCTGGTGGGGATCCGGGGCAAGAGAAACTGGAAGAAAAGCAGGCAAGGGTATTGGCTGCCTCGAATAGTTTTGAACATATGGCGAGGGAATGGCATGAACATAAGCTCCCTTCATGGTCAGCTGGTTACGCAGAAGACATCCTTGAATACCTTAAGAAAGACATTTTCCCTTATATCGGATCTCGGGCTATCACAGACATTAAGCCGGTGGACATGCTGGGCGTTCTGCGCAAGATGGAACAGAGGGGGGTTCTTGATAAGCTCAAAAAAACTCGTCAGGCCTGCCGGCAGATCTTTACCTACGCTGTCGTTACGGGTAGGGCCGAGCATAACCCTGTGGTTGATCTTGCCAGTGCGCTGAAAGCACCAAAGCAAAAACACTTCCCTCATTTATCGGTTGAACAAATACCTGACTTTCTGCGAGCTCTGAACGACTATAGCGGCAGCGTGGTGACTCGAAATGCTACCCGTCTGCTTATGCTTACTGGGCTCAGGACAATTGAGCTCCGTGCTTCTGAATGGGTTGATATCGACTTCGATAAAGGGATCTGGAATATCCCAGCAGAGAGAATGAAGATGCGGCGGCCACATCTCGTTCCTATCTCAACTCAGGTTTTCGAACTGCTTGAAGAAATCCACCAGCTTACCGGTCGAGGGAAGTATGTTTTCCCCGGACGGAATGATGCCGGCAAGCCAATGAGTGAGGCCAGCATTAACCAGGTGATTAAACGAATCGGTTATGACGGTAAAGCGACCGGGCACGGCTTCCGCCATACTATGAGTACCATCCTCCATGAACAGGGATATAACACCGCCTGGATTGAAACGCAGTTGGCCCACGTCGATAAGAACTCAATCCGCGGGACATACAACCACGCTCAGTATCTGGACGGCCGGCGGGAAATGCTCCAGTGGTATGCCGACTATATGCAGGCGCTTGAGAGCGGTGAAAATGTGGTGCATGGCTCGTTCGGAAAACGTGCCTGACTGTATGCATAGACAGTACATAAAGACGATAGTAGACTTAGGTAGACGAACAAAGAATAGGCTATGTCTAGGCTGATCCCCGAAAACCCGCACACCTCTGCGGGCTGGCATAGCCGCTTATACTAGGGGGCGTGAGGTGACGCATGAGTCAGATAAATGGCATAGATTTAATTAGAGATTTGGAAGCACAGTCTAAAAAGTACATGTGCTTAGCTGATGTATTATTATTTCTTAGCCTTAAACTTAATTGCGACGCGTCTGTCGCTGCTGAAATACTTCTTGGCCGCATACCTATGGAGCAAGGTATAAACCCTCCTTATTTCGGACAAAAAATAGGTATGGCTACTTTTAGGCAGTCCCCTAATGATCCTCTTCTTTCTGGATTGTTAGAGGGTGTTATTGTTGGAGCAGATACTGCCTTTGAAGATAGCCCTTTCAATGAAATGGCGTTTTCTAAACAATACTGGGATTATTCATTTATTGTGAAGGAGTTGGAGCAGGCGATATCCTTCAAATTGGACGCGCTTTCCCAAGAGTTACCTGAATATCTAAAACCTTATAAAACAAGAATAGGTATTCAACTAACTGAAGTTGCAAATATTATGGCTGGTTGTAAACCAAGAGATATTATAAATAAACTTCCTGAAGCTGAAATCATTGGTAGCTTTACGGCATCGTTGTGGGATGCTGTTGATCATAATGTTTTATCGGCAACAAATGAGGTTATTGATTACGGTTACAATGAATCTAACCGTGTCGATGTTACTTTGTTAAAAGATGAAGTTACTGAATGGGCAAAGAAGCACGGTATAAATTGGCCTTTTGAACTATCAACCAAAACAGGCGAACGTGATTTAGCGGAGGATAGTGCCCAGACCATTAAAAGGTTAATGGCTGAAAATGATGAGTTGGAAGATGAATTGATAGATCTAAGGTTAAGCTCGCCAATTTTTTTAGGGAAGTTCAGGCCAGATGATCCATTAGATATCGCTATTAAACTACGTAATGCTGAATGGGGAGCCTTCAATGAAAATGTGCGTTCTACTATCCCATCAGCAGAGTACCTCGTCGCAAAATTAAAAAGTGAATATGCGATGTCCGATGCTCTGGCTAAGGCTATTGAAAAAGTGGCCTGCCCGATTCAGAGGTGACCCCATCACACTGACCCCTCAGCCCTGACCCCTCAGCCCTGACCCCTCAGCCCTGACCCCAATCAGGGCTTTTTTGTGCTTACCCTGAGGGCGAATATTACCTTTTTACTCTTAACCCTCATGGTGATTCTTCATCATCTCTTGGACAAAACACCCTAACCCTTAGTGTGAAAATATGACTACTTGCCATTAGGGATAAGGGTGTGAAAAAAATAGGCATTTATATGCCACGATATATCTCGTAAACCACTATAGACTTTACGAGGTCAACATGTCTCACAATCTAATTCGACTCCCTGAAGTACAGCGCCGCACTGGCTATAGCAAAGCGTGGATCTATAAATTGCTTAAAGAGAAGCGATTTCCTGCGGCAGTTAAAATTGGTTCTCGTGCAATCGCATTTGTAGAAAGTGAAATAAATGATTGGGTGAACCAGCGTATCGCTGAATCTCGCGGTGAGGTAGTGTAATGAAAAAGAAAAACCGCCCCGAAAAGCAGGCGGCTAACTCAGATATTCGCACCTCTGATATTACGCCGACCACCAGCCCTGTACAAGTACCTAAGCGTACCCCAAAAAAGCATCGGGCCCGCGTTTATATGTTGCGTACCGGCTTTGAGGGATGGACAGAAAACGATATTCTGCGTTACTGCCGCCTTTCGTCTGGCAGGAACTACGCTAGTGAAATTGAGCGTCGACTTAATATTCAGTTAGAACGTATCGACGAAAAGAACCCTGACGGTATCGGCTCACACCTCCGGTACCGTTTTACCGGGCGCGGTGACGTTCTAAAAGTTATTCAACTGGTAAACAGCAATGCTGCTGCTGGTGGTTATTACGGCCTTTCTGAGCAGGATATCACCGACATTCTGAACCTCTACCCGGACAACTTCATCGCCGCATAACGGAGCCGACAAAATGAAAATCGAAAAAAGCAGATTCAATTCTGAGGGCGCCCCTCAACCTGTAGCCAGCCAGAAAGAGATATTCCAAGCCGAAGAGAGCGATATTTCAGTTATTAAATTTGAGGGGTATACCGTGCGCATTGTGAATGTTTACGGTGAGCCGTGGTTCGTTGTATCTGACGTCTGCCAGGCGTTGGAAATCAGCAATCCAACCAGTGCCGTTTCCTCTTTGGACTGTGACGAGGTAATGACCCTAACTTTAACTGAGGGTCATTCGGGTAAGCGCGGCGGGGCGCGTAGCTGGAATATGGCCGCAGAATCTGGCTTCTATAAACTGATCGCCCGCAGCCGTAGAGCCTCCGCGCCCGGTACGTTCGCCCACCGCTTCAGTAACTGGGTATTCCGCGAAGTCATCCCTTCCATTCGTAAAACCGGCTCCTACGGTGTGCCGTTCGCATTCCTGAATGACCATACCCGCCGCAAAGAGATTTACACGAAGAAAGCCAGCAAGCGCGGTAAAGACCTGCAGTCGTGTAAAGGTGAGAAGGCCCGCCTTGCTGCTGAGGAAATCGAGCTATGGCGTAAGTATCAGCCTGGATTGCCGGAGGTTCATTAATGGTTAAGTCCACCAGCACGCCGCTGCCAAATCACTCCTACCGCGACGCTCACGGCCAGATGGTGAGCGTGACCGCTGTAGCGCATAACCGCGTGACGTTCTATCGCGAGGGCTATAAGTTCCCATGCGTACAGCCCATTGAGCGCTTCATGAAGGAGTACACGGAGGTAAAGCAATGATTACCGCCGCCCGGCGTAAAAGCCTCTCTCTGGCTGGCCTGATGTTTGTAAAAGTTAATGCTCTGCGGGTGGTGCGCCACAGCGGGAACCCGTCAAAACCTGTCATTCTGTGGGCCACTGATAGTGGCTTTGTTGAAGTGTATTTCGAGACAAGTACGCGCGCGGGTAAGCGTTCGGAAACTGACTATCTGGAAGATAGCGTGTCCGGCGCCGGCGGTGGATGCGGGGCCCATCACACCGCCAGCTATAAATTGCCGCACCGTGACAAAAAGGGCTTGCGGACTGACGGTATCCCGGTCTATGGTTATAGCGCACCAGCAAAATCTGGTGCCGGGATTGGCGTCCTGGTAATTCGAATGGCGACACATGACGCGCCTAGCGTCTTTTTTTGTGCCGTTAGTCTGACTCACCCTTTTTTTGAGCGTTGGGATATAATCCAGCGCCTCGCAAGAGCAATGGTGGCTCAGGCAGGGGCTTCTTCGGAAGCGCCGGTATCCATTCGAGCCGGTTACGCCAACCCTGCTTGGGCTACCACCAGTGAAATTGGCGTTTCCGGTGGTAGCGTTACCCGCTATCGAATGGAGGCTGCCGCATGGCTACTACCCTCACCCAAATTCCGCAATTTATCTGGATTATCGCCGCTGTTCGCCGCGATATGCCGACAATTACCGCAAAAATTCACCATATCGCCGCACCTTCTGAGCGTGAAGCCCGCCGTTCTCTGGTTCGGGATCACGTCTGCTTTTTCGCTGGTCGCATCCGTCTGGAGGTGGCTCATGCGTAACTATTTCCGCATCACCGGCTACGCCGTCAATAAGCGCGGTTTAACGGTTGGTATCGGCTATCAGCTCATATCCAGCGACACCAAAACAGCAACGGCCCACGCAGTGCTTCAGGCGCAGCGTGAAGGTCTCAGCCATGTGCGCATTACCCGCGTTCGGGAGGTGGCTGCATGAGCCTGTATAACGATTTAGTTCGCCACGAGTTCGGCAAAGGCGTCACCGCTGATGAGCTGGAAAGCATTCAGAACCGCAAAGACGAGGGCGTGAGTGATTTGATGCTCGGCATTAGTGCCATTGGCAGCCTGATGTTCTGGGCTACGGACAATGGCAACTACACCGAGGAAACCGCAAAGGGAGACATGCGCAAAATAGGCGCAATGCTGGGTACGGTTGGTGAGGTGGTGCTGGCGCTGAACGATACCGCAGCGAACGCGGGTGTATGTCGTTCTGACTGCGGGAAGGAATCAAAGGTGAGGTCAGCCAAATGAATATAAACGCTATATACCGCCATCCTGCCGAGCAAGAGGCCGAGGCAATGCTATCCCGTGTGCAACCTTATCCGGAAGATTTTACGCTGGCAGAGCGTACCGCGGAACGCATGACCCGCGCCCGCAATGGGCTGGCTCACGTTATGACTGATTTAGCCACTCAACTAAACGATGAACAGGCCGAATTCGTGTATTGCTGGCTGAGTAAAGTCCTGACGATTGTCGATATGGCCAGAATTGATGCGGAGGGCAGCGCATGAATACAGTCGCCGTAATTGAACCAGAAACAATCCCGACAGGTGACGCAACGGCAGCGGTGCGCTATGCCAGTGAATTGCTTGAGTTATGGAATCTTTATCTGGACGGGCCATTACGTGCCGCCAATCCGCTTTATGGTGCCAGACTTGCGACATTAATCACCGAATTGAGATGCGCAACCATTAGAACCGAGCGCAAAGTTAATCGCCTGGCTGATGAACTAACGAAGATGCGCGAGTATCGGGAGGGCAGCGCATGAGCAAGTTATCCCTGATTGATTCAGCCTGCCGTATCAAGCAAGCGCAGCAAGTTCTTTCTCTTTGGCTTGAAGCACCGATTAAAAAAGATAGCGGCACGGATCATCTTATTGGCGCAGTCATTACCCTTCTGGATGGTATCCCCGAGCTGATGGATTCAGTAGAAGGCGAGTTAGTTGATATGGATTTGAGTCTGGACGGCAAAGCATGAGCAACGTAGAGAAATTCACACCGGGAAATGACGACGTATTACGCGCCGAAGCCACACCGCACGGCGTCAATATCATGACCCGCAATGATGCCGGGGGATTTGAGCTGGTTGCTCTTATCAGCTACGAGAGCGCCGTGAACGGCCTTGACGCCGGAGAGTACGACGACAAGCCAGATATCGGATACGCCATACATTTTGCCGTTGCTGATGGCGGGGCGCGTGGCTGGTTCGACTTTACCGCGCAGCATAACGTCACTATGTGGCGCTGGCTGATTGCTGCGACGTTCATTTCTGAGATGAAGCGCGAAAACGGCACAACCACCATCACGGAGGATGACGGCAAATCGTCGCTGGTGACGTTTTATTCAAATGGCACGGCGGGGATTGTGGTTTACCCGTTCGCGGAACGTCTGGCGATGGCTAACAACATGGAGGGCGCAATGATTGAGCGCTACGGCATTGAGCAGGGAACAGCGAACGCCATTGTTTTTTATCAGGCCATGATCGACACGGAGCGCGGGGAATTGACCCCGTTCGGGCGTGAAACGCTGGCAGAGCTACACGATGGATTCATTGCCGATCTGAATGAAAACGGCTTGCCTGAAATGCCAGCGGCGCACTGAGGGAGGTAACACGAATGCGTAATATCGACCTTATCCGCGAAGTGACCAGCGCCGCAGCAGGGCGATGGCCTTATGTGCTGGCCGGATTGTCTATCGACGTTCCTGATTCATCGCGCCGCCATGCCCCCTGCCCTGCATGTGGTGGGAAAGACCGTTTCAGATTCGACGACAACGGGCGCGGCAGCTTTATCTGCAACCAGTGCGGCGCGGGCGATGGCTTAGACCTGATTAAGAAGGTGAACAACTGCGACACCACGGAGGCGGCACAGCTTGCCGCTGATGTGCTGGGTATTGATTACCGGGCCGCAGAATCAGCACCAGACGCTGCCAGCCAGAGACAGAGGCAGTTAGCCGCAGACCGCCAGCAGCGTGAGCAGGAGCGCCAGAAACAGGCAGCAGAGGACGCAGATCAGCGAAGGGCTACGTTTGCCCGTCTGTATACCGGAATGCGCCTGAGATCCATACAGGGAGAATCTGAGTACCTGCAATCAAAAGGGCTGACCGGGTTTAAATACCCGCTTATGCCCGATGGTTCGTTATTGCTGGAGCTGGTGGATGAATCCGGCGCAGTCACAGCCGCGCAGACCATCACCCCGCAGGGAGAAAAGCGACTCATTAAGGGATCGGCAAAGCGCGGGGCATATTACGCCGTAAACGCGCTGGAACGGCCTCAAAGCGTCGTGATTGCCGAGGGGCTGGCTACCGCTCTAACGTGTCACTTAATTCGCACAGACGCGCTGACAGTGGCAGCAATCGACGCGGGCAACCTGCTGCCCGTCGCCGAAGTCATGCGCCGGAAGTACCCACAGGCACAAATCATCATCGCCGCTGATAACGACCACCAGCAAGGAGGCCCCGAAAGTGGGGGCACCAATACGGGCAAAGACGCCGCAGAAAAAGCCGCCTTATCCGTGGCTGGCTGGGTATCGCTGCCCCCGACCGACAACAAAACCGACTGGAACGATTACCACCAACAGAACGGGCTGGAAGCCGCTACAGCAGCCTTTAACGATTCGATGTATCAACCGCAGGGGGAAAGCGTGAAACCGCAGTTACAGGCCATTGAGGGCGGTAAATCCGGCCAGCCAGAGAAAGATCCGCTGAAGCCGCACGTTGAGAGCCGCGCAGACGGCGTTTTCTGGGTTACGCCGAAAGTGGATAAGGACAGCGGCGAGGTTATCAACCAGGAGGCGTGGTTATGTTCTCCGCTGGAGGTGGTAGGTACCGGGCGGGATGATAAAGACCAGTACCTGATTATCCGCTGGCAGGCATTCGGGGTCAGCGCTCTCACGACGGCCGCAATCCCCCTGGCTGATATTGGCGAGCGTGAAGGCTGGCGCACCCTGAAGGCGGGCGGGATTAACGTCACCACCAAAAGCAGCCTGCGCGCGATCCTTGCCGACTGGCTACAGCGCAGCGGCGCGCGGGAGCTGTGGCGCGTTGCCCACGCGACGGGCTGGCAGTGCGGGGCATACATCATGCCGGACGGCGAGGTTATCGGAACGCCGGAACATCCGGTGCTGTTCAACGGCCGCAGCTCGGCGGCGGCCGGCTACACCGTCAAAGGCACCGCTGAGGACTGGCGCGGCAGCGTGGCGCACCTGGTAGCCGGTAACTACTCCATGATGACTGCGACCGCCGCAGCGCTGGCGGCGCCGCTGATTGGCCTGGCGGGCGCCGATGGCTTCGGGATCCACTTCTATGAGCAGTCGAGCGCGGGCAAGACCACCACGGCGAACGTGGCCAGCAGCCTGTATGGCAACCCGGATTTACTGCGCCTGACGTGGTACGGCACGGCGCTGGGGCTGGCGAACGAAGCCGCCGCACACAATGACGGCCTGATGCCGCTGGATGAGGTCGGCCAGGGATCCGACCCGGTAAGCGTGTCGCAGTCTGCCTATGCGCTTTTTAACGGGGTTGGGAAGCTGCAGGGTGCGAAGGAGGGCGGCAACCGGGACTTAAAGCGCTGGCACACCGTGGCAATCAGCACCGGCGAGATGGATTTGGAAACCTTCATCGCGGGCGCCGGACGCAGGACCAAAGCCGGGCAGCTGGTGCGGCTGCTGAATATCCCGCTGAGTAAGGCGGTTCACTTTCACGAGCACCAGAACGGCAAGCAGCACGCGGATGCGCTGAAGGAGGCATACCAGCACCACCACGGCGCCGCTGGGCGGCAGTGGATTAAGTGGCTGGCCGACCACCAGCAGCAGGCTACAGAAGCTGTCCGGGGGTGTGAGGCCCGCTGGCGCAGCCTGATACCTGCAGACTACGGCGAGCAAGTACATCGCGTAGCCGCCAGGTTCGCTATTCTGGAGGCGGCGTTGCTGCTGAGCGCCGGCATCACCGGCTGGGATGCACAGACCTGCCGGGATGCGGTACAGCACAGCTATAACGCCTGGCTGCGGGAGTTCGGCACCGGCAACAAAGAGCATCAGCAGATCATCGAGCAAACGGAGGCGTTTCTTAACGCCTACGGCCTGAGCCGGTTTGCGCCGTTTCCTTACAGCCCGGCCGACCTGCCAATAAAAGAACTAGCCGGCTACCGGCGGCGCCAGGGGGAACACGACGAGAGCCCGATATCGTTCTATACGTTCCCGGCAACGTTCGAGAAGGAAATCGCCGCGGGCTTTAATCACAAGCAGTTTGCCGAAGTACTGAAAAGAGCGGGAATGCTGACGCCGCCGAGCAGCGGACGCGGATATCAGCGCAAGTCTCCACGTATCCAGGGGAGGCAGATCAACGTTTACGTCCTCAACTACCTGCCGGAGGACTACAACCAGCCAGAGGAATAGTATTTCTCACATACGAGTAAAAGGTGTTGGTTCAGTCAGTTCAGTTGGTTCAGTAATTAAAGGTTACTGTTTTATAAGCATTTTAATTATGAATCTGAACCAACACTGAACCAACAAATGCCTGTTTTGAACCAACGCCTGCGCGTAGAGTTTTTTCCCTGGCAGGCGGTGAACCAACAGAATGCCCCGCTGAACCAACGCAAAATTGCTGAAGTTGGTTCAGGAAAACCCAGTAACGGCGCGGGCTGGCGGGCAGTGAACCAACTGAACCAACACTATTTCTGTTTATTATCAGAAAAAAACAGAGACTGGCCGAGAGAGGTGAGCATGACAGCACAAATTTCAGCATACGGGCGGCTGGTGGCCGACCCTGAGACCCGGACAACGGGAAAAGGTACGAGCATGGCTATGGCCCGGCTGGCGGTATCGCTGTCGTGCAATGCCGCAGCGGATGGGCAGGCTACCTTCTGGCTGGGCGTCATTGCCTTTGGGAAGCAGGCCGATGCGCTGGCCAAACACCAGAAAGGTGATCTCGTGAGTGTGGCGGGCAATATGCAGATCAATCAGTGGACGGGCCAGGATGGCGGTACACAGCAAGGTTATCAGGTCATTGCGGACAGTGTACTCAGCGCCGGAACGGTACTGTACGTGATCATCGCCTCACGCCGCACAAAATGACGAAGGTTTTGATGCCCTCTAAAACGAAGCCAGAAGCTCTACAAGAGGCAATGATTTAAGACGCATCCTGGTATACGGCGATTTTGGGTGTTTTTAGGCGATTTCTAAGGCCATTTTGATGGTGTTAGCTTCAACCAAGAGTTGAAGGATTACCTTTCAGGTAATACACTCACCCAATAGCAGGAACTTTACATTTGCCCAAATTGCGTTTTTAAACTTGAACAGTACCAACAAAGAGAAAAAATTTATGAAATTCACTAGCATATGTTCAGCGGAATTGCCAGGGATTGATATCTCTGTCAAGGAATGCGTCAATGCCGGTCTATGGTTTCTCTTTAAAGCGAATGCTAATGATGCGCGAGTATGCTTTTTCTTGAAGGTAGAGAAAGATATCTTCGCACTTGGAGGAAAAGGAGAGTTGCTGACTGATTTTCCATTAGAAAACATAGAGATGAATGAGTTTGTTTATTTCGACGACCTTCCGAAACCAATCTCATTAAGTAATCAATTCGCCGCAAGATAATGAGTTCAGCTGAGTCTATTCGACTCAGCCTCTTAAGTGGGCTGAAACGTGAGTTTGATACTAAGCAGAACAAAATGGGTTTTGTTTCTTTCTACTTCTGAACATGATCCTGAAGATAGGCACATCCAAGACTTAGTTTATGGTTTGATGTGCCTTGAAAAGGCCGGGATTTCTTCAGCTGATATATTCATATATGTGGATGGACAGAACCGCCAAAACATAATCAACCTTTTTTCTATAGCTACACAAAATCAGTATGCCATATCCCGTACTGATGATTTTTTTTCCGATTTGCAAGCTAACGTTTACGAAAATCTTGTTATGTTTGTTACTGGCCATGGCAGCGAGAGAGGGATTGATGCCGCTGTACCAATTACGCCTTATATGCTTATAAATGCATTAAAGGCAGCACCTAATCTGGATAAGGTTGTCGTTTATCTTGGTCAATGTTACGCAGGTGTTTTCAACTATGTTAATGCCGGACGTGGAAGAGGTAATGACCGCCATTCTCCTGATATTATTCTAATTGGTGCGACAAACTTGCATGAAAGCCTAAGCTCGCCAACTCAAGAGCAGTTTCCAAATGGTAATCTTCTGTGGGTTGCAAACCTGTTTCTCTTGCATGTGTTTCGGTGGATTTCGGAACCACACGATATTGATGGCGATGGGCACAATACTATAATGGACTCGTACAAATATGCTGGCGTCGGTTCCAATAGGCACAACAAACAGTCTAAAACTAATAGCTTTGGAGACATGGTTGATGCACATGTTATTCATAAACAGGCTGCCCATAATGCCAGCATAAGAACGGGTAATCCGCAGACCGATGCTCAGAATCAATTAATATTTATGGCTGCTCGGTCTAAGTACTTTAGTTTGTTAAGTGTAAATTATGTGCACCAGGAGTGTTGGATTTTAAACTCTTACCCGGCACAGCAACTCGAAATTTAACATAAACTTGAACTTTAACCCGCCATCCGGCGGGTTTTTGCTTTATGGTTCCTGCTCACTTCCCAAGTAGTGCTGATAATCCTGCTGTCGTCGCGGCTTGTACCACTGTTTTAAGTGCTTCCGTCGACATTTTGCTGAGAGTTGATTTGGCCTTTTCCTTCTGCTCATCGTTCATGTTTGAAATCGCGATGAGGTCTTCGAGGACGACAACAGCATCACGATGAAACTTGATGGTCTGGACGTTTAGGATGGCGCCCAAACCGCCGTCGTCGCGAATAAAATCTATACCTTTGCTCGTGATTTTCGTGAAAGAGTCTATTACGTAGGGAAGTCGTCTACCTATTTCATTGCTCAGTTTTACCTCAATGAGTCCGTGACCAGCAAGATAAAGTATGTTGGCAGTAAAGGTATTCATACCTCCAAATTTTTCGGAAAACGCCTTTGAGAAACTACTATCGGCAGAATCCGGGTAAATGTCGCAGAGGTGCTGGAGTAGCTCCCGTTGGATGTTGCGGTCAAACTTATCCATGTTGATTCCTTGTTTCTGGTTTACCATTCAAACTACCCTGAAAGCGCATCGCCGAACATCCTGATAAACGATCAGGTGGTTTTGTCGTTCACTCGCATTCCTGATAGGATTAGTCCGAATAACTCAAAAAGGGATGATCAAGGAAATGAAGAAAATTTTAGTCGCATCAGCGATTGCTTTAACTCTGGCAGGCTGTGCTTCCTCTGGAAACCAGCAACTCAGCAAAGAAACTGAAACAAGCGTACAGTCAAAATTACAGGAAGGGAAAACCACCAAGGCAGAGGTCAAGAACACCTTCGGATCGCCTGATAACGTGTCTTATACCGACGGCGGAAATGAAATCTGGAAGTACTCCTTCGCTAAAGTGAAAGTTAATGGCACCTCATTCATTCCGTTCTACGGGCTTTTCCATAACGGAACTAATGGAACTAAGAAAGAGTTGACGATCCTGTTTAAGGATGATGTTGTGGCGAAGTATACGATGGCTGAATCGGCCATTAATACAAAGACAGGGTGGGCCGATTAAGCACAAAGATAACCTCACTTCGGAGAGGTTTTTGCTTTTGATGTTAGGTGCGTGGCAGTTTGAGCGTTTCACGTAGAATCATACTGCCCCATGAAAATGCCCATATTTTATTTATAGGCAGAAATGGTGTGTTCTGACTATGTATGGCAGAAATGATGTGTTCTGCCTATAGATAGGCAAGCTTGATGTGTTCTGCCTATAAGGACTGATAGCGCTCGAAAATTGTCGTTGAGAACGAGCTGTGGTAAACACCCACCAGCCCGCGCGGAAGATTTCGGCGGCCTTCACAAAGCAGTCGGGGAGACCCGGCGTCGCATGGGGATTGCTCAGCCAAACTGCGAGGCGTTCATGTTAAAAACAAGTCGATGAAAGTGGCTGTATTGGATTAGTCTTCTTCGATGTTACGATAATACTTTATTTACTTTTGGGGATAAGTTGATGTCTGTATGGCACATCATTGTTTTGATATTCGCTATGATCATTTATGTTCTTCCCGGCGTTATAGCCAGTTCAAGGGAGCATAAAAACGCTACGGCAATATGGGTGCTAAATATTGTCCTGGGCTGGAGCTTCTTGGGTTGGATAGCCGCGCTTGTCTGGTCCTTCACAAACCCAGGAGTGGTAAAGCTCGAACCACAGGTGCTTGGTGTGGAATCTGCTGGCGCTGGTTCAGTAGGCGATACTAAAAAATGCCCGTATTGCGCAGAAACAATAAAAAAAGAAGCAATATTGTGCCGATTTTGCGGAAAAGACCTACCATAAGTATTAATCATCCAGAAATAGAACCCCGCTTCGGCGGGTTTTTTTGTACCTTTATGTTTCATAAAACGCAATGCTTGCCATTTATGTTGCATAAACTACAATATAAATTGACTGTATAAATATCAGGGGTAAGCAGATGAACCGATCACAAATCACGGTAGCACTTTGCCGGGAGCATCTTCAGTCCATTCGTGAAATTCAGGAAGAGGAGCGCAAGCGTTCTCCGATTGGTGTAGCACCAACGGTAAACGCTATTGCCCGCGCATTGGTCGCTAAGGGCCTTGAATCCGTTAAGCGGGGTGGGTGATGGAGCAACTACAGAGATTGGCTGAAGTTATTGCCGAAACCTATATTCGCGATCTGCGCCGGGAAACTGGCTCCAACATTATTAGCATTGGCGGTGTAAGTGGCAACGTTGAAAAACACCTGCTCGCCGCGGGGCTTGTCGATAACACAATATATGCCGCTAAAGATGAATATGGCGCGACATTTGAACGAGAAGCCTATCGCATGTTAATGAATTTTATATCATTTGATGGCCCTGAATATCGCCTTACCGAACATGGTCGATTAGTCATAAATCTTCTGAACACCAACGCTCTGAAAAAAAACAAAGTAAGAACCCTACACTGAGGCGCTCATGACAACTGATTTTGGCAAATACACCATTGAGATTGAAGCCGATGCGGCCAAACTGCTGGCTGGTCAGGCGAGTGCAGATACAGCTTTAAAGCAAATTGAAAACTCAGTCAAAAAGACAGCTAACTCTGCTGACAAGCTAGATAAAAGCCTGGATAACTTGGGTGGAGGGTTTTCGCGCCTTGCTGTGGCCGTGAAAGGATACATATCAATTCAGGCGCTGATAAAGCTCCAGCAGCTTTCTGAGGAATTCACGCTACTTCAGGCGCGAGTAACGCGTTTATCCTCTAGTTCAGAGGAAGGGGCGCGGAGCTTTCAGCAGCTTGTGAGTATTGCTTCGACAACCGGGGCCAGCCTTGGGGATACCGTCAACCTCTGGCAGCAACTCACCGCCACACTGAAAACCGTAGGTGCTACTAACAGCGATGTTAACCGGCTCGTGATGACGCTGCAAAAGATTGGCACTATCGGTGGCTCATCGGCTCAGGAAATGGCTAACGCTCTCAGGCAATTTATGCAATCGGTAGCGTCAGGAAGAATTCAGGCGGAAGAGTTTAACTCGGTACTGGAACAAATGCCTGAGTTGGCTCGACAGATTGCCGACGGCATGGGAATTCCGTTTAACGAGCTTCGACAATTGATGCTGGCCGGCAAGTTAGATATTGGTGAAGTGCTTGCGGCGATCGAAAGACGGTCGGATGAAATTAACCAGCAGTTTGAAAAAATGCCTCGTACCGTCACGCAGGCTACCAACGCGTTGGTTACTCAGTTTGGTGTGGCAGTTTCAAAAATAGATGATGCTATTGGGGCTTCACGCTACTTGGCGAAGTTATTAGACGGCGCCGCGCTAAGTATCAGCGTAGCAACCGGAAACGCTCCAGACGCTGTGATGCTAACTCAAAAGCTTGAGCAAAATACTGAGCAACTTGCTGTGGCTGAGTCTGATTTAGCTAAGGCGAGAAAGGCGGGCTTGGGCTGGGGAGTAAAACAAACAGAGCAAACGGTTGATAGGCTTAAGGCGGAACGTGCATTGATCCTAATGGCACGACAGGCAAGCAAAGACTCAAAAAGTGTTTACACGCCGTCTAAAGGGGAGAAGCCCGCATATATCACCAATCTCGAAAAGAAAACTGCAGAGAACAACGCCAATTCGATCATTAAATCTGGTCAAACAGTCGTCGATAAGCTCACCCAGCAGCGTGAACAGCTAAGCAAAGACAAGGCCAAAGGGCTGATTGACGATAAGAAATATGCTGATGCTGCTGCTGTTCTGGATAAGCAAATTGCCGAAGCCAAGAAAAAGCAGGATAAGCCTGCGAAGAATGCCTTTGCTCGCGGCGACGATTCAATCGACAACCTGCAGCGGCAGATTGCCGTTTTGACAATGCGCTATGACGAGAACACCAGAGAGGCCGCACAGTTTAATGCCGTGGCCGCTCTCGGAGCTAAGGCTACCGATGCACAGAAGGAAAGAGTGCGTGAGTTGGCCGGGCAGTTATTTGACGCTCAGCAGCGACAGAAAGACCTTAATGATGCGATCAGCAATGACCCGCTCAGGAAGGAAAATAAAGCCTATTCTGACGGCAGAGATCAACTTAAACGCCAGCTCGATGGCCAGATGATTGATCAGAAGACCTATAACCAGCAATCGGAGTTGATGGAACAGCAGCACCAGGTCAACCTAGCCAAAATTCGTGCGCAGCAGGTCGTTACGCCACAGCAACAGGCAGCCGGCGAGGTAGATCCAGTACAGCGCCTCGCTAACCAGCATGCTCAGGAACTTGAGCTTATTCAGCAGTTTGAACAGCAAAAGACAATCACTGAACAGGAAGCTTTAGCTCTCAGGAACGCTGCAAACAATACCTATGAAAAACAGCGAATTGAGGCTCAATGGGAGATATTCCGCAACCAAAGCACAACTAACGAACTTATGGCGGCGGCAGTTGATGGTTTTGCCAGCCAGGCCGCCAGTTCGATGACGGGATTAATCAACGGTACGCAAAGCGCCACAGAGGCTTTCAAGAATCTGGGTAACGCCATTCTTAATAGCGTCATTCAGGCTCTGGTTGAAGTTGGCATTCAATACCTGAAAAATGCTGCGATGGCGATGATAGCCGATAAGATGACATCTAACTCATCACAACAGGCCGGTGCGCAAACCGCTGCCGCGTGGGCTCCTGCCGCAGCCGCAGCCTCTATCGCTACATTCGGTGGCGCAGCTATCGCCGGTATAGCCGGCATGGTAGCAGCGTTCGCCATCGGTGCCGCTCTGGCCGGCAAACGAAAAAATGGCGGAACGGTAGGTGCTGGTGGCGCGTACCAGGTTGGCGAAGGGAATATGCCTGAACTCCTGCAGACCAAGAACGGGTTAATTATGATTCCTGGTGACCGAGGCCGAGTGTTCAGCAATAAGGATGTTACCGGTAGTTCTCCGACGATCCAGAAGGCGTCTACGGGTAAAGAATACCTACCAACTTCATCAGCATCATCCAGCCAATCGGGAGAGAACTCTAAGCGGCCGATACAGGTAAATATCCAGCTGATAGATCAGACAACCGGCAGCCAGCACAACATCACTGGCACTGACGCTTTCCAGCAAGGTGACGTGGTAACAGTTACTGGATTTCTCAATGACGTGGATACAGGCGGCCCAATGTCCACAGCGATCGCAGATGCGCACGGGCTTAGACGGCAGGCAAGGGGCGCCTTTTAATGTGGTCTAAGGGGGGAGGTAAACCCTCTCCCCATGCTTTACAGGACTGCCAGTTTAAGAGCATTTTCACCCGTCGGAAATAAGAGCTTTTTTCGCGTGAACGCAGCCAGTAAACAACCTACCCCATGAGAGGGTGACAAAAGTTGACATCGAAAGGCGATCCCGTGACTAACGACGAAAAGCGAAAACTATACCGTGCGTGGGCTGATGATATCGGCGCCGGAACACCTTTCCCGGACGCCTGCAGGGATATGACGTGCGGAGCGACGACGAGGAAAGGGACACCGTGCAAAATGACGGCGCTCTACGCTTCTGGGCGCTGCAAGTTACACGGTGGCATGAGCACCGGCGCAAAGACGCCAGAGGGTAAGGCCCGGCAATTAGAGGGATTCCGCCGCTGGCTGGAGAGAAAGCGGCAGGCCACCAGCCAGGGTGACAATACGCAGTAAAGTTCGCGCTGATGGTACGCAGTACGCAGAAAGGTACGCAGCAAAAAGAAGGTTTTTTCAGTGCGTACTTGTTTAAGTGTGTTCTGCGCGTGGCGATGTAAGTCAATGATTAGGCTTAATTATAGCGAAGAGCGATAATCGGGGTAGCGAATATGGGCATTACAGGCAGGGGCATGAACAATATTCGGCGCAACATCAATGCGCTGGTGAGGGACATCACCGGGCGGCGCTTACCGCGTGCAATGACAGCCGCCTTGCATGAAGGTGGGCTCGTAGCAGCAATCTATACGCCAGTTGATACCAGCACCCTGATTAACTCGCAGTTTAAAGAGGTTATCACCAACGGAACGCGCATCACTGGCCGCATCGGATATTCAGCGAATTACGCAATCTATGTCGCAGATCCGAATATCCCGCAGAAGTTCACCCTCCCCAGGGCCAGGAAGGAGTTTTTGCAGCATGGTGTTGCTGATGCAAAAACGCAGATGGAGGCAGCTTTCCTGCGAGAATTATCAAAACGCTGATTGCGGAGAAAACGAAACCGCTTACCCCATGAGTGGTTAACAATTATTAAGGTTACAGCAGCGATTATTAGGCCGTATCCTCAGTAACCAATTGTGCAGAACTCATATTATTTCGTATTCATTTGCGGATTTTTTAGCGGAGATCTGAGCCAATGAGAGAGCAGACGCGGGTTTACACCTCTGCGCTACCACGAATTAACCTCCAATTTCTGACAGATATGCAAAGAAAGCTGGTGGATTCGAGCCCGAAAACACAGATCTTTTGTGATACCGAGAGCGGAAGGGTGTACTTCTCTCTGGTTTCTGGCGGCTACAGCGCGACAATCAACGGGGTAACGCGGGTTATTGGCATCACGATTACCCGGGCAGGGTTTGGTTACCGGCGATGGTACATTTGCCCGCATTGTGGTGGCCGGGTTGCGAAATTATTCATTGGCCGGAAGGACGTAGGGTGTCGTAAATGCTGGAGCCTTCACTATGCCAGCCAGAGTGAAGATGAGGTCGCTCGCTTACGGCGGAGTGTGTGGAAGCAGAGGCATGATCTATGGGGGGATGATTACCCGCCCGCGGGCAGCCTGCTAAATAGCCCGCTCAAGTTTCCGAAGCCTGCCGGCATGAGATGGGATACCTTCGAGCAAAAGCGCTCTCGACTGCTAAAGACTGAATCAGCTTACTGGCGGTTGAAAGAACCGAGGGATGCTAAAGGGTTCGCCAGCGTAATGCGCAGAGCTGAGGCGTCAATTCGGTCATTTGAACGGGCATCGAAAAAGGCTACACCATGAGCACGCTAAGATTGCCCTAACGCTTACCCCATGAGCACGGCACGATTAGGGCAAGGTTAATTCCGGCTCTGAGCCGGAATTAACTAAAAACAGCCGGTTACCTGCCATATCAGGAGCGACAACGATGTTAGACCGCATAACACTGGAGTTAGCCATACAGGAGTTAGCCATACAGGAGTTAGCCATACAAGAGATAGCCAGGCAGAGCGGTGAAACACTTGATAACCACGCCCGCTACACCATTCGAAACGGCGTGGCGCAGGTGCTACAGGCCAAAGAAAGCCACCGCCGCAGGATGGTAGCGCCAGCCTACCAGTGGAAGAAGCCCACCGCGCCGCGCAGATAACATTACAGCGCCGCCGATAACTTCTCAGCATTGCGCCCCTGACGCTTCCAGGCGCTGTAAATGTCTTTATCCCACGCCTTGCCCGCTTTAGTCTGATAACCGGCCTCATTGAGCCGCTCAGCGATAATGCGGCCATTGTCGAACCCTTCCCTGATAGTGTCAGCAACAATCCCGATTACAGCCGCTTCATTGTACAGGGTCGGCGGGATCCCCTGCTTACCACCCGCCAGCGCAGCAGCCGCCACTTCCATTCGCTCCACCAGCTCAAGCATGCGCAGCTGTGGGTTGCTCTCCGGCTGGTTCAGTTTGCTGCGCAGGGCATCGAGCAGCCACGCTGTTTTGTCACCGCCCGCCGCCGCTACAGCCTGATTAAATGCGCCATGCAATTCAGCCGGAACGCGGAATGCTACCAGATTGGATTTGCTCATGAGGGGCCGCCATATCAGTATTTTCGGTCTATACAGTATACCACTGTATAACGATGTTATACGGATGAGGTTTCGCATAACTGACTGTTTTCTTCATCCATCCTCACCTTGGGTGTGTGGCGCTGGTGGCGTTATATCAGAAAGGTCAGAAATCTGCCCTTTAGAATCCTGTTCGAGTAGATGTGAGAAAATCTCATATGTAGGGCTGCTGGTTATCATGCAGAACAGATCCACTCGCAGTTATTCTGTGCTGACTAAAAGAGGAGAAATCTCCTCTTTAGACTCATGGATAGGGTACATGCGGGAATATCCCGTATGTAGAACCGGCTCAGTAGCTGAGCGAGACGGTATCCAGGCGGTAGGTATCCACTCTGGTATCCACCGAAAAGGTGGTATCTGAACGGATGCTGATTGAAACAAACGCTGAGGTTATTGTTGGAAAGCACTAAGTTCATCGATATAACTCATCTCGACGAGTTATATGGCCATTTATCCATGCCTCAATTTCATTAGATGGCCAGCGGACACTGCGCCCAATCTTCACTGGATGAGGGAAAGTACCTTCGCCCATCCATTTGTAGATAGCTGTCTTCCCAAACCCGGTTGCTTCAGATACCTGTTTCAGGTCCATAAGATAAATTTTCATCGGTTTCACCTCATAAACTGGGTGCAATGTTGGTTCACTCAGCTAAATGTTGGTTCAAAATCGGGTGGCGTTGGTTCAATTTTTTGAAAAATAATCAAATAAAACAATGGTCTTTACGTTTTGAGGCAACTGAACCAACCGAACCAACACATTTTGCATGTATATAGAGAAATTTTCCGTGTGTAAATTATGAAGCGGTTTTGGACGGGTGAATATTAGCGGTATAGCAGAAAGCTCCTGGCACCCAACATTGCGCGATAAATAGTCACTGTTCGGCCATAGAAAAATATATGGGGGTACATTTGGGGGTATGTGTGATTTTTATAACCTGTATAGTTAAATTAAATCAGTCTCTTACGTGTTAATATTGAATCCTGTAGGGGCCATTTTGAATCAAAACGTTATACCAATCTTCATCCAGACTATTTTCCTCTCTGTGTCGTCTTTGTGTCGCTGGCGGCAAAAATGGCGTCATTTTCATGGAGCTAGCGTCTCACACGTTACTATCCTGGATAGCGATTTTCCGTAATCTGGGCGCCTTATTGATTAATTTCATTTTCTGAAAAATATTTCTTCTGCATTAAAATGTTTGCAGGCAAATAATAAACAGGCTAACACTCTTCATAACTTTAATTTATGCTACCTGAGCTAGGTATCGCATTTTAAGCTGGCGCGAATGACAGTTGCTAAAGATCAATATTCAATGCTTTTTGAAAGCATACCCTCGATGTTCATCTTCGACCTGGAAAGATCCAAATGAACATCAAATTCGTCACCATCTCCGTATTCGCTGTTGTGTTTGTCTTTGCATCAGATATTTCTATCGCCAAACCGAATGCCTTAAGCGATGATCAGGTCAGGCAAAGAATTATTGATGACTCTGTCGCATCCTACCCCGGCACCTGTGCCTGTCCCTTCAATACCGCGCGGAACGGCAGCTCGTGCGGTGGCCGCAGTGCCTGGAGCAAAGCGGGTGGGTATTCACCCGTTTGCTACAAGAAAGAGGTAACAAAGGAGATGGTGAAGGCGTGGCGACAAGAGAATCAATGATAATAATTAATATCTGCACCAGGTGATTACTTCCACTGGAATAGTCGTTTAAATAATATTAAATGATTATTTCGAATACGGCAGGCCATTTTCAGTGAGCACTGTTCTGTTAGAGGGGGGAGAGGCCACGGCATATATTCTTTAACCTTGTGATATTTGACCCGAGCTAATCTATTTCCCCTCTCTGACAGTTTAAGTGTCCCGTATCCTGTTACGCAGAGCACGGGGTTACTCACACATAAGACACTTCCTCTTCTCACGACAAAACCGGTTCGGCGTGTTGTGTATGGAGACAGTCCCCATCACCGCAATCTGATAACAAAAAGTTTAATTTTTTTCCCCGCCGCGCTGACTATAGTTAGGGCACTTTCACTTGCCCAAAAGGTCACGATTATGAAATTAGTTATCGCCTCCGTAATTTCCCTGCTCAGCTTCAGCGCGCTGGCGGCGCCAGAGGGCACGCTCAGCGTACACATTCTTAATCAGCAAACCGGGCTCCCTTCGCCGGGGGTGCAGATTGAGCTGGATAAGCAGCAAGGGGAGAGCTGGCAGCATATCGCCACCGGCAAAACGGATGCCGATGGGCGGATTAAATCGCTCTATCCGCAGGCGGAAAATATGGAGCCGGGGGTGTATAAAGTGACGTTTAAAACCGGTGACTATTTTAAAAGCCAAAACATGAATACGTTCTTCCCGGTGGTTCCGGTTATTTTCAATGTCACAAAGCAAAATCAAAAACTGCATATCCCGCTGCTGCTCAGTCAGTACGGATACTCTACCTACCGCGGCAGCTGATAACTCAAGCCGTTATCCAGCCAACGCCTGCGGCTCCCGCAGGCGTCACCCTTTCCCTGCACAACGACGCCCACGCCTAACGCTTGGTCTCTTTCTCTTTAAAATGGTTAACGGCTTCGTCGTACATCGCCAGCAGGCCGGAAATATCGCCTTCATATTGCGGCACGCGCTGGGCGCGAACGAGCTCAATTATCAGCGCATAGGCTGCTTCTTCCGGGGCCGCATGTGGGTTGATCAGTCCAGACATATCACCTCCTTAACAGTGGGCCTTTAGCCTACCCCTCGCCGGGAAACCGCAACAGCCTGATATGCGACCAGTACTTCTTGTATGACTCTGCTGAAACTTCAGAGGCGAAGACCACGGCGGAAATCCATTGAATGAGGCGTTATCCAGGCCACTGGCGTGGCGGTTAGCGCTGCGTCTATACCGGCAGCAGGCTCATCATCAGCCAGGCGATAGCGATGCAGATGAGGGTCATCGACAGCACAAAATTCATGGTAGCTCCTCTTCATCCTTTCTTTACTCAGCGTAAATTTTGACAGCGCTGATCGCCTTTATCCTTGGCGATTTGTGCCGCTATCCAGCGGTGGGGTGGGGAAAGACGGCCTGTTTCCCCGGGAAGGCCAGCAAAATATCCTCTTTGTCAGCGTTATAGTGATGACATCAATGAATGAGCTGCATCACATTGGTTATGTTGGTCTTTCCGCCTGAAGAATGACTTCAGGTCGCTGATAAGCTGCTGGGGGAACTGACAGGATGAGCACCACACCGTTAACGCTTTCTATTGCCGGGCAACCGACGCCCATCACCCTGCCGCAGGTGCCGGGAAGCCGGGGCCACGTGGGGGTCGACATACGCGAGCTGAATCAGTCCGGATTCTGCAGCTACGACCCCGGCTTCGCCAACACCGCCGGATGCCAGTCGGCGATCTCGTGGATCGATACGGAAAACAGCGTGCTGCTGCACCGCGGCTATCCGGTGGACCAGCTGGCCCGCCAGTGTGATTTTCTCGAGGTGGCGTACATCATGCTGCGGGGCGACGCGCCGGATGAGGCCAGCTATCAAACGTTTCGCGAAACCATCACCCGCCATACCCTGGTGCATGAGCAGATAGCCCGCATGTGCAGTGGCTTTCGTCGCGATTCGCACCCGATGGCGCTGATGTGCGCCCTGGTGGGGGCGCTGGCGGCGTTCTATCATGATGTCCTGGATGTGGAAAATCCGGAGCACCGGGCGCTGGCCGCCACGCGGCTGCTGTCGAAAATGCCCACTATCGCCGCCATGAGCTACAAGTACACCATTGAACAACCCGCCGCGTATCCGCGCAACGATCTCTCCTATGCCGGCAATTTCCTGCAGATGCTGTTTGCTATCCCGGCCGAGAAGTACGTCCTCAATCCGGTCATCGAGCAGGCGATGAACCAGATCCTGGTCCTGCATGCCGATCACGGGCAGTGCGCCTCCACCACCACGGTGCGCGCGGCGGGCTCCTCCGGGGCGAACTTATTCGCCTGCGTCGCCGCCGGGCTAGCGTCGCTGTGGGGACCGATGCACGGCGGCGCCAATGAGTCGAGCATGCGGATGCTGGAAGAGATTGAAAGCGTCGATCAGGTTCCGGCGTTTCTGCGCCAGGCAAAACGCGACCCGCAGGCATTTCGCCGCCTCGGTTTTGGCAACTCACGCTACCGTCACCGCGACCCGCGCGCCGATATCCTGCGTGAAACCAGCCATCGGGTACTGGCGGAGGTAGGAATGTCCGACCGTCTGCTGCAGGTGGCGATGGCCCTTGAGGACGTGGCGCTGACCGACCCCTACTTTGTGGAAAATGGCCTGTCGCCGAGCGTGGATTTTTATACCGCGGTGATCCTCAAGGCGATGAATCTGCCTTCGTCGATGTTTGCGGTGGTCACCGCCGTCGGACGGACGGTCGGCTGGGTGGCGCACTGGAACGAGATGCACCAGGCGCCGCTGACCATCTACCGGCCACGGCAGATTTATGTTGGCGAGGACTATCGGAATTACGTCTCACGGCGCGGCGAGCCGCCTGCTAACCCAAGGTAATGCCTTACGGGCAGGAGGTGCGCGGCGTCTTCCTGCCCTGGCGGCATGTCACTCAGAGGTGCCGGGAGAGCAGGTAGTGCTCAACGGCGGTATATTCGGTGAGTCGGGTATACAGCGTCAGCAAGGCGCTTATAAATGCGTTAACCTCACCGACCTGCGGCCCGGCGGTGGTGAGTAACGGCTGCAGCGTAGCCCTTAGCTGTTCCAGGTCGGGCTTCAGCACATAGGGAATATGCAGCGTGCAGAGCAGGGCCTCGGCCTGATGATAATCGTGGCGAGACGGGAGCGTCTCGTCGGCGTTAAGCCAGCTCAGGATCATCAGCATGAGGCGATCTTTAGCGTAGAGATACGATTTCATGGCCAGTCTCCTGTCGATAGTGGCGCAATACCATTCCCTGAACTTTAGTGACCAATTCCACGTTATTTTTTACCGCCAGCTTGCTGAGCACGCGTGAACGATAATAGTAGACCCGTTTGATCGTGAGCTGCATGGTGCTGGCCACGTGGCACAACGGCATCCCCCCCATCAGCAGGCTGATTAAAAAGGTCTCCTTACGGGTCAGGTTATAGCTGTCCGGGATCGCGATATAAAGTTTGTTTGCCGGCGGGGATGACCGTAGCGGCCAGCGGGCCAGCGCCGCGCTGAGCCCGGCAAAGCAGGTAATAAACTCCGCGCCGACCACGATGGCCAGGCTGCTTTCCAGTTCGCTCAGCGTGTAGCCAGGCCTGGTAAAAAGAAAGATACGGAGCAGGGGATTAAATGCTTTTAGGCTCAGTGCGACCTGCAGCACTTCGATGCTGGCGCGGCTGTAATCGATCAGGATGGTGCTTAACCGGGCACCGGCATCGGTCGCAAAAAAAGTATAAAACATCTCACTCTGCCCGCTAAATGGGTAACAGATCAATTCTTTAATATCCAGAGGCTTGCTGTGGGGCTCATTAATATACGCCTTCAGCGCAATATTAAAATATTCTGAATCCGTAATGCAGATCAACATAATGACCTCCTGGCATAAATACAGCTGTGCATGCTGTCCTGCTTGATTCGACAATTTACTGTAGGTATTAAAGATCAAAAATAACATACTCCCTGCGGTGTGAATCCAGGGGGGAGGGTGCAGGAGGATAATGGCGATAATCAGGGTGAGATAGGTAGATCGCATTTTTTAGATGTTTTCAATGAAATAAAAAATAAAAATTTCTCTTAATTTTCAGGTTGTTGTGTTTTTATTTGTGTTTTTTGTTTTTATTTATTCGCATGACTTTAAGACTATTCTATAAAAATAAGAAACTGTCCTGGTGGTGAGTTTGAATAATAAATGACGAAATGAGTAGGATGTCAGTGCAAGGAAGGGGTTAAAAGATAACCGGCTAATCCAATAGGCTGAGTATTAATAAATTGTACGTAGAAAGTACGCCAGGGGTATTTCCTGAACGATCCTACCATAAGCGTGGTGATGAGGAGTGATTATGAAAAAATATAGCAAAGGAACGGCATCTTTCGTCGCGATGATGATGCTTTCTCCGGTAGCGGCGCAGGCTGCTGATGGCAAAGTCACCTTTAATGGTGAAGTCATCGAAAATACCTGTACGGTAGTGAATAAAGACAAGACGGTGACTCTGCCGACGGTCCAGCGTTCGGCGCTCAGCAGTGCGGGCGAGACGGCGGGCGTCGTTCCCTTCACCATCGATCTGATGAGCTGTACCCCGGGATCCGATGTCTCGGTGTACTTCGAGAAGGATCAATTCGTTTCCACGGAGGGGCGACTAAAAAACACTCTGTCTGACGGCACGGAAGCAGAAAATGTCGATGTGGAGCTGCTGAACACCCGGTTTACGGCGATTAACCTCGCGGAGAGCCCGACGATTGCTGCGGACGGCACCGTTGCCCGCCCTTCGGTGATCCCGGTGGCGGTCGCTGAGCAGGATGGTTCCGCTTCGCTGCCTTTCTACGCCCGCTACTATGCGACCGACGCCGCTACGGCTGGAAAAGTCGCGACCTACGTTAACTTTACGGTGGTCTATCCGTAAACCCAGTCCACGGCCCCGATCAGGGGCCGTTTATCCACCCGGCAAGGAGGAGGTGAATATGCGGCGTATGGTTCTGGCATGGCTGCTTTCCAGCATTTTACCCTCGGCGGACGCCAGCATGGTTATTGACGGCACACGGATCGTTTTTCCCGGCGACAAAAAAGAGATCGCGGTCAGGGCCACCAATGTGGGGGAGACGCCGTCGCTGACCCAGGTCTGGGTCGACGATGGCCGCGTGCAAAATCGACCGGAAAAAGATTCGGCGCCGTTTATTGTGCTGCCGCCGATTGTGCGCATTGAGCCGGGAAAAGGCCAAAGCTGGCGCCTGGTGTTCAACGGCAGCCTTCTGCCCCAGGATCGGGAATCGCTATTCTGGTTCAATCTGCTGGACATCCCGCCTGAGCCGAAAAACGGCACGGCAATCAATTATCTGCAACTCGCGATACGGTCGCGCATCAAGCTGTTTTACCGTCCGGCAGGCGTGGCGGCGGACAAAATAGCGCCGGACAAAGCACTGAGCTGGGCGCTGGCTCCCGCAGGCGGTGGTCTGCGGGTGAGTAATGCCTCATCGCGCTATATCACCATCGACAGCATCACCCTTAACGGACAAAAACAGTCCGCTGGCATGGTCGCCCCTTTTTCCTCGCTGGTTATCACGCCTAAAGGGGCCGCGCTGCACATGCTGCCAGCGAGATTCAGCTTCACCACCATCAATGATTACGGCGCAGTAGTGAATCATAATTATCCTCAGTAAGGACATTATTATGAAACTCAGGGAGATCAAGTTTGGGTTAATGCTCCTCCTACCCTGGCAAGAGGCATGGGCGGCAGAAGCGTTTAGTTTTAACCGTGCCCATTTGCACGGCGCCGCGCCGGTTGATCTCCAGAAATATCAATACGGTAATCCGCTGCACCCCGGACAGTATCGCAGCCTCCTCTCGGTGAATGGCCGGGACATGGCGGAAGAGACGTTTGTTATCCAGGAATACGATGGCCAGCTCGAGCCCTGCATCTCGCCCTCGCTGTTCGACGCCCTGCAGCTGAAGGACGCTCAATGGCCGGCGGCGGCCACCTGCCTGCGCTTTGCGCAAATCGATAAGGCGATTGCCTGGGAGTATGACAGCGGAGAAAATGTCCTGCGGGTGAATATGCCCCAGGCGCTGCTGCAATCCCCTTATCGCGGGGCGGTGAATCTGAAGAAGGTAGACAGCGGCGTGCCCGCCGCGGTGCTGCGCTATCAGGCCAACAGCTATCAGAGCATCGTCGACGGGGATAGCAGCAGCCATCATTACCTCGGCCTGGATGCCAGCCTGCGCGCCTTTGGCTGGCGGTTACATCACCAGTCCAGCTACCAGGCTCAGGCCGGGGATAAGCATTGGGATAGCATCGCCACCTGGGCAGAGAGAAGTCTGGTGAACTGGGCTTCCACCTTACGGCTGGGTCAGGGGTGGACCGACGGGACCTTCTTTGACAGCGTCAGTTTTATCGGCGGCAGGCTGGCCACCGATGTCCGCATGCTGCCGGGCTCCCGTCGCGGCTTTGCGCCGTCGATCAGCGGGGTGGCGCGCACTAATGCTCGCGTGACGGTCACCCAGAACGGTGCCCTGTTGTACGAGGCAACGGTTCCGCCGGGTAAGTTCACCTTCGACGATCTCTATCCCACCAACGCCGGCGGCGATTTACAGGTGACGATCCATGAGGCGGACGGCAGTCAGGACACCTTTACCGTGCCTTACGCTGTGCTACCTGGTCTGGTGCGGGCCGGCGCCGTCTATTATGACCTGTCGCTGGGCTATCTGGATGAGAACGGGATCGCCGGGCGGCCGGGATTTGGCGAAGCAACGGTGCAGTACGGCTTCAATGATTATGTCAGCGGCTACACCGGGGCCAACGCGACGACGGATTATTACTCGACGCTGGTCGGCAGCGCCTTCAACACTTACTGGGGGGCGCTGGCGGTCGATCTTTCTCGTTCTGCGGCCAGGGGCAGGGAACGCGGCTGGCAGGAGGGCTATCGCTGGCGGGTGTCCGCATCAAAATCCTTCTCCTCTGACACGCGAATGCTGGTGTCGATGAGCCACAGCAACGACGGCAACTATCGATCCATTCGCGATGCCGCCTGGGAGCATGACAGTCATCCCAATGACTGGCGGGAGATGACGCGCTACAGCGCGACATTGTCCCAGCAGGCAGGTAGCGGCAGTCTGTCGTTTAACGGAATATGGAGTGAGGACGTCCGCCGCCACCGCTGGCGCTCCTATCAGCTGGGGTACGCCAATCGTTATGGTCGGCTCAATTACTATCTGTACGCCCAGCAGAGTCAGGATATACATCACCGCAATAATCAGGTGGTGGGGGCCTCTTTCTCGCTGACGTTCGGCCCGGCGGGCAGCCTGACCACCCGCTTTAACCACGATAAGAACTACGGCAGCCAGCTGCAGTCCAGCTATACCGGCAGCGCTGGCGCTAAAAACGCCTTCAGCTACGGCCTGACAGCCAGCTACGACATGCCGCGGCAGAACCCGCATGAAGCCAGCGTGGGGGCCAACGGTAATCTGCGGACGGATTATGCGTACCTGAATGCCAGCGCCAGCGCGGGTCGACATCAGCAGCAGTATTCGCTGGGGGCATCGGGTGCCCTGGTGGCGCATCAGGGCGGAATGACCGCCACCCCCGAGCTGGGTGAGACCTTTGCGATTGTGGAAGCGCCCGGCGCGGCGGGGGCCAGGGTGGCGAACCGCCTCGGACAGCCGATTAATCGCCAGGGTTTCACGATTATCCCTTACCTCGATCCCTTTACCGATAACTGGCTCGATCTCGATCCGCAGGGCATGAACGACCATGTGGAGATCGTTTCCAGCAGCACGACGGTGGTGCCCGATTCGGGCGCTGCGGTGAAGGTAAAATTTGTCACGCGCACCGGCTACCCGTGGTTTGCCCACGTCACGCTGTCCGATGGCGCGGCGCCGCCACTGGGCGCGGAAGTATTAGACGACAGCGACCAGGCGATTGGCGCTGTCGGTCAGGGCGGGCTGCTGTATGCCCGGGTGCCGCAGGTCCGCGGTAGCGTCTCGGTAGTCTGGGGGGAACGCAGCGCGCAGCGCTGCCGGTTGGACTATGCCATCCACGGCGAGGCGGCGCAGCAGGATAGCAGAGGTACGCCGCACCAGGTCTGCCGTCCCGGATTAAAGGAGAAATAATATGAAAAAAATCATCGCATCAGGGGGAGCCCTCTTACTGGCCTGGGGCTATTGCGCCTCGCCGTCGGCGGCGTGCCAGATGGTGAGTGGTAAAACTATCGAGTATTCGGTCAACGTCAGCCAGGCCAGTATCAACCTTGACGTCAGCAATCGCCCCGTCGGCTCCCTGCTGTACAGTTACGGCGGGATGATAATCACCAATAATGAGCGCTGGGAGATCGCCTGCAGCGGCAGCGAGTCCGGCGGGTTTCAGAGCATTGGCGGCTCCCGGGTCGGCCCGGCGGGAAACGGCAAGCCGGGGGATATCTATAGCATCGACCGCCTGCCGGGCATCGGCTACAGCTTTCAGATGGGGGAACAGGATGGCATTAATTTCGATCCCCTGTTCACGGCCTGGCCTTCCGCGCCGGTATTTTCCGGCCAGCGCGCATTTCAGGCGGAAAATAAAAAACCGACCATCTATTTCTGGCGTATTGCCGACAACGGCGGCCTGCCGCCGCCAGGCGAGTATTGTCTTAACGATTACCTCGGCGATATTTTTCTGGGCGGCGTGCAGGCGATGCGTTTTAGCGTCAGCGGGCTCTGTATCCATATCAAATCGCCCACCTGCAAGATTACAGACGACAGTAAAAATATTAACGTCTTCCTCGGGCGGCATAATAAAACGGCGTTTACCGGACTCAACAGCACTACCGCCCCGATCCCCTTTAACATCAACCTGACGGAGTGTGAAAATGTCGGCAGCGTGTTTATGCAGTTTAACGCGACGGCGGACAGCGCCATGGCCGCCAACGAGGTGATTAAAATCGATGACCAACCTGAAGGCGCATCCGGGCTCGGCGTGCAGATCCTCACCGCCGGCGGCGCGCTGGTGCCGCTAAACCAGGTGAGCCAGATCTGGTCCGGAAGCAAGGGTAGCCAGACGAATTACCGTTTTGCCTATCAGGCCCGTTATATCCAGACCCAACCATCGGTGACAGCGGGCGAGGCGAACGCCAGCGCGACCTTCGTGGTGACCTATAACTGATCGGCCTGACGGCGCGGCGCCGTCAGGCATGCGCCAGTAAAGGAAACATCAACTTCCTGTCTTTAAACAGGTTTTCCTTGTGGTCATAGACAAAGAGGATATCTTCTCCCTCAATCTTCTCGTACTCGCCGAGCCGGTCTTCATTGGGGGTAAAACCGAGGATAGCCTGGTAAACATGGTCATCGGCCAGCTCGTTGACCAGCGTCGACAGGCTTTTGCCCGTGTCGCAGAACAGGTCAAAGCAGATCAGCACCGGGCCGTTTTGCATGGCGATAACCACCGCCTCATTTTTTGCCGAATAGTAAACGAAATGCTTCATAAAGGCGGAGCAGTAAAACATCAGCAGGCCAAAGTTGTGCTCCACCCGCAGCGGTGAGAACGGGTTGGATTTTTCATAGTAATGGCGGAGCAGGGCGACATCGTCCGCGCGGTCCATATCCAGTTTGCGAAAATCACCGGCGCGCGGAGAGACCGGCATAATATATTGATGCTCTTCGCTGCGGGTGAAACCAAATTTGGGGTAAAAATCCACCGTGGTGGGATTGGCAAATAAAAAGAAGGCGTCCGCCTCCTGCTGCCAGTCCTGCAGGATGTGATGGATAAGCTGACCGGCTAGTCCCTTATTACGGTGGTCCGGTTCGGTCATCACGGTGCCAATCTGAATATAACGCCGGGGTTCGCCCTGCCAGCGCAGATCGATGATGTTGGCCGAGGCGTTAGCGATAATTTTATTACGTTCGACAAAGGCGTAGGGGATATAGGCGTCAGTCCAGTAACCTTGTTGATACCACTCTTCAAAAGACAGGTCGAAAGTCTTAACGGCAAGGTCAATGAAGCTTTTTCTTAATGTGTTATTTTCTCTGACTTGCTTCACTAATTGATAATTCATTGTCATAGTTCCTTCTCACTATGGCTTCTGAAAGCGACGACGTCGGCAAAGGCACTTGCGTCGAATGAGCGCTGTAAACGTAGCATATCTGGGAAAAGGATCCGCATTGGTGATGCTTAACCTTTGCCCGAGTCACAAATAACCGCATGCTGGCCATGTTAGACCGGGCGAAACGGCCTGTTTGCGTTGGCTATCGCCATAATAAAGCGTGAGTAAAAAGGCATTGAGCGAGAGGCTGAGGATAAGGTACTGGCGATTTTATCGGCAATCGGCCGCGTCGTAGAGGTTAGGTTTATTTATTTATGCACAAATCAGGAAATTTTACGCTAAGTGTCTAATACGAGAGTAACCCCAGCGCAAGGGCTGAAATTATCATGGAATCGGCTTATAATAACGCGCTTTGTGACTGAGTATTACCGCACGAATTGGAAAAATATAACCTGCAGGATCCGCTACTTTATTTCGCGGTTTTTGCTCAGCTATTATTGAGTGAATTAACAGGATTACTATGTCAAATTTACCCAAATTTTCCCGCGCGCTATTGCACCCGCGTTACTGGCTATTATGGCTGGGAATTGGCTTGTTATGGCTGCTGGTGCAATTACCGTATCCGGTGATCTACCGACTGGGCACGGCGCTCGGGCGGCTGGCAATGCGGGTGATGAAAAGTCGCGCGCGGATTGCCAGACGTAATCTGGAACTCTGTTTTCCCGCGATGAGCGTCGCCGAGCGTGAGGCGCTGCTGGTGAAAAACTTTGAATCGTTGGGCATGGGGCTGATGGAGACCGGCATGGCCTGGTTCTGGCCGACGCACCGGGTGGCGCGCTGGACCGAGACCAGCGGCGTGAACGAGGTGGTCGACCTCCTCGAACAAAAGCAGGGCATCTTACTGATCGGCATTCATTTTCTCACCCTCGAGATGGGGGCGCGGATGTATGGCATGTTTACCCCGGGCATCGGCGTCTACCGGCCCAATGATAACCCGCTGATTGACTGGCTGCAGACCTGGGGACGCTTGCGCTCGAACAAGACCATGCTGGATCGAAAAAATCTGAAAGGGATGGTCAGGGCGCTGAAAGAGGGGGAGATCCTCTGGTACGCGCCGGATCATGATTACGGCCCGGCCAGCAGCGTTTTTGCGCCGCTGTTTGCCGTCGAGCAGGCGGCGACCACCACCGGCACCTGGATGCTGGCGAAAATGTCCGGGGCGACGATTGTGCCGTTTGTTCCCCGACGCAAGCCCAACGGTAGGGGATATGAATTGATCTCCCTGACGCCGGAGCGCACGCCGCCGCTGGCAAGCGCCGAGGTGACGGCGGCGTGGATGAACCAGATTATCGAACAGTGCATCCTGATGGCGCCCGAGCAATATATGTGGCTGCACCGGCGTTTTAAGACCCGCCCGGAAGGGGTGCCGCCGCGTTACTAAACGCTGCGGCCGAAAAATCAGCGCATCGGTAGCACGCTTAGTAAATCGCCGTCTATACTGAAAGGGCCTGACTGAAGGCCTATTCCAAGGAGATTTTAGGATGAAAAAAGTGATAGTCGCGTTAGCCCTTTCAGCCGTTGCATTTGGCGCCTCCGCCGCGCAGTTGATCACCAAAGAAGAAGTGAAACACTTCAAACTGACCAAGGTCGGACCGATCTCGGTGGGGCCGTCCGGCGGTGAGTTCTCTTCGCCCTCCGATCTGCACGATCAGCTCTCTAAGCTGGCCGATGAGAAAGGCGGAAAGTACTACGTGATTACTGCTGCGCGTGAGCATGGCCCTAACTTTGAAGCCACAGCGGAAGTGTATAAATAATCGATTGTGCCGCTGCCGTAACGGCACGCCACTGACTGAGCCTGGAGCGCGTTACGCCTCCGGGCTTATTTTTTTTCCGCCGCCCGCGTTCCACCGGCTAAGCGACAGCGAAAACGCATTTTTATCGCTATATATAGTTTTGATGATCACGATGTTAATGAAATATTGCTTTTTATTGTCGCTAAAAGGCGAATTCCAGCCTAATGCCTGAGGGAGTGACCCCTGGCAAAAATAGGTAGGACAAATGTGTTATCATCGCGCCTTTCCCTTTTTGTCTGGGGCTTTCTTGTATGCTACAACCTGTTGTTCGCGTCGGTGAATGGCTGGTAACCCCCTCTGTAAACCAAATCAGCAGGAAGGGGCGCCAGCTTACCCTTGAACCGCGTTTAATCGATCTTCTGGTCTTTTTTGCTCGCCATCCGGGGGAAGTGCTTAGCCGGGACGAGCTTATCGAAAACGTCTGGACCCGGAACGTTGTGACCAGCCACGTCGTCACGCAGAGTATTTCCGAACTGCGCAAGTCGCTCAAAGACGGCGACGACGTTAGCCTTGAGTACATCGCGACGGTACCCAAACGGGGGTATAAGCTCACGGTGCCGGTGATCTGGTGCACCGAAGAGGGGGAGGAACTCGCCCCGCAGATGGAGGCGCTGACGCCTTCGCCATCGGTCGCCGCTCCCGCGCCGCCGGCTGCCGGTGCGCCGCCGGACGCGCCCATCTCCACCGCCGATCCCGCCGCGCCAGCTCCCGCGCCGACAGGTGCCAGCGCGCCGTCAGTGCGTAAACGGCTCACCACCGCCCTGGTGTGGGGGCTGTTTCTGCTGGCGCTGGGCACCTGCGTGGCGCTGGTGGCGCTGTCGAGCATGGAATCGCGTCCGCCGGTCAACAAGGCGCGCCTGCTACTCAACCCGCGCGATATCGATATCCACCTGGTCAATGGTAACTCCTGCACCAACTGGTCTTCGCAGCACTCCTACGCGGTCGGCCTGGCCAGCCTGATCACCACCTCGCTGAACACCTTCTCGACCTTTATGGTGCATGACAAAACAGACTACAACATCAATGAGCCGAGCAGTTCCGGTAAAACGCTGACCATTGAATTCGTCAATCAGCGCCACTACCGGGCGCAGCAATGCTTTATGTCGGTCCAGCTGGTGGATAACGCCGACAGCTCGACGATGCTCGATAAGCGCTACTTTGTGACCAATGACAACCAGCTCACCATCCAGAACGATCTGATGAACAGCCTGTCGGACGCGCTGGCGCAGCCGTGGCCGGCGCGAATGCAGGCGATGCTCAGGCAATATCAGCCCTCGCAAAGCGTGGCGTTAACCTATTTCTACCAGTCGCATCAGCTGTTAATGAAGGGCGATGTTGACTCATTAAGCAAGGCCAGCAGCCTGCTGGATGATGTGATTAAGCGGGCGCCTGATTTTATTTACGCGTATGCCGAAAAAACGCTGGTGGATGTATTACGCCATTCGCAACAGCCGCTGGATGATAAACAGCTGGCAGCCCTCTACAGCGAAGTTGAGCGGGTAGGGGAGATGCCGGGTATAAAAGATATGGCGATTTATTATCAAATAAACGCAGTAGATTTGCTGGGGAAAGGAAAAGTTGACGAAGCGAACACAGCGATTAACCATGCGATCGATTTAGAGATGTCGTGGCTGAATTATGTGCTGTTAGGCAAAGTCTATGAGATGAAAGGTGAGAACCGGCTGGCAGCGGATTCTTACATTACGGCGTTTAATTTACGACCCGGTGGAGACACATTGTACTGGATTGAAAATGGAGTTTTCCAGACGTCGGTCAACCGGGTTGTTCCGTATCTCGATAATTTCCTCTCTTCAGAATAAGTAAACCCTCATCATGTGAAAGGTTTTTGGCATGATGAGGTTAAATTTATGTTTCTCATGAAGCCTCCTGTTGTTATTTATATTTAGCATTCAGGAGGCCTTGAATAACAGTTCGGTAACACACCGCCTATCATCTAAGTTCATGTAAAACAACAATGTTTATCTTTTTCTGACACCCTGTTGTCATGTTTATATGTTAAGCGAAAAAGGTCAAAATATCATTTGTCTGATGTTTGTTGTTATTTCACTTTATCTTTAGGACTTATCTCGTACAAATCAGTAATCTTGTTGGCAGTTGGTCGGGTCAATTAATGGTTCTGTATCATGATCTGTACCTCCCAAATAAACTTAGGAGAAAAACAACCATGAGTTCTGCCAAGAAGATCGGGCTATTTGCCTGTACCGGTGTCGTCGCCGGTAATATGATGGGGAGCGGTATTGCATTATTACCTGCGAACTTGGCCAGCATCGGTGGTATTGCCATTTGGGGCTGGGTAATTTCAATTATTGGTGCGATGTCTCTGGCTTATGTTTATGCCCGACTGGCCACTAAAAACCCGCAGCAGGGTGGTCCCATTGCTTACGCAGGGGAAATATCTCCGGCATTCGGTTTCCAGACCGGTGTACTTTATTATCACGCAAACTGGATTGGTAACCTGGCTATCGGGATTACCGCAGTTTCTTATCTGTCTACGTTCTTCCCTATTTTAAATAACCCGGTGCCAGCAGGGATTGCCTGTATTGCCATCGTGTGGATCTTTACTTTCGTTAATATGCTCGGCGGGACCTGGGTCAGCCGTCTGACCACCATTGGTCTGGTGCTGGTGCTTATTCCGGTAGTCATGACCGCGGTCGTCGGCTGGCACTGGTTTGATGTCGCTACCTATCAGGCGAACTGGAACACCTCCAGCACCACCGATAGCCACGCGGTCATCAAAAGTATCCTGCTCTGCCTGTGGGCCTTCGTTGGCGTAGAATCCGCCGCCGTGAGTACCGGGATGGTGAAAAACCCGAAACGTACCGTGCCGCTGGCCACCATGCTGGGTACCGCGATGGCCGGTATCGTCTACATCGCCGCGACTCAGGTTATCGCCGGTATGTATCCTGCTTCTCAGATGGCAGCGTCCGGTGCGCCGTTCGCGATTAGCGCCTCCACCATCCTCGGCGGCTGGGCTGCGCCGATGGTATCCGCTTTCACCGCCTTCGCCTGCCTGACTTCTCTGGGCTCGTGGATGATGCTGGTTGGCCAGGCGGGTGTGCGTGCCGCCAACGATGGCAACTTCCCGAAAGTGTATGGCGAAGTCGATAGCAACGGTATCCCGAAAAAAGGCCTGCTGCTGGCCGCGGTGAAAATGACCGCGCTGATGGTGCTGATTACCCTGATGAACTCCGCCGGTGGTAAAGCCTCTGACCTGTTCGGCGAACTGACCGGTATCGCGGTACTGCTGACCATGCTGCCTTACTTCTACTCCTGTGTTGACCTGATTCGTTTCGAAGGCATCAACATCCGTAACTTCGTCAGCCTGATTTGTTCGGTACTGGGTTGCGTGTTCTGCTTCATCGCGCTGATGGGCGCAAGCTCCTTCGAACTGGCCGGCACCTTTATCGTTAGCCTGATTATCCTGATGTTCTACGGTCGCAAAATGCACCAGCGCCAGAGCAACGCATCGGATAGCAACAGCCCCGCTAACGCGCACTAATCAGTAACCCTTTTTCCTGAGGCTCCTTCCATCACCTGTCATAGCGCGACGGGAGGGGCTTTCTACATCTGGAGATTTGACTATGAACGTTATTGCAATCATGAATCACATGGGGGTTTACTTCAAAGAAGAACCCATCCGTGAACTGCATCGTGCTCTCGAACGCCTGGACTTCCGCATTGTCTACCCGAACGACCGTGACGACTTATTAAAACTGATCGAAAACAACTCTCGTCTGTGCGGCGTGATCTTCGACTGGGATAAATACAATCTCGAGCTGTGCGAAGAAATCAGCAAAATGAACGAGTACATGCCGCTGTATGCGTTCGCTAACACCTACTCCACGCTGGACGTTAGCCTGAACGATCTGCGCATGCAGGTTCGCTTCTTCGAATATGCGCTGGGCGCTGCGGAAGATATCGCGAACAAAATCAAACAGAACACTGACGAATACATCGACACCATTCTGCCGCCGCTGACCAAAGCGCTGTTCAAATATGTGCGTGAAGGCAAATACACCTTCTGTACCCCGGGCCACATGGGCGGTACCGCCTTCCAGAAAAGCCCGGTAGGCAGCATCTTCTACGATTTCTTTGGCTCCAACACCATGAAATCCGATATCTCGATTTCAGTTTCTGAACTGGGTTCCCTGCTGGACCACAGCGGCCCGCACAAAGAAGCGGAAGAGTATATCGCTCGCGTATTTAACGCCGAACGCAGCTACATGGTGACCAACGGCACCTCGACCGCCAACAAAATCGTCGGTATGTACTCCGCGCCGGCCGGCAGCACCGTGCTGATTGACCGTAACTGCCACAAATCGCTGACCCATCTGATGATGATGAGCGACATTACGCCGATCTACTTCCGTCCGACCCGTAACGCCTACGGCATCCTCGGCGGTATCCCGCAGAGCGAATTCCAGCACGCGACTATCGCCAAGCGTGTAAAAGAGACGCCGAACGCGACCTGGCCGGTACACGCCGTTATCACCAACTCGACTTACGATGGTCTGCTGTACAACACTGACTTCATCAAGAAAACCCTGGATGTGAAATCCATCCACTTTGACTCCGCATGGGTGCCTTACACCAACTTCTCGCCGATCTATGAAGGCAAATGCGGGATGAGCGGCGGCCGCGTCGAAGGGAAAGTGATTTACGAAACCCAGTCCACGCACAAACTGCTGGCGGCGTTCTCTCAGGCATCGATGATCCACGTGAAAGGCGATGTTAACGAAGAGACCTTTAACGAAGCCTACATGATGCATACCACCACCTCCCCGCACTACGGGATCGTGGCGTCCACCGAAACCGCGGCGGCGATGATGAAAGGCAACGCCGGTAAGCGCCTGATCGACGGCTCTATCGAACGCTCCATCAAGTTCCGTAAAGAGATCAAACGTCTGAAAGGCGAGTCTGACGGCTGGTTCTTCGACGTATGGCAGCCGGAACATATCGACGGTCCTGAATGCTGGCCGCTGCGCTCCGACAGCGCATGGCACGGTTTCAAAAACATCGACAACGAGCACATGTATCTCGACCCGATCAAAGTCACTCTGCTGACCCCGGGGATGAAGAAAGACGGCACCATGGATGAGTTCGGTATTCCGGCCAGCATCGTGGCGAAGTATCTCGACGAACACGGCATCGTGGTGGAGAAAACCGGTCCGTACAACCTGCTGTTCCTGTTCAGCATCGGTATCGACAAAACCAAAGCGCTGAGCCTGCTGCGTGCGCTGACCGACTTCAAACGCGCGTTCGACCTGAACCTGCGGGTGAAAAACATGTTGCCGTCGCTGTACCGTGAAGATCCTGAATTCTATGAAAACATGCGTATTCAGGACCTGGCGCAGAACATTCACAAACTGGTTGAGCATCACAACCTGCCGGACCTGATGTTCCGCGCGTTTGAAGTGCTGCCATCCATGGTGATGACCCCGTATGCCGCGTTCCAGAAAGAGCTGCACGGTCAGACGGAAGAAGTGTACCTCGAAGAGATGGTCGGCCGCGTCAATGCCAACATGATCCTGCCGTATCCTCCGGGAGTGCCGCTGGTCATGCCGGGTGAAATGATCACCGAAGAGAGCCGTCCGGTGCTGGAGTTCCTGCAGATGCTGTGCGAAATCGGCGCCCACTATCCGGGCTTCGAAACCGATATCCACGGCGCCTATCGTCAGGCGGATGGTCGTTACACCGTTAAAGTGCTGAAAGAAGAGAATAACAAGTAATAGACGCACATCAGGGAAGTGGCTTGCCACTTCCCTTTTTCACGCTGCAAGGAGAACACATGAAAACACCCTCACAGCCGCGCGCGATTTACTACATCGTTGCGATCCAGATCTGGGAGTACTTCAGCTTTTACGGCATGCGCGCCTTACTCATCCTCTACCTCACCCACCAGCTTGGCTTCGACGACAGCCACGCCATCAGCCTGTTCAGCGCTTACGCCTCTCTGGTTTACGTTACCCCTATTCTTGGCGGCTGGCTTGCCGACCGCCTGCTCGGCAACCGCACGGCGGTGATTGCCGGGGCGCTGTTGATGACCCTCGGCCACGTGGTGCTGGGCGTTGAGTCGACCTCCGCATGGAGCCTGTACGTCGCGCTGGCGATCATTATCTGCGGCTACGGCCTGTTCAAATCCAATATCAGCTGCCTGCTTGGCGAACTTTACGCCCACGACGATCCGCGTCGCGACGGCGGCTTCTCGCTGCTGTACGCCGCCGGCAACGTCGGCTCCATCGCCGCGCCCATCGCCTGCGGGCTGGCGGCTCAGTGGTACGGCTGGCATATCGGCTTCGCCCTGGCGGGGATCGGGATGTTCATCGGCCTGATGATTTTCTTAAGCGGCAGCCGCCACTTCCGGCATACCCGCGGCGTCGATAAACCGGCGCTGCGGGCGGTGAAATTCGTGCTGCCGACCTGGGGCTGGCTGCTGGTGATGCTCTGCCTGGCGCCGGTGTTCTTCACGCTGCTGCTGCAAAACAACTGGTCCGGCTATCTGCTGGCGGTCGTCTGCCTGTTCGCCGCCCAGATGGTGGCGCGGATCATGATCAAAGCCCCGGAGCATCGTCGCGCGCTGTGGCAGATCGTCCTGCTGATGCTTGCCGGGACGCTGTTCTGGGTGCTGGCGCAGCAGGGGGGAAGCTCGATTAGCCTGTTTATCGATCACTTTGTTAACCGCCGCCTGCTGAACTGGGACGTGCCGACGGCGCTGTTCCAGTCGGTTAACGCGGTGGCGGTGATGGCGGCCGGCGTGGCGCTGGCGTGGCTGATGCGCCCGGAAGGCAGCGCGCGTTCGGTGCTGCGCGTCTGGTTGAAATTCGCTTTTGGCCTGCTGCTGATGGGCGGCGGCTTTATGCTGCTGGCGCTCAACGCCCGCCACGGCGCCGCTGAGGGTCAGGCCTCGATGGGCATGATGGTCGCTGGACTGGCGATGATGGGCTTTGCCGAACTGTTTATCGACCCGGTCGCGATGGCGCAAATCACCCGCCTGAACATGCCCGGCGTCACCGGGGTATTGACCGGTATTTATATGCTGGCCACCGGCGCGGTGGCCAACTGGCTGGCCGGCGTGGTCGCCCAGCAGACCACCGAATCGCAAATCAGCGATACGGCGATTGCCGCCTATCAGCATTTCTTCTCGCAGATGGGGGAATGGACCCTCGGCTGCGTGGCGGTGATGGTGGTTATCGCCTTTGCCGCAGCCTGTAGCGTCGGCAAACGCCGCGCGGCGGCTGGCGAGCTTCCCGGCGGCGGCGCCTAGCCCCGTCTGGCGACAGGTCCGGCTTACCGGGCTACAAAATCGTGCTGCCTGGTAGCCCGGCTAAGGCGTTTACGCCGCGAGCCGGGGATCGGTAACCCCAACAGTGGAGCGACAAGCCGCTCCTTGCACCGTTTACTGAACAGGAGGAGGATATTCTGGCAGGCGCGGAAGCCAACGATAAAAAATACCATTAGTGAAGGCATAGCTGAGTGAGATCAGCTTGAAGAGAAGCCAGATTCGTTACTCTTGTTCTTCGGTGTGAAGCCGGAGACAGGCCGCGCGGAAGGGTGACCTGGTTCAATTTATCGAAGCTAGTTTGAAAGCAAGGTTATGAGGAACCCATATGTCTGAACAACAAGCACAAGGTGCCGATGAGGCCATTGACCTTAATAATGAACTGAAAACTCGTCGCGAAAAACTGGCTGCGCTGCGTGAGCAGGGCGTAGCTTTCCCCAACGATTTCCGTCGCGATCATACCTCTGACCAATTGCACGCTGAATTCGATGCGAAGGATAACGATGAACTCGCTTCCCTGAACGTTGAAGTTGCGGTGGCCGGCCGGATGATGACTCGCCGCGTGATGGGTAAAGCCTCCTTCGTCACCCTCCAGGACGTCGGCGGCCGTATCCAGTTGTACGTGGCCCGCGATGACCTGCCGGAAGGCGTCTACAACGAACAGTTTAAGAAATGGGACCTTGGCGACATCATCGCCGCCCGCGGCAAGCTGTTCAAAACGCAAACCGGCGAACTCTCCATCCACTGCACCGAGCTGCGCCTGCTGACCAAAGCCCTGCGCCCGCTGCCGGATAAATTCCACGGCCTGCAGGATCAGGAAGTCCGCTATCGCCAGCGCTATCTGGATCTGATCGCTAACGAAGAGTCGCGCCATACGTTCCGCATCCGCTCGCAGATCCTCGCGACCATGCGTCAGTTCATGGTAGCTCGCGGCTTTATGGAAGTGGAAACCCCGATGATGCAGGTGATCCCCGGCGGCGCTTCCGCCCGTCCGTTTATCACGCATCACAACGCGCTGGATCTCGATATGTACCTGCGCATCGCGCCGGAACTGTATCTGAAACGTCTGGTGGTCGGCGGCTTCGAACGCGTGTTTGAAATCAACCGTAACTTCCGCAACGAAGGGATCTCGGTACGTCATAACCCAGAGTTCACCATGATGGAACTGTACATGGCGTACGCGGACTACAAAGACCTGATCGAGCTGACCGAGTCGCTGTTCCGCACCCTGGCGCAGACGGTGCTGGGCAAAACCGAGGTGCCGTATGGCGACCAGGTGTTTGACTTCGGCAAGCCGTTTGAAAAACTGACCATGCGCGAGGCGATCAAAAAACATCGTCCGGAAACCAACATGGCGGATCTGGATAACTTCGACGCGGCGAAAGCGCTGGCGGAATCTCTCGGTATTCAGGTAGAGAAAAGCTGGGGTCTGGGGCGCATCGTCACCGAAATCTTCGACGAAGTGGCGGAAGCGCACCTCATCCAGCCGACCTTCATCACTGAATACCCGGCGGAAGTCTCCCCGCTGGCGCGCCGTAACGACGTCAACCCGGAAATCACCGACCGCTTCGAGTTCTTCATCGGCGGCCGCGAAATCGGTAACGGTTTCAGCGAGCTGAACGACGCCGAAGACCAGGCGCAGCGTTTCCAGGATCAGGTTAACGCCAAGGCGGCGGGCGATGACGAAGCGATGTTCTATGACGAAGACTACGTCACCGCGCTGGAGTACGGCCTGCCGCCGACCGCCGGTCTGGGCATCGGTATCGACCGGATGGTGATGCTGTTTACCAACAGCCACACCATCCGCGACGTGATCCTCTTCCCGGCGATGCGTCCGCAGAAGTAAACCGTTGCACTCCCTCCCGGCCTGCGCCGGGAGGTTCTTCCTGCATTATCCCCATCCTGTCGGCAGGGCAATGTTATTACAGGACTTTTTGCAACGTGCCGCGCTGGCTGCCGTTTGCCCATACGCCGTTAAAGGCGTCGTTCAGCGTAAAGGCTGAGCTTTTCACCCGGAACGTCAATTTACCCTGGCTGGCTTTCGCCTCCTCGACCAGATGACCATGGGTTTTCACCGTTTTAGCGGTGACGGTAATCTCATCAATTTTATTGCCATAGTCAGTATAAACATACCAGGTGCCCACCCAGGGGCCGAAGCCGCTGCTGGCCTGCTGCGCGGCGGCGGCATTCTCGGCTTTGGTTTTATGAATATCGCAGGTGGTTCCGTCGGTCATCTGCGTGCAACCGGAGCGTTCAAGCTGTTCTCGGTATTTCGCGCTAATGGCGTGGGCCGGCGCGGCGGCGACCAGCGCCAGGGTGAGGGTGGTGAAAAGCCAGGTCTTATTCATCTTATTGTTTCTCATCGCGATAGCGGCGCGCATTGTCATAAAGGTTGATATACATTGGTGCATTCTCCAGGGGCGTCCGAATAAATATAACCGCAGCCATTCCTGATAAATAATGAGCAGAAAGGAGAGGGGTTATTTATTTGTAAAAACATCATTGCCCTGATCTTATTTATCACCGTACCTTCCCGCTGCATGTCATATTATTGCAGAGAGAATGTTAAGTAATTGATGTTTTAAAAGGGACTATTTGTCACTTACGCAAATAACAGCAGGCCAGGCCTGGGCGCAGGGCTAAAGCCCGCGCCGCTGCGGTGTTGAGATTTTTTCATATTGCTATCATCATATTTCGAATGAAAGGGATAACCTCTGAAGCGGGTTATTAAGCCAGTAATTTTTATCCGCAAAATAAGCCTGCGGCAAGCATTATTTCCATTTATTTTTCAGGGCTACTCGCGCCAGCGGATATTTCGTCCGCGGCAATGATGGATTTCCATCATTTCTCCGTTTTCATCGCTGGTCGTCGCCTGCTTATAGTGACGGCACACCAGACGACTGGCTGAAAAGGAGATAAACATGGCGACAGAGCACCTGCAGTGGGGCATTAGCCCCCTGTGCTGGACCAACGATGTGCTGGAGGATTTAGGCGGCGATATCCCTCTCGACACGTGTCTGCGCGAGGCGCGGGAGGCGGGGTTTCAGGGAATTGAGTTAGGGCGGAAGTTTCCCCGCCAGGCGGAGACATTGGGGCCTCTGCTGGCGGCGGCTGACCTGCGCCTGGCGTCAGGCTGGTACAGCGGCTTGCTGGCCGACCGCAGCGTGGAAGCGGAGCTGGAGGCGGTGCGGGGCCACGCGCAGCTCCTGCAGCAGCTCGGCGCCAGGGTAATGGTCTATGGCGAGTGCGGGCAACTGCCCGGTGAAACGCCGCTTGATGAGCCGATCTCGCTCTCGCCGCCGTTAAGCCGCGTCAGCCTGACGGCGTATTGCCATAAGCTAAATACCTTTGCCGACCTGCTGCTGCGCGACTACGGCCTCCGGCTGGCCTATCACCATCATCTGATGATGCTGGTGGAGCACGACGACGAACTGGAGCGGTTTCTGTCCCAGACCCATGACAACGTCGGGCTGGCGTTTGATTCCGGACACGCCTTCGTCGCCGGGGTCGATATCCCGCGCGTGCTGGAGAAATATGGTCACCGTATCCGCCACCTGCATCTGAAAGACGTCCGTCCGCAGGTGCTGGGGCGCCTGTATCGCGAAAACCTGAGCTTTAACGAGGCGGTGCGCGCCGGGCTGTTTACCATCCCTGGCGACGGCTGCATCGACTATGCGCCGATCCTCAACTTTGCCCGGGACAGCGACTATCGCGGCTGGCTGATTATCGAAGCAGAGCAGGACCCGGCGATGGCGCCGCCGTTTGCCACCGCCCGCCGCGCCTTCGCCTGGCTGGCGCACCACTTTTCGTCCCCGTCATCATCAGAGGAGCACGCATCATGAGCGCGCGGTTAAATATTGGTCTTATCGGCTCCGGTTTTATGGGCCAGGCGCACGCCGACGCTTACCGTCGCGCGGCCATGTTCTATCCCGATCTGCCGAAGCGCCCCTATCTTTACGCGCTGGCGGATCAGGATCAGGCTTTGGCTGAACGTCATGCGGTGAAGCTGGGGGCGGAGAAAGCTTATGGTGACTGGCGCGAACTGGTGAACGATCCGCTGGTGGACGTGGTGGATATTACCTCGCCGAACCATCTGCACTACACGATGGCGATGGCGGCGATCGCGGCGGGTAAACATGTCTATTGCGAGAAACCGCTGGCGGTTAACGAGCAGCAGGCGCAGGAGATGGCGCAGGCGGCCCGGCGCGCGGGGGTGAAGACCATGGTGGCCTTTAACAACATTAAAACCCCGGCGGCGCTGCTGGCAAAGCAGCTTATCGCCCGGGGCGATATTGGCGAACCGGTGCGCTTTCGCGGCACCTTTGATCAGGGGTTTTATAACGACCCGAACCTGCCCTGGTCCTGGCGCTGCTCGAAAACCCTCGGCGGCAGCGGGGCGCTTGGCGACCTCGGCGCCCATACCCTGTCCGTCGCCCAGTTTTTGATGGGCGGGATCCGTGAAGTGACCGCCAGCGCGCAAACCTGCCTGCGCCAGCGTCCGGTGCCACAGACCGATGCCGGGTATGCCAGCCGGGTCGCGGCCGATGCCGAGTGGCGGGAAGTGGAAAATGACGATCAGGTTCAGTGCCTGGTCAATTTCGACAGCGGCGCCGCGGGGGTGATTGAGGCCTCGCGCATCGCCGCCGGGCGCATCTTCGGCGTGTTCTGGGAGGTCTCCGGCACCGAAGGCACGCTGTATATGGACGGGGAGCGCTTTAACGAACTGCAGGTGTATCGCTTCCGGGATGACAAACACGACCGCGGCTTTAAAACGCTGTATGCCGGGAGCCAGATCCCGGCCTATGCCGGCTTCTTCGGCTTCGATTTTGGCGGCGGCGGGCTGGGCTATTTTGACGTCAAGGTGATGGAAGTGCATGACCTGGTGCAGGGGATTTGTGGGGACGACGACTGCTATCCCAGCTTTGAGTTTGGTTTACAGAATCAGCGCGTGCTGTCGGCGATTGAAGCCTCGATGGTCAGCCGTCGCTGGGTTAACGTGGTTAAGGATTAAGGAGCCGCTATGTTTCCCTCACAATTACCGACCCCGCGCCGCCCGGCGGCGCAGAGCATTCCCTCCCTGCGCTGGGGCATCATTGGTCCGGGCTGGATCGCCGAGCGCTTTGTGCACGCATTGAAAACCCAGAGCCGGCAGCAGGTGGTGGCCGTTGCCTCCCGCAGCCAGGCGAAGGCCGACCGGGTAGCCGCGGAATGGGGGATCCCCCAGGCTTACGGCCGGGTGGAGGAGATGCTGGCGCGTCCGGATATTGATGCGGTCTATATTGCGACGCCGCACAACCATCACTTTCCCGACGGCATGCAGGCGCTGAAGGCGGGCAAACACGTGCTGATAGAGAAGCCCTTCGCGCTCAACCTCGGCGAAGGAGGTGAACTGCAGGCCGAAGCCGCCCGCCAGGGGAAGCTGGCGCTGGAGGCGATGTGGTGCGATTACGCGCCGAAGTATGATGTGATCCGCCAGCTGCTGGAGGATGGGGTACTCGGCGACCTGCATACCCTGCTGGCCGATCACGGCGAGTATTTCACTACCGATCACCGCATCTTTAACGCCGACCTTGCCGGCGGGCCGATGATGGATCTCGGCAGCTATTTGACCTCGTTTGCGCTGATGGTGGGCGGCATGCCGCAGGAGATTGTCGCCCGCGGCCGCGCGACGGCGGAGGGGCTTAACGGCCAGACGTCAATGCTATTCAGCTGGCGGAACGGGATGCAGGGGCTGTTAAACACGACGTTGTTCAGCAACACGCCGGGCGGGGCGGTGGTGGCCGGACGCCAGGCGACCCTGACGATCGACGGTCAGTTTTACGCCCCCGGCGGGTTCACGCTCGCCGCCAGCCAGGGCGGGCAGGCGCTGCGCTGGGAAGAGCCGCGCAATCGCTACGACCAGCTGTTCTGGCAGGCGGAGCATTTTGCCTGGTGCATCGGTCAGGGGCTGCGGGACTCGCCGCTGCGGCCGCTCAGTCAGGTGCTGCAGAATCTGCAGGTGATGGATGAGGTGCGGCGCCAGGTGGGCGCGGTGTTTAACGAAGAACGTTAAGGGGCCGGCCGGGCTTTGGTTTGCAGACAGCGCGCGCGTGCACGCCATTGCCCGGCACCGGGACGCGCACGGTTCCGGATATCTGCTGCCCGGAGGCGCTGTGCTTGCCCGGGCCTGGGAAACTGTGTGATATGGACGGTTATCATGCCCGCAGGCCGGGCAAGGCGTCGCCGCCGCCCGGCATAAAACGGCTCCGCATCGGCTGTTCTTGCCCGGCGGCGCGGCGCTTGCGCGGGCCTGGGATGTCACTGCAACTGTGTGATATGGATGGTTATCATGCCCGCAGGCCGGGCAAGGCGCCGCCGCCGCCCGGCATAAAGGCAGGTTCAGAGCCTGATAGCGGTTGCCACGCAACCACTCACCGACAGTCGTCGACGGCGACAAACTGGCCGCGCTGCAGAGACTGAACCGCCGCTTCGGCAATGGCCTGCGCCTGCAGGCCGTCCATCAGGCCGGGCAGGTCGGCCACGGTTTCACCATTCAGAGAGCGGATAAAGGCGTCGAGATGCTGGTAATAAGATCCTTGCACCCGGCTGAACCAGTCCGGCCACAGGCCTGGCTCAATGCGCTGATTGCCGCGCCACAGGGTCGGGCCCGCCGGCGACTGGCTGCCGGACTCCAGCGCGCCCTCTGCCCCCAGCAGGGTGATCCGTTCATCATACCCGTGGCCGGTGCGGCGGGTGTTGTCCAGCTGCGCCAGCGCGCCGCCGCGCATCTGCATCATCAGGATGGAGGTGTCGACATCGCCAAATTCGGCGATTTCCGGCAGGGCCAGCGCCGCGCCCATCGCCGCTACGGTATGCACTTCATCGCCGGTGAGAAAGCGCAGAAGATCGAAGAAATGGATCGCCTGATCGCGCATCTGACCGCCGGAGCTGCGCAGATAGTCGAGCGGCGGCATGCTGGAGGCGCGACAGACCATCTGCACCAGCTCGACCCTGCCGATCGCTCCCTGCTCCAGCTGGCGGCGCAACTGCTGATGGCTGCTGTCAAAGCGCCGGTTAAAGCCGACGGTGACCGGCACCTTAAGGGGAAGCACCCGCTCCACCACCTCGCGGGCGCGCGCCAGGGAAAGGTCGATCGGTTTTTCGCAATAGACCGCCTTGCCCGCCCGGGCGGCGGCTTCCAGCAGTTCGGCATGCGACGGGGTCGAGCTGGCGATCAGCACCGCGTCGATGACGTCGCTACGGAGAGCCTCGCTCACCGTCACCGCCCGGGCGCCATAGCGGGCGGCCAGCGCCTGGGCGCGCTCCGGCGCGGCATCGGCCACCATCGTCAACTCGCTCCCGTCGTGACGGGCGAGGCTGGCGGCATGAACCTGACCGATAAAACCACTGCCTACCAGGGCAAAACGTTTGCACTTCATTTTTTTCTCCAGAATGGCGAGGGGACGCTGCCACCATAATCGGTTTGCTAAACTCACTGACACTGCCGTTTTGATGCATTTCCATCATTGAAGAGAGGGGCGATGAAAAACATGTCACTGGCGATGCTGGCCAGACAGATTGGCGTCGGCGTGGCCACCGTTGACCGGGTGCTGAACGAACGCGGCGGCGTATCGCCGCAGACCACGCGCAAAGTGCTGCAGGCGGCGCGGGAGGCGGGGCTGAAGCGGATCCTGCCGGAGGAGCACCGCTTTCCCTGGCAGATTGAGCTCTTTCTCAGCAGCAATGACTCTTTCTTTTTTCCGCAGCTGGCGCAGGATTTCGCCGCCGTCGCGGATAGCCTCGGCTATCGTCGTCTGACCCTGCACCGCACCTTTGTCCCGGAGTCGCAGCCGGCGACCCTGGCCCGGCGCATTATGCGCAGCGGCCAGCAGCGTCAGGGGATCATCGTTTTCGGCAATGACCATCCTGTGGTGCATGACGCGCTGCGCCGCTGTCGGGAAGCGGGCGTCCCCGTCATCACCCTGGCGACAGATCTGCCCGGCGCCGACCGGCTCTGCCACGTCGGGATCAATCAGTTACAGGCTGGCCGCACGGCGGGGTTAATGATGGGGAGAATGACGCCGCGGCCCGGGGAGGTGCTGATGGTGAGCGGCCGGGAGGATTACAGCGCGCATCGCCTGCGCATCCAGGGGTTCCGCGAGGTGCTGAGCCAGCGCTTTCCCCATCTGCAGCTCAACGAGGTGCTGGCGGGCGAAGAGCGGCGGGAGCAGATCACCCGCCTGCTGGAGCAGGCCCTGTGCCGCAGCCGGCATATTGTCGGGATCTATAACACCGGACTTGGCAATACTCAGATTGCCGAGGCGCTGGCTCGCCACCGCCGCGAAGGCGACGTCTGCTGGATCACCCATGAGCGCTACAATACCACCCGCCAGCAACTGGCCAGGGGCAGCCTGGCGTTAACGCTCGATCAGAACACCCGCCAGCACGCCCAGCTGGCGATCGACCTGATGCTGCGCCATCTGGAGTCCGGCTATCAGCCGCAAACCTATGCCGACGGGAAAGTCGACTTTATCCTCTACAGCGCCGAGAACGTCGACTAAGGCGTGCGGCGCCTCCCTTCCTGACAACGCGGATCTCCCCGCCGGGTAAATGCCAACCCCGCCGGGGGCGATCGCTGTAAAGCGTTGTCTGCCTCTCATTTTTCGCTCATTTATGCAGCAATGTTAGATGTCTGTCAAAATTCTGTTACTGCATGGTTTTAAAATTTTCATTTCAGTTATTTACTTATAAAAGTTTCAAATGTCTTGTTAATGAAATAAATGGTCTGGAATTCACGATGTGGCATAAATGGACTGATGTTTCAAAAAAGTGATGATAAAACAGCCATTATTTGTGATTCCGATCACGACGAAATGCGGAAAACCCCGCAGCGCCGTCGCCGTCACAACAGACATTTGTCGCAATCTGACTGAAATTAATTTTTCATTTTATTTCATTCACCGGCGTACCTACAAAATCAAGGATCAACTATGAATATTAAGAAAACGATTGTTGCCTCTTTGTTAGCCTGCATGTTGCCTGCGGTGGTTATGGCAAAAGATGTCTCCATTGGCGTCTCGATGGCGCTGTTTGACGATAACTTCCTGACGATCCTGCGTACCTCGATGCAAAAAGAGATGAAAAAAGATGGGGTGAAATCGCAGATCGAGGACGCGAAAGGGGATGTCTCCCAGCAGCTGCAGCAGGTGCAGAACTTTATCGGCCAGGGCGTGGACGCCATTATCGTCAACCCGGTGGATACCAACGCGGTGAAACCGATCATGGATCAGGCCACCAAAGCCGGGATCCCGCTGGTGTTTGTAAACCGTCGCCCGCAGGCGGAGCTGACCGACAAGATGGCCTATGTGGGGTCGGACTCGATTCTCGCCGGCCGTCTGCAGATGGAAGCGCTGGCGAAAGCGATGAACGGCAAGGGCAATGTGGCGATCCTGCTCGGCGACCTGGCGAATGAATCCACTCGCGACCGCACCAAAGGGGTGGAAGAGGTCGTGGCGAAATACCCGAACATCAAAATCGTGCAGAAGCAGACCGCGAAATTTACCCGCAATGACGCCGTGGACGTGGTCAGCAACTGGATGACCAGCGGCGAGGATATCCAGGCCATCGCCTCCAACAACGATGAAATGGCGATCGGCGCCCTGCAGGCGCTGGGTAAAAACCCGAACCATATTCTCATCGCCGGCGTGGATGGCACCCCGGATGCGCTGCAGATGCTGAAGAGCGGCAAGATGATCGCCACCATCTTCCAGGATGCGAAAGGCCAGGGCGAGGGCGCCGTAGACGCGGCCATTAAGCTGGCGAACGGCGAGAAAGTGGAAAAGATCATCGACGTGCCGTATCAGCTGATCACCAAAGAGAACATGGCTGAATTTACCAATCGTAATCAGAAATAATCCTGGCCAACCTGTGGTACGGAGGTGGATGTATGAACGCTTTTGCCCTTGAAGCCGAAGGTATCAGTAAGTTCTTCCCCGGCGTGAAGGCGCTCGACAATGTCTCATTACGCGTGCGCCCGGGAACGGTGCACGCCCTGATGGGCGAGAACGGCGCCGGTAAATCCACGCTAATGAAGTGCCTGATCGGTATCTATCGCCCGGATAAAGGATCGATTCGCGTGAAAGGTGAGCCGGTGGAATTTACCGACACCATGGATGCGCTGCGCTCGGGGATCTCGATGATTCACCAGGAGCTGAATCTGGTGCCGCATATGACGGTGGCGGAAAATATCTGGCTGGGGCGCGAGCCGATGAAGTACGGCTTTGTCGACCACGGCCAGCTGACCCGCCAGACCCAGGCGCTGCTGGATAAGCTGAATATTCGCTTAACTGCCGACCGGCTGGTGGGCGACCTGAGCATCGCCGCCCAGCAGATGGTGGAGATTGCCAAAGCGGTCTCATGGAACGCGGATATTGTGATCATGGATGAGCCCACTTCGGCGCTGACCGAAGGCGAGGTGGCTCACCTGTTCACCATCATCCGCGACCTGCGGGCCCAGGGCAAAGCGATCATCTATATCAGCCATAAAATGGATGAGATCTTCGCCATCACCGATGAGATCAGCGTCTTTCGCGACGGCACCTGGGTGGGGAGCAAAAACACCACCGAATTTACCCGCCAGTCGCTGATCACCCAGATGGTGGGCCGCGAATTAACCCAGCTGTTCCCGAAATTTAATAACACCATCGGCGAAGAGGTGCTGACGGTGCGCAACCTGACGCGCCAGGGCGTGTTCCATGACGTCAGCTTTACCGTGCGTCGCGGCGAGATCCTCGGCGTGGCCGGGCTGGTGGGCGCCGGGCGCAGCGAGGTGATGGAAAGCCTGTTCGGTATGGAACGCTTCGACAGCGGCGAAGTGCTGATCGACGGGGCGCCGGTGACCATTGATTCTCCCTCCGTGGCGATTGAAAAGGGGATGGCGTTATTAACCGAAGACCGCAAAAAGTCGGGCCTGTTTCTGGTGCTGTCGGTGCTGGAAAATATGAGTATCGTCAAAATGCCGGAATATATCGGCAAGAGCGGTTTTGTCCAGCACGTGAAAATGGCCGAAGACTGCATGGAGCAAATCCGCCGGCTCAATATTAAAACGCCGACGATGGATCAAATTATTAATAACCTCAGCGGGGGGAATCAGCAAAAAGTCCTGATTGCGCGCTGGCTGTTAGCGCAACCGAAAATCTTAATTCTCGATGAGCCGACCCGCGGCATCGACGTCGGGGCGAAGGCGGAAATTTATCATCTTATCAGTGAACTGGCGAATCGGGGGGTGGCGGTCATTATGGTCTCCTCTGAGCTGCCGGAAATCCTTGGCATGAGTGACCGGGTCATGGTGATGCATGAAGGTCGTATCACCGGCATCCTGGAAAAAGACGAAGCCGACCAGGAAACCATTTTGTCGTTGGCATCCCATTGAGGCACAGAGAATGAGTAATATGAAATTAACGGCGGCTCCGGCCAGCGAGGGTTCCTCCTTCTTCGCTAATTTGCGGCATAAAATGCCGAAAGATACCGGCATCTTTGTGGTGATGCTGGTGATTGCCCTGACATTTGAAATCGCCGGCTGGTATGTTCGCGACCAGTCGTTCCTGCTCAATACCAACCGCCTGGTGCTGATTGTGCTGCAGGTGGCGATCATCGGCATCATCGCCGTCGGCGTCACCCAGGTGATCATCACCACCGGGATTGACCTCTCCTCCGGCTCGGTTATCGCCCTCGCGGCGGTGGTGGCGGCGAGCCTGGCGCAAACCTCCGACAGCCTGTCGCCGATGTTCCCGGCGCTGGTCAACCTGCCGGCGGTGATCCCGATTTGCGCGGGGATCGGCGTCGGCCTGCTGTGCGGGCTGACCAACGGTTTCCTGGTGACGCGAACCGGTATCCCGCCGTTTATCGCCACCCTCGGGATGATGGTCTCGGCGCGCGGTCTGGCGCAGTATTACACTCAGGGCAACCCGATAAGCTTCCTCTCCGACAGCTTTACGGCGATAGGCCAGGGGGCAATGCCGGTGATCATCTTCTTCGTGATCGCCGCGGTGTTTCACATTGCGCTGAAGCATACCCGGTATGGCAAATATGTGTATGCCATCGGCGGCAACATGACCTCGGCCAAAGTGTCCGGCATCAACGTGAATAAGTACCTGGTGATTGTCTACACCATCGCCGGGGCGCTCTCCGGGCTGGCGGGGGTGGTGCTGGCGGCGCGCGTCAGCAGCGGCCAGTCCAGCATGGGGATGTCCTACGAGCTGGACGCGATTGCCGCAGCGGTGATCGGCGGCAGCAGCTTAATGGGCGGGGTGGGGCGCATTACCGGCACCCTGATTGGCGCGATGATCCTTGGCCTGATCAAGAGCGGCTTTACCTTTGTCGGCGTCGATGCCTACGTGCAGGATATTATTAAAGGGATCATTATCGTCGCGGCGGTGACCATCGACATGCGCCGTAACCGGAAAAAACACTAATCTTATCAACTGGCGGCAACGGCGAAGCGCGTCGTTGCCGCCAGCCCTGTCCAGAAATAAACAAAATATTCCCCGCCTGGCGCCGGCTGTCTATTTTTCCCGCGCTGCGCATCCTGTACAGTTTCGCGACTTTTGTTGTCCATTCGCCAGGGGGCCACGCCTTGCCCCCTGGTTTCTGGAGTCGTATGAATACACCATCCATAGGCAAATCCTCGCCGGTCTGGCGACCGGGAAGAAGGGGCGTGATCGTCACGCTGCTCGTTGGCCTGGCGATCCTGATCATCGGCCGGGGCGGGCATTTTCTGGCCAGAGAGGTTTGCCGCGAAATGTATACCCGTCAGCTGGAGAAGGATGCGCAGTGGGTGGCGTCACGCCTCGAACGGCGGATGAACACGCCGGCGCGGCAGCGGGAAGCCACCTGGCCGCTGGCGGTGATGCGCACGGATCTCTATGCCCTGGCCCGGCAGCGACATTATCAGCTGCTGCTGGTGAATAGCGACGGGCATCTGCTGGCGGCATCGCATGCGCTGCCGGCCAGCGTGCTGGCCCAGGTTCAGGCGCAATTTCCCAGGGAGATGCAGCCGCCGCTGTTCGGCAGCCATTACCAGACCATTCAGCCCTTCGCCCCGCATCAGCGGATGTTAAGCCGGGCGCTGAACGGCAATGCGGGCCTGGCGGGCTGGAATCTCGTGATGCTGGCGCCGGACGGCGGATTGCCCTCGCTGCTGATGGCTTACCGTTGGCCGGTCACGATGGGCCTCGGCGCGGTGCTCGCCGGCACGCTGCTGGCGGTGAGGCGGGCGGCGCGCGCCCGGCGAAAACGCTAATTGCCGACGGCGCCGTCAGGCATGGCGAAACTGCAGGGTGGCGGGCAGATAGCGCTGGAGCGGCTCCGGCGCCTGGCCGTCGATCAGCTGGCTGAGCAGATCGTAGCAGTGCCAGGCCAGCTGGCGATTATCCTGTTGCACGGTATCAATGCGCAGGGAAAGTGAATCGTACAGATAGTGATCGTCAAAGCTGGCGAGATGAATATTGGAGTCCAGCAGATGATGCTGGCTCATATAGCGCAGGACCCCTTCGAGCAGGCCGCAGGCCGCGGTGAACAGCGCCTTCGGCGGCCGGCCCAGCCGCGCGCAGAGCGCGGCGAACATCTCATAGCCGGAGCTGGGGTGATAGTTGCCGTTGATCACCCACTCGGGACGCAGCGTGACCCCCGCCTGAGCCAGGCCCTGGGTGAATCCCGCCAGCCGGTCGCGCGATGGCGATAGCCGCGGCTGGCCGCCGAGAAACCAGAACTCGTCCGCATGCTGAGGGGCGATGCGGGAGATCAGCTCGGCCGTTGGGGTGACCGAGTCGGTCATCACCAGCGGCAGGGCGCTGTCGCTGGGGGAGCGGTCAAACAGCACCACCGGCAGCTGTTCGCTGAGCTTCAGGTAGTCGGCATCGCTGTGCATGCACGAGGCGACGATCAGGCCGTCGACCTGGCGGGCAATCATGTTATTGACCACCACGCTCTCCTGGCCGGGGTTTTCGTCGGTGCAGGAGATAAGCAGCTGCACGCCGGCTTCCCGGCAGAGCGTCTCAAGCTCATGGGAGAAAACGGCAAACCCGTAGTTGGTGATTTCCGGCACCACCAGGCCAATGGTATGGCTGCGGTTATCGCGCAGCGAGCGCGCGTGAATGCTGGGTTGATAGTGCTGCTCGCGGGCGATCGCCAGCACGCGCTCGCGCGTCTCCTGCGCCACGCGCAGCTCTTTGCCACGACCGTTAAGCACCAGACTGGCGGTCGCTTTGGAGACGCCCGCCAGTTCGGCAATATCTTTGATAGTTACGCGTTTGGTTTTCATCAGCACCCGGGAGCCTGAAAGCAAAACGGTTATTCTACCATGCATGGCCGCAGCAGCCAGCGGCAGAATGCCACCGGCGTCGCACCGCTGAAGATTAACTGCCCCGGATAGCCCGGGAAGAAGCGGCTGCTCATCACCCCTTCGCCATCGTTGATGAAAATCTCCACGCTGGAGCGGTCGATAAAGATCCGTAGACGCCGCGCCTCGCCGCGCCAGTAGCGGTGATGCATCTCCGCCGTCTGCAGCCCGCGGCGCGACAGACGCAGGCCGTCGCGGTTGACGGTGAGCTGCAGGGCGCCGGCAAAATCCAGCCCCAGCGTGCTGTTGGGGGCGATGTCAAAGGCCAGCTCCATCGGGGCGAGGGGCAGGGTCTGTCCGCGCCAGCCCTCGGCTTCGCCGCGCAGGGCGGCCAGCTCGCGCAGCGGGCGCTGATACAGGGTGCCCGCCAGCCACTCCAGCTCGCGCACGCAGGTCATCTGGTGGATCCACCCCTGCGCACGGGTGGGTTGATGCATCTCTTCCCCGTCCGGGACGCCCATCCAGCCGACCAGCAGGCGGCGGCCATCCTCGGCCTGCATGGTCTGCGGCGCGTAGAACTCAAATCCGCTGTCCAGCTCGTGCAGCGGACCATGGTCGAAGGCGCCGCGTTCGGCGTCGAAACGGCCTGCCATCCACACCGCCGGATAGGTATTGAGAAAGCGCTGCGCTTCGCGGGCCAGCCCCTGCGGGCAGCAGATCAGCAGGTGGGTGTCCGCCAGCGGAAACAGGTCCGGGCACTCCCACATGTAGCCGCCGTTCGCCAGGCCGTTAACGTCATGCCCGGCTATCTCGCCCACCAGGCGCCAATCCCGCAGGTCGCTAGCGGTAAACAGCAGCACTTTGCCGCGCTGTTGCACATCCTGCGCCCCGAGGACCATGTACCAGCGCCCGTCCTGTCGCCACACTTTAGGGTCGCGCACATGGCCGGTATAGCCTTCCGGCAGCGGCAGCACCGGCCCCAGCTTGCGGAAGGTGCCATCGGCATTTTCCGTCGCCAGACATTGCCAGGCGGTGCGCCCGCCGTCGGGGAATTTCACGTTGCCGGTATAGCACAGGGTCAGGGCGCCCTCGAACTCGACCGCGCTGCCGGAGTAGCAGCCGTTGCGGTCATACTCTTCATCCGGCATCAGGGCGATAGGTTCATGCCGCCAGTGCAGCAGATCGGCTGAGCTCCAGTGTCCCCAGCACTTGTAGGTGTGGTCGCAGGCGAGCGGGTTCCACTGATAAAACAGGTGGTAACGCCCGGCGACCTGGCAAAAGCCGTTGGGATCGTTCAGCAGTCCGCTGACCGGCGCCAGATGCCATTGCGGGTAATGGCTGTCGGCCAGCGCCTGCGGCTGGCCCTGCATAACGGCCTGCAGGATCGCAGGCAGGCGTGACGGTAATGACATTATTCAGCGTCCGTTTTGTATTTCAGCGTCAGAGAGAGCGTGAAGGCCACGGCGAAGGCGATCGCCATCCCGATAATGTAGTTCAGCAGCGAGCTGGCCTGCACGATGGCCATTCCCGGGATCGCCGTCAGGCCCACCGCGGTCATGTAGACGTGCATCGACACCACCCAGGCGCCGCCGGCGGCACCGCCCACCAGCGCGGCGATGAACGGTTTCACAAAACGCAGGTTAATCCCGAAGATTGCCGCCTCGGTGATCCCCAGCATCGCCGAAAACGCCGACGGCAGGGTGATAGCTTTGATTTTGGCATCTTTGGTTTTAAACCACACCGCAAAGCAGGCGCCGCCCTGGGCGACGTTGGCCATGGCCCAGATCGGCAGCAGGAAGTTGACGCCGATCGACGGATTGCCGAGCAGGCCCGCCTCGATGGCATGGAAGCTGTGATGGATACCGGTAATGACGATCACCGAATAGAGGCCGCCAAACAGCAGGCCCGCCAGCCAGCCGGCATGGCTGATAAGCGTGCTGAGGATAAACGAAATGCCGTCGCCGAGCGCGCGGCCGGCCGGGCCGATCAGCAGCAGGGCGATAAAGCCGGAGATAATCACCGTCAGGAACGGCGTGAGGATCAGATCCAGCGCGTCAGGGATAATGCGGCGCAGCCGTTTCTCGACAAGGCTCATAAACCACACCGCCAGCAGCACCGGGAAGACCGTGCCCTGATAGCCGATCATCGCCACTTCGATGCCGAAGAAATTCATGGTGTGGAAGCCGGCGGCGACGCCCCAGGCGTTGGTCAACGCCGGGTGGGTAAGGATCCCGCCGAGGGTCGCGCCCAGATAAGGGTTACCGCCAAATTCGCGGGCGGCGGTAAAGCCGATCAGGATCGGCAGAATGATAAACGCCGCCGAGCTGCACATATCCAGCATGATATAGATAGCGTTGCCCGGGTCGACCCAGCCGTAGGTTTTCACCATCCCCAGCAGGCCCATCAGCAGGCCGGAGGCGACGATGGCCGGAATAATCGGCACGAAGATGTTGGACAGCAGGCGGGCGATGCGCTGGAACGGGTTCAGCTTTTTCGCCGCCAGGTCGGCGGCTTCGGATTTGCTCGATTCGCTGATGCCCGCCGCCTGGATAAAGGCGGCATAGACTTTATTGACCACCCCGGTGCCGAAGATGATCTGCATCTGGCCGGCATTGCGAAAGCAGCCTTTCACGCCGTCGATTTTGCCAATCGCCTGCTGGTCGGCGAGCGCGTCGTCGACCAGCACCAGCCGCAGGCGGGTGGCGCAGTGCGCGGCGCTGGCGATATTTTCCTTGCCGCCCAGCAGGGGAAGCAGTGAGCGGGAAATCTGTTCAAAATCCATAGTACCCTCTGAATGCATGATGATATGGCGTGGGCGGCGCCGGCCGTGGCAGGCACCGCGAACCTTATATTTATGTGTGACTTACCCTGTCGTCCGGGTTCACGTCAGAACCAGGTCTCCATTTGCATACCGAACGACCATTCGCCGCCCGATTTGAATCCGTTGCTGCCTAACGCGTCGTCGTTGGCGTAGTTATCCAGCTTTTTGCTCCAGTCCATCCACGAGGTGTAGAAGCGGATCTCCGGGCGCGAGAAGAAGTCGCCGATGCTGCCGACCTTGAAGGTCGGGGCGAAGGTCAGCTTGTAGAAGCTGCCGTTGACCGCATGGCGATCGTTGTAGCCTTCAGGCTGCAGATCCATGTACTGATAGGTGCCCTCCCAGGCGAGGGCGAAGTTCTGCGTGACCTCCTGAATCAGACGCAGGTTGAGAGTGGCCCACTGATAGCTGTCGCCATCGACATAGCGGTCTTTACTGCTCTGCGCCAGCACGGCCGGGGCAATAAACCAGCGATCGCTCAGCGGCGTAGTGCCGTAGCTGGCGAAACGCCAGGTATTGGCCCCCGGACGCAGCGCGCCGTCGGAACCGATGCCTTTAACCTCGGCGCCCAGTCCGTGGCCATACAGCAGGGCCGTTTTGCTGGTCCCGTCGCGCAGGCCATAGAAGCTCTCATTGTGCAGACCCAGCAGGGCATGAACCCCGGTGTTAGCGGCATCGCCTTTCACCAGATTGCCGTTCGCGTCCTGGCGGTCGTCATTATCTTTCGCCCGCATCCCGCTGACCATCATCTGCACCGGGCCGGCAAAGTTATTCATGCTGACGATATAGTTCTGCACGCTGTTGCTGCTGTCGGCGATATCGCCAAAGTTGCGGCCATATAACGAGAAATTGCTGCGCAGGCTGTCGTTCCACTTCACGTCGTAGATCCCGCCGCCGGTCCCGGCGAGGAACACCACATCCGAGTCAACCCAGTGGATGTCGAAGTTGTCGCGGTCAAAGCGTTTCCCGGCCCACAGGGTCGAGCCTTTGAACGGACCCTCGAAGGTCGGCAGGTTGCCCAGCTCGACGAACGCCTGGCGCACGTTCAGGTCGCTGCTGCTCGCCGTCCAGTCGTTATAGGTAGTTTGCCCGTCGGCCACCATCACTTTGAAACGGGTGGTCGCCCCGTTGTCCAGGGTCTGCTTATGTTCGAGGTTCATTTCCACATAGGTGTCGGCCTGGTTGCCAAGACGACCAATGGCGCCGCCGGTCTCCCCGGCGGGGGTCATATAGGCCCCGGATTTCGTGCTGGCGGCGGAGTCGTTCATGATCACCCCGGAGCGGGCGTAGCCGTGGAACTCAAAGCCGCCGGGCCGTTCGGCTTTTTCTTCCAGTTGGGTGGTGCGCTTGGCCACCTGCTGGGTGGTGGCCTGGGTTTGCTGCTGCTGCTGGGTTAGCTGCTGAACTTTCTGCTCCGCTGAGGCGGCGCGGCTTTCGGCGGTACTGGCGCGGGTCTCGGCATCCTGCAGACGTTTTTCCAGGGCGGCGAGACGCGCTTCAATGCTGTTCAGGTCTGTCTGCCCATGGGCGGCGGCGGCGCCGGTTAGCAAAGCAATAAGAATGGCTAACTTCCGTTTTTTATACATGTTGGTGACATCCAAAGGTAAATCAGTGAGTGTGCTAACGTTTGCTAAACCGGTTTAGTTGATATGGTAAACATGTCGGTAACGCAGTGAAAATAAAAATTGCTAAACCGGTTTAAGAATTGTGATGTCGCCAGCAAAGTGGGCCGTTAGCCGGCCCAACGGGATCACAGTGAGCGCTGAAGATCCTCCCTGTAGGGCAGGGCGGTCATGGCGCCTTTGGCGGTGGTGGCCAGCGCGCCGCAGGTTTGCGCCAGCGCGAGGTCCGGCGCCAGGTCGGCGAGGTTGTCAGGGATGCCGTGGGCGGCGAGCCCGGCGAGCAGCCCGGCGACAAAGGCATCGCCGGCGCCGGTGGTATCGACGGCCACTACCGGGCGGGCGGGGAAGTGGCTAACCTGCCCGCGCAGCGCGGTCTGGACTCCCGCTTTGCCCTGGGTGACCAGCAGCAGCGTCGGCTGGAAGCGGGCGTTCAGCCGGGCGATGCCGCTGACGATGTCGTCGCTGCCGCTGATAAAAGCCAGCTCCTCTTCCGACAGTTTTATGGCGTCGGCGAGGGCCAGCGCCCGGTCGAGACAGTCGCGCAGCTCCTGCGGATCCTGCCACAGGTCGCTGCGGATATTGGGGTCGAAGCTGACATAGCCCCCGGCGCGCTTTATCGCCTCCATCGCCGCGAATGCCGTGCTGCGGCTCGGTTCCGCGCTGAGGGCGATAGAGCAGACGTGCAGCCACTGGCCGGCGGCGAACGGCGGAAGATCCTCAGGCGCAAGAAACAGGTCGGCGCTCGGGCGAACCATAAAGGTAAAGGTGCGCTCCCCGTGCCGATCGAGATCGACCACCACCGTGGAGGTGCGCTGCGTCGCGTCGAGGCGCATAAAATCCACATCGACCTGCTCCTGCGCCAGGGTGTGGCGCATAAAGCGACCGAACGGATCGTCGCCGACGCGGCCGATAAACCCGCTGTCGCCGCCGAGCCGCGCCACGCCGACCGCGACGTTGGCCGGCGCGCCGCCGGGGCATTGCAGCAGGCGGCCCTCTCCGTCGGGCAGGAGATCGACGACCGCATCGCCGAGTACCCAGATTTTACCATTCATAGGACAGCTCCTCTTAGCTAAACTTTGTTAAACCGGTTTAGCTAATTAAAGCACAGCCTGGCGGCAAGCGGAACGATTGGTGGACGAAAGGGCGGGGCGAGGGTAAAAAATGTGAGCCAAGCGGAATATTTCGCCACTCCAGATCTGGACTTTTCCTTCCTGACCCGCTTAGGTATAGTTCCACAGGCCGCGGTTAACCCCGCCGCGGTGATAAAAGGTGAAGGAGTGCGTAGCGCGATGAACCCCAGTTTTGGCGATATTTACGATCGGTACCAGAAGCTGTCGCTGACCACGCACCTGCCGGCGGTCATCGCCTGTAGTGAAACTCTGAGCCTGAGTAAAGACCAGCCATTTCTGCCGCAGCCGGGCTATCTCTATTTTTTGCTGCAGGGGCAAATGACGTTGGCCTTTGGTGATGAGCAGAACCTGCTCGGGATTGTTATCGCGCATATGCCGTTAGGGCTGCTTGAACATTATTGTCCGTCGGTGGCGCTCTATTATCGGTGTCTGGGCGAATGCCAGCTGGCGAAAATATCCGCCAGCGATTTTGAACGGATATTCTTTCATTCGTCGCCGGGCTATATGCAAGAGCTGACCACGATCCTGGCCTATATGGGCATATTTGCCCTTGATGCCCACTATGAACGCGGCAGCCAGACCAGCTTTCAGACCATTAAATCAATGCTGTCGCGCTATTTATATCGTGGAGGAATCGATGGTGGTCAGCATGAAAGCCTGTCGGCATTTATTATTAAACGAACCAATCTTTCGCGCAGCTATGTTTATCAGGTGCTGGCCGCCCTGCGCGAGGGAGGATATATCACGGTGAAAAAAGGCAAACTGATTTCCATCGACCGTCATATTCCTGAGAAATTCTGATTCAGGTTCGTCGGCTCCCCGACATAACGTCGCTAAAACCCGCCCGAGGAAAGCGCTACGCGCGCGTTTTCCCCCGGCCCCGTTACGCCTGAACCTGGCCGTTTTATTTATTTAACCTTTCACTCTGGAGTTATTTTATGACCCTGGACTATGTGGCGCTGGCCATTCTCATCGCCGTGGCCTTAATACTTTTTTATGGCGTGATTGTTATTCACGATATTCCTTATGAAATCGCCAAAGAGCGGCGCCATCCTCATCAGGATGCGATTCATTATGCCGGCTGGGTCAGCTTATTTACCCTGCATGCCCTGTGGCCCTTATTGTGGATCTGGGCGACGCTGTGGCGCGAAGACCGCGGATGGGGAATGCGCCGCATCGCCGACGATCAGCAGGCCCTGCATCAGCGTCTGGAGACGGTCGCTCAGCGACTGGAGCAGGTGCAGCGCGAGGTCGAGGAACTTAAAGCGAAGGAGGCAGAATAATGGAAACGTTAATGTTGCTGACCTACGCCGCGCTATGCATCGTGGTGTTTAAAGTTTTCCGCATTCCGCTCAATAAGTGGACCGTGCCGACGGCGGTGCTCGGCGGTATCGCCCTGATTGGCGCGGTGATCTTCGGGATGAACTACAACTTCCCCTATACCGACGTCGGTAATCAGGTGTTTCGCACCGTGCCGATTGTGTCGCAGGTACGCGGTCGGGTGCAGACCGTACCGGTGAAGCCTAACCAGAGGCTGCATAAGGGTGATGTGCTGTTTACTCTCGACCCGACGCCGTTCCAGGCAAAGGTGGACGATCTGCAGGCGCAAATTAAAGCGGCCAGTCAGGATGCGCTCTCCCTCAACGCCGCGTTAAGCCAGGCGGAGGCCGAGCTGAGCAGAGCGGTGGCCCAGCGCGACCAGTCGCGGCGGGAGTATGCCCGCTTTCGGGAGGGGCATGCTCAGGGCGCCTTCTCCGATCAAATGGTCGATACCCGTCTGCAGACGTGGAAAGCCGATGAAGCCAGCGTCAGCGCGGCTCAGGCGAACGTGGTTCAGGCGCGTAACGCGCTGGACTCGGTGGTGAAGGGCAAAAATACCACCGTGGCCTCCCTGCTGGCGCAGTTGCAGAAGGCGCAGTTTCAGCTGGATAACACCGTCGTCCGCGCCCCGGAAGACGGCTATGTCAGCACCGTCGGCTTACGGCCAGGCACCATGTCCACCGCCCTGGGGATGCTGCCGGTGATGACCTTTGTGCCGGTGGAGGGCGACGCCTCGCGGGAGTATGTCGCGGCATTTCGCCAGAACGCCCTGCAGCGTCTGCACAAAGGCGAGCCTGCGGAGCTGATGTTTCCGGCCATTCCGGGCACCGTCTTCCGCGGGGAAGTGGCCGACGTGCTGCCGGCGATTGGCGAGAGTCAGTTTCAGGGCCAGGGCAAACTGCTGACCACGGACGCGCTCAATACCCATGGCCGGGCGCTGGTGGTGCTGAAGGTGACCGATCCGCGTTTTGCCGAATACGCCCTGCCGCAGGGTGCCACCCTCGAGGCGGCGGTCTACTCGGATCATCTGAAAGAGCTGTCGCTGATCCGGAAGATCCTGATCCGCATGAAGAGCTGGGAAAACTATATCTATCTCGATCACTAAGCCGGCGGGCGCGGGGAGGCCGTACCCTCCCCGCGCCGCGGTCAGGCCTCGCTGTCCACCAGGCCGTCAATAATTAACTGCCGCACCCCCTGCGAACAGGGCTCAATACGACCGCGCACGCCATAGACGGCCGCCAGGGTCTCGGGGGTGATGACCGCGGCCGGGGTGCCGTCGCCGAGCAGCTGGCCCGCTTTGAGCATCAGCACGTGGTCGGCGTGACGCAGGGCAATATTGATATCGTGCACCACCACCAGGGTCACGATGTTGCGCCGTCGGGTCTCCCGGCGCACCAGATCCATCACGTGAAATTGATAGTTGAGATCAAGCGCACTGAGCGGTTCGTCAAGCAGTAGCAGGCGCGGCTGGCGAATCAGCGACTGGGCGAGACCCACCAGCTGTTTTTGCCCGCCGGAGAGCTGATCGAGGTAGCTCATCGCCAGGTGGGCAATTCCCAGCTGGCGCAGCAGCGCCATCACCTCCTCCTGGTGCTGCGGACTGTGGCGTCCTCCGGCGGCGCGCTGGGCCACGATAATCGACTCCAGCACATGCAGATGCACGCCGGCGGGCAGCGTCTGCGGAAGATAGACCACCTGTTCCGCGCGACGTGCGAAGGGCTGCGTCAGCAGATTTTCCCCCTCCAGCAGCAGATCGCCGCGGCAGGGTCCCAGACCCGCCATCGCCCGCATTAACGTCGATTTACCGCTGCCGTTTGGCCCCAGCAGCGCGGTGATTTTCCCCCGCGGCAGATGGGGAACCGTCAGGTTCTCGATCACCTTGCGTCTGGGGTAGCCGGCGCTGAAGTGAGACAGCGACAGCCCGGATAACGTCTGGTCGCTCATACCTGCCCCCGGTGACGTAAAATAATGCTTAAAAAGAACGGGACCCCTACCAGGGAAGTGACGATCCCTACCGGAATAATGGCCCCCGGGATCAGGTTCTTCGAGGCGATGGAGGCCAGGGAGAGCACCAGGGCGCCGATCAGCGCGCTGGCGGGCAGGTAAAAGCGATGGTCTTCGCCGAAGAGCATCCGCGCAATATGCGGCGCCACCAGGCCGATAAAGCCGATTGGCCCGACAAAGGCCACCGAAAGCGCCGACAAAATGCTGATCCGCAGCAGTGTGGCCAGGCGCAGACGGCGAACGTTAATGCCAAAGCTGATGGCCCGGTCCTCGCCCAGCCGCAGGGCGGTCAGCTTCCACGCGCTGCGCAGCGACAGGGGCATCACCAGCGCCAGGGCGACCAGCAGGATGGCGACTTTGCTCCAGGAGGCGCGGTCGATGCTGCCCATGGTCCAGAACACCAGCCCCTGCAGCGTGTCTTCATTGGCGATGAACTGCAGCATCGAGACCAGGGCGTTAAAGGTAAAGACCAGCGCGATGCCGAACAGAATGACGCCGGAGGTGGCCACCTGGGTCCAGCGGGTAATGCCGTCCAGCAGCAGGGCCGCCAGCAGGGCGAAGATAAAGGCGTTGGCCGAGATAAACCACTGGCCGGGAATACCGGGCAGGCCAATACCCAGTACAATCGCCAGCGCGGCGCCAAACGCCGCAGCCGAGGAGACGCCGAGGGTAAACGGACTGGCCAGCGGGTTATTGAGGATGGTCTGCATTTCGGCACCGGCCAGCCCCAGCGCCAGACCGACGATAATCGCCATCACCGTATAGGGCAGCCGGATGTCCCAGACGATGGCGCGAGTGCCCGGATCGGCGCTGGCCGGATCGGTTAACGTCTGCCACAGGCTCTGCAGCGGCAATCCGGAGGGGCCGAGCATAAAATCGAGCAGCAGCGAAGCGACAATCAACAGCGCCAGCAGCAGCATCAGCAGCAGGCGGCGACGCACGATATGGCGATAATGATCCATCACGCCAGGCGTCCCGGCGGGCAGCCCGTCCAGAACGGAGTCGGAAGTTAAACGCATGCCGGATTACTCGCTCTGCTGCCAGGAAAAGACGAACGGCTGGTCCGGCAGGTCGGTGAAATGGCGCACGATATAATGATACGTCTCATCCGGGTTGAGATCGCGGAAGGCCTGCGGATAGATATCTTTCGCCAGATACTCCATGCCGACAATATTCCACGGGTGATTATAGAAGTGGTGATAGACGCCATACGCTCGCTTTTCCTGTACCGCCGGGATCTGGCTGACCCCTGGCCGCGCCAGCAGCGTCTGCGCCTGGGCCTTCACCGCCTCCGGCTTGACTTCATAGCCCAGGGGCAGCACCTGGCTGTTGCCACGCTTCGAGCCGGTCATGATCCAGGCGTCGGGCTTCATGCTGATGATTTTCTCCAGCGAGACGAACCCGGAGGCGCCCGGCAGCAGCTGCGAACCGATATTGTTCGCCCCGACCGCCTCCACCAGCCCGCCCCAGCCGCTGTGGCCATGAGTAAAGCAGCAGGCGTCGCTGTTGCCGGCCAGCGCTTCCACGAAGACGTTGGCCTTCGGCGTGATGGCTGCGGTTTTCTGACGAATCGTCTGCAGCTGATGGCGATAGTAATCGGTAAAGGCTTTGGCCTGGCTCTCGCGGTTAAGCACTTTGCCCAGCAGGTCGATGCTGGGGGCGGTATCTTTCGCCGGGTCGATCTCATAGTCGACAAACAGCACCGGAACGTGCAGGGCGCTAAGCTTGTCAATGACCCCGCTCTCCATCAGCGCAGGCCTGGCGCGCAGCTGGGCGATCATCAGATCCGGCTGGCGGGCGATGACGCTTTCAAGATCGACGTTCCCCTTGTCGCTGAAGCCCATGTCCAGAATCGTAGCCGACTGCGGCCACGCCGTTTTCAGCATCTGCCAGGTGGCAACATCCTGCTTTTTCGCCAGATTATTCCATGCCACCAGCCGCTTAAACGGATTGTCCCGGTCCAGCAGGGCGAGGGTCATAATGTCGCGACCATCCTGCAAAATAATACGCTGCGGCTCTTTGACCAGGGTGACCTGCCGGCCGTCAAGGTCGGTAACCGTCAGCGGATATTGGGTCGCATAGCTGAGGAAGGGCGTCGCGATCAGCGCAGTAAGCAACAGCGATCTTACTGATTTTCTTGCCATAAAAGGAGTTCCGTTTGCCAATTTATAAATATAATGATTCTGAGAATTATTCTCGAGTAAACCTCAACGGCAAGTATATCAAGGGCAAATTTCACGAAATGTAACAAACGTGTTGGAAATTATGTGAACGCCGACAGGGCGCGCGGCGGCAGCATTTTCTGCCATGATTGGAGGTCGAAAACGTTTTTCAGGCTAATTCCTAATGTCATCCCCGGTTCGCTGTGCCATCCTGAATGCGACTCATAACATGACATGTGAGAGAGGATATTATGAAAAAAGCAATGATTGCGTTATCGGCTATTCTGGTTGCGGCTCCGGTTTTTGCTGCGACAACACATGCAACAGATGATACCGTCGCGGCGGCCAATGCCAACGCCAACACCGCCAAAGAGAAGCTGCACCAGGCCCAGCACGAGGGCGAAGAGCAGCAGCTGAAGGCGAAACATGCGGCCGAAGGCAAACAGGATAGCGTCGGCAGCCAGGTGAGCGAAGGCGCGCAGAAGACCTGGAACAAGACCAAAGAAGGGACTGAGAAAGGTTGGGATAAGACCAAAGAGGTCAGCGAAAAAGGCTGGAACGCCACCAAATCCGGCGCAGAAAAGGGCTGGGATAAAACCAAATCCGGCGCTGAAGAGTTAAAAAATAAAGTGACTGAGTAAGTCCTGATAGCAGTCTGAATAAAGGTCGCGAGAGCGGCCTTTTTTATTGCCCCTCCATTAGCACAACCTCTTCCCGACAGCCGATGCCAGGAATCGTCCTGGTTAAGCGGATACTCACTCTTTCTTCACATTTTCCCGTTACAAAGAACTTCAATCAGGAGGTGTACGATGAAAAAGATGATTTCTCTGGCGGTAATGTTATCCACTGTGCTGAGCGTCCCGGCCTTTGCCGATGGCCCGAACGACGGCCATCGCCCGGGGCAGCCAACGGTGTGGCAGAACGGTCCGGATCATAATGGGCATGCGCCGCAGGGCGGACCTGACGCGCATCATCAGGGTGACCATGACCAGCGTGGCCCGGATCGTGACGCTCATGACAAACGCGATCAGGCACGTCATGAGCAGGACCATTTCGCCTGGCGCGGTAACGATTTCCGCAAAGGCCACCCGGCTCCGGCGCCGTTCCGTGGCGATGAGTATCGCGTCCGTGACTGGAGCGACCGCGGCCTGCCGCCCCCGCCGGAGGGCCATCACTGGTCCTATATCGACGGTAACTATGTGCTGATCGCTGCGGCGACCGGGATCATCACCTCGATTCTGGTGAGCGGCGCCCTCGGCCACTAAATGCGCGTTTCCCAACGCCGGGCAGGGAACACCTGACCCGGCGATGGAGCACCGCCGGGGCTACGGGTTCAGTTCGTCATCCGGCCAGTATTTATAGCCATTGACCATCGCCTGGGCGGCCAGCCCCTTGTCGGTGATTTCATAGACGTTCACTTTTGACGGCAGCGAGGAGGTGTCCTTCGCTACGCCGTTCGCGGAGGCGGCGATCGGCGCGATGCCTTTGTCATCATATTTCGCCGCGGCGTTCGCATCGGCGCCGACCATATATCCCTGGCGGATAAAGTGATCCAGGGCCGCTTTATCATGGAAGACCAGCACCGTGCGCTGCTGCTTGATCCCTATTCCCAGACCGGCGCCGCCCTGGGCCATTTTCATATAGGTGTCCTTCCCGGAGGCCTTATCCCGCACCACGCCGTAGCCGCTGCCAAATCCGAACAGCAGGATCTTGCTGCTGTTATTGGCGAATACCGCATAACCCTTCGCATGCTGAATATCGCTGCGGGCCTCGGGCTGCAGGGTGTAAAGTTTATTGAGGGTTTCGTTGCGCATCTTCTGAATGCTGGCCCGCTGCTGGCTGGCGGTATCGCCCTGCGCGCTGCAGCCCGCCAGCGCGGTCATGGCGACGAGGAAAAGCGTCTGTAATTTCATCGAAATCTTTTTATTTAAATCTGAATATGGCCGGGGATGGTAGGGTAAATAATGGTTAATTCTCCATAAAATAAACGTTTATTTTTAAACTTCGCCGTTTTTAATGCTTATTACACTGTTGTGAGCGCATTATTAAATAAGATGCCGCCATCGCCGGTATTAGAAATCCTGCTTGCATAAAGTTTTCACCACGATACCGTGTTAAGTCCTTACGATATTTCCCGGAGAGCGGCATGAGTGATTATGTAATTCCAGAAATTAAAGCGACGGAAGCGGAAATGATTTCTCTGCGTCATTATTTACATGCCAATCCGGAATTAAGTCTGGAAGAGTTTAATACCAGCGAACTGGTTGCCGGCAAGCTGACCGAGTGGGGCTACCAGGTGACGCGCGGCCTCGGCAAGACCGGGGTGGTCGGCAGCCTGAGCAAAGGCGACTCGCCGCGCACCATCGGCCTGCGCGCCGATATGGACGCTCTGCCGATTCATGAAACCACTGGTTTACCCTGGGCCAGCACGGTGTCGGGGAAAATGCACGCCTGCGGTCATGACGGTCATACCACCATTCTGCTGGCGGCGGCGAAATATATCGCCTCGCCGGCCTGTCAGTTCAACGGCACGGTGCATCTGATTTTTCAGCCGGCGGAAGAGGCTATCGGCGGCGCCGATTTAATGATTAAAGACGGCCTGTTTGAGCAGTTCCCCTGCGAACGCATTTTCGGTCTGCACAACATGCCGGGGCTGCCGGTGGGCAAGCTGGGCTTCTACGCCGGTAACTTTATGGCCTCGGCGGACACCGTCAAAATCACCCTTACCGGCTACGGCGGCCACGGCGCCCATCCGGAGCGCACCGTCGACCCGATCGTCGCCGGCGCGGCGCTGGTGATGGCTCTGCAGAGCATCGTGGCGCGCAACGTGCCGCCGGGCGAAACGGCGGTGGCCAGCGTCGGCACCTTCCAGGCCGGTATCGCCTCCAACGTTATTCCGGAGAGCGTGGTGATGGAGCTCAGCGTGCGGGCGATGAAGCCGGAAATCCGCGACCTGCTGATCAAACGTATTCACGAGCTCAGCGAATTTACCGCCAAAAGCTATGGCGCCAGCAGCGCAGTAGAGGTTTACGACTCCTACCCGGTATTAACCAACAGCCCCGAAGAGACTGATTTCGCCCGGGCGCTGGCGCTGGAGGTGTTTGGTCGCGAGGGGGTGCTGGAGTCGGTCTCGCCGATGAACGCCAGCGAGGACTTCGCCTTTATGCTGCGCGAACGTCCGGGCTGCTACTTCCTGCTGGGCAACGGCGAGCAGGGGGAGAAGGGCGGCTGCATGGTGCATAACCCCGGCTACGACTTCAACGATGACATTATCACCACCGGCGCGACGCTGTTCGCCCGCCTGGTGGAAAAGCACTGCCGTTAACCTCTGGAGAAGAACTGGAATGAAAAAATCACTGTTGCTATGGCTGGCGTTAATGGCGTCGACGTCGGCGCTGGCCGACGGGGGAAAGGCGATCCGCTTCGGCGTCGACCCGACCTTCGCGCCGTTTGAATGGAAGGATCCGCAGGGCAAGCTGGCGGGGTTTGATATCGATCTAGGCAACGCCATTTGCCAGCAGCTGCAGGCGAAATGCGTGTGGGTGGAAAGCAATTTCGACGGCATTATCCCGGCGCTGAAGGCGCGGAAATTCGACGCCATCCTTTCCGGGATGTACATGACCGAGAAGCGTAAAGCGCAGATTGCCTTTAGCGACAAGCTGTATAACGGGCCGGTGTTTCTCGTGGCGCGTAAAAATACCCTGCAAGGCAATACGCCGGCGCAGCTGAAGGGCAAAACCATCGGCGTCGAGCAGGGTTCGGCGCAGGAGACTTACGTCAATCAGCACTGGCGTCCGCAGGGGATCAACATTGTGGCCTACCAGGGGGCCGATAGCGTGGTGCGCGATCTGGAGTCCGGGCGCATCGACGGCGCGGTGCTTTCCGGGATGATGGCCGACTACAGCTTCCTGCAGCAGCCGCAGGGTAAGGCATTCACCTTTGTCGGCGGCCATCTGCAGGATGATACGCTGTTTGGCGCCGGCGCGGCGATCGGCTTGCGTAAAGACGATGAGGCGCTGCGTCAGGAAATAAACGGCGCGATTGCGAAGATCCTTGCCGACGGCACCTATAAAAAATTAGCCAGCAAATATTTTAGCTTTGATGTTTATTCCGGGACATAATGTCTGAGTGTACCCGCGGGCAAGGATCGCCCGCCGTAAGATTCCTTTTCTGATTATCCAATCGACCTCCTCTCCTGACCCCTGTGGTTACCTGAGGGAAGCAGAATATAAGCTAAGGAGTACTCGGCATGATGACACGTCCCTTGGGCAAAACCGGATTTTCCATCGCCCCGTTAGTGTTTGGCGGTAACGTCTTTGGCTGGACCATTGATGAAAAAACCAGTTTTGCCCTTCTTGATGCTTTTGTTGACCATGGTTTTGACGCTATCGACACGGCGGATGTTTATTCCCGCTGGGCGGAGGGCAACCAGGGCGGCGAATCCGAAACCATTATCGGCCGCTGGCTGCAGGCGCGTCCCGGCATGCGCGATAAGGTCAAAATCTTCACTAAAGTCGGCTCCGATCTCGGCCTTCCTGGCCATAAGGGACTCAGCAAAGCCTGGATCCAGCAGGCGGTAGACGACTCCCTGCGCCGCCTTAATACCGACTACATCGACCTCTACTTTTCCCACTGGCCGGATCCGCAAACTCCGGTAGCGGAAACGCTGGAGGCTTTCCACAGCCTGCAGCAGGCGGGGAAAATTCGCGCGATGGGGGCCTCTAACCTCGATGCGATGCAGCTGGCGGGGGCGCTGGAGGTGGCGCGCAAGGGCGGCTTGCCTGCCTGGCAGGTGCTGCAGCCGGAATATAACCTCTACCACCGCTCCGCCTTTGAAGGCGCGCTGTGCGATCTCTGCGTCAGCCGTGATATCGGGGTGGTGACCTACTACAGCCTGGCCTCGGGGTTCTTAACCGGTAAGTACCGTCAGCCGTCGGATCTGGCGCAGAGTCAGCGCGGAGGGGGGATTGGTAAGTACCTGAATCCGCGCGGGATGCGGATTATCGATACCCTGGTGGCGGTCGCGGACGAGCTGGGGGCGAAGCCGGCGGAAGTGGCCCTGGCGTGGCTGATCGGCCGCGAAGGGGTGACCGCGCCGATCGCCAGCGCCACCAGCGTGGCCCAGGTGGAAAGTTTTGCCCGCGCGGCGGCGCTGAGCCTGAGCGCGGAGCAGGTGGCGCGGCTGGACAGCGCCAGCGCCTGAGTCACTCCCTCTTCCCGGCGGGGAGAGGGGGAAGGGCTATAAATGGCGCGGGCCGCAGGCCGGGTAAGGCGTAGCCGGCACCCGGCATAAAAGCGGCTCTGTGCCTGCTGTCATCGCCCGGTGGCGCTGCGCTTACCGGGCCTACGAGGTATGAGCCAGTGAGAGGACCCTGTAGGCCGGGTAAGGCGTAGACGCCACCCGGCAAAATAACGGCACAACCGGAAATATCTTGTTCGCACTGCGCCTGGCAGGGCTACAACTTCTATGTTAATTCCGGGCAGATTGCGCTCCCGGTTAATTTTCTGCGCTATGTCTCTTATGGCGGTGGGAGCGCACAGGGGGCGGCCAGTCGCCGCCGCCCCCTGTACCCCCGGGCTCCGGCCAGCAAAATCGCCGCTGCGTGGTCCCTTCGACTTATCCCTGCAGGCTTCGGGTCGGGCCGAGGCAGCGTCCATGCAAAACACGGCCCTCAGCCCGCATCCATGCGGGCTGCCCCGGCCTTCCGGGAACGTCTCAGCGATTTTGAGGCTGTCAGCACCGGCAGTTTCAGCAACAATGGTGAATAAATTAACGGCAGGTCGTACGAACGTAGGCCGGGTCAGGCGCAGCCGCCACCCGGCATAAAAGCGGCTCCGTGCCCGCTGTCATCGCCCGGCGGCGCTGCGCTTGCACGGGCCTACGGGGTGTGAGCCTGTGAGTGGACCCTGTAGGCCGGGTAAGGCGTAGCCGCCACCCGGCATAAAAGCGGCTCCGTACCCGCTGTCATCGCCCGGTGGCGCTGCGCTTGCCGGGCCTACGAGGTATGAGCCTGTGAGAGGGAACTGTAGGCCGGGTAAGGCGCAGCCGCCACCCGGCATAAAAGCGGCTCCGTACCCGCTGTCATCGCCCGGTGGCGCTGCGCTTACCGGGCCTACGAGGTGTCAGCCAGTGAGAGGACCCTCCAGGCCGGGTAAGGCGCAGCCGCCACCCGGCAAAATAACGGCACAACCGGAAATATCTTGTTCGCACTGCGCCTGGCAGGGCTACAACTTCTATGTTAATTCCGGGCAGATTGCGCTCCCGGTTAATTTTCTGCGCTATGTCTCTTATGGCGCAGGGAGCGCACAGGGGGCGGCCAGTCGCCGCCGCCCCCTGTACCCCCGGGCTCCGGCCAGCAAAATCGCCACTGCGTGGTCCCTTCGACTTATCCCTGCAGGCTTCGGGTCGGGCCGAGGCAGCGTCCATGCAAAACACGGCCCTCAGCCCGCATCCATGCGGGCTGCCCCGGCCTTCCGGGAACGTCTCAGCGATTTTGAGGCCGTCAGCACCGGCAGTTTCAGCAACAATGGTGAATAAATTAACGACAGGTCGTAAGAACGTAGGCCGGGTAAGGCGCAGCCGCCACCCGGCAACATGACGGGTATCGAGCCTGATATCTTGCCCGGCGGCGCTGCGCTTGCCGGGCCTGCGATGTGTCAGCCTGTGAGAGGACCCCGTAGGCCGGGTAAGGCGCAGCCGCCACCCGGCAATATGGCGGGCATGGCGCCTGAAAGCGTGCCCGACGGCGCCCCTTTATTCCTGATGGCGGGTGATGTTGAGGATCTTCGCGCTGGCGCCGACCGGGAAATTGCTGAGGGCGCCGAAGTCGCTGCCCTGATAGCCCATGATCTTGCCGTCGGTGCGCATTTGCTGAAGATCGATCAGGATCACCCCCAGCGTCGGAATGATTTTCTCGCGCCAGACAAACAGATAGAGATCCTCCGCCACCAGCACATAGTGGCAGCGGTCGACATCCGCCAGCCCCTTTTCCACGCCGTCCAGACACTGCCAGGCGTAAAAATTATCGTTGAGATAGATGTGCTCATAGCGCTCGGTCGGGCTGTAGGTGTACTGATTGCGCATGCCGACCAGCGCAGGAGTAAAGCCCGGCAGCGGCCCCGGCTGCGCATCCAGGCGGGCGAAGACAAAGCGCGCTTCTACCGCGGTCAGCGGCAGGCCTCGCTCCACCCGGCTGAAGGCGTCCAGCCGCGCGGCGGCTTCGTCCGGCAGCTGGCCATAGACCAGGGTAGCGTTGCGCTGCGTCAGGTTGCATACCGCGCTGATGCTGGCGTTATCCCGCTCCGGGTCAAGGAAGTCGATAAACAGAATATCCGGGCGCAGGGCGGTCGCCCGCCAGGGAGCGCGCGTGCCGTTCCAGCTTAGCGTCTGCTCATCTTCGATGATCAGCTGCTGCGGCTCGCTCCCGGCGACATAAAAGGTAAAGCGCTCGCCTGCGGGCAGGCTGGCGGTGGCGAGTACATTACCGTGTGGCGCAAAACCATCGGCCAGCGCGCCGACCTGGATAAATACGGCTTCTGAAGTCATAGGGGCTCCTGAACAGAGTAGGGCGTTAGGCAAACGCCAGAGTGGGAACATCGACGATACTGGCGCCGCCGTCGGCGACCAGCGTAGCGCCGCTGATGATGGCGGCCTGCGGTGAACAGAGAAACTGACAGACCTCGGCTATCTCCTCGGGGCTGGCGGGTCGGCGCAGCGGAACGTCGCGACAGACCCGCTGATACGCCTCAGTCAGCGACAACCCTTCCGCCTGCATCAGCGGGAGCATCTCTTCATCCGCCATCGGCGTGGTGACCCAGCCGGGGCAGACGGCGTTGGCGCGCACTCCCTGCGGGCCGTAATCGCGGGCGACGGAGCGCATCAGGCCGATTAAGGCGTGTTTGGCGGTGACGTAGCCGCAGGCCTGCGGACCGGCGGCCAGCGAGGCGATGGAGGCGACAAACAGCACGTTGCCGCGGCGGGCAATCAGCGAGGGCAGGCAGGCGCGAACGCTGGCGAAGGCGCTGGTGAGATTGCCGTCCAGCGCCTCGCGCCACTGGCGGTCGCTGGTATCGGCGGCGGGGCTGTTGCCCATCCCGCCGGCGCTGCAGATGAGGACATCAATACCGCCGGCCTGGTCGAGAATGGCCGGCAGCAGCCGGTGGCGCCACGCCTCGCCGTCGGCGGCATCGCCCATCAGCGCCGTGGCGCCGGTCTCATCGGCGACCGCCCGCAATGGCGCCTCGCGCCGTCCGGTAATAAACACCCGGTCGCCCGCGGCGCGCATCAGCCGCGCGCAGGCGGCGCCAATTCCGGTTCCGCCGCCGGTGATCACCACGACTCTCGCCATTCGCTCTCTCCTGTAAGGGGGTTTCCGGTTACCTTAAAAAGCGCGCCAGCTCCCGGATATCGCCCGGAAGAACGATAGCCGGGTCGGTTAATGGAGCTCGCTCACCGGGATCGCCTGCGGCGCCGGAACCGGCTTCATGGTGGCGGGGTCGACCGCCAGATAGCGTCCGGTCTTGCTGTCGATGCCGACGTAATCGATCATTTTGCCCTGCGCCCGGGTGACCATGGTGCGTCTGGCGAACGCCTCGTAGGCTTCACTCATCGCTTTGACCCGATCGGGGTGTTGGGCCGCGACGTCATGAGTTTCCAGCGGATCGTCGTGCAGATTAAACAGCTGCCACGGCGCGTCGCCGGCGGTGAAGCCCCGAGGCACCAGCCGCCGCAGCTTCCATTCGCCATCGACCCACGCCGCCTGATGATGCAGCTCGACGCCGTAGTTCCCGCGCGGCGGCTGCTGCACTTCGCCGGTGAGATAGCGCTTAAAGCTGACGCCGATCATCGGCAGCACCGGCTTCTTCGCCAGCGATTTGTTCGGGTCGATACCGGCGAATTCATACAGGGTCGGCGCCACGTCATACACCGCCATCGTCGAGGCGTCGATTTTACCGTGGCGGGTAATCCCGGGGCCGGCGATCATAAAGTCGGTGTTAATGCCGCCCTGAGCGCTGGTGGTTTTGTGATAGTTGGCGTAAGGGGCGTTGCTGACGTTGGCCCAGTGCGGGCCATAGGAGACAAACGAGCCTTTGCGGCCAACGTTGTCATAGCTGTTGTCAAACTGCTTCCAGAATTCCGGGGTGGATTCGTAGTAGAAGCCCTGCGCCGGGTTGGCGCCGTTGTCGGTTAAGAACACCAGCAGGGTGTTTTTATCGCGACCGGTTTGCTTCAGCGTTTCCATCAGGGTGCCGATCTGCGCGTCCATATTGGCGATCATCGCCGCGTAGACCTGCATCACTTTCGCGGTATATTTCTGCTGCTCCGGGGTCAGCGCGTCCCACTCTTTATCCAGCTCAAGGTGCGGGAGCGGGGTGTTGTCATGGATAATCCCCAGCGCTTTCAGGCGGGCGATACGCTGGCGATAGACCTCGGCGTAGCCCTGCTCATACTGGCCTTTGAAGCGCTTGATCCATTCGTCAGGCGCCTGCAGCGGGTCGTGCGGGGCGGTAAAGGCCAGCCAGGCGAAGACCGGTTGTTCCTGCGGCGTGTCTTTAATCCAGCTGTTCATCTGCCGGGCGTAGGCCTCGCTGGAGTAGAAATCGTCCGGCAGGGAGACGCGCTCGCCGTCGCGGGTGTAGTAGGTGTGAAACGCTTCAACGGTACCCAGCGGAATAGCGTCGTTAAAATGGCTGGTGCCGCCGCCCATAAAGGCGAAAGCGTGGTTAAAGCCGCGGTCCTTCGGCGTGGCGCCGGGAACAAAACCAAGGTGCCACTTGCCGGCCATCAGAGTGTTATACCCCGCGTCTTTAAAGCGCTCGGCCATGGTGGTGACGCGGTCGGTCAGCCGCAGCTCGTAGCCCTCCTTGCCAATAGTGCTGTCATACCACCACATGCCGCCCATCCCGGCCTGCTGGTTGCTGTTGCCGGTAAGCAGCATGGAGCGCGCCGGGGCCGACATCGGCGAGGTGTAATACTGGCTCATGCGCATCCCCTGCTCGGCCATCGCCTGCAGGTTGGGGGTGGGGATCTCGCCGCCGAAGGGGCTAATGTCCGAGTAGCCCATATCATCGGCGATAATGACGATGACGTTCGGACGCTCCTGCTGCGCGGCGTGCGCGCCGCCGGCGAGGATGACACTGACCGCCGCGGCCATGGCTGTTTTATTCACAACGGATTCTCCTGTTTCAAAGGGATAGCTTCAGAGCAACGGGCTACGCCGGATGCGCGGCCTCGACAAACGCGGCCCGCCAGGCTTGCAGTCCTTGAAGGTCGCGGGAAAAGGGGCGCACGGGCGCAAGAATTTCGCTAAAGAAGCGGTAGTAGCCGCCGCAGAGGCGGTTGTTGCCCGCGGCGTTGAGATGCGCCGGACAGCCGCCCTGGCAGACCATTTTGACCGCGCAGGTCTGGCATTCGCGGCGCAGGCTTTTCTGCTGACCGAAAGGCAGTTGCACCGAGGCGTCGACCGCGGCGGCGAGCGTCTGCTCATCGAGGCGGCCCAGCCGATGCTCGGCGTTGATCAGATGATCGCAGGCGTAGAGCTCTCCGTCGGGCTCCATCACCAGATTGCTGCCGCAGCGGGCGCTGTGCACGCAGCTGCCGCTGGTGTGGGTGAAGTACTGCGCCCACGCCTGCTCGATATTGATGACGAACACCCGCCCCTTGTCGCAGCGCTTCTGCCACTGCCGCCAGATGCCGACCATAAAACGCCCCCAGTTATCGGCGCTCAGCTGATAGCCCTCGCGCAGCGCTGCGCCTTCGCTCATCAGCGGCTGAAACTGCAGATAGCGCGCGCCGAGGCTGACCACCCGGTCATATATCGCCGCCGCGTGCGCCGCCATCTCGTTATGCACCACCACCAGCAGGTTAAACTCCACCTGATGCTGGTGGAGAAGGTCGATGCCGCGCAGCGCCGCCGGCCAGGTGGCCCGGCCGCGTTTATCCGGACGATGCTGGTCCTGTAGCGTTTCGCTGCCTTCGAGGCTCAAGCCGATAATAAAGCAATGCTCGCGAAACAGCCGGCACCAGGCGTCGTTGATCAGCGTGCCGTTGGTCTGCAGGCTGTTGCTGATGGTGACGCCGTCGGGGGCATAACGCGCCTGCAGGGCGAGCGCTTTTTTGTAGAAGCTCAGACCGGCCAGCAGCGGCTCACCGCCCTGCCAGACAAAGTTGATTTCCCGCGCGCCGGCGGGCTGGGCGGCGATATAGCGGCGGATAAACTGCTCCAGCCGCGCCTCGTCCATCTTGTTGACCGGCGTTTCATCCTGTGGGTAATAGCAGTAGCGGCAGGCGAGATTGCAGGCGGGGCCAATCGGCTTCATCAGAATATGAAACGGCACCGGCGAGCGCGGCTCAGCGGCCAGCGGAATTTGCTGCTGGCGCAGGGCGGCGATATTCAGCATCGGCTTATCCTCAGTTAATGACCGGCGCTGTTGATATTATTTTGGCAACAGCGGGTCAGGCGTAATCACATGATTAAGCCGCGGCGAAAATTAATTGCATCCTGTTAGAGGTATAAGTGAAAAAAAACAGAAATCCATCGTTCTTAAGGATGAGAGAGACGCGTCCGGGATAGGGTTTTTTTATCACCAGGGGCCTGTCCGCCGGGTGTTAATCTTTTTTGTTTATGTTTTAACGCCGCTATAGTAAAGCATGGCGGTGTGTTTTTTAAATGCTTTATATAACAATGGATTGCTGAAAATTTTGTAACGGCTATCACACTGTTAATATGTTAATGATTGTGTTACTTAAATGTGAAATGTATGCTTCAATAATCGGTAGTCATTCATGTGTCATGTTCCAGCACCTCGACGGGGAGGCCCTATCATGTCTGCTTTGTTAAAAGCCAGCCGTAATGATGCGATAATAGCCCGTTGTTTACAGACTATTTCCCAGTTAATTCCACTGTCTTCGGCGGTATTTTATCGAGTAAATAATCGGTTAAAACCCGAAAACTATATATTGCATAATATTTCTGATAATACGCACCAACAATATCTGGAAAACTTCCAGCCGCTGGATCCGTTGCTGCCGTCGCGCTTTAGCCACCAGAACACCACCATGGCGGCGATGACGCCGCGGCTCTGCGACCGCAACCGGCATTATTATCATGAATTTATGTTGCCGAATAATGTGCGCGACATGACCGAGATCTTTATTCGCCGCGAGCGGCGGATCGTCGCCGGTATCTCGCTGATGCGCGACGTGCCTTTCTCCAGCGAAGAGCGTCATCGGGCCCAGGCGGTGCTGCCGCTGGTGGAGCTGGCGATCCGCGACTGCCTGCAGGACGAAGATGACCTGCCCGCCATCCTGACGGCCAAAGAGCGGGAAATCGTCGGCATGGTGCGCGAAGGGGCCAGCAATAAGCTGATTGCCCGCCGGCTGGATATCTCGCTCTCGACGGTGAAAACGCACCTGCGCAATATTTTTGCCAAGACCGAAGTGGTCAATCGTACTGAACTCGTTTCCCGAACCTGGATGCCGGCCGCTCAGCGTACGCTGCATCTGTGATCTGACTATCGCATCCCGCGCGCGCCGTGGCAGCACGGCGTTTTCCTGATGCCTGTGGGTATCACTCCCTGGAGACCCCTCCGGGGGGAGGCTTTTTTGACCGGAGCACGCCCTACGATGTCGAGTACCCCTCTCACTGATCATGCGCTTTCCCGGCCCGCCGGGCTGGTTGTGTCCCTGCGTTTGCTGGCGGCGATTGTGATTTTCGCCGCTATTGCGCCGGGTATTCTGATGACCGCGCCGGCGGTGGCGGCGCAGCTGGCCAGCGAATGGCAGCTAAAACCCGGCCAGATCGGCTGGTTGTTCTCGGCGGAACTGGGGGCGATGAGCCTGGCGACGCTGCCGGCGTGGTGGTGGATGAGTCGCCTCGACTGGCGGCGGGTCGCCCTGACGGCCGGGGTCGTGTTTCTGACAGCCAATCTCGCCTCGGCGGCGGTGACCCAGTATGAGACGCTGCTGGCGGTGCGCTTTCTCGCCTCGCTGGCCGGCGGCACGCTGATGATTCTGTGCATCAGCTGCGCGGCGGGAACCTCGAACCCGTCGCGAGTCTACGCCTTCTGGGTGCTTGGGCAACTGCTGCTGGGGATGCTTGGCCTGCTGGTGCTGCCCGGGCTGTTTGCCAGCTTTGGCCTCAAGGTGGTCTATCTGATCCTCGCCGCCATTATGCTCTGCTGCCTGCCGCTGGTGTCGGCTTTCCCGCCGCGCTTTCAACCGTTGTCCGCCTCGCGCCAGCAGCCGCCGACGGCGCTGTGGCGTCAGGCGCTGGCGGTCCTCGCGGTGCTGACCTTCTATATCAGCCTTAGCGCGGTGTGGACTTTTATCGGCACCCTCGGCGCGGCGGCGGGCCTGAGCCCGACGCAGGTCGGCCTGGTGCTGGCGGCGGCGACGGTCTGCGGCATTATCGGCGCGGGGGGCGCGGCCCTGCGCGGCACCCGGCGGGCCGATCGTTTGCCGGTGTGGCTGGGCTACGGCCTGCTGATCCTCAGCGTCGGGCTGCTGATCGGCCAGCCGCTGCTGGCGCGCTACGCCATCGCGGCGCTGCTGTTTAAGTTCACCTGGACCTTCGTACTGCCCTTTATTCTCGCCCGCGTCGCCGGGCTCGATAACAACGGCCGGCTGATGAACAGCATTAATCTGGTGATCGGCGGCGGCATGGCGGCCGGTCAAGCATTAGCCGGGGCTTTACTGCAGCATTTTGCCAGCGCCGATCCGCTGCTGCTGGCGGCAGGGGGCTGCGCACTGCTGTCACTGATTTTGATTGCGGCGGCGTCGGCCGCCGGCAAAGGCTTAGCCAACGGGAGGATAGAGTGAAAAGAAAAACCGGTTTCTTCTTTGATGAACGTTGTTTCTGGCACAGTACCGGTCTGCACGCGGTGACGCTGCCGGTGGGCGGGTGGGTGCAACCGCCCGCCGGCGGCGGTCATGCCGAATCGCCGGAGACCAAACGGCGGATGAAAAACCTGATGGACGTCTCCGGGCTGACGCCGCAGCTGGCGCTGCGCAGCGCGGCGCCGGCAAGCCTTGCGGACCTGCGGCGGATCCATCCCGACAGCTATCTTGAGCGCTTCAAGGCGATAAGCGATAACGGCGGCGGCATGCTGGGCAAAGAGGCGCCGTTGGGGCCGGGCAGTTATGAAATCGCCTGTCTCTCCGCCGGACTGGCCTGCGCGGCGGTGGAAGCGGTGCTGAAGGGCGAGCTGGATAATGCCTATTCGCTGTCGCGGCCGCCTGGACACCACTGCCTGCCGGACCAGTCGATGGGCTTCTGTTTCCTCGCCAATATTCCGATTGCCGTCGAGCGGGCGAAAGCGCTGCTGGGGCTCGGCAAGGTGGCGATCATTGACTGGGACGTTCATCACGGCAACGGTACCCAGCATATCTACCTGCAGCGCGACGACGTGCTGACCATCTCCTTGCATCAGGACGGTTGCTTCCCACCCGGTTATGCCGGTGAGGACGATCGCGGCGCTGGCGCGGGCGAAGGTTACAACATCAATATTCCGCTACTGGCCGGGGCGGGGGACGACAGCTGGCGCTATGCGCTGGAAACCATCGTTATTCCGGCGCTGGCGCGCTTTGAGCCGGAGCTGATTATCATCGCCTGCGGCTATGATGCCAACGCCATGGACCCGCTGGCGCGGATGCAGCTGCACAGTGACAGCTTCCGGGCGATGACCGGGCTGGTGCAGCAGGCGGCGGATCGTCTGTGCGGCGGGAAACTGGTGATGGTGCACGAGGGCGGCTACGCCGAATCCTACGTGCCGTTCTGCGGTCTGGCGGTGATGGAGGCCCTGAGCGGCATTCGCACCGCGGTCCAGGATCCGCTGCTGGAATTTATTCAGCAGCAGCAGCCGCGGGCGGAGTTTGCGCAGTTCCAGAGGCAGGCCATCGATCGGCTGGCGCAACGGTTTGGCCTGCAGTAAACCGGCTCAGCTTCCCCGCTGTGATGGCGGGGAAGGAAATGCTTTCTCATCTACGATTTCACCGCGCATCCACTGACTGACTGCCTGATCGATCATCGCCAGCACGCTGAGCAGCAGCATCCGCTGCTGCGCTTCCAGCCGCAGATAGCGGCGCAGCGGCGGCATTTTACAGACCACTTCGCTGGCGGCCCAGGGTTCAATACTGCAGCGCCAGCCGTTACCGTCAAAGGTCAACGAAAAGCGGCGGTAGTCCAGTTCGCTTAGGGTCTGCTGGAGATTAGGAAACCCGTTGAGATAGCCGGCGAGTTCCTCGCTGCCTTTGCCGCCGATAAAGCGGATCGGCTGGCGTTTCCACCAGCCGGATTGATGGGCGCGAATGTGACCGCGCACGGGCCGGGTGACCGGCCCTGCGACGACAAATTCGCAGCTGTGAATGCTGGCCATAAACAGCCGCTTCTGACGCACGCTGAAGGTGACGGCGGTGGCGTCGTTCAATCGCAGCAGCGCGCTGCGCTCGCTCAGCTTTTCGCAGGGCCAGCCGGCCAGATCGCGCTGCACCGCGTTCATTAACGGCGTCTCAAACCAGGGGACGGAGGACATCTGGCGTCATCTCCCCGCGGGTCTGTTTTTCGTAGTTGCTGATGGCGCGGTCGACCACCTCTTCCACCACCAGCGGCTTGAACGGATTGACGCGCTGTACGCACACCGTCCAGAACAGGGCGTAGGCGGCGGTCAGGCCGAGCATAATGCCGAACGGCACCAGCACCTGGCGGCTGTCCATCCCCGGCGGGGTGATATTGACGATAGCGATGATAATTCCGACGCTGGAGATAATCTGCGGCAGCGGGAACCACGGCGAGCGGTAGGCGCGCGGCAGGTCCGGGCGGCGAATGCGCAGCATCACCACCGACAGAGTAACCAGCAGATAGGCGACGCCCCAGGCGCAGACCGCGGCGAGGATCAGCGGCACGATGCGGTCCAGATCGCCGTTCAGATACCAGGCGTGCAGGCAGGGGATCGCCACCCCGATGGCGATGGCGATCACCGGCGTTTTAAAGCGCGGATGCAGCCAGGTCAGGAAGCGGGGCAGCGCGCCGTCCAGCGCCATACCGTAAATAATGCGCGGTACCGCGGCCATCAGCGTATTGATGGTGGCGCAGCCCGCCAGCAGCAGCCCGACCCCCAGCCAGTACTGGCCGGCGTGGCCCATCACCCGCTCGGCAAAGGCCGGGATCGCCATCGGCGTATCCAGCAGATGGACGTTGTTGGCCGCGTCGAGCACGGTGTTCTCCACCTGGCGGTTGATCGCCGCCCCGTAGATAAACATGCAGCTGGCGACCCCCAGCAGGCCCAGCGCCATCGCCCGCGGAATGGTACGGTGAGCCTGTTTGATCTCCGGCGCCATCGGCGTCACCAGTTCGCAACCGACGAACATAAACATCGCCATGCCGATATAGCCGAACAGGCCATGGATATCGCTGACGTTCAGCGGCGTGCCGAACCAGCCGGAAAGATGGGTGACCGGCGCCATAAAAATGCCGCACAGGCCGAAAATGGTCAGCGTGGTCCACATGCCGAAGGTCAGCACCACTTCGACCTTGCCGAAGATTTCCACGCCGATGGCGTTCAACAGGCCGAAAACCACCACCATGCCGACGCCCACCATCCAGGTGTTCTGGTGAGCGGCCATCTGGGCGTTGATCGATTCGAAGTTCACCAGCGCCATAATGCCGGCCAGGATCGTCTCCGCCGTCCCGGCGAAAATATGCACGATCAGATAGGCGCACAGCGCGCCGGTGATGGCGAAGAAGCGTCCCATGCCGCAGGAGATATAGTCGTACACCGAACCGGTGGTGGGAATGAGCGTCGCCGCCTCGGCAAAGGTGGTGACCTGCGCCTGCATCATAATAAAGGCCAGCAGCACCGCCAGCGCGAAGGTATCACCGCCCATGCCGAAGCCGCTGGTCACCGTCAGGATCACCGGGCTGGCCATAATCAGCCCGACGGAGCTGGCGAGAGTGGTCGGGAAGCCGACGACCCCGCGCTCAAGATGGCTGGCAAGTCTGTTACTAAACATAGTCAACCTCTGCACAATAGTGGGGGAGGGCAGGGAATAGCCAGCGCCACTCCCGGATAGTCATAATTTAGGCGGGCATCCTGCTCAACGAATATCGTCCGGAAGGTGGAGGGCGGCGCATGATTCTGTGACGCCGTCGATGAATGTGCGGGTGGATAAACAACATGACCCCGAAAACCGGGGCCATCCGTCTTGCCACATTGCGCCTGTTTCTGCCGGGTGGCGGCTGGCGCCTGACCCGGCCTGGCGACGGCATTCGTCCCCCAGGCCGGGCAAGCGCAGCGCCGCCGGGCAGTATCAGCGCGTTAGCGCGTCTCGACGTTCGCCAGGTAGTGCTTCACAAATCGCGGCGTCAGGATTTTCCACTCCACTTCGGTACCCTGTTTAACAAACCAGCTGTCGCCCGGCGCAAAGCGCTGCGGCTCGCCGCCAGCGACGGTCAGCTCCACTTCGCCTTCCAGCACGGTGGCGTGTTCGGTAAACGGATAGGTCATGGTAAAGCTCCCCTCAGTGGACGAAAACAGTCCGCAGGTAAAGGCATCCTGCGGCTCGCCGTAGATCATCGCCCCGGCCACCTGCGGGTCGCCGGCGGTCGGCGTCGCGCCGAGCAGGCTGACGCTGCCGATTGGCTGCAGGTCGGGCACCGGGTGTTTAAGTTTAAAAGCGTGCATAGCGTTCTCCTGGTTAACTCCGGCCTTTCCAGAAACCGGCGGTTTGATGCATCAGTTTTCCGGCGGTGACTAATAGCAAGCGCAGGCTGTCACGGCCGTGGATGGTCGCGTGGGGGATGCTGCTCAGCAGACGATAGCGGTCGGAACCGCCGTTGATCCCTTCGGCGAGGATTTTGCACACGATGTGCGACGGGGTGACGCCGAAGCCGGAGTACCCCTGGACGTAAAAGACGTTGTTGTGATCGCGTAGGGTGCCGATCTGCGGGAACAGATTGGCGCTACAGGCCATCGGCCCGCCCCAGGCGAAATCGATCTTCACATCCTTCAAATAGGGGAAGACCTCCGCCAGCAGGGTGCGGTTCCAGGCGGCGAAATCGTTCGGCGTATACTCCACAAAGCGGGTGGCGCTGCCGAACAGCAGGCGGTTTTCCCGGGTGACGCGGTAATAATTAATCACCGGGCGAATATCGCTGAAGGCGCCGCGCAGCGGGCTGATGCGCTCGATCAGTTCATCGGAGAGCGGCTCGGTCGATACCTGGTAGGAGTAGGTGACCAGCGTTTTGTTGTAGATCTCCGGCTCCATATTGTTGAGAAAGCTGTCGCAGGCCCACAGCAGTTTGGCGGCTTTGACGCTGCCCATCGCGGTCCGTACCCGCACCTGTTTGCCGTAATTCACTTCCACCACCGGCGAGGATTCGAAGATCTTCACCCCCAGCGAATGGGCGGCCTGCGCCGAGCCGAGGAGCATATTGAGCGAATGGATCTGCCCGCCGCCCATATGTTTCAGCGCGCCGCAGTAGACCTCGGAGCCGACCACCTGCTGCACTTCTTTCCCGGTATACAGTTCGATATCTTCATCCGGGGTGGCGGCCTTAAACTCTTTCTCCCACTGGCGCAGCGTTTTGAGCTGCCGCTGGTTATAGGCGAGGTAGCCGTAGCCGGGGACGAAATCGGCGTCGATGTTGTATTTGCGGATGCGCTCGCGAATGATGCCTGCGCCGAGGTTGGCGATTTTAAACAGCGTCTCCAGCCCCTCTTTGCCGACGTGCTTTTTTACCGCTTCGATATCGTGACCGATACCGGCCATCACCTGGCCGCCGTTGCGCCCGGTGCCGCCGTAGCCGAGATGGCGCGCTTCCAGCACCACCACGTTGGTGATGCCCTGTTCCGCCAGCTCAAGGGCGGTGTTAATGCCGGAGAAGCCGCCGCCGATAATCACCACGTCGGCTTCAATATCTTCCCGCAGCGCCGGAAAATGGAGGTGGTATTTCTTCGTCGCGCCGTAGTAGTTCAGCGCATCGATTTTGATGTTCATCGCGTTACCCTGTGGTCTTGCCTCGCTCAAGTTCCTCATCACAGCACGCCGCGCGGGCGTTGAATATCGTCCGGAAGAATGACGTTCTTTAGAACGATGGGCGGCGGCGGGAAGCCGTGCTGTGATGGGCCAACGTTGCTGAAAAGACGGGTACTGACGATGAGCGAGATAACCTTACTGGCGGAAGTGACCGCCTTTTTACGCCAGCCGCACGGGCAGTTTATCGCCGGTCAACGTGAGGCGGGCCGCGGCGCGCCGTTTGCAGTGATCAACCCGGCCACCGGGCGGGCGATCGCCGAGGTCACCGCGGCGGATAGCGACCAGGCGGACCGCGCGGTAGAGAGCGCCCGCCAGGCGTTTAGTCAGTGGCGCGAAATGCCGACGCTGGCGCGCGGAACCTTGCTGCTGAAGCTGGCGGATGCCCTGGCTGAGCATCGCGAAGCGCTGGCGCAGCTGGAAAGTCTCTGCTCCGGTAAGACCATCACGCTGGCACGCATGTTAGAGCTGGATCAATCGGTCGCGTTCCTGCGCTACTTCGCCGGCTGGGCGGGGAAAGTCACCGGTGAAACGCTGGATGTCTCGCTGCCATCGATGGCCGGGGAGAAATATACCGCCTTTACCCGCCGCCAGCCGCTGGGGGTGGTGGTGGGCATCGTGCCGTGGAACTTCTCCATCATGATTGCCATCTGGAAGCTGGCGGCGGCCCTGGTCTGCGGCTGCACCATCGTCCTCAAGCCGAGTGAGTATACGCCGCTGACGCTGCTGCGCGTGGCGGAGCTGGCGAAAGCGGTGGGTATTCCGGACGGGGTGATTAACGTGGTCAACGGCGCCGGCGGCGAGATTGCTCAGCGGCTGATTACCCATCCGGCCTGCGCCAAGGTGAGCTTCACCGGCTCGGTGGCCACCGGCGAGAAAGTCCAGCAGTCGGCTGGCGCTTTCGGTAAACGGGTGACCCTTGAGCTGGGGGGCAAAAACGCCGCGCTGTTTCTTGACGACCTGACGCCGGAGGCGATGGTCAACGGCATTCTTGAAGCCGGCTACCTGAACCAGGGGCAGATTTGCGCCGCCGCGGAGCGCTTTTATCTGCCGCAGGGCAAACTGGATGCGGTGCTGGCGCTGCTGAAAGAAAGACTCAGCGCCTTCGCGCCGGGATCGCCGCTGGATGAGCGCACGCTGATGGGGCCGCTGGCCAACCGCCAGCAGCATGAAAAAGTATTGCGGCTCATTCAGACCGCACGCGACGAGGGCGATACCATCGTCTGCGGCGGCGAAGCCCTGCCGGGGGAGGGCTATTTCCTGCAGCCGACGGCGGTCAAAGTGCGCAGTGAAGAGAGCACCCTGATGCGCGAGGAGACCTTCGGCCCGGTGTGCAGCTTTATCGGCTATCACAGTGAAGACGAGGCGCTGGCGCGGATGAATGCCTCGCCGTATGGCCTGGCGGCCAGCGTCTGGTCGGATAATATTCGCCTGGCGCTGCGCTACTCGGAGGCGATAGACGCCGGCATCGTGTGGGTCAATATGCATACCTTCCTCGACCCGGCGGTGCCGTTTGGCGGCATGAAGGGCTCGGGCATCGGGCGCGAATTCGGCAGCGCGTTTATCGATGACTACACGGAGCTGAAGTCAGTAATGGTGCGCTATTAACCGCCGTTCAGCGACATAGCGCCGGCATTTGTCGTTTTGCGCCAGATGGGCGACACATCCTGCGCCTTCTGGCCCTGAAACCGGGAGGAGGCACTGCCTCGCTTCCGGGACTCTTTTCCCGTCACGGAGCCTTTCTTCCCCCCGTTATCCGCCATTGCCGTAAAAAATTAGCAGATTATCTTTTTTGCCCGCCAGGGCTTGTCTGACACTAGATAATGCGTATAGTTCTCATTCTCTTTTTTATTTGCATATCAGGCAAGGTTCGAGCTGCGCCAGTGAGTCGTTCACAAAGAGTCGCGAAGGCGTAGGGTGACGTAAAGACAGCAGGCTGGAAACACACAATATCGGCCGCTGCGCGTCCATCGGGTCATTGATTTTTTATAGGGTTGATCCAATGAAATACACACTTCCGGCGTTGACGCTGGCCATCAGCGCGGCGTTAAGCGGCTGCGCGACGCATCCTTCCTCTGCCGTTTCCCAACCGGTTATCGACTCTCCAGCCCCTAACGTGGCGCAACCGCTGCAGCGCCAGCTAGCGGAAGGGCTGTACGAGATGGCGCTAAGCCCGCAGGGTGATGCGCTGTACGTCGCCAGCGCCGAAGGCTTTAAACATGTGCAGGGTGGGGCGGTCTACACACTGGATCCGCAAACCCTCAACACCATCGGCCTGACGCATACCGATCTGAAAAACTTCGCTTTACAGCTCTCTGCGGAGGGTAAAACGCTTTATGTCAGCAATTCGCTGGACGGCGGCATCAGCGCTATCGACACCGCTACCGGCAAGGTCAAAAACCGCCTGCTGTTCAGCGAGCGCAATGAAAAAGGTCGCCCTTATGGGGCCCGTCAGCTGCTGTTGCTGAATAATACTCTCTACGTTGGCGCGGTCGCCGACCCGGCGCAAATCTGGGTGGTTGACGCCACTACCCTGAAGCTGAAAACGCGGATTAAAAATACCGGTAAATGGATGACCGGCCTGCACTACTCCGCGCAAACCGGTCGCGTGTACGCCGCTAACGGCAGCGGTGAAATTCTGGTGATCAACCCGCGTAACCAACGCATTGAACAGCGCTGGAAGCCGCTGGGCGACAAGCCGGCGCTGCTCCTTAATATGGCCGAAGATAGCGACACCGGCCGTCTGTTCGTGACCGACAACTCGAAAGCGAAAACCACTCTGGTGCTGGATATCCACAGCGGCAAGCTGCTTAAACAGCTCGACGTCGGCGATTCGCTGGCGGTGCAGTTCAATAAGAAACGCCACGAAATTTATATTTCACAGCGTGAATCCGGCAAGGTCATCAGCCTTGACGCCAGCCGCTACACGCTGAAGAAAAGCTGGGCGCTGCCGGCCAATCCCAACAGCCTGCTGCTTTCCGCCGATGGTCAGACGCTGTTTGTCACCGTCAAACAGCCCTTCAATAAAGACCACTCCACTAAAGGCCCGGACAGCGTCGTACGTATCGACCTGAACGCGCAATAAAAATAACGGGTCCGGCGACGGGCCCTTTGATTCATTTATCCTCATCCATGGGGCAAATTATGCACACCACGCACTATTCATCCTTCCCGCTGCGTAAAACGCTGCTGGCCTTAGCCATCGGCGCCGCCAGTCAAACGGCGATGGCCGCGGACGCTGCCGCCGCGAAGCAGCCTGGCGAAGAGACCCTCATCGTCGAGGCTAACGAAACCAGCGATTTTAAATCCGGCGGCGACCTGGTGGTTCCGGCATTCCTCGACGGGCAGATCGCCCACGGCGGTCGTCTGGGGATGCTTGGCGAACAAAAGGCGATGGACGTTCCTTTTAACGTTATCGGCTATACCTCGAAACTGATTCAGGATCAGCAGGCGAAAACCATCGCCGATGTCGTCAGTAACGACGCTTGCGTGCAGGCCGTACAGGGCTACGGCAACTTCGCCGAGACCTATCGAATCCGCGGGTTTAAGCTCGATGGCGACGACATGACCATGGGCGGCCTGGCGGGCGTGGTGCCGCGTCAGGTGATGGACACCCAGATGCTGGAGCGCGTTGAAATTTTCAAAGGGGCTAACAGCCTGCTTAACGGCGCGGCCAGCAGCGGCGTCGGCGGGATGATTAACCTCGAGCCGAAGCGGGCGGAAGATCTGCCGACCGCACGCGTTGGCGTCGACTATACCTCTGATTCTCAGGTGGGCGGCACCCTCGACCTGGGGCGCCGTTTCGGCGACAACAACCAGTTCGGCGCCCGGGTCAACCTGGTGCACCGCGAGGGTGAAGGCGCTATCGATAATGATAAACGCCGTACCACGCTGGCTTCGCTGGGGCTTGATTACCGCGGCGACCGTTTCCGCTCCTCGCTCGATTTCGGCTATCAGAAGAAAACGTTCCACGGCGGTACGATGGGCGTCAATATCAGCGGCGTGGATTTCGTTCCGGCGCTGCCGGACAACAGCAAAAACTACAGCCAGAAGTGGGGCTATAGCGATATTGAAAGCGAGTTCGGCATGGCGAAGGCAGAATATGACCTGACCGATAGCTGGACGGTATACAGCGCCCTCGGCGGCCAGCATTCGCATGAAATTGGTACCTACAGCGCGCCGAAGCTTCTGAATAAAAACGGCGATGCGACGGTGGGCCGCCTGGATACTAACCGCATTATCGACGCGATCAGCGGCATGGGCGGGGTACGCGGCGATTTCAATACCGGCGCGATTTCGCATAAGGTGAACCTCGGCTATGCGGCGCAGGTGCATACCGATGCGACCGCCTGGCGGATGTCGGCCAGAAACCCGACCACTAATATCTATGACAACCATGATGTGGCGATGCCGGATAACGCCTATTTTGGCGGCAACTACCACGATCCGCTGGTCACCTCGCGCAGCCGTACGCAGGGCTGGCTGCTGAGTGATACCCTCGGCTTCTTTAACGATAAAGTGCTGTTTACCGCCGCTGCTCGTCATCAGAAAGTGGTTGTGCGCAACTACAGCAACGCCACCGGGCTGGAAGATACCTCTTCGCGTTATACCCAAAGCCGCTGGATGCCGACGTTTGGCCTGGTGTACAAGCCGTGGGAGCAGCTGTCGCTGTATGCTAACCATACCGAAGCGCTGCAGCCGGGCTCTGTGGCGCCGACGACGGCGGCCAATGCCGGGCAGAGTACCGGGATCGCGCACTCGAAGCAGGACGAAGTGGGCGTCAAGATCGACTACGGTACGATCGGCGGATCGCTGGCGCTGTTTGAAATCAAAAAACCGAACGCTATTTCCGATACCGCTGGCAATTACGGCCTCGACGGCGAGCAGCGTAACCGCGGCGTAGAGATGAACGTCTTCGGCGAGCCGATGCTGGGGCTGCGTCTTAACGCCAGTACGGTGTGGCTGGATGCCAAACAAACTAAAACCGCTAAAGGCGCAACCGACGGTAAAGATGCCATCGGGGTGGCTAACTTCTACGCAGTGCTCGGCGCCGAGTATGATATCAAGCCGGTGGAAGGCCTGACCGCCACCGCGCGCGTCAATCATAGCGGGTCGCAGTATGCCGATGCGGCCAATACCAAGAAGCTGGATAGCTACACCACCCTGGATTTAGGCCTGCGCTATCGTATGCGCCTGAACGCCGACCAGAACGAAATGACCTGGCGCGTCGGGGTGACCAACGTGACCAACGAGAAGTACTGGTCTGGCATTGACGATACCGGTACCTATCTGTTCGAAGGCGATCCGCGTACCGTGCGCGTCTCAATGAGCTACGACTTCTGACGCTAAAAAAGCGGGGCGGGCGGCTGACGCTCGCCCCGCGCAACTTGCGACATCTTCCCCTAAGTGATAAAAGGTGCCCCTTCGCAAAAACACACAGGGGAACGACGTGAAAGACGCGTCAACGTCGTCGGATGCCGTAGAAGAGAGCGGCCCGACGCTTCATCGCGGTTTACAGAACCGACACATTCAACTTATCGCCCTTGGCGGCGCGATTGGCACCGGCCTGTTTCTCGGCATTGGTCCGGCGATTCAAATGGCTGGCCCGGCGGTCTTGCTGGGCTACGCGGTGGCCGGGATTGTCGCTTTTCTGATCATGCGCCAGCTGGGCGAAATGGTGGTGGAAGAGCCGGTATCCGGCTCCTTTGCCCACTTTGCCTACAAATATTGGGGCCCGTTCGCCGGCTTCCTGTCCGGCTGGAACTACTGGGTGATGTTCGTGCTGGTGGGAATGGCGGAGCTGACCGCCGCCGGGATCTACATGCAGTACTGGCTGCCCGACGTTCCGACCTGGATCTGGGCGGCGGCCTTCTTCCTCATTATTAACGCCGTCAACCTGGTCAACGTGCGCCTGTATGGCGAAGCGGAGTTCTGGTTCGCGCTGATAAAAGTGCTGGCGATTATCGGCATGATTGCCTTTGGCCTGTGGATGCTGTTTGGCGGCCACGGCGGCAGCAAGGCGGGTTTCGATAATCTGTGGAAGCACGGCGGTTTCTTCGCCACCGGCTGGCACGGTCTTATCCTGTCGCTGGCGGTGATCATGTTCTCCTTCGGCGGGCTGGAGCTTATCGGCATCACCGCCGCGGAAGCGCAAAATCCGGAAAAGAGCATTCCGAAAGCGGTCAACCAGGTGGTTTATCGTATCCTGCTGTTCTATATCGGTTCGCTGGTGGTGCTGCTGGCGCTCTACCCGTGGGTGGAGATCAAATCCGACAGCAGCCCGTTTGTGATGATTTTCCATCATCTCGACAGCAACCTGGTGGCGTCCGCGCTGAACTTCGTCATTCTGGTGGCTTCGCTGTCGGTGTATAACAGCGGCGTGTACTCCAACAGCCGGATGCTGTTCGGCCTGTCGGTGCAGGGCAATGCGCCGACGTTCCTCGCCCGCGTCAGCAAGCGCGGCGTGCCGGTGAACTCTCTGCTGCTCTCGGGGATTATCACCTCGCTGGTGGTGGTGCTGAACTACCTGCTGCCGCATGAAGCGCTGGGACTGCTGATGGCCCTGGTGGTGGCGACGCTGCTGCTGAACTGGATCATGATCTGTATGGCGCATCTGAAGTTCCGCGCCGCCCAGCGCCGCAAAGGGCGTGAGTCGAAGTTTAAAGCGCTGCTGGCGCCCGCCAGCAACTACTTCTGCATTGCTTTCCTTGGGCTGATTCTGGCGCTGATGTGCACGATCGACGGGATGCGCCTGTCGGCGATCCTGCTGCCGGTGTGGATCCTGTTCCTGTTTATCGCCTTCAAACTGCTGCGCCGCCCGGCGTAAGCGAGATGCCCCGCCGTCCGGCGGGGCTGCCTGCCTTTTTATTGTGATCCTCTTCGCAGGTGGCGCATTTGCCTGGCGATCTTCTTTTTGTAATCGATTACTTTTGTGTTGAGCGATTTTGTAATCGATTACTTTTCTGAGGGCGAGCAACATGGTCACAACAACAGAAGGTCGGGAAAGTGTCCGCGTGAGCCACCGTTTTCTGGTACCGCGGCTGTCGTTAATGATGTTTATGCAGTTCTTTATCTGGGGCAGCTGGTCGGTGACCCTGGGGCTGGTCATGACCCGCTATGAGATGTCATTGCTGATCGGCGACGCGTTCTCCGCCGGGCCGATCGCCTCCATCCTGTCTCCCTTTGTGCTGGGGATGCTGGTGGATCGCTTTTTCGCCTCGCAGAAGGTGATGGCGGTGATGCACCTGGCCGGGGCGGCGATCCTGTGGTTTGTCCCCCAGGCGCTGGTGGCGCAGAACGGCGCGCTGCTGATTGGCCTGCTGTTCGGCTATACGCTGTGCTACATGCCGACCCTGGCGCTGACCAACAATATCGCCTTCCACAGCCTGGCTAACGTCGATAAAACCTTTCCGGTGGTCCGCGTGTTCGGCACCATCGGCTGGATTATCGCCGGGATCTGCATCGGGGTGACCGGCATCTCTGACACCACCGGCATCTTCACCCTGGCGGCGCTCTGTTCGGTGGCGCTGGCGATCTACAGCCTGACGCTGCCCCACACCCCGGCGCCGGCCAAAGGCATGCCGGTTCAGTTTCGCGATCTGCTGTGCGCGGACGCCTTCGCGCTGCTGAAAACGCGCCATTTCCTGATTTTCTCCCTCTGCGCCACCTTAATTTCCGTGCCGTTAGGCACCTATTACGCCTATACCGCGTCGTATCTGGCGGATGCCGGCGTTAAGGATGTCAGCACCGCGATGTCCTTCGGCCAGATGTCAGAGATCGTCTTTATGCTGGTGATCCCGCTGCTGTTCCGTCGCCTCGGGGTGAAATACATGCTGCTTATCGGCATGGCGGCGTGGTTTGTGCGCTATGCCTTTTTCGCCCTCGGCGTCAGCGAAGAGGGGCGCTTCCTGCTCTATCTCGGCATTTTGCTGCACGGCGTGTGCTATGACTTTTTCTTTGTCGTCGGCTTTATCTATACCGACCGCGTGGCGGGCGAGAAGGTCAAAGGCCAGGCGCAGAGCATGATTGTGATGTTCACCTACGGGATCGGCATGCTGCTGGGCTCGCAGATTTCCGGCGCACTGTATAACCATCTGGTGGCCGGGCAGAGCGTGCCGCAGGCCTGGGTGACCTTCTGGTGGATCCCGGCGGTGGCCGCCGCGGTTATCGCGCTGATTTTCCTTTTCTCTTTCCAGTACAACGAGAAAGAGCCGCACTAATTTTTCAGGAGGGGGTATGAAAACGATTAAGGGACCGGGCATTTTTCTGGCGCAGTTTATCGGCCCGCAGGCGCCGTTCAACACGCTGGAGGGGGTGGCGCAGTGGGCCGCCGGCCTGGGGTACAAGGCATTGCAGATCCCCTGCAACCACCCGGCGATTTTCGATGTCGATCGGGCGGCGGCGAGCCAGACCTACTGCGACGAGGTCAGCGGTGTCCTGGCGGAGCATGGGCTGGCGATCAGCGAGCTGTCCACCCACCTTGAAGGACAGCTGGTGGCGGTGCATCCGGCGTATGACGCGGCGTTTGACGCCTTTGCTCCGGCGGCGCTGCATGGCGATCCGCAGGCGCGCCAGCGCTGGGCGGTGGCGAAGGTCAAGCAGGCGGCGGTGGCCTCCGGTCGCCTGGGGCTGAAGGCCCATGCGACCTTTTCCGGGGCGCTGGCATGGCCCTTTTTTTATCCATGGCCGCCGCATAATCAGCCGCTTCTGGATGAGGCCTTTGCCGAGCTGGCCCGGCGCTGGCGGCCGCTGCTGGACCTCTTCGACGAGCAGGGCGTCGATGTCTGCTACGAGATCCACCCCGGCGAAGACCTGCATGATGGCGTGACCTTTGAGCGTTTTCTCGCGCGGGTGGATAACCATCCGCGCTGCAATATGCTCTATGACCCGAGCCACCTGCATCTGCAGCAGATGGATTACCTGACCTATATCGATATCTATCATTCGCGTATTAAAGCGTTTCACGTCAAGGACGCCGAATTTCGCCGCAACGGGCGCAATGGCGTCTACGGCGGCTATCAGCCCTGGCAGCAGCGGGCTGGCCGTTTCCGCTCTCCCGGCGACGGGCAGATCGACTTCAAAGGGGTGTTCAGTAAGCTGACCGAATATGATTTTGACGGCTGGGCGGTGCTGGAGTGGGAGTGCTGCCTGAAGGACGCCGAGACCGGCGCGCGCGAGGGCAGCGAGTTTATTCGTCGCCATATCATTCCCGTTGCCGGGCGGGCCTTCGATGACTTTGCCGCCGGCGGGAGGGAATAATATGATTCAGGTCGCGATTATTGGGGCAGGGTTTATTGGTCCGGCGCATCTGGAGGCGCTGCGGCGGCTGGGGGATATCGAGGTGGTGGCGCTGTGCGACAGCAGCCTTGAGGCGGCGCAGCGCAAGGCGCGTGCGCTGAATATAGCCCATGCCTACGACAGCGTGGAGGCGCTGCTGGCCCATCCGGGGCTGCAGGTGGTGCATAACTGTACGCCGAACCATCTGCATGCCCAGATTAACCGGCAGATCCTCGCCGCCGGGCTGCACGTCTTCTCAGAAAAACCGCTGTGTATGACGGCGGAGGAGGCGCGGGAGCTGGTGACGCTTGCCGCCCGGGCCGGCGTGGTGCACGGCGTCAGCTTCGTCTATCGCCAGTTCGCCATGGTCCAGCAGGCGGCGGCGATGATCCGCCATGGCGATGTCGGCAGAATCTTCGCGGCGCACGGCGGCTATTTACAGGACTGGATGCTGCTGGAGACCGACTACAACTGGCGGGTTGATTCGGCGCAGGGCGGCGCGTCGCGGACGGTGGCCGACATCGGCTCCCACTGGTGCGATACCGTGCAGTTTATGACCGGTCGGCGGATTGTCGAGGTGATGGCGGATCTGTCTATCGTCTGGCCGACGCGTAAAGCGCCAGTGAATGGCAAAGCGACCTTCAGCGCCGTTCAAGAGGCGCAGGGATATGAAACCCGGCCTGTCGATACCGAAGACTTTGGCTCGGTGCTGTTGCGTTTTGACGATGGCAGCAAAGGCAGCTTTATGGTCTCTCAGGTGAGCGCCGGGCGGAAAAACCGTCTGGCGGTGGAGATTAACGGCAGCCGCTGTTCTCTGGCCTGGGATCAGGAAGTGCCCCAGCGGCTGTGGATTGGCCACCGCGAGCAGTCGGATCGGCGGCTCAGCGACGACCCCAGCCTGCTGCGGCCGGAGATCGCTGACAGCGCCCATTACCCCGGCGGCCATATTGAGGGCTGGCCGGACGCCTTTAAGAATATGATGGGCCATTTTTATCAGGCGGTGCGCGCCGGGAAGATGCCGGAGGCCGGGGCCCGGCGCTTCGCCGCTTTCGACGACGGCGCCGATGTGATGTACATCATCGAGGCGATCGTCAAAAGCCATCAGCAGCAGCGCTGGGTGAGCGTCGAACGCTGAATTCTGGCGGAGCGCAGGACGCGCGCCGCCGGGTTATTTCACCCCAAGATAGCCGTCGAGATAGGCCCCGGAGAGCTCATTGCCGAACAGGACGGCATCTTTATTTTCCATCGCATTATCCCATTTGTCGCTGGCGTTGCCGGTAAAGGCGTGCTCGGTGCGGGTGCCCTGCGCCGCCTGCTGTTTGATGGCCTCGGCGGTGCGGCGGGCGTCGCTTTCGCTCATGCCAGCGGCTTTATCCTGCTGGCCGCGGGCGTACATCGCCGTGAAGGTTGGCAGGTTTAAACGGTAATTTTCCTGACGGTTGACGGTGAAGTTGCCGCCGACAAAATCGGAGCGGTGGGCGACGAACGCGTAGGCGTGGCGTTCCGGTGACGATTTTGACGAGGTGCAGCCGGTGATCGTTACCAGGGCACAGCTGAGGGCGAGAATCGCGGTGGAGAGCCTCATGGGGATATCATCCTTAATCATAAAAGCACAAATGGGGCGCAGGCGGTCTGTTGCGCCTCCTGCGCTTATAAGCATATGAAACGGCAAAAGGATGCGCGTTAACGGGGCGGGAGAGAAGCCCTGATTATTAATAGTTTCCCGAGACACCGTCTTACTGAGCCGCGCTTGCGCGCCAGGCTGGCAGGCCAACCAGAGGTCATTTATGATAGCCTGCAGGATCCACCTCTATCGCAGGAAGTGCAGGGTTTATGTCTATTCAGAAAATTGCTCGTCTGGCCGGCGTTTCGGTGGCCACGGTGTCGCGGGTGCTGAACAACAGCGATACGGTAAAAGCCAAAAACCGTGAACGCGTGCTGCAGGCGATCAAAGAGAGCAACTATCAGCCGAACCTGCTGGCGCGACAGCTGCGAACCGCCCGCAGCAATATGATCCTGGTGATGGTCTCCAATATCGCTAACCCCTTTTGCGCCGAGGTGGTGAAAGGGATAGAAGAAGAGGCGGAAAAGAACGGCTACCGCATTCTGCTGTGTAACTCCGGGTCGGATCTGGCCCGCTCGACCTCGGGCCTGCAGCTGCTCTCCGGCAAAATGGTCGATGGCATTATCACCATGAACGCGCTCTCCAGCCTGCCGGAACTGACCACCATGATTGGCGATGCGCCCTGGGTGCAGTGTGCGGAGTATGCCGACACCGGCAGCATCTCCTGCGTCGGGATTAACGACGTCGAGGCGGCCCAGGGGGCGGTGTCCCGGCTGGCCGACAGCGGCCGCCGGCGCATCGCGCTCATTAATCACGACCTCAGCTATCGCTACGCCCGTCTGCGCGAGCGCGGCTATAAAAGCGTGCTGCACGTGCATGGTCTGGCGTATCAGCAGGTGACCTACGCGCAGGATCTTAGCGCGGCGGCCGGTAAACGGGCGATGGAGCAGCTGCTGTCGCAAGATGAGAAGCCCGACGCGGTATTTGCCGTATCGGACTCCCTTGCCGCCGGGGCGCTGCGGGCGATTGACCAGGCCGGGCTGCGGGTGCCGGAGGATATCGCGGTGATCGGCTTCGACGGCACCGAGCTGGCGGAAGTGGTCTCCCCGCAGCTGACCACCGTTGAACAGCCCTCCCGGGCGATCGGCCGCACGGCGGTGGATCTGTTAATGAAACGCATCGACGATCCCGACGCCGCCGTCGAGCGGGTGATGATGGACTGGCGCGTGATCGCCCGCGCCAGCGCCTGAGGTTAGCGGGGGAAGGCCCCCGTCAGCGCGCGAATGTCGTTGCCGGTGGGCGTTTGATGAATGCGTAAGCCAAACTCCTCCACTACGGCGAAGACATGGTCGAAAATATCCGCCTGGATCCCCTCATATTCCGCCCACACCACGGTGTTGGTGAAGCAGTAGATCTCGATCGGCAAGCCGTTGGCATCCGGCGCCAGCTGGCGCACCATCAGGGTCATATCCTGGCGGATGCGCGGATGATGACGTAAATACTCCTGCAGATAGGCGCGGAAGGTGCCGACATTGGTCATTCGGCGCTCGTTGAGGACCGATTGCTCCCCGGCATACTGCTGGTTCCAGGCGCTAATCTCCTCGTGGCGCGAATCCATATAGGGTTTAAGCAACTTCGCCCGGATCAAGCGCTGCTGCTCCTGTTCATCGAGGAAATGAATGCTGGTGGTGTCGATGTTGAGGCTGCGCTTAATGCGGCGGCCGCCGGAGGCCGACATCCCGCTCCAGTTTTTAAACGAGTCGGAGACCAGCGACCAGGTTGGAATGGTGGTGATGGTGTTGTCCCAGTTGCGTACCTTGACCGTGGTGAGGCCGATATCGATCACCGCGCCGTCGGCGCCGTACTTCGGCATCTCCAGCCAGTCGCCAAGCTTGAGCATATCGTTGGCCGAGAGCTGGATACCGGCCACCAGACCAAGGATCGGATCTTTAAATACCAGCATCAGTACCGCGGCCATCGCGCCGAGCCCGCTAATCAGGATCGCTGGCGACTGGCCTATCAGCAGGGAAATAATCAGGATGCCGATAATAATCGCCGTCACCAGCTTAATTCCCTGGAATATCCCCTTCAGCGGTAGCTGAGAGGCGGCGGGAAATTTCTGCGCCAGCTTTAAGATCACATCCAGCAGCGAGAAGAAGGACAGCATGGCATATATCATCACCCATAGCTGAGCCACGGTGGTTAATATTTCCGCGGCCTCGCTGCCTTTTTGCAGCCACAGCACCGCCTGCACGTTAACGATGATCCCCTGCAGGGTAAAGGCCAGTCGGTGAAAGAGTTTATTCTGCGTGATGATTTGCAACCACAGATGGCTGCTGGCCAACGCCCGTTTTTCAAAAGCGCGCAGGACCACTTTGTGCAATATCAGATGCACGACGACGGCGGTGAACAAGATAATGCCGAAGATAATCATCAGCGAGCGGGTGGGGGTTATTTCGATTCCTAAGGCGGCAATTTGCGATATTAATTCCTGCATAACGTCTCCTGAATATCCAGCGGGTATGATGACCGCTGGATAACGATTATGCAAATTACCGCCGCCGGTATTACGACGCCGCCGTCGCCGGCTGTCGGTTGAGATGATGGCGCAGCCACAGCGCGATGGCCCCCAGCAACAGCATCATGGCCACCTCGACCAGCAGAAAATCAATCAGCGCCTGCGGATAGTTTCCGCCGCCGCGGCGGGCCAGCGCCAGGAACAGCGAACCGAGGATAGCCGGCCCGAGACCGAGGGTCGCCTGCTGCAGGGTGCTGAGGATGGCGCTCCCGGCCCCGGCGTCGCTGGCGCTGATATCGCGCATGCCAATGCGGTAAAAGCTGTTGACGATCAGCGCCTGACCGTAGCCGATCAGCGCCGTGGCGGGGACCAGCGTCAGGGCGGTGGTGGCGATGCCGAAGCGGGAGAAGGTGGCGCACAACAGCAGTAGCCCGGCGATCTGCACCGTCAGACCGGTCAACAGGATCCGCCCCATGCTGTAGCGGGCGATAAGCCGCGGGGCATACAGCGCCGAAATAAAATAGGCCACGCCGAGGGCGATAAAGCTATTGCCGGACTGCCACGGCGCCATCCCCAGCCCCTCCTGCATGGTCAGCGCCATGCAGAACATAAAGCCGGACCAGGCGCTGAAGAACAGCAGAGCGATGGCCATCCCGAAGCGGATGCTGGTCAACTGCAGCAGACGCGGCGGCAGCAGGGGATGGTCGCCGCGCTGCTGCTGGCGCAGGGCGCTCTGACGCATGGCGAACAGCAGCGGCAGGACCGCCACCAGCATCAGCTGCAGCCACAGCGGCCAGTGCAGCTCCGGACCGAGGGCCATCGGGAACAGCAGGCAGCAGAGGATGAGGGCGAGGTACAGAGTACCCTGCCAGTCAATCCGCGACGGCGTCTCACGACGGGTTTCCGGCACATAGCGGCGGCTCAGGGCCAGCACCAGCAGGCAGATCGGCACATTGATAAAAAAGGCGTTGCGCCAGCCCAGCCCGGCGATATCCGCCGATACCAGCCAGCCGCCGCCCATCTGACCGACGATAAACGCGATCCCGCCGATCCCGCCATACAGGCTGATGGCCCGGGCGTGGGCCGGGCCTTTGAGGGTGACGTGCAGGGTGGCGAGGATCTGCGGCACAATCAGCGCCGCCCCGGCGCCCTGCAGGGTGCGGGCGGCCAGCAGGGCGCTGATGCTGTTCGCCATGCCGCACAGCAGGGAAGCGATGCCAAAGAGAGCGACGCCCCACATAAACAGGCGACGGCGGCCATAGTTATCGCCAAGCTTACTGCCCATCGCCAGGCAGACGGCAAAGGCGACGCCGTAGAGCGCGACGATAAGCTCCAGCTGCGTGGCGCTGGCCGCCAGGGTGTGGGTGATGGCGTCCAGCGCCACATTGGTGATCGAGGTATCAATAAGCGGCAGCATCTGGCCGCCCAGCAGCAGCCACAGACCGGCGCGGCCGGGTGAAACAGCAGACGTTTTCATGGGGTTCTCCATTGCGTCATTCAGCAGACCGACGTAGCATTACCGATAAATTAAACGGGTACCAGTTCCTGTCTATATTGGTACTGGAACTACCATGCTGGAGGGGTGATGACCACGATGCCGCAACGAGAGTCGACGTTCGCCGTGCCGGACGATCGGCGCAAACAGCTGGGGGCGTTTCTGCGCGCCCGGCGTGAGAGCCTCGATCCGCAGCGCCTGGGGTTGCCCAGGGTGGGCCGCCGGCGCACGCCGGGTCTGCGCCGGGAGGAGGTGGCAATGCTTGCCGACGTCGGCGTCACCTGGTACACCTGGCTGGAGCAGGGGCGGGAGGTGAATCCGTCGGAAGCGGTGCTGGTGGGGGTAGCGAATGCCCTGCAGTGCAGCCCGCTGGAGACCCGGCACCTGTTCGTGCTCGCCGGGCTGACCCCGCCGGAAGCGACCCAGGTGACGGTATGCGAAGGCATCAGCCCCGGCACCCGGCGAATGCTGGACAGCCTGATGCCGCAGCCGGCCAGTATTCAGAAACCGAACTTTGATATTGTGGCCTGGAACGACAGCTTCTGCCGCCTGATGGGCATCGATTTCGCCATCCTCCCGGAAGAGGATCGCAACTGCATTTATCTGTATCTGACCCATGAGACCTGGCGCAGCCGGATCGAAAATCGCGATGTGCTGCCGACCTTCGTCTCCTATTTCCGCGCCGCGATGGCCGAGCACCGCGGCGATCCGGCATGGGAAAACAAACTGGCGCGCTTTTTCGCCGCCTCGTCGGAGTTTGAAGCGCTGTGGCATCAGCGCTACGAGGTGCGCGGCGTGGAAAACCAGATTAAACATTTTAACCACCCGCAGCTCGGGCGATTCAGCCTGCAGCAGATGTACTGGTATTCGGCGCCGCGCAACGGTTCGCGCCTGCTGGTCTACCTGCCGATGGACGAGGCGGGCGAGCAGGCGCTGGCGTGGCTGGACCAACATTAATCACAAGGAATCAGATGGCTGGCAATGTGCCAACTTCGGGTATTGCCCGGCCGGCCGGGAACGTCTCAGCGATGTTGAGGCCGCAACACCGGCAGTTTCAGCAGCCCCAGGCCCGGCGGTGATTTGGGACCGTAGGCCGGGTCAGGCGCAGCCGCCACCCGGCAATATGACGGGTATCGAGCCTGATATCATGCCCGGCGGCGCTGCGCTTACGCGGGCCCAGGTTGCGGGGTAACAATCTGATATATAAATGGTTAGGTAGGCCGGGTCAGGCGCAACTGCCACCCGCAGAAAGGCGAGCACATTAGCGAAAACAGGTTTGCCATCAGTCTCAAGGAATGCCTATGAACGTAACCCGAAAAGAGCAGCGCATTATTCAGCGCGCGCTGAACGCCTGGCAGGCCAGCGGGGAGTTAACCCCGGCGGACAGCCAGCGGCTGGCGCAAACGCTGCGCCTCTCCCCCTTCGACTGGCGGCGCCTGAGCCGCTATGCCTTCTGGACCGCGCTGGCCTGCGTGCTGATTGCTCTGGGCAGTCTGTTCGCCGACAATGAACTGGTGGCGTGGCTGCTGAGCCTGTTCAGCCGCTCGGCGCTGACGCGGATCCTGCTGCCTGCGCTGCTGGCTGTCGCCTGCTACGCCTGGGGTTTTCGCCGCCAGCGGCGGGAAACGCAGTGGCACTACAGCACCGAGGCGATTTTGTTTCTGGGCGTTGTCTTTACCGCGGTGGCGCTATGGCAGCTTGGCGAACGGCTGGATAACGGCAGCGGCCATATCGCGCCGCTGTTTCTGGCCGGATGCGTGATTTACGGCGCTATCGGCTATGCTGCCCGCTCCGGGCTGGTGTGGCTCTTTTTTCTGCTGGCGCTGGGCAACTGGTTTGGCGCGGAAACCGGCTATGTCTCGGGGTGGGGCGCCTACTGGCTGGGCATGAACTACCCGATTCGCTTCGTCCTGTTCGGCGGCGCGCTGCTGGCGCTCTGCTACGGCGCGCAGTCCCTGCTTCGCCAGCGGCAGCTGTTTACCGTCAGCAAGGCGATGGGCCTCACGTATCTGTTTATTGCGCTGTGGATCCTGTCGATTTTCGGCAATTACGACGCTGACAGCTGGTACAACGTAAGCCAGGCGCGACTCCTGCCGTGGGGGCTGCTGTTTGCCGCGGCGGCCGGCGTCTGCATTTTTATCAGTCTGAAAACCGATGACGCAATGCTGCGCGGCTTTGGGTTAACCTTCCTGACGATCAATCTCTATACCCGCTTCTTTGAGTTTTTCTGGAACGGGATGCACAAGGTGCTGTTTTTCCTGATCCTTGCCGTCTCGCTGGCGGTAATTGGCCGTTATGCCGAGCGCATCTGGCACGCGGGGAACGTTAAACCATGAAAAATTAAGCGCTTTTAAAGAAGTGTGGCTGGCGGCAGCGACGTCCTGCGCGAATTGTCGTATAAGCGAATTTTACGCTTTTGACAGGGGAGCGAGATGAACAAGGAGTCGATTTTTCGCCAGCTAGAACAACGGATCGCCGGGCGAGCGCTGACGGCGGAAGCGCTGGGCGAGTTTAACGCTATGGCCATCGCCGATAGCTTGAAGCAAAAACGCAGCATCATCAGCCATCATCTGAATAATCTTCATCGCGAGCAGCGGGTGGTCAAAGTGAACGGTCGCCCGGTGCTGTTTTTACCCGTTACCGTTCTGCGCGATCGTCACCGGCTGGCGGTTCGGCACGGCGAATACGCCTCCATTCAGGCGCTGTGCGCGGAGCGTCAGGATAGTCTGGCGCAGCTGATTGGCGCGCAGGGCAGCCTGCAGGAAGCATTGCGCCAGTGCAAGGCTGCCATCAGCTACCCTGGCGCAGGTCTGCCGCTGCTGCTGCGGGGCCCTACTGGCACCGGGAAAAGTTTTCTAGCTCGCCAGCTCTGGCACTACGCAATAGATGAAGGTATTTTACCTGCCGATGCGCCTTTTACCGTATTTAACTGCGCCGAGTACGCGAATAATCCAGAACTACTGACCTCGAAGTTATTTGGTCATGCGAAGGGGGCCTTTACCGGCGCCGATAAAGCCGTTCCTGGTCTTATCGAGACCAGCAACGGCGGGGTGTTGTTTATCGATGAGGTTCATCGGCTGCCGCCCGAAGGTCAGGAAAAGCTGTTTCATTTTATGGATAACGGTAGCTGGCGCCGGCTGGGGGAGAGCACCGACGAGCGCAGCGCGACGGTGCGGCTAATTTTTGCTTCAACCGAGGATCTGGAAAAACACTTTTTGGCGACCTTTATTCGCCGTATTCCGGTGATTGTAAAAATTCTGCCGATCGCTGAACGCGGCCAATTCGAGCGGCTGGCGTTTATCCACCACTTTTTCCGCCGTGAAGCCCAGCGTTTGAACCACGATCTTGCGCTGGATGGCGAAATCGTCAGCCAGCTAATGCGTGAAACGCTTGAAGGAAATGTCGGTGGGCTGGAAAATTTGATTCGCAATATTTGCGCCAGCGCCTGGACATTTGGCGAACGTGATAGCGGTCTTTTACACATAAAAGCGGGTTTGCTGCCCGACCGATTACTGGCGGATGCGCCTTTTTCCCTTCAGCAAAATAGCGAGCGGGTGATGATTTACCGCGATGGCGATGCGCTGCCTCTTTTTTCTGGTCGTCACCATGAATACCAACGGCTAACGGAAAATATTTGTAGCCTGTGCGAGGAGTTGGCTCAGGATAATATTAGCGTGCGGACCTTTGAAAAGCTCATTTATCAAAACGTGACGCTCTATCTCGATGCGTTGATGAATCAGGAGAGCGCGGTCTCTCTTCAGGACAAGCGGCTGCGCTTTATTGAGGATGTGGGCAAGGCGATCGCCGCCAATTACGATCTCCAGCTGAATGCCGAATTCGCCTATCTTACTGGCCGCTACCTGACCAGCCTTCCTCTGGCGCCGCGCAGCGTTGCCGAGCCCGCGCGTCTGGTGATGCAGCGCTGGCTGGAGTCCTCAGCGGGGCTGGCGCAGCGTATCGCGGGGAAACTACTGGATGTCGTCAATAACAAATACGATCTGCTCATCGATACGCTTGACCGTCTGGCGATTACCGCCATTGTCAGTAATGCTATCGATGCGACCAGCGGCGGAAAAGTGAAAGCGCTGATAATCGCCCACGGTTATTCGACCGCCAGCAGCATTGCCGGCGTTGCCAACCGCCTGATTGGCGAGAAGATCTACCAGGCCATGGATATGCCGATGGAGGTGGCGTTCAGCGACGTCAGTCGCGCCGTGGTTGATTATCTCCAGCATACGGACACGCGTGCGGGTGTGATGGTGCTTATTGATATGGGCTACACAAAGGAGATTGCCGATGCGCTTTTGTCGGTGATTAACGGCCCGCTGGTGGTGGTGGATAACGTCACGACCCGCATGGCGCTGAATGTTGCCAGCGAGATCGCGCTGGAAAAAAACATCGAACAAATCGCCGAAGAGATCGTGCCGCTTAATCAGTCGCGTTGGGATGTGTTCTGGCCCGCAGAAAAAAAAGAGCGTGCGCTGCTGGTGACCTGTATTACAGGTATCGGTACCGCATTTAAATTTAAAAATCTGATGGAGAAGAGCCTGCTCAACGATTTTGATATTAACATCATCGCCTGCGAGTATACGCGCTTAAAAAACAGTCGTACGGCGGTATCGTTGCTCCACCAGTATGAAGTTATTGCGGTCGTGGGTACCCACGACCCGCAGCTGGCCGGAGTGCCCTGGGTTGGCATTGAGGAACTACTTGGCGAGCAGGGGCATCGACATCTGAGTCAGCTCTTAAGCGGCTATCTTAATGAAAAGCAAATTGCGCTGATTAATAAAAATATGGTACGTGAGTTTTCGCTGCATAACGTTGTCAACTCTCTGACGATACTGAATGCCGGAAAAACCATGGGTCATATCGAAACCATTATCGCTGAGTGGCAAAATACGCTTGGTTTTCATTTTAATAATAACTTAATTATCAGTTTATATGTGCATCTCAGCTGTATGATTGAGCGTCTGGTAATGCGTAATGAAATTAGCCATTATAAAGATCTTGAGCAATTTACCCGCCAGCATGGCGAATTTATTGCCATGGTCAATCACTCGTTCCAGCGCCTGAAAATACTCTATAACGTGGCGCTGCCGGTAGCGGAAATTGGCTATATTCACGATATTTTTGAATTACGTATTGAAGGTTTTAGCTGGTAATCCTCAACGCAGCCCCGGAGAATTACGCCGGGGCTGGCAGGCGGTTAGCGAATCAATATTCGACTTTCCACATATAGCGGCGGGTGGTCAGAGGATGGTTGCGGGCGGTGGCCAGCGCCAGGTTGTACACATCAAGAACGCAGTTGTGCAGCAGGCCGCAGAAATATTCGCGCACGCTGGCGTGCAGTGTGTCGATTCCCACCTTTTCCACGTCAATAATCTGCAGTTTTCCCTGGTAACGTTCGATAAAGCGGATCGCGCGGTCATCCAGCGGGCGGGTGCGGCCGCTGCTTTTTAATAAAATAAACGGCGTTCCCGCTTCGGTAATCTCAAAGGGGCCGTGGAAATACTCGCCGCTGTGGATGCTTGCGGAGTTAATCCACTGCATCTCGAGCAGAATACAGATGGATTCCTGATGCGCGGCGCCGAATGAGGGGCCGCTGCCCATCATGTAGATGACCTTTTCGCTCTTCCAGGCTTCGGCAAAATGGCGCGCATCCGCCTGAACCTGCTGCTGAGCGCCGCGTACCACGGATTCAAAACTGGCAAAGGCGCTGACCATCTCATCGTAATGGGCGTATCCCTCAGTTTGCGCAAGCACTTCCAGCGCCAGCCACAGGCTGTATGCTGCTTTTTGCTGCGTCGGATCGACGGTTTCGGGATAGCGCGCCCAGCAGTATTCAATAGTGTAATCGCTGTGTTCGCACAGCGGCGTGCCGGGGGTATATACCAGTCCAATCGTAGCCGCGCCTTTCTGACGCGCGATGCGGGCGGCTTCCACCGTTTCAGCGGTGTTGCCCTGCTGCGAGGCGAGGATCACTACGCTGTTTTTACCTAACGCGTTCGGCGTCGCGTGGACAAATTCATTACTGGTCACATAGCCGACGGCCAGCTTTTTCGCTTCACAATCGAGAAAATATTTCCCTGGCCAGAAACCGGTTAATGAACCACCGCAGCCGACAAACCATACCCGCTCAATGTGCTGCTTAGATAAAATATCGCGAATAATAGTATGTGCGTTTTTATGAGCTATAGACATATTGGTCTCCTTGGGATGTAACGGGTCCTCCGCTGAATAGCGGATAACTTTTACTATGCGTCAATTAATTGGGTTGTTTACTTTTCATTTTCTGGTGGAACTGCGGATCCTTCGGTATTGCGGGATCGATGCCCTTCACTGGCGGCAGTCGGGCACAAACCATTTGTAACGGAATAATATATTCAAAGATCGCAAAGTCGGGATCGTTAATAAATGCGAAGGGCATATTTTTGCCGTTATTTTCGACTTGTGGACCAATGCGATAAATATGATGAGTCCAGCCGCCAAGTATTTCCGCCAGGCGATCCTGACGCTCATCGGGAAACGGATCGAGCATGATCAGGGTAGAGCGTTCGTCGAAGGCGTTATAGATCCCGTGGATGAACTCCTCAAATTCGTAACCGGCAACCGGACAGCGTAGCGTTTCAAGCATCTTTAGCGCACCTTCCTGAACGGTGCCAAACAGCCCTGCCGGACCGGTCAGGCGAATGTCCGCGCTGTCGATAAGCGGCCGGGCGTGATTGAGAACCCACGCCTGCGAGGCCTCAATGAGCGTCGGCAAATGATTGAACGTCCTCTCCATGCGGACGAGTAGCGCCTTGCGCTCCTCATCGCTCAGGCGCTGCTGGCGACTGGCGACGGCAAGCGCAAGCAGTATCAGGTTGAGTATGGTGCAGTGATACCCTTTGGTTTTGGCGCCGGCGCGCTCTTCTCCACAGGGGACCGTCAGGATCAAATCTGCCGCCTGGTCGATGGCAGCTGGCGCTTCCCCGGCCATGGAAGCGGTAAGGTGCCCGGCTGCCCGGGCGCGCTCCATTGCGGCGAGAGTAGAGAGGCTACCGCCTCCCTGAGAAATGCCGATGACCAGCGCTTTGTCGCTGAGGGATAGAGTCGTCTCGTCCAGCAGGAAGGGCCAGTACACATCGACCGGGATGCCGCACCACTGCTGCATAAACGACCGCGCGGTCAGCGCGCCGTGGTAAGACGTACCGGAACCGGTCAGGATGATTCGAGAGATCCCGCGATCCGCCAGCGCTTTCGCCGCTTGCCAGAGATCTTCCCGCGTCTGCGTTAGCATAGCGAGCAGGCGAGCAGGGGTTTCATTCATATAGTCTTCTACGTGCATGGGTAATATTCCTCTTCTTAAAGCAGGCCTAACGCGCTGGCCGCCATGCCAAACGCGATGGTGCCTAACAGGATCCAGTTGATGTTGACTCCCTTACGGATCAGCTTGTACATCCCAAGGGTGAAAAGCAGAGGCAGCAGAGAAGGAAGTATTTTGTCGATAAACTCCTGCGCCTTCATGGTCGTCTGCCCGGCAGTGAAGCTGAGCGGGGTGGTGATATCTATCATACTGGCGGTCATCGCGCCGACGACCATCAGGCCAACGATTGACGCGATATAGGTGACCCGATCCATGAGTCCGCTTTGGTAAATCCGCATCAGCCAGGTGGTGCCAGCCCGATAGCCGAGCTTCAGCCCATACCAGCGGCACAACAGATGCGGTAGGTTATAAACTAACAACGCCATTATCGGTCCCAGGAGGCTGCCCTGCTGGGCGAAATAAATCCCCATCCCGGCGGCAATCACCTTCAATGACCCCCAGAATATGGAGTCACCGATACCCGCCAGAGGCCCCATCAGGCTGGTTTTAATCGCGTTTATTGATTCTTCATTAAATTCGGGATTGCGTTGATTCTCCTCTTCCATAGCGATCGACAAGCCGAAGATAAAGGTGGAGAGGTGCGGCGTAGTGTTAAACAGCACCAGATGGCGCTGCAGGGCGCGCCCCAGTTCCGTCGGGTCCTGATAGATGCGCTTCAGGGCCGGCGACATTGCGAAGGCGTAACCCATATGCTGCTGGCGCTCGTAGTTCCACGAGCCCTGCAGCGTAAAGGAGCGCCAGAACACGCTGCGTAAATCCCGAGCGGTGACCCGGCTTGCGTCATCGCTTTGCGGCTGGGCGGCGCCTGACAGGGTCTGCGTCATTTCACTCATGATTAGCTCTCCTGCTGCTTAAGATTAAGAAACTGGCTGATGATAAAAGCCAACACCACGGCGAATAGCGCGATGGCGATGATATCCAGTTTGGTATATGCCGCTATCAGAAATCCCAGACCGAGGTACGGCATCAGTTTGCTGCTGAGCATCATGCTGATCAGCAGGGCGAAACCGAGCGCTGGCAGGATCTTACTGGCGACGATCAATCCGTTGGTGATCACCGGCGGAATGGCCTCCAGGAACCAGCTTACCGCCGAAGAGCCAAGCAGGATGGCGAAAAAAACCGGTAGAAATCCGTTTAAAAAATAGAGTAGCGTCGGACCGGCGAGGTGCATCAGGCCGACCATCCGGGTATTACCTTGCGCCGCATAGCGGTCCGCCAGATGACCGAAGCGGGCGTTCACCACGCGCACCAGGATGCCCAGCGTCTGCGCCAGCATTGAAACAGGAATGGCGATGGTGAGCGCAGCCTCCGGACCGCGGCCGGACATGATCGAAAACGCGGTCGCCAGTACGGAGCCGGTCACGATATCGGGTGGGTGCGCGGCGCCGATGGCGACGTTGCCGAGAAAAATAAGCTCCAGCGTAGCGCCAATCAGAATCCCCTCATGCAGATTGCCGCAGACCAGACCGGTGAGGGCGCACATCACCAGCGGCCGGTCGATCATCGATACCCCAAGCAGGCGGCCATCGAGGATCCCCAGGGCGGCAATCAGTCCGAGTAACGTTGCGGTGAGCAACATAGTGACCTCCGAAGTTAAAGTTGGTCGTTAAGGAGTTCAGCCGAGTGGGCGGGTACCTGACGCATCTCCAGCCGAATGCCTTTTTCTTTTAGCGCTCTGCTATGGGCGATTTCCTCTTCGGTCAGATAGATGGCCTTGCCGAATTGTCTTGCCCCTTCCTTCTGTGGCAGACCGCCGTAATTAATTGCGCTAATTCCCGGGACTTTTTCTACCAGCGCGAGGGTTTCAGCAGTATTGCCAAGGACCACCATGACTTTTTTATGATCCAACTTGCCGCCGTTAAGCTTTTCCGCCGCCTGTTCAACGGTGGCGATGTCCAGCGTGACGCCCGCCGGCTTGGCCAGGTTAAGCGACATCGTAATGAAGGCATCCGCCGCGGCTTTGGCGTTAGCGACGATGATATGATCGATATCCAGCGCTCGGGTCCAGGCAAAAACCACCTGGCCGTGCAGCAGCCGATAATCAATGCGCACGAGTTTAATCATGAGATTCTCCCTGTGGGTCAGAGGATGGTTGTGTTAGTAGAGGGTTGATGAAAACAATGGATTCACGCGCCGCGCTGGTGGCGTAGACAATCGCGGACTCGGTAGTGGCTTCTTCGCACAGCAGAAACTCCAGCAGCAGAGTCAGATTGATGCCGGCGACCACGAAAACGTTACGATGACGCATCAAGACGCTCACGGCGCTATTGTTGATACTGCCGCCAAGCAGGTCGGTAAAGATCACCACTTCATCACCATTCGCCTGGACGATGAGATGCTCCAGGGTTTGCTCCAGCTGTTCGGTGGTCACGATATCTTCGTCATAGGCGCAGACCGGGATAACGCCGTGTTCGTCACCAATCAGCAGCGACAAACTGTTCACCAGTCCGCGAGCAAAATGGCCGTGGCTGGCCACATAGATATGTTTCACCCGGTTTCTCCTTCATCCAGATAGCGGTATCTGTTAAGAGCAAAGGGCGTGCCAGAAATAAAAAATATTAATTATCAATTAATTAAAGCGGCTGGTTCACACTAAAGACGTTATTCCTGGCACAAGCGGGCTTATTAGCGCCAGAAACCTGGCACAAACGGCAGAAAAAGAGGGGGAAAGAGTGGGGGAAGAAAGTCCCGGGCGAGACGCTGCTGCGCCATGGCCCGGGCGTTCCCGGCAGAAGGGAATTAAATCTCGGTAATCGTCGTCGACTGCGGCAGACGCGACTTCGGCAGGGAGGCGTTAAAGTCTTCAACGCTATGATGGCCGACCGGGACCACCACCAGGCTGGTGTAGCCCTGGGCTTTCAGGTCAAATTCCTCATCGAGGATCGCAAAATCAACCCCTTCAATCGGCACGGCGTCGAGACCCATCGCCGCTACGCCCAGCAGGAAATTGCCGACGTTGAGATACACCTGCTTCGCCATCCACTGATCGTCATCCTTCAGCTCTTTGCGGTGCATATCGGCAAAGAAAGTGCGACCCTTATGGTTAGCGGCTTTTGCGTCCGGGGTGGCGAAACGGCCATCGGCCTCTTCCTGATCCACGACGCGCTGCAGCCAGGCGTCGTCCATCGCGGTTTTCGCGCAGAACACCACCACGTGCGAGGCGTCGAGAATTTTACGTTCGTTGAACACGTAGGTACCGCTGGCGGCTTTCGCCACGCGGGCTTTCCCTTCATCGGTGCTGGCGACGATAAAGTGCCACGGCTGGGAGTTGGTGCTAGACGGGCTGTACTGCAGCAGCGTTTTCAGCTGTTCCGCTTCCCCGGCAGTCAGCTTTTTCGTGGCGTCAAAGGCCTTGGTGGAATAGCGCTTCAAAGCGACCGATACGATATCCATAACTCTTCCTCACAGTTTACAGCACCTTACCGGTGCGTTCAGGAGAGGAAGAGTACAGCGAAGATCGCCAAATGATAAGGGTGAAAAATGCGATAACACTTATCGCGTTTGGCTGAAAATCAGCGCGGACGCAGGCGCTGCTGGGCCTTTTTGCTCAGCTTGTTCACCACCTGATGCCATGAGTCGTCAATCAGCTCGGCCAGCAGATCCTCGCTGATGTCGTCCCCCGGCACCACCGTGATCCAGTGTTTCTTGTTCATATGGTAGCCCGGTTCGATACTGCGATAAATTTCCTGATTGAGCAGCGACTTCTGCGGCTCGGCCTTGAGGTTGACCAGCGCCCGGCCGCGAATGGTCATGGTGATCATAAAGATGCGGCCGTCGACCTTAAACACGTCGTACTCCGGCCCAAAGGGCCAGCAGTGCTCGGTAAACGGGTAGGTCAGGGCGATACGGTGGGCGCGGGGGTGCAGCGTTTCCGGCGTCATTTGGCGTCCGCCTCATGCAGGGCGTTCCACATGGCTTCAAAACCGAGGGCGATAATCTCCCGGGCGCGCTGCGGATCGTGGCTGGCGAATTCGATAGTGGTTTCCGCCAGCGACAGAAACAGGGCATCGCCAAAGGCGCGATACGCTTCGCTGAGGAATATCTCTTTCACCGACAGCTGGCACATTTCGTTGAGCTCCGGAAAACTCTCTTTCACCTGGCGGCGGGTTTCGTCCGTGATGCGCTCGCTGAGCGCCATCCGGCGGATCGCCTTGTGCTCCATCGGGTTGCGCACGCCCCAGTCGATATAGCTGTTCCAGATATTGCGCGCGTTCTCTTTCGGGCGCTTTTCGTCCGGATCCAGCCCGGCGATCATCATCCGCACCAGGCGCAGCTTAATGGCGAGGTACAGTTCGTTGAGCAACTCATCCTTGGTGGCGAAATAGCGAAACAGCGTCCCCTCGGCAACCCCGGCGCTGCGGGCGATGGCCGACGTTGAGGCGGCGATGCCGGACTGGGCGAAAGCCGCGGCGGCAGCTTCCAGTAACGCTTGCTTTTTATCTTCACTCTTTGGACGAGCCACTACATTTTTCCTCACGCAGGTTTAAACAAACCGCCGATCTTTGCACGTCTGACCAGGTCGCTGCAACGGCGGAACGCAAAAATTGAAAATCGTCTTGACGACTTTCATCACATTCCTAATAATGAGTGCGTACTCACTCATAATCAAGTTATATCATAAAGCCTCCGGGATGGGGGCTTTTGTCTGGTCAGGATATGAACCGTGTCACTTTCAGCGTGGTCGCCATCATGTTACTCGCAGCAGCAACGACATTGCCGTTTGTCCTCAATGCCGGTTTTGGTAAGGCGCCGCAGGGGGCACAGCTTAGCCAGGTGGAAGCGTCTCCCCACTACCGGGACGGCCAGTTCCATAACCAGCTGCCCACGCCGGGATTCACCGGGCAGAAAAATATGCTGGCGGCGTGGTGGGATTTTTTGATGACCAAACGGGAAAACGCCCGTCCCGCGCAGCCGCTGCCGCTGGTGAAAACCGATCTGGCGACGCTGCCCCTCGGGCAGGACGTGATGGTCTGGCTCGGCCACTCTTCCTGGTATCTGCAGCTGGCGGGAAAACGCATCCTGATCGACCCGGTGTTCAGCGATTACGCGGCGCCGTTCTCCTTTATCAATAAAGCCTTCCCCGGCGATTATCCGTGGCGAGCGGAAGGGATGCCGGCGATCGATCTGCTGATCGTCTCCCACGATCACTACGACCATCTGGATTACGCCACCATCCGCGCTCTGCTGCCGAAAATTAAGCGGGTCATTACGCCGCTGGGGGTTGGGTCGCACCTGCGCTACTGGGGAATGGACGGGGCGCTGATTACCGAAGCGGACTGGCAGCAGGCGATTCCGGTTAGCGATGAGCTCAGCGTCCACGTCCTGCCGGCGCGGCACTTTTCCGGCCGTGAGCTGAAGCGCAACCAGACGCTGTGGGCCAGTTTTCTGTTCGTTACCCCGCAGCAAAAGATTTATTACAGCGGCGACAGCGGGTATGGGCCGCACTTTAAAGCGATAGGCGATGAGTTCGGTCCGATCGATCTGGCGATCATGGAGAACGGACAGTATGACCAGGACTGGAAATATATCCACATGATGCCGGATGAAACGGCTCAGGCTGCCGATGACCTGCGCGCTCGCGCGGTGCTGCCTGGGCATGCAGGACGATTCGTTTTGGCGAAACACAGCTGGGATGAACCGTATCAACGGCTGGCGGCTGCCAGCGAAGGAAGGGGCTGGCGTCTGCTGACGCCTGTGCAGGGCGAGCCGGTGTGGGTCGCCGATAAGACGCAATCATTTAACGCCTGGTGGCGCTAAGCGCCAGTGCAGTATCAGAGGAGAGAGCATATGACGATTTCCGCTCAGGTGATTGACACTATCGTCGAGTGGATTGATGACAACCTGCATCAACCGCTGCGTATTGATGATATCGCTCGCCATGCCGGGTATTCGAAATGGCATCTGCAACGGCTGTTTTTACAGTATAAAGGGGAGAGCCTGGGGCGCTATATACGCGAAAGGAAGCTGCTGCTGGCCGCCCGCGATCTGCGCGACACCGATCAGCGGGTCTACGATATCTGCCTGAAGTATGGCTTCGATTCGCAGCAGACCTTTACCCGCGTCTTCACCCGGACCTTCAATCTGCCGCCGGGCGCCTACCGTAAAGAGAACCACAGCCGCGCCCACTGAGGCGCGCCCTTCCTGATTTAGCGTTCGAGGGAAAACCAGCGACGCCACACCCAGCGCAGCACCAGATACTCAATGGCGCCCAGCGCCAGGAACCACAGACAAAACAGCACGGTATAAAGCTGGTTGAGATCCATCATATGGAATGTCTCAACCAGCTTTTGCGCCAGCGTCAGGCCCAGCGACGGCGCGGGCAACAGCAGACAAGAGAGCAGGGCCAGCAGTAAGATCCCGGCGGCGGAGAGGAGCGTTTCCAGCGGATGTTTCATGTCATGTTAATCATCAGTTAAAAAACATATTGTCCGGCAAAATAACACCTAACGCAATATGCTTTGTATTTTACTCGCCTTAATGCGCCTCTGTTTAATATTATTGCCTGCGTTGTCTTCGCATGTTAATTAATCTGAAATAATTTGTAATTAAATTAAATCCCGTTGCTTGTAAATTAACGTCATTATTATGCCAGCGCTTTTACAAAACTATAAGTGCTATACCCCACCAGCGTGGCAGCGATGATGGCCAGCAGGATGTACAGCGCCAGACGGCGTCCGCGGTAGATTCCAAACATATTTGACCTCGTTTAGTTTTGGTTTATTAATATTCTGTAATAGTTGGTTCGTGGAATTAACTTACCACATATTTTTTATTTTGCGAAAAATTTAGGCTTGTAATGGTTCACATTTTTATCGGCTTTTTCGCCACCTTTTATTGCATTGGCCAGGAATGATTTCAGGCTTTCCGACTCACGGAATTTATAAGGAAAATGTAATTTGACCAAGATGAATAACCCAAAGTTTACGACGCCCTCGGGCGACACCGCGCCACGGCAGGTCTGGCAGCAGACCGTTGACGCAGTGCTGGCGCAGACCAAAAGCCAGGCCGCTGGGTTAAGTTCCGCAGACGCCGCCGAGCGCCTGAATACCTGCGGGCCGAACGCGCTGCCGGAAAAGAAGGGAAAACCGGCCTGGCTGCGCTTTCTCGCCCACTTTAACGACGTACTGATTTATGTGCTGCTGGCCGCCGCGGCGCTCACCGCCATCATGGGGCACTGGGTCGATACCCTGGTGATCCTTGGCGTGACGGTGATTAACGCCCTGATCGGCCATATCCAGGAGAGCAACGCCGAAAAATCCCTGCAGGGGATCCGCAACATGCTCTCCAGCGATGCCCGCGTCCAGCGTAACGGCAAACATGAGACTATCCCGACGCGCGACCTGGTTCCGGGGGATATCGTTATCCTGCGCGCCGGCGACCGCGTGCCGGCGGATATGCGGCTGATTGAAACGCACAACCTGCGGGTGGAAGAGGCGATCCTCACCGGCGAGTCGACGGTGGTGGATAAAATCACCGACGCGCTGGAGGGCGACCTGCCGCTGGGCGACCGGGTGAACATGGTCTTCTCCGGGACCACCGTCAGCGCCGGCGGCGGCGTCGGCGTGGTGACCGCCACCGGCGCGCAGACCGAACTCGGCCATATCAACCAGATGATGGCGGGCATTGAGAAGCACCGCACCCCGCTGCTGGTGCAGATGGATAAGCTCGGCAAAGCGATTTTCGTCATTATCCTCGCCATGATGGTGGCGCTGTTTATTTTCAGCCTCGCGTTGCGGGACATCCCGATGGGCGAACTGCTGCTGTCGCTGATTAGCCTGGCGGTGGCTGCGGTACCGGAGGGACTGCCGGCGATCATCTCGATTATTCTGTCGCTCGGCGTGCAGACGATGGCGCGCAAGCGGGCGATTATCCGTAAGCTGCCGACCGTGGAAACCCTTGGCGCCATGACCGTGGTCTGCTCGGATAAAACCGGCACCCTGACGATGAACGAAATGACCGTCAAGGCGATCATCACCGCCGACTGCTGCTACCGGGTGGAAGGCGACAGCTATGAGCCGCAGGGGCGGATCTTCCTTGAGGGGAGCGATGAGCCCGTGCAGGTTCAGCCGGGTACCGTGCTGGAGACCTGGCTGCGCACCATCGACCTGTGCAACGACAGCCAGCTTACCCAGGATGAGCGCGGCCTGTGGGGGATCACCGGCGGGCCAACCGAAGGGGCGCTGAAGGTGCTGGCGGCGAAAGCGCAGCTCCCGGCGGTGGAGGCCCGTCTGGTGGCCAAGATCCCTTTTGACTCGCAGTACAAATATATGTCCACGCTGCAGCACATCGATGGCGACGCCCGGGTGCTGATCACCGGTGCGCCGGACGTCATCTTCGCCATGTGCCGCGAGCAGATGACCCGCCAGGGCGCGGTGCCCTTCGAGGCGCAGTACTGGGAAGAGGAGATGGCGCGCTTCGCCCGTCAGGGGCTGCGCATGGTGGCGGCGGCCTGTAAGCCGGCCAGCGTTGATGCCACCACGCTGAACCATGAGGATCTGCAGGAGGGACTGATTTTCCTCGGCATCGCCGGGATGATGGATCCCCCGCGTCCGGAAGCGATTGACGCTATCCACGCCTGCCAGACCGCCGGCATCCGCGTGAAGATGATCACCGGCGACCACCCGCAGACGGCGATGAGCATCGGCCAGATGCTGGGGATCACCAACAGCAGCCAGGCCATGACCGGCTACCAGCTGGAGCACATGGACGATGCGGCGCTGGCGAAGGCGGCGGTGGAGTACGACATCTTTGCCCGCACCAGCCCGGAGCATAAGCTGCGCCTGGTGAAAGCCCTGCAGGATAACGGCGAAGTGGTCGGCATGACCGGCGACGGCGTCAACGACGCGCCGGCGCTGCGCCAGGCCGACGTGGGTATCGCCATGGGCATCAAAGGCACCGAAGTCACCAAAGAGGCGGCTGACATGGTGCTTACCGATGATAACTTCGCCACCATCGCCAGCTCGGTGAAAGAGGGCCGTCGGGTCTATGACAACCTGAAGAAGACCATCCTCTTCATCATGCCGACCAACCTGGCGCAGGGGCTGCTGATCATCATCGCCCTGCTGGCGGGGAACATGATTCCGCTGACCCCGGTGCTGATCCTGTGGATGAACATGGCGACGTCGGCGACCCTCTCCTTCGGCCTGGCCTTTGAGGCCGCGGAGCGCAACGTGATGAACCGCCCGCCGCGTAAAACCGGCCAGCACGTGATGGATGGTTTCGCCGTGTGGCGGGTGGCTTTCGTCGGGTCGATGATTGCGATTGCCGCCTTTATCCTTGAGGCCTGGCTGGCGCCGCGCGGCCACAGTCCGGAGTTTATCCGCACCGTGCTGCTGCAGATGCTGGTGACGGCGCAGTGGGTCTACATGATCAACTGCCGCAGCAGCGACAGCTTCTCCCTGAGCATGGGCCTGCTGCGCAATAAAGGCATCTGGCTGGTGACCGGTGTCCTGCTGCTGATGCAGCTGGTGATTATCTATGTCCCGCTGATGCAGAGCATGTTTGGCACGGAAGCGCTGCCGCTGCGCTACTGGTTTGTCACCCTGGTCATCGGCATCGCCATGTTCCTGGTGGTGGAAGTCGAGAAGCGTCTGACGCGCCGGTTCCGCAAAACGGCCTGATCGATCTCGCGCGCCTGGCTGCAGGCGCGCGTTACTTTCGCAAGGATCCTCTATGATTAACACCTTTCGCTTTGCGCTGCTGGCCTGCGTCCTGGGCGGCAGCGTCCTGACGGCGACCGCCGCGCCGGCGGTGCCGGTCCGCATCGCCACGGTAGAACGGGCTCCTCACGCTGAAGAACGCGCCATCCCCGGGCGGGTCGAGGCGATCCGCGCCGTCGACATTCGCGCGCGCACCGAAGGGGTGATTGTTCAGCGCCACTTCCAGGACGGGCAGTATGTGACCGAGGGCGACCTGCTGTTTACCCTCGACGACGCGCAGCCCCGCGCGGCGCTGGCCCTGGCGCAGGCCGAGCTGAAAAGCGCCGAAGCCTCGCTACGCCAGTCGCAGCAGCTGCTCACTCGCTATGAGCGGCTCATCAACAACCACTCCATCAGCCGCAACGACCTCGACACGGCCCGGATGCAGCGCGACGTCGCCGCCGCCGCCGTGCAGCAGGCGAAAGCCCGCGTCGAGGCTCAGCAGATTGTGCTCGGTTATACCCGGATTGCGGCGCCGGTGACCGGGCGGGTGGGCCACAGCGCCTTTCACGTCGGGACGCTGGTCAACCCGTCCAGCGGGGTGCTGGCGGACATCGTGCAGCTCGATCCGGTACGGGTGTCGTTTGCCCTCGACGAAGCCGCGTTTTTCAGCAAAACCGGCCAGCATGCCGACATCCACGCCCTGAAGCAGGCATGGCTGGCGCAAATTGACGTGGATGGCAAACGGCGCGACGGCGTGTTGACCTCCATCGATAACCGGATCGACGCCCGCACCGGCAGCGTGGCGGTGCGGGCGGAGTTTGCCAATCCGCAGCACCGTCTGCTGCCGGGCGGCAGCGTGACGATCCTGTTCCGTCCGCAAGCGCTGTCGTCGCGGGTGATGATCCCGGCTGCCGCCGTGCAGCAGGATCCGCAGGGCTTTTTCAGCTGGGTGCTGAAGCCGGACCACACCGCCGGGCAGCGTCGTCTGACCCTTGCGGGGCAACAGGGGCAGCAGTTTGCGGTCGAGAAAGGGCTGCAGGCGGGCGAGCAGGTGATCACTGACGGCGCGCAGCGGCTGCGCGAAGGCGCCGCGGTGCAGGTGCTGAACTAGCTAAGGAGAGGGGATGCTGACCTTTTTTATCCGTCGTCCGCGATTTGCGATGGTGATCGCGCTGCTGCTGACCTTTGTCGGCGCGGTATCGCTGAAGCTGATCCCGGTGGAGCAATACCCGGCGATCACGCCCCCGGTGGTGAACGTCACCGCCAGCTGGCCGGGCGCCAGCGCGTCAGACGTGGCGGAGGCCATCGCCGCCCCGCTGGAGACCCAGCTCAACGGCGTCGATCATATGCTGTATATGGAGTCCACCAGCTCGGACGAGGGGACGTACCGCCTGAGTATCACCTTCGCGGCAGGCACCGATGCCGATCTGGCGGCGATCGACGTGCAAAACCGGGTGGCGCAGGCGCTGGCGCAGCTTCCGGCGGAAGTGCAGCAGAATGGCGTCCAGGTGCGCAAGCGCGCCAGCAACCTGCTGATGGGGGTAAGCCTTTACTCGCCGCTGGGCACGCTGTCGCCGCTGTTTGTCAGCAATTACGCCAGCACCCAGGTGCGCGAGGCGCTGGCCCGCCTGCCCGGCGTCGGCGAGGTGCAGATGTTTGGCGCCCGGGATTACAGCATGCGCATCTGGCTGCGCCCGGACCGCATGAACGCCCTTAACATCACTACGGATGACGTTGCCCAGGCGCTGCGCGAGCAGAATGTGCAGGGGGCGGCGGGGCAGGTGGGCACCCCACCGGTGTTCAACGGCCAGCAGCAGACGCTGACCATCAACGGACTGGGGCGTCTGAACGAGGCGGCCAGCTTTGGCGAGATTATCCTCCGCCGCGGCGCGCAGGGGCAGCTCGTGCGCCTCGCCGACGTGGCGACCATCGAGCTGGGCGCCCGCAGCTACAGCTCCGGCGCGCAGCTGAACGGTAAAGCGTCGGCCTATCTGGGGATCTATCCGACGCCTACCGCCAACGCCCTGCAGGTCGCCAGCGCGGTGCGCGCGGAGCTTAACCGCCTGCACACTCGCTTTCCGGCGGATCTCACCTGGGAGGTGAAGTTCGATACCACCCGCTTTGTGGCGGCGACGATCAAAGAGATCGGCGTCTCGCTGGCGCTGACCCTGCTGGCGGTGGTGGTGGTGGTGTCGCTGTTCCTGCAGAGCTGGCGGGCGACGCTGATCGTGGCCCTGGCGATCCCGGTGTCACTGATCGGCACCTTTGCGGTGCTCTATCTGCTGGGCTACAGCGCCAACACCCTCAGCCTGTTCGCGATTATTCTTGCCCTGACGATGGTGGTGGATGACGCCATTGTGGTGGTGGAGAATGTCGAAACCAAAATGGCGGAAGGACTGGATCGCCTGCAGGCCACCGCCCAGGCGCTGCGGCAGATCGCCGGGCCGGTGATCGCCACGACCCTGGTGCTGTTGGCGGTGTTTGTGCCGGTGGCGCTGCTCCCGGGGATCGTCGGCGAGCTGTATCGGCAGTTTGCCGTGACGCTCTCCACCGCGGTGGCCCTGTCGAGCCTGGTGGCGTTAACCCTGACCCCGGCCCTCTGCGCGCTGCTGCTGCGCCCGCGACCCGCCCGGCCGGCGGCAGTGTGGCGGGCGTTTAACCGTCTTCTCGACGGCACCCGCGACGGCTATGGCCGGCTGGTGGGGTGGATGAACCGCCGCCCGTGGCTGGCGCTGGCGGCGACGGTGGCGGCGGGCGCGCTGGTGGCGTTCAGCTTCACCTCGATGCCGAAAGGCTTCCTGCCGCAGGAAGATCAGGGCTACCTGTTTGCCAGTGTGCAGCTGCCGGAGGCGGCGTCGCTGGAGCGTACCGAAGCGGTGATGGCCCAGGCGCGCAAGCTGCTGACGGCTAACCCGGCGGTGGAGGATGTGATTCAGGTGTCCGGCTTCAACATTCTCAACGGCACCAGCGCCGCTAACGGCGGGTTTATCTCGGTGATGCTCAAGGACTGGCATCAGCGGCCGCCGCTGGATACGGTGATGGCGGATATTCAGCGCCAGCTGCTGTCGCTGCCGGAGGCGACGATCATGACCTTCGCGCCGCCGACCCTGCCGGGCCTGGGCAATGCCTCGGGGTTTGATCTGCGCATTCTGGCGCAGGCCGGTCAGTCGTCGGCGGAGCTGGAGCAGGTGACGCGGGAGATCCTTCAGCTGGCGAACCAGCATCCGCAGCTGAGCCGGGTATTTACCACCTGGAGCAGCAACGTGCCGCAGCTGACCCTGACGGTCGACCGCGATCGGGCGGCGCTGCTGGATGTGCCGGTGGCGCAGATCTTCAGCAGCCTGCAGACGGCGTTCGGCGGCACGCGCGCCGGCGATTTCAGTCTTAACAACCGTGTCTATCATGTGGTGATGCAAAATGAGATGCAGTGGCGCGAGCGGGCTGAGCAGATTAGCGAGCTGTACGTCCGCAGCCGCGACGGCGAGCGGGTGCGGTTGAGCAATCTGGTCACCATTACGCCGACGGTGGGGGCGCCGTTTATTCAGCAGTACAACCAGTTCCCGTCCGTGTCGGTGAGCGGTTCAGCGGCCGAGGGGGTCAGCAGCCGCACGGCGATGGCGGCCATGGAGCAGATTTTGCAGGCCCATCTGCCGCCGGGGTATGACTACGCCTGGAGCGGGATCTCCTGGCAGGAGCAGCAGACCGGCAATCAGGCGGTGTGGATCGTGCTGGCTGCGGTGGCGATGGCGTGGCTGTTCCTGGTGGCGCAGTATGAAAGCTGGACGCTGCCGGCGAGCGTCATGCTCTCGGTGCTGTTCGCCATCGGCGGAGCGCTGGTCTGGCTGTGGACGGCGGGCTATGCCAACGATGTGTATGTCCAGATAGGGCTGGTGCTGCTGATCGCCCTGGCGGCGAAGAATGCGATTCTGATCGTTGAGTTCGCCCGCAGCCGGCGCGAGGAGGGGCTGTCGATAGTCGACGCCGCGCGCGAGGGCGCCACCCGCCGCTTCCGCGCGGTGATGATGACCGCGGTGTCGTTTATTATCGGCATCATGCCGATGATGCTCGCCACCGGCGCCGGGGCGCAGAGCCGGCGGATCATCGGCACCACGGTGTTCAGCGGGATGCTGGTGGCGACGATGGTTGGCATCCTGTTTATTCCTTCGCTGTATGTGCTGTTTCAGCGTATGCGCGAGTGGGCGCATCGGCGGGGGTAAGCGCGGCGCTACCGGTCGGTAACGGGGATACCCCAGGCTACAACGACTACCGGGCGGTCCCCTCTCCCTTTGGGGAGAGCCGGGGTTAGGGGGAATTTTCCGTTCACGTTGCGTTTGGCAGAAAAGGGTAGTCCTTCGCTGGTGAACGGGTAAAGGGGGAGAAAACCGTCTCCCCCTTTACAATCCCCCCGGTCCCGCAGAGAAATCGGTGCTGCGCACTACGCTCACCTCCCGGTCGTCCGCCTGCGGTCGGCTCAACTCGATACTACTCGTCCCATCCCTGGGACTCGCCCCTGCGGGGCCAGCGCAAGCGCTGTTCAAAATTGCTCCCGGCAATTTTGTCGTGTCTCGAATCGCCTCTGGCCGCCCTCCGTGGCGGCCAGCCCTTGTCTGCCGACCTCCGGTTCGCCGATTTCAGCGGGAATCGGCTCCGCTGCACGCCCGTAGTTTTCAGAGGCCATACCATAGCGATCAGAATATATCCGTTAAAAATTGTATGTGCCTTTCTCCGTGGCCCCGCTGTGTATACCGGGGCTGCAACGACGACCGGGCGATCCCCTCTCCTCTGGGGGAGAGCCGGGGTCAGGGGGAATCGGCCCCGCTGCACGCCCGTAGTTTTCAGGGGCCATACCATAGCGAGCAGACTTGTAGGCCCGGTAAGCGCAGCGCCACCGGGCAAGGACATCGGGCACGGCGGCAATCCCTTGCCCGGCCTGTCGTTAATTTATTCAGTCTCCTGGCTGGAATGGCTGCCCCCAAACGCGCCCGCTATTTCCTCTCCACCGTAATCATGCTCACGAACGGATGATACTGCCACGGCACGCTGCCGCCTTTGCGGTACATCTTCGACAGGGTGCCGTCGAGATAAAGCATCTGCCGCACCCCAAGCTTTGACTGCGCATAGCAGGCAAAATCATAGAAGTTGGTCTCGCGCTCGCTGAGCATAAACACCACCCGGCCCTGCTTATCGATGCCAACGCCGTTGCGCAGTTTGCGCGAGCTGGCGGAGGGCTTCAGCCGCCAGTTGATAGCGCCATTTTCAATCAGCATCGGGCCGGACTGCACCGCATAGCGGATGGCGGGAGAGCGTTTAAACGCCGGCAGCGGCACGATTTTCGCCCGGCCGTTCTCCACCAGGAATACGCCGCCGGGGCGGATAAAGAAGTTCCCGCCGCCGGCGGAGCGGTTTACCGGCGTCAGGCGCTTGCCGTCTTCGATATACAGCCCCAACGGCGCGTAGGCCTTATCGTAAATGCCGCCGTTCATCGCCATCTGCACCCGGCCATCGCCATCGATACCCGCCAGCAGCGAACGCAGGGAACCCCAGGCTTTGCCGTGCCGATCCTGCCAGTACATCGCAATGCGCTCTTTCTGCGCATCCACCCGATAGCTCTGCAGGGTCAGCGTCGGGTCGGTGAGGGTACAGGCGGCGCTGGCGAGGGTGGCCAGGGGCAGCAGCGCCAGGGGGAGCAGGCAGCGTAATAACATGGGCGGTCCTTTCTATGGTCTGCGCCGAGTATACCCGCCTCGCTGCCTTATGCCGCCCAAATCTCACAGTGTTTTTGCACCAGCCCGGAAAGCGAACCGCCGTTGGCGATAAACTCGCGCATCTGCTGCGCCTCGCTGTGCGGCGATTTCGCCTGGCGAACCACCGCCTCCAGCGCCGCCGTCGCCTTCAACTGATGGGCGAAAGGAGCCAGCCGGTCGGCGAGCTGCAGGATCTCCTGGCGGATGCTGCGCTGCTCCCCGCCGCGCACATCGGTGAGAGTCCCGTCCAGCCCGTAGCGACAGGCCTGATAGCGGTTAAAAGGGTACAGCAGATAATCGTCAGGCTGGTGCTTAAAAGGACGCTCCGTCAACAGCCAGCAGGCCAGGGTCTGAATAAAGCCGGCGATGTGGATCGCCTGGGCGAGGGTCAGGGGGGTATCCATCACCCGCACCTCGACGGTCCCAAACTGCGGGCTGGGGCGAATATCCCAGTGCAGATCCTTCATGCTGTCGATCATGCTGGTGTAGCTCAGCTGGCGGAACAGGCGACGAAACCCCTGCCAGTCGGCCACCCACGGCATCGGGCCGTTGTCGGGATAAGAGGAGAAGCGGTTGAGGCGCGAACAGGCGAAGCGGCTGTCGGTGCTGTCGAACCACGGCGAGGCGGCGTTAAGGGCGATGAAATGCGGCACAAAGCGCGACAGGCCGTGCAGCAGATAGATGGCGTCGTCGCCGCTCTGGCAGCCGACGTGCACATGCTGGCCAAAGACCGTCGCCTGCTGCGCCAGATAGCCAAAATGCTCGACGGTTTTGACATAGCGCGGATTGTCGCTGATCTGCTGGCGCTGCCAGGCATGAAAGGGGTGCGAACCGCCGCCGCAGATCTGCAGATGATGATGCAGCGCCGCGCGCTGGACCGCCTGCTGGATGGCGCTGAGCTGGGCTTGCGCATGGCTGATGTCGCGACACACCCCGGTGGCGATCTCCAGCATGCTCTCGGTGATATCGTGCTTGGCTTCTCCCACGGTCAGTTCATGCTGGACGTCGGCAATCAGAGTCGAGGCATCCTGGCTGAGGTCGTAACCCGGCGGGTTCACCACCTGCAGCTCCAGTTCGATACCGAGGGTAAAAGGATCGGAGCGGTGAAAATCGGCTAAAGGCATAGTCTCTCCCGGTCGATGTGTTCTCTGAAGTATAGAAGGGATTGTTCCCGGCGGAGAATACGCCGCGGCGGGGGAGGGGGAAGCATAAAAAAGTGACGCGACGTGATTATTTAAATTTTGCGATATAGCGACTGGTGCAATTCTGCAACATATTTCCCGCTGGCGGTGCGGCAGAATAAGGTTGAATTATTTTCCCATAATTATCATGGTGATAATATAAGTCCTTCTTATTTTATCGGTCGGTTTCGGCCTATTTCCGCCCGCACCAGAGCTGGTACGCATTTTGCCTGTTAATCAGTGACACTTTATTTAACAGGGATCATGTGATGCACAAAACGACGTTATTTTCGCGTGCCGGTCGTCTCGCCGTGGCGGTGAGCGGCGCACTGGCCCTGGCGGGCGCCGCCTTACCTGCCAACGCCTCCACGCTGCGGATCGCCATGACCGCCGCGGATATTCCGTTGACCCTCGGCCAGCCGGATCAGGGCTATGAGGGCAACCGCTCTACCGGCATCCCGCTGTACGACGCGCTGGTGGAGTGGGATCTGTCGCAAGGGGAAAAGCCCAGCGGTCTGGTGCCGGGGCTGGCGACCGAGTGGCACATCGATCCGCAGAACACCCGCCGCTGGATTTTCACCCTGCGTCCGGGGGTGAAATTTCATGATGGGAGCGAGGTGAACGCCGACGCCATCGTCTGGAACGTGGATAAGGTGCTCAATAAAGCAGCGCCACAGTACGCCCCGGGTCAGATCGGCAACACCCTGTCGCGGATGCCGACCCTCGCCGGCGCGGAGAAAATTGACGATCACACCGTGGCGCTGACCACCTCGGAACCGGACGCGCTGCTGCCGTACAACATCACCAACCTGTTTATTGTCTCGCCCACGGCGTGGCAGAAGCAGTATGACGCGGTGCCGGCCAGCGCGGGCGATAGCGCCGCGCGCAGTAAACAGGCGTGGACCGCCTTCGCCGCCCATGCGGTGGGCAGCGGCCCGTTCAAACTGGAGAAGCTGGTGCCGCGTCAGCAGCTGATCCTCGCGAAAAACCCCGACTACTGGAATAAAGATCGCATTCCCCGGGTGGATAAGGTGGTGCTGATCCCCTTGCCGGAGGCTAACGCCCGCACCGCGGCGCTGCTGTCGAAGCAGGTGGACTGGATTGAAGCCCCGGCGCCGGACGCCATCGATCAGATCAAGTCTCAGGGTTTTCACCTCTACGCCAACACCCAGCCGCACCTGTGGCCCTGGCAGTTCTCCTTTGAAAAAGGATCCCCGTGGCAGGACATTCGGGTGCGCAAAGCGGCCAACCTGTGTCTGAACCGCGCCGAGCTGAAGAGCTACCTCGGCGGCTATATGACCGAGGCCACCGGGGTCTACGAGGCCGACAGCCCGTGGCATGGTAAACCCACCTTCCAGATCAAATATGACCCGGACGCCGCCCGTCAGCTGATGACCGAGGCCGGATACAGCGCCGGCAAGCCGCTGCACGTCACGGTGGCGACCTCGGCTTCCGGCTCCGGGCAGATGCAGCCCTTGCCGATGAACGAGTATATCCAGCAGAGCCTGAAGAGCTGCTTCTTCAATGTGGATATCAAAGTGGTGGAATGGAACACCCTGTTCACCAACTGGCGTCTGGGCGCCCGGGATCCCTCGGCAAAAGGGATCGACGCGATCAACGTCAGCGCCGCGGTCAACGATCCCTATTTTGGCCTGATCCGCTTCTCCACCGCCAAAGCGTTTCCGCCGGTGGCGACCAACTGGGGCTACTTCTCCACTCCGGAGACGGAAAAACTGGCCGCCGCCGTCAAGCACGCCTTTACCCCGGAAGCGATGAATAAAGCCGCCGGCGAGCTGCACGCCGCGCTGGTGGATCAGGTGCCGTTCCTGTTTGTCGCCCACGACGTCGGGCCGCGCGCGATTTCGCCCGCGGTGACCGGGGTGGTGCAACCGCAGAGCTGGTTTATCGACCTCAGTCTGGTGAGCAAAAAAGAGTAATCGCGAAAGGGGCGACCGATGATCAATACGCTGCTATACCGCATTCTGCTGGCTATCCCCACCATGCTTGGGGTGGCGGTGATCTGTTTCATGCTGGTGCAGATAGCGCCTGGCGACCCGCTGGTGTCGGTAATGCCGCCGGACGCCTCGGAGGCGCTGCGCCAGACGTTGATGCAGGCCTACGGCTTTGATAAGCCGCTGCCCCTGCAGTTTATCCACTGGCTGTGGCGGGCGCTGCACGGCGACCTCGGTATGTCGGTCGCCACCGGCCGCCCGGTGATTGACGAGGTGATGACCGCGGTAAGCTACTCCCTGCGCCTGGCGCTGCTGGCGACGGCGATCGGTTTCGTCCTCGGCAGTCTGTTCGGCTTTGTCGCCGGCTATTTTCGCAACAGCGTCATTGACCGTCTGGCCTCGGTGTTGTCGGTGTTTGGCGTCAGCGTGCCGCACTACTGGCTGGGGATGCTGCTGGTGATCCTCTGCAGCGTCAAGTTCGCGCTGCTGCCGGCCACCGGCGGCGGGCCGATAGGCGAGGTGGGCTGGCAATGGGACTGGGCGCACCTGCAGTTCATGCTGCTGCCGGCCATCACGCTGTCGGTGATCCCGACCGGGATTATCGCCCGCACCGTGCGCTCGCAGGTCGCCGATATCCTCAGCCAGGAGTTCATCGTTGGCCTGCGCGCTCGCGGGCTCAACGAGTCGCGCATCTTTGTCCACGTCATGAAAAATGCCGCGCCAACCGCGCTGGCGGTGATGGGGCTGCAGGTGGGCTATCTGATGGGCGGCTCGATCCTCGTGGAGACCGTCTTCTCCTGGCCGGGAACCGGACTGCTGCTCAACACCGCCATTTTTCAGCGCGACCTGCCCCTGCTGCAGGGCACCATCTGGGTGCTGGCGCTGTTTTTCGTATTGCTCAACCTGTTGGTGGATATTCTGCAGACCACCCTCGACCCGCGCATTAAGAGGAGCTGACCATGGTGGATACGGCAACGACGAAAGCGGTCCCGGCCGCGCCGGCCAACGCTTCCCGGCAAGGTTACTGGCGCGGCGTGCTGCGCCGCCTGCTGCGCGACCCGGGCGGGGTATTCGTCGGCGCGATCATTCTCGTTCTGCTGGCCCTGGCGCTGTTCGGGCCGTGGCTTATCGTCAAAGACCCCTATCAAACGTCGATGTTCCTGCGCCTGAAGCCCATCGGCAGCGACGGCTTCCCGCTGGGCTCTGATGAGCTGGGGCGCGACATGCTGTCGCGACTGATCCTCGGCACCCGGCTGTCGCTGTTTATGGGGATTGTCCCGGTGGTGTTCGCCTTTTTTATCGGCGGCGCCATCGGGATCATCGCTGGCTACATGGGCGGCAAAATCAATACCCTGATCATGCGCACCGTGGATGTGTTCTATGCCTTTCCCTCGGTTCTGCTGGCGATTGCGCTGTCGGGGGCGCTGGGGGCGGGCATCGGCAATGCGCTGCTGTCGCTGACCCTGGTGTTTGTCCCGCAGGTGGCGCGGATTGCCGAGAGCGTGACCGCCCAGGTACGGCATATGGACTATATCGATGCCGCCCGGGCCACCGGCGCCAGCGCGTTGACCATTATCCGCGTCCAGGTGCTGGGTAACGTGCTCGGGCCGATCTTCGTCTTCTCCACCGGGCTGATTTCGGTGTGCATGATCCTCGCCTCCGGCCTGTCGTTTCTCGGCCTCGGCGTGCGGCCGCCGGAGCCAGAGTGGGGGCTGATGCTCAATACGCTGCGCACGGCAATCTATACCCAGCCGTGGGTGGCCGCCCTGCCGGGCCTGATGATTTTTATCACCTCCATTTCGTTCAATATCCTCGCGGACCGCCTGCGTGCGGCAATGGCGATTAAGGAGTAAGCGATGCAACCCTTTACCAATATCGACCTCGGCGGGCCGGCGCAGCCGCTGCTGAAGGTCAATCACCTGCTGAAGTACTTCCGCGGCGGCAAAGGCCGGGAGGTGGTCCAGGCGGTGGACGATATCAGCTTCTCGGTGATGAAAGGCGAAACCCTGGGGGTGGTCGGCGAGTCGGGCTGCGGCAAATCGACCACCGCCCGGCTGCTGATGCAGCTGCTCACCCAGGACAGCGGCGAACTGATCTTCGACGGGCTGGGGGTCGGATCGTCGCGCCTGCCGCTGAAAGCCTACCGTCGCCAGGTGCAGATGGTTTTCCAGGACAGCTATGCCTCGCTCAATCCGCGCCTGACCATGGAGGAGAGCATCGCCTTCGGCCAGCGGGTCCACGGCGTCAGCGCCAGAGAGGCCAGCGAATACGCCCGCTATCTGCTGGCGCACGTTGGCCTTGAGCCGGCGCGCTTTGCCGACCGCTATCCCCATGCGCTCTCCGGCGGCCAGCGGCAGCGGGTGAATATCGCCCGCGCGCTGGCGATGAAGCCGCGGCTGGTGATTCTTGATGAAGCGGTGTCGGCGCTGGATAAATCGGTGGAAGCTCAGGTGCTGCAACTGCTGCAGGAGCTGAAGCGGACCCTCGAGCTGACCTATGTGTTTATCAGCCACGATCTGCACGTGGTGCGCTGGCTGTCGGATCGGATCCTCGTCATGTACCTTGGCGAAGTGGTGGAGATCGGCCCGGCGGAGCAGCTGTTTACCGCCTCCGCCCATCCCTATACCCGGGCGCTGTTAAGCTCCATGCCCTCCATGGATCCGCAAAACCGCACCCTGACCTCGCCGCTGAGCGGCGATCCCCCCAGCCCCATCGCGCCGCCGAGCGGCTGCCGCTTTCACACCCGCTGCCCGCACGCGAAGGCGGTCTGCGCCGAGGTGAAACCGCGGCTGGAGGCGGTCGGGGAGGGGCACCAGAGCGCCTGCCTGATGGCGCAGCCAGCCTCGCCCTGGCATCAGCGCATCCCTCTTAAGGAGGTCAGCCATGTCGCATAACGCCTTTGTCCATGTGCGCGACCTGCGGGTCGTCTTTCGCCGCGACGGACAGACCATCAACGCGGTCAACGGGGTCTCCTTTGACGTACAAAAGGGGGAGGTGATGGCGTTGATTGGCGAGTCGGGTTCCGGCAAGAGCGTGACCCTGCGGGCGCTGATGCGCCTGCACCCGCCGGGGAGCAGTGAGCTCTCCGGCACCCTGCGGGTGGGGGACGACGCGGTGCTGACGATGAACGCCAGCCAGCTGCGGCGCTATCGCGGCGGGCGCTGCGCGATGATTTTTCAGGAGCCGCTGCTGGCCTTCGATCCGGTCTACACCGTCGGGCAGCAGATTATAGAAGGGCTGCGCCGCCACGAAGGGCTGTCGCGCCAGGCGGCCCGGGACAGGGCGCTGGAGGCCCTGCGTCAGGTGCGCATTCCCAGCCCCGAGCGGCGGCTGGAGGCTTACCCGCACGAGATGTCCGGCGGGATGCGCCAGCGGGCGATGATCGCCCTTGCGCTCTCCTGTAACCCGCAGCTGCTGCTGGCGGATGAGCCGACCACCGCCCTCGACGCCACGGTGCAAATCCAGATCCTGATCCTGCTGCGCGAGCAGCAAAAGCAGCGCGGGCTGTCGATCGTGTTTGTGACCCACGATATCGGCGCCGCGGTGGAGATTGCCGACCGGGTGGCGGTGATGTACGCCGGGCGGATCGTTGAGGAGGCCGCCATGAGCGAGATCCTGCGCCACCCGCGCCATCCTTATACCCGGGTGCTGCTGGGCAGCCGGCCGAAAGAGGGGCTCAAGAAAGGCGATGCCCTGCACTGCATTCCCGGCGCGCCGCCGGATCTGGCGCGCTTGCCCCCCGGCTGCGCCTTTGCCGAGCGCTGCCCGCACCGTCGCCCGGTCTGCGAGCAGAGCCTGCCGCCGACGGAGGCCGCAGCGGAGCGCCACACGGTGAGTTGCCACCGCTGGCGCGAGCTGGCGATTGACGCCCACGCGCAGGCCCTGGCCGTCTGACCGACGGCAACACACTCTACAGATGAAGGCCAGGCGCTGATGCCTTATTTCCCACCGCCGGTTGCGCTGGCGGCGACCTTGATGTCAGGAGACCACCATGAGCAGTGATGTACTTTTTACCCCCGCCACCGACACCACCCGCTGGCGCATCAATGGCGACCGCCTGTGGGCGTCGTTAATGGACCTTGCTCAGATCGGCGCCACGCCGAAGGGCGGCTGCCGCCGTCTGACCCTCACCGACCTCGACCGCCAGGGGCGGGACCGGGTGATTGGCTGGGCGCGGGAGGCCGGGCTGAGCGTCACCATCGATAAAATCGGCAATGTGTTTATGCGCCGGGAAGGGCGCAACCCCAGCCTGCCGCCCATCGTCTCCGGCAGCCATATCGACACCCAGCCCTCCGGCGGCAAATTTGACGGCAACTTCGGCGTGCTGGCGGCGCTGGAGGTGGTGCGCACGCTCAACGATCGGCAGATTGCCACCGAGGCGCCGATTGAGGTGGTGTTCTGGACCAACGAAGAGGGGTCGCGCTTCGTGCCGGTGATGATGGGCTCCGGGGTCTTTGCCGGGGTCTTCCCGCTGGAGGAGACCTGGGCCGTCACGGATAAAGAGGGCGTCAGCGTCGGCGAGGCGCTGGCGCAGATCGGCTATATCGGCGAGCAGACCCCGGGAGAGCATCCCATCGGCGCCTATTTTGAGGCGCACATTGAGCAGGGACCGATTCTCGAAGATGAAGCGAAAACCATCGGTATCGTGCAGGGCGTGCTGGGGATCCGCTGGTACGACTGCGTGGTGACCGGCCAGGCGTCGCACGCCGGACCCACGCCGATGCGCCTGCGTCAGGATGCCCTGCAGGTGGCGACCCGCATTATGCAGGAGGTGGTCGCCATTGCCGGGCGCAGCGAAGAGGGACGCGGCACCGTCGGCAGCGTGCAGGTGTGGCCCAACAGTCGCAACGTGGTGCCCGGGGAGGTCACCTTCTCCATTGATATGCGCAATCTCAGCGATGCGCTGGTGGATGAAATGGATCGCCAGCTGCGGGCGTTTATCACGGAGGTTGAGCGGGAGAGCGGTCTGCAGGTGGCCCTGAAGCAGGTGAGCCACTATCCGGCGGCGCCGTTCGATGGCGAATGCCAGCAGGCCATTGCCGATGCCGCGCAGCGGCTGGGCTACCCGGCGCGACCGATTGTCTCCGGCGCCGGGCATGACGCCGTGTATATGAGCTACCTGGCGCCGACCGGGATGATTTTTATTCCCTGCAAGGACGGGATCAGCCATAACGAAATGGAGTATGCCTCGCCGGAGCACGTCGCCGCCGGGGCCAACGTGCTGCTGCAGGTGATGCTCCAGTACGCCCGGCCGGTGTAGGCGCTCATCCTCCCCGGCGGGGCGACGCGTCAGGTCAGGCGCGGCTCCCGCTCCCTGCGCCAACCCGCTGGCGGCCAAATTTGCGCGAGCCCACCACGCACAGCACTACCCCGAGGGTGACCGCCAGCATCAAGGGGCTGACGGTTTCGTGCAACAGCGCCGCCGACAGGCCAAGCCCAAAGAACGGCTGCAATAGCTGGAGCTGGCCGACGGCGGCGATCCCGCCCGCGGCCAGCCCTTTGTACCAGAAGATAAAACCAATCAGCATGCTGAAGAGCGACACATAGCCCAGCGCGGCCCAGGAGGAGGTCGATATGGCGCGCCAGGAGGCGGGCTGAACCATCAGCGAGGCGGGGAGCATCAACGGCAGGGCTATCACCAGCGCCCAGCAGATCACCTGCCAGCCGCCGAGCTCCCGGGTCAGCTTTGCCCCTTCCGCATAGCCGAGGCCGCAGGCGATCACCGCCGCCAGCATCAGCAGATCGCCGCTGAGCGACGCCGCCGCACTTTGCGTCAGGGCGAATCCCATCACCAGCAGGCTGCCCAGCAGCGAAAAGATCCAGAAAGCCCGCCGCGGACGTTCGCCGCCGCGCAGTACGCCGAAGAGGGCGGTCATCAGCGGCAGCAGACCAATAAACACAATCGAATGCGCCGAAGTGATGCGCTGCAGGGCCAGCGCCGTGAGCAGGGGAAAGCCGATCACCACCCCGGATGAGACGATGAACAGGGGCACAAGCTGCGCCAGGCGCGGGCGTTTCTGACGAAAGCCGACCAGCAGCGCGACGGCAAGCAGCCCGGCGATGGAGGCGCGCAGAAAGGTCAATAACAACGGATCCATATCCTGCACCGCCAGCCGCGTCGCGGGCAGCGAACCGCTGAAAATGATCACCCCCAGTAAACCATGAAGCCATCCGGACCAGGGGCCGGGCGCCGATTTATCCAGTGTTGAATCTACCACGTTAACCTCGCGTTATCTGAATGGGCTGCGCCCGCTTGAGCATCGTCAGCGGCGATGGTAATGTGGCCAATCTGATACAATCAAATTATTGTAATAGATACATTTCACGATGAAAGCCCGATACAAAGCCGTTGTCGACCGATACGCGCAGGCGATCCGCAGCGGGCAGCTGCCCGCCGGCAGCCGTCTGCCGACGCACCGTACCCTGGCCGCCGAGGAACGCCTCTCGCTGGCCACCGCCACGCGCGTCTACCGTGAACTGGAGGAGATGGGGCTGGTCAGTGGCGAAACCGGGCGCGGCACCTTCGTGCGGGACCTCTCGCTGCCGCCGGGGCATGGGGTCGACCAGCAGGTGGTGGCCGCCGACGTCGTGGATCTTAACTTCAACTACCCTTCGCTGCCGGCGCAGGGCGATGCGCTGCGCGAGGCGCTCAGGCAGCTGGCGATGGCGGGCGATATTGACTCGCATCTGCGCTATCAGCCTCACGCCGGGCGGCTCGCCGAGCGGGAAATCATCGCCCGCCATTTGACCTGCCGGCACTTTGCGCCGGACGCGGAAAATGTCCTGATCGTCAACGGCGCGCAGCACGGGCTGGCGGTGACCGTTATGGGGCTGTTACGTCCGGGGGATGTGGTGGCGGTTGATGCGCTGACCTATTCGGGCTTCAAGGTGCTGGCGGCGCTCTATCATCTGGAGCTGGCGGCGATCCCCTGTCGGGCCGAGGGGCCGGACCTGCAGGCGCTTCACACGCTGTGCCAACAGCGGCGGGTGTGGGCGGTGTATACCATGCCGACGCTGCACAATCCGCTGGGCTGGGTGCTCAACGCCGGGCAGCGGCAGGCGCTGGCCGACCTCGCGCGCCAGCACGATCTGCTGATTATCGAAGATGCCGCCTATGCCCGGCTGGTGAGCCGTCCGCCGCCGCCGGTGGTCAGCTATGCGCCGGAAAGAACGGTGTATGTCACCGGATTTTCGAAAAATATCGCCACCGGACTGCGCGTGGGGGTGGTGATTTCTCCGCCGCGCTATCGGCCGGAGATTGAGCGCGCCATCCGGGCCACGACGTGGAATACGCCGACGCTGATAAGCTCGCTGATCTGCGCCTGGATTGAAGATGGCACGGTGGCCCGCTTTGAAACGCAGAAACGACAGGATGCGCGACAGCGGCAGCAGGTGGCCCGCGAGGTGCTCTGCGGCCTTCCCGTTGTGAGTCATCCCGATTCGTACTTTGTCTGGCTGCCGCTGGGCGAAGAGAGCCGGGCCGACCGGCTGGCGAATGCGCTGATGGAACGCCGTATTTCGGTGTCGACCGCCGAGCCGTTCTGCGTCTCCGCCACGATCCCACAGGCGCTGCGCATCGCGCTCGGTTCGGTGCCTTTCGACAGCCTGCGCCCGGCGCTGCTCAACGTGCGCGATGCCGTCGAGTATGAGCAATCCCGCTAACCCATCTGCTCCAGCTGGCCGCGCAGGACTTCCACCCCCCGGGCGATGGCGTCGGGGTTAATGGCGTGGAATCCCATGCGAAAGTAGTTATCCGGCGGCGCGGCGTTGAGAAAATGGCGCGCCCCGGGCTCAATCAGCACGCCGGCGTGGGCGGCGCGCCAGGTAAGCTGCTGGGTGTTGATCTGCGCCGGGGTCTGCAGCCAGAAGGCGTTAGCGTGTTCGCTCCCCGCCAGCGCGCGGCACGACGGCAGGTAGCGCTGCAGGGCGGCGTGCAGGCGCTCCCAGCGCTGGGCGGAGTCGTAGTGGTAGCGCCGCAGATGGGTTTCATAATGGCCCTGGGCGAGGAAGTGGGCCATCTGGTACTGAATGTTGGTCGGCGGATGGCGATAGACCAGCCGGCGCAGGGCGCGCGCCTCGTCGATCAGGTCCGGGTCGGCGACCATAAACCCCAGCCGCAGCCCCGGCGACAGCGCCTTTGACAGGCTGCTGACATACACCACCCGGCCGCTGCGATCGCTGGCCTTCAGCGCCGGCAGCGGGTTTTGGGTAAAGTTACTCTCCGAGTCATAATCATCTTCAATGATCACCGCGTCATGGCGGGCGGCATGCTCCAGCAGCTGGCGGCGGCGCGCGCTGCTCATCGCCACACCGGTGGGCACCTGGTGGCCGGGGGTGACATAGTAGTAATCGCAGGGACGCTCATTAAGCACGATCCCCTCTTCATCCACCGGGTGCGGCGCTACCTCGGCGTCGGCGAGCAGAAAGGTGTTGATGGCTTCGCGAAAGCAGGGGTTTTCGACGCCAATGCGGGTGGTGGAAGAGAGCAGCAGCCGTGTCAGCAGGTAGAGGGCGTTTTGCGAGCCCAGGGTGATGAGAATTTCGTCCGGGGCGGCGACAATGCCGCGCTTGGGCAGCACCCGGGTGCGGATCTGCTCGATGAGCATCGGCACATCCTGGTCAATATGGTCGACCACCCACGCCGGATCGCGCACCCCGCCGTGCAGCCAGTTGGCCGCCGAGCGCCAGGTGGCCAGCGGGAACTGCCGGGTATCGGGCTGGCCGTAGATAAACGGGTAGCGGTAGTGCATCCAGCCCGCCGGTTTGAGGATCGACTCCTGCTGGCTGGGGGTCATCTGCAGCCGGTCGCCCCAGCGTGGTGCAGCCGCTTCGCGCTGCGGTGCACTTTCGACCGCGGGAGGCGAAGCGTCGTGATAGTCGGGATGCAGGTAGTAACCGCTTCGCGGGCGGCTTATCAGATAGCCCTCGTTGACCAGGCTTTCGAACACCAGGGCGGTGGTATTGCGCGAGACGCGCAGCTGGCTGGCCAGCTGGCGGCAGGAGGGCAGCGGGGTGTCGGCGGCGAAGATCCCGCTGAGAATGGCATTCACCAGCGTCTCTCGCACCTGCTCCTGCAAACCGCGGCCAGGCTCAAAATCAACGTGTAACAGGTGACGGATCATACGGGGCTCCTCTGGCAATAACGCATCGCGACCACCCCATAAGCTCAGCAAATTCCATACCACCCTTCCGCCATCTGACACAGCGATGCGGCCCATCTGGCTCTATACGGAATTGCAAAACGCTCCCACATTAAAAACGCATTCAGCCGCCGCGGACCGGAACCTCCCGGCCTCTATTTTGCATAAACCTTTTCGCGTTCTGGAATGAACCCGTCTGGCTAATCCATCAGGGGTGAAATAATGAAAAAATCATTGGCATCAATGTGTCTGAGCGCTGTATTAACGGTTGCTTTTTCTTATCACGCCGTCGCGGCCGATCTGCCGGAAATAGAAAAATCCGGCACCCTGAAAGTGGCGACGGAAGATGATTATGCGCCATTTAACTTTATGAATAATGGTCAGGCCGATGGCTTTAACAAAGATATGCTTGAGGAGTTACGTAAATACGCCAAATTTCATGTCGACCAGAGCATATTACCGTGGACCGGATTATTAGCGGCGGTTTCCACCGGACAATACGATATGGCCTTGACCGGGGCGGTTATTACCGATGAGCGGCTGAAGGTCTTTGATTTCACCCCGCCGTGGGCCTCCGCGCAGCACTATTTCGTCAAACGCGCTGGCGATACCTCGCTAAACACCATTGCCGATCTCAGCGGCAAAAAAGTGGGCGTGCAGGCGGGCAGCGCGCTGCTGGCGCGTTTGCCGGAGCTGAAGGCGATGCTGGAGAAGACCGGCGGCAAGCTGGGGCCGGTGGTGGAGTACCCCTCCTATCCGGAAGCCTACGCCGACCTGGCGAATAAGCGGCTGGATTACGTGATTAACGTGGTGATCTCGGTGAACGACCTGGCGAAAGCCAAACCGAAGGTCTTCGCCAAAGGGCTGGCCGTCTCCGGACCGGGCTATATGGCGTGGCCGATCCCGAAAAACTCGCCGCAGCTGCTGGCCTATATGACCAAGTTTATGAACCACATGAAGGAGACCGGCAAGCTCGCCGAGCTGCAGAAAAAGTGGTTTGGCGAAACCTATGACAACCTGCCCACCGAGGCGATCACCAGCCCGGAACAGTTTCATAAGCTTGCCGGTCTGTAATGTTCCGCGGCGGGCGACCGCCGCCTGTTGCTGAGAAGGAGGGCCTCATGGATGCAATTTCCTGGCAGTTATTAATCGAAGGCGCATGGACGACCCTCTGGATTTCGGCCATCGCTATCGCCTTCGGGGTGGTGGCGGGGCTGCTGATCGCCCTGGTGCGGATGCTGCGCCTGCCGGTTATCGACCAGCTGCTGGTGGTCTATATCAGCCTGGCCCGCGCGACGCCGCTGGTGACGCTGGTGCTGTTTCTGTTCCTTTCCCTGCCCACGATGGGCATTAACCTCGACAAGAACGTGGCCGCCATCGTGGCGCTGACGCTTAACACCTCGGCGTTTAACGCTGAGATCTGGCGCAACGCCTTCCGCACCTTTCCGCGCGAACAGCGGGAGGCGGCGGAATCGGTGGGAATGCGCCGCTGGACCTACTTCCGCTACATCATGCTGCCGCAGATGTGGATCGAGAGCCTGCCGGCGCTGGTCAATGAGATGTCGTTTTTGATCAAAGGTAGCCCGGCGATCGCCGTGATCGGCGTGGTGGATCTCACCCGGGTGACCAACCGTATCTCCTCGGTCACCTACGAGCCGCTGTCGCCGATCCTCGCCGCCGGCCTGCTGTATGTGGCGATCATCGGCTGTTTATTGAAGCTGCAGGGGATCGCGGAACGGAAAGCCAGGCGCCTGGCGCGCTAGCAACGGGAGGTATTATGAATCAGTGGGGCGTTATCTGGTCGGTACGCGATAGCTTTATTGCCGGGCTATTCGCGACCCTCGAACTGTTTATTACCGCCGCCCTCGCGGCCCTTATTATCGGTATTGCGTTGTGTTATTTTAGCGAATATCAAAAGAAAGTCCTTAACCGGGTTATCATTGGTTTCGTCAGCCTGATGCGCGCGATCCCTTTTTTGATCCTCGCCTATCTGCTGTATTACGGACTGCCGCAGCTCGGTATTAGCATGGAGCCGTGGACCGCCGGTTTACTGGCCCTGATTATTTATCATGGCGCCTATTTCTTTGAAATACTGCGTAGCCAGCGGCGGGTATTTTCCGGCGGGTATATTGAAGCCGCCATTGCTCAGGGCTTTTCTCGCTATGCCATTTTTCGGCGGATTATTTTACCCAATATCGTCTCTTCCGCCTTACCGCTGATCGGCAATCAGCTGATTATCTGCCTGAAGGACACCGCTTTCCTGAGCATTATTACCGTTCAGGAGATCACCGCCGCCGCCAACAGCGTCCAGGCGACCTATTTTATTCCGTTTAACGCCTTTATCGTCGCCATTGGGCTTTACTGGGCGATTAGCATTCTGCTGGAGCTGCTGATTAAGCGCCTGACCGCCTGGGGAGCCAAAAGAGGAATGAGCCATGCCTGAGTCTATTGCCGTAAGCGTCAAAAACGTCTCCAAGCAGTTCGATAATGTGGAAGTCCTGCGGGATATTAACCTGACGGTGGAGAAGGGGACCGTGGTGAGTATTCTCGGCTCGTCCGGGTCGGGAAAATCCACCCTGCTGCGCTGTATGAACTGGCTGGAACAGCCGGACCGCGGCGAAATTCATATCGGCGGTCAGCGGCTGGGGATTGATGAGCAGCGCGGCCGGGCGATGTCGCACCGCCAGCTGGCGAAAATTCGCGAGCGGGTGGGGATGGTGTTTCAGAGTTTTAACCTGTGGCCGCACCTGACCGTGCAGCAGAACGTCAGCGAGGCGCTGCTGCGCGTTAAGGGCATGAAACGAGACGAGGCGCAGGCCATGGCCATGCAGCAGCTGGAGAAAGTCGGCATGGCGCACAAAGCCGATGTCTACCCGATCACCCTCTCCGGCGGGCAGAAGCAGCGGGTGGCGATCGCCCGTTCGCTGGCGATGTCGCCGGAAGTTATCCTCTTTGACGAACCGACCTCGGCGCTGGATCCGGAGCTGGTGAACGAGGTGTTAGGGGTGATGAAAGCCCTTGCCGCCGAGGGCTACACCATGGTGGTGGTGACCCACGAGATGGATTTTGCCCGCCAGGTGTCCAATGAGGTGGTGTTTCTGGAGAAGGGGCTGCTGATTGAGAAGGCGCCGCCGGAGAAGTTTTTCACGCAACCTGACTCCGAACGCGTCAGGCAGTTTCTGCAAAGCAGCCGCTAGACCGGCCTGTGCCCCCTGCCGGCAGCGCCGGCAGGGGGAGCGTCGGGTTTCGCTTAATCCCGGTCGATGGCGAACGGCTGCCACGCCTGGCGCACCGGCATCACCTCCACCCGGTTAATGTTCATATGCGCCGGCAGCGTGGCGATATAAAACATCTGCTCGGCGATATCGCGCGCGCTCAGCGGCGTGGTGCCGCGATAGAGCTTATCCGATGCCGCCTGGTCGCCCTTAGTGCGCACCAGGGTAAATTCGGTCTCGGCAATCCCCGGCGCCAGATCGGTGACCCGCACGCCGGTGCCAAGCAGATCGCAGCGCAGGTTATAGCTGAACTGTTTTACAAAGGCCTTGCTGGCGCCATAGACATGGCTGCCGGGATAGGGCCACTGCCCGGCGATCGAGCCGATATTGATAATGCTCGCCCCGGCGCCATGGCGGATCAGCGTCGGCAGCAGGGCGTGGGTCATCGTCACCAGACCGGTGACGTTGGTGTCGATCATCGTTTTCCAGTCCTCCAGCGCCACCTCCTGCGCCGGCAGCGGCGACAGCGCCAGCCCGGCGTTGTTGATCAGGGTGGTGATATCGGCGAAATCGGCGGGCAGCGACGCCACCGCCGCAGCCACCGCCTCGCTGTCGCGAACGTCAAGCTCAATAATATGCACCGGCACCTGGGCGGCGAGTCTGTCCTGCAAGGCCTTCAGTCGCGGATAGCGGCGCCCGCTCAACACCAGCGACCAGCCCGCATCGGCAAACACCTGCGCTGCCGCTTCGCCAAAACCCGAGGTCGCCCCGGTGATAAACACTACGTTGCTCGTTGCCATCTCATTCTCCTGTGCGGTTGTCCCTTCACTATAAAAACGCCGGACGGCAAGGCACAGGGCCAGACGACGGGCGGGGATGTGACACCGTGTCACATCGTTTTGCGCACACTGGCTCTATCCGATTTGCGCGGCCGCGGCCAATGATGAAGTCAACCACTACGACATGAGAGAGGGCAGGGTATGAAGCTGGCAATTCACAACGAGGTCGCGGTAAGCAATGACGAAGTTCGGCAATTGGATCGCGCCTATGTGTTTCATTCATGGTCGATGCAGGGCAATCTCAACCCGCTGGTCATCGCCGGGGCGCAAGGCTGCGAGCTATGGGATTATGAGGGGAACACCTGGCTCGACTTCAGCAGCCAGCTGGTGAATGTCAACATTGGCTATCAACATCCCCGGGTGCTGGCGGCCATGAAGGCGCAGCTGGAGACCCTGGTCACCATCGCGCCCGCTACCGCCAACCTTGCCCGCGGCGAAGCGGCGAAGCGCATCGTCGACCTGGCGCCGGCGGGCTTCAGCAAGGTGTTTTTCACCAACGCCGGGGCGGATGCCAATGAGAACGCGATTCGCATGGCGCGGCTGTATACCGGACGCGACAAGGTGCTGTCGGCCTATCGCTCCTACCATGGCAACACCGGCAGCGCGATCGCCGCCACCGGCGACTGGCGCCGGGTGCCGAATGAGTTTTCCCGCGGCCATGTGCACTTCTTCAATCCTTACCTTTACCGCAGCGAGTTCAACGCCGCGACCGAGGAGGAGGAGTGCCAGCGCGCGCTGGCCCATCTGCGGCGGATCATTGAATGCGAGGGGCCGACGGCTATCGCGGCGATCCTGCTGGAGTCCATCCCCGGCACCGCCGGGATCCTCGTGCCGCCGGCAGGCTATATGCAGGGCGTGCGCGCGCTGGCCGACGAGTTTGGCATCGTGCTGATCCTCGATGAGGTGATGGCCGGCTTTGGTCGTACCGGCAGCTGGTTCGCCTTCGAACAGGATGGCGTGGTGCCGGATCTGGTGACCTTTGCCAAGGGGGTTAACGCCGGCTACGTGCCGGCGGGCGGGGTGCTGATTAGCGAGCCGATTGCCCGCTATTTTGACGATCACTTCTTTGCCGGGGGGCTGACCTACTCCGGCCATCCGCTGGCGATGGCGGCGATTGTCGCCACCATCGACGCGATGAAAGAGGAGAAGGTGGTTGAGAACGCGGCCTATATCGGCAACGAGGTGCTGCGCCCCGGTCTCGAGGCGCTGGCGGAGAAGCACGCCATTATCGGCGAGGTGCGCGGTCGCGGCCTGTTCCAGGCGCTGGAGCTGGTGAGCAGCCGTGAACAAAAAACGCCGTTGACCGCCGCCGACATGGCCGCGATCAAAGGGGCCCTGACCGAAGCCGGGCTGCTGGCCTTTGTGGTGGATAACCGCATTCATGTGGTACCGCCGTGCACCATTACTGCTGAGCAGGTGGCGCAGGGGCTGGGGATTTTTGATGCGGTCTTCGCCCGCTTTGCCAGCCTGGCGAAGTAGGGGAGAGTAGCGGAAGCGACCGCCGGACGGTTCCCTTTCCCTCCGGGAGAGGGCCAGGGGGAGGGGAAGCGCTGCCGTGTGGTTTTTTATGTTATCTGTGGCTTCAGCGTAGTTTGCGCTCCCGGCTAATCGTCTGCGTTATGTCAATTCCGGGCAGATTGCGCTCCCGGTTAATTTTCTGCGTTATGTCAATCATGGCGCAGGGAGCGCACAGGGGGCGGCCAGTCGCCGCCGCCCCCTGTACCCCCGGCCTGCCGGGAACGTCTCAGCGATTTTGAGGCCGCCAGCACCGGCAGTTTCAGCGACCCCGGCGCCAGCGGTGATTTGGGGCCCCAGGCCGGGTAAGGCGCAGCCGCCACCCGGCAAAATAACGGCACAACCGGAAATGTCCTTGTTCGCACTGCGCCTGGCAGGGCTACAACTTCTATGTTAATTCCGGGCAGATTGCGCTCCCGGTTAGTCTTCTGCGTTATGTCCCTTATGGCGCAGGGAGCGCACAGGGGGCGGCCAGTCGCCGCCGCCCCCTGTACCCCCAGGCTCCGGCCAGCAAAATCGCCGCTGCGCGGTCCCTTCGACTTATCCCTGCAGGCTTCGGGTCGGGCCGAGGCAGCGTCCATGCAAAACACGGCCCTCAGCCCGCATCCATGCGGGCTGCCCCGGCCTTCCGGGAACGTCTCAGCGATTTTGAGGCCGCCAGCACCGGCAGTTTCAGCAACAATGGTGAATAAATTAACGACAGGTCGTAAGAACGTAGGCCGGGTAAGGCGCAGCCGCCACCCGGCAACACCACGGGTACCGTGCCTGATTATTCCCGGTGGCGCTGCGCTTGCACGGGCCTACGAGGTATGAGCCTGTGAGAGGACCCCGTAGGCCGGGTAAGGCGCAGCCGCCACCCGGCAAAATAACGGCACAACCGGAAATGTCCTTGTTCGCACTGCGCCTGGCAGGGCTACAACTTCTATGTTAATTCCGGGCAGATTGCGCTCCCGGCTAATCGTCTGCGTTAGGTCAATCATGGCGCAGGGAGCGCACAGAGGGCGGCCAGTCGCCGCCGCTCCCTGTACCCCCGGGCTCCGGCCAGCAAAATCGCCGCTGCGCGGTCCCTTCGACTTATCCCTGCAGGCTTCGGGTCGGGCCGAGGCAGCGTCCGTGCAAAACACGGCCCTCAGCCCGCATCCATGCGGGCTGCCCCGGCCTTCCGGGAACGTCTCAGCGATTTTGAGGCCGTCAGCACCGGCAGTTTCAGCAAGGCTGGTGAATAAATGAACGACAGGCCGCACGGACCCCTGGTCGGGTAAGCGAAGCGCCACTGACAAAACGACGGCTACTCCGCTGACCTCACTTCATCCGGTGTTCCCCGTTGAGCAGCGCTTCGCGATCGAAAAAGCGCTGGATCACACCCTCCGCCATAAACGCCGCCCGATCGGACATATGGGCGATGACATCGGCATCGTGGCTGACCAGCAGATAGGTCATGCCGTGCTCCTGTTTCAGGCGATTAAGCAAATTGAGGATTTCCGCCTGCACCGACATATCCAGCGCCGAGGTCGGCTCATCCAGCAGCAGGATCTGCGGACGCAGCAGCAGGGCACGGGCAATGGCCACGCGCTGCCGTTGACCGCCGGAGAGCTGGTGCGGATAGCGGCGTGCGGCGTCGGCGGCCAGACCCACCTGCTCAAGGGCGGTGGTTACCCGCGGGGCAACGTCGCGGATGCCATGGATCTGCAGCGGCTCCGCCAGGGTGCGCCACAGGGTGTGGTTGGGATGCAGCGAAGCATACGGATCCTGAAACACCATCTGCACATTGCGTCGCAGCTCGCCCTGAAAGCGGGCGCCCGGCGCGATGGCCTGGCCCAGCAGCGCCATGCTGCCGCGCCATTCGCGCTGTAATCCGGCGAGCACGCGCAAAATCGTCGATTTGCCGCAGCCCGAGGCGCCGATCAGGCTGAAGGTTTCCCCGGCGTCGACACGGAAACTGGCGGCGGAAACCGCCGTCTTCGCGCCGAATGTTACCTGTAGATCCTTAAGATTAACGATCGCCATGGGTCGTCTCCGTAAAGTCCTGGGTTCTGTCGAGGGTCGGCAGCATCTGACCGTAGGTTTGCGCATTTGGCCGGCAGGTCCACAGGGTGCGGGTATAAGGGTGCGTCGCGGTCGGCAGCGCCCGCGCCGGCATCTCATCGACCTGTCTCCCCTGGTACATCACCAGCACGCGATCGCAATGCGCGGCCACCAGCGGTAGATCGTGGCTGATCAGTAACATGGCCATCTGCCGCTGCGCGCACTGCTCCACCAGCAGCTCGAGGATCTGGTTGCGCAGGCGGGCGTCAAGGGCCGAGGTCGGCTCGTCGGCTATCAGCACCCTCGGGTTATTGAGCAGCGCGAGGGCGATCATCACCCGCTGCCCCATCCCGCCGGAGAGCTCGCCGGGATAGCGGCTGAGGACCGGGAGATCCAGACCGACGGCGGCGATGGCGTCTTTGACCGCCTCGGCGCGAGCGCGGCGGCGGAGACGCTGATGCAGGGTTAACGCCTCCTCCAGCTGCGTCTGAATGGACTGCACCGGATTCAGCGCATAGCGCGGATCCTGCAGCACCATGGCGATATCGTTGCCGCGCACTTCGCGCCAGCCGCGGGCGCTGAGGGTCAGCACATCGCGCCCCAGCACCTCCAGCCGTTCGGCACTCACCACCCCGGGCTTGCGCACCAGGCCCATCAGCGCCCGGGCGGTCATCGATTTGCCGGAGCCGGATTCCCCCACCAGCGCCAGCCGCTCGTTGCCGAGGGTGAAGCTGACGTTGTCCACCACCCGGGCGGTGGGGTAGTCGACGGCGAGTCCCTGGACGGTCAGTCGGATGTCAGTCATGTTGCGGCTCCAGAATATCGCGCAGGCCATCGCCCAGCAGGTTAAACGCCAGGCTGGCGAGCAGGATCGCCGCGCCGGGGATGGCGGCGATCCACCACTGATCGAAAATCACCTGCATCCCGTCGGCAATCATCGCTCCCCACTCCGCCATCGGCGGGCGGGCGCCCAGGCCGAGAAAGCCGAGCCCGGCGGCGGCGAGGATAATGCCCGCCAGATCGAGCGCCAGCCGGACAATCGCCGACGGCAGACACAGCGGCAGAATATGGCCGACCAGCAGCCGCCAGCCGCGGATGCCCAGCATCTCCGCCGCGGCGAGGTAATCGCTATGGCGCAGGCGCTGAATTTCGCTGCGCACCTGCCGGGCGTAGGCCGGCCAGGTAGTCAGGGCTAACGCCAGCGCGCCGTTGACCAGCCCCGGGCCGAGCATCGCCACGAACGCGAAGGCGAGGATCAGCCGCGGCATCGACATCACCACGTCGGTAAAGCGCATCAGTATCCGCTCCAGCCACCCGCCATAGTAGCCGGAGAGAATACCCACCAGCAGACCGACAGGCAGGGTAATGGCGGTCACCAGCGCGACCAGACCCAGCGCCGGACGGGCGCCGTAGAGCAGGCGCGACAGCAGATCGCGGCCGTAGCTGTCGGTGCCGAGCCAGTGCCCCGCGCCCGGGCCCTGCAGACGGGCGGCGGCATCCTGCCAGTTGGGATCGTGCGGCGCCAGCCACGGGGCGAACAGCGTGGTCAGCACCAGCAGGATCACCAGGGTCAGGCCGCAGAAGGCGGCGGGTGAGCGGCGCAGACGGCGTAAAAACAGATAAGTCGGCATCAGCGCACCCTCGGGTCGGTTAACCGCACCAGCAGGTCGGTCAGGTTATTGATCAGCACAAAACTCACGCCGATCAGCAGCGTGCCGCCCATGATCGCCGTGGTATCTCCGGCGAACAGCGCGGTGGTGAGGTAGCGACCGATCCCCGGCCATGAGAAGACGGTTTCGGTGAGCACCGCCCCTTCGAGCATTGAGGTCCAGGCGAGGGCGGTTACCGTCAGCAGGGTGCCGCGAATATTGGGCAGAACGTGACGCAGCAGAATCGTCATCTCACCGGCCCCTTTGGCCCGCGCCAGCAGAATGTACTCTTTGTTCATTTCACTGAGACAGGCGGAGCGGGTCAGACGGGTGATGCTCGCCAGCGAGTAATAGGCCAGCACCAGCCCCGGCAGCAGCAGATGGCCGATAGCATTTTTGAAAGCCGCTGTATCGCCGGAGAGCCAGGTGTCGATCAGCGCAAAGCCGCTGCGCGGCTCGACGGTGTACTGATAAATATCGTCGAGACGACCCGGGCCCGGCGCCCACTGCAGCCGGGCGTAGAACAGGGCCAGCATCAGCAGGCCGAGCCAGAATATCGGCACCGAGTTGCCCAACAGGGTAAAGGTGCGCACCGCCAGATCCCACGGCGAACCGGCGTAACGGGCGCACAGCACCCCGGCGACGATGCCCAGTACCGCGCCGACGATCAGCGCCAGGGTCGCCAGCTCAAGGGTCGCCGGGAAGACCGCCAGCAGATCGTGGAGCACCGGCTGGCCGGTGGCGCTGGCGATACCGAGATCGCCATGGGCCAGGTTGACCAGGTAGTGCCAGAACTGCACCGGCAGCGGCTGGTCGAGACCCAGCTGATGGCGAACCTGATCATAGGTCGACTGGCTGGCATGGTCGCCGACGATCTGCAGTACGCGGTCGACCGGCGACAGCGCGGAGAGCGAGAAGGTGACCAGCAGCAGCCCGAACAGCGTCAGCAGCAGGGTCAACAGCCCCTGCAGCAGGCGGGTAAGATGAGTGGAAAACGATGGCATGGAAAATGGAAATTCCTGGTATATCAACATGGTTCCCGGCGGCGCGACGTCCACCGGGTCCGGGTGGAGAAACGGTCATCCGGGCAGGGCGAGACCGCCGTGCCCGGTAACATAACCCGCTTACTTGGTCACGTTATCGTACCAGACCATGTCGGCGTTCAGCCCCTGCTGATAGCCCTTCACGTTATCGCGCACCACGATCTGGGTTTTCCCCTGGTCAATAAAAACGTATGGCGAATGCTGCAGCAGGGTTTCCTGCATCGTTTTGTACAGGTCGAGGCGTTTTGCCGGGTCCGGCTCCGCCACCGCGGCGAGAGTGGCTTTATTCAGCTCAGGGATCTGCCAGCCGTTGAGCCCGGCCACGGTGCTGGATTTACCATCGTTCCACGCGAAGGCGCTGGCGTTGGAATGGGCATCAAAGTAGTCCGGGATCCACAGGCGGATCGCCGCCTGATGCTGCTTCGCGCGCACCCGGGCATAGACCTGGCTGCCGGCGGCCGGCAGGAGATCTACCTTCACCCCGCCCTGGGCAAAGCTGGCCTGCAGCGACTGGGCGATGGTGATAAACGGCGGTTTGTTCTCCACGTCGAGGGTGAAGTGCGCATCCTTAATGCCCGCTTTATCAAGGATAGCCTTAGCTTTTTGCGGGTCGAAGGCGAATGGATTGGTCTCCAGCGCCCCCGGCAGGCCGGCCGGCAGGAAGCTTTGGTGAATAAAGTACTGGCCTTTCAGCAGATTTTTGGTAATGCCCTCATAATCGACCAGCCAGCGCGCCGCCTCCCAGAAGGCCGGATTATTGAGCAGCGGGTTGGCGCTGTTGGCGGTATTAAACACCAGATAGTTCTGCTCGGCGGACGGGATGCTCAGCACCTTCACGCCGGGTTTATCTTGCAGGGCGGCAATCTGGTCAGCGCCGAGATCGCGCGCCACGTCGGCATCCCCCTGCTGGATCAGCAGGCGGCGGGAAGCCGGGTCGGGGACGTTTTTAATAATGATGCTCTTGATCTTCGGCGCGCCGGTGGGGGAGCTGGCGTTGGCTTCCAGCACGATGGCCTGATGCGGCTGGTAGACGCGCATTTTATAGGCGCCGCTGCCCGCCGAGTGCATCTTCAGCCAGTCGTTGCCGAAGTCGTTATTTTTCGCGTTCGGCGCCACCTGTTTTTCATCAACGATGGAGGCGATGGGGGTGGAGAGAATATTCAGCGCCACCGCCGGGCTGACGTCGGCAGTCCAGTGCAGCGTCAGGGTATGGTCGTCAACCTTTTTCAGCTGGCTGGCGATGTTGTCCGGCTGCCAGCCGAGCACGTTGAGAATAAACGCCGGCGATTTATTCAGCGTCACCGCGCGGGTGTAAGAGAAAATCACATCTTCCGGGCGCAGTGGATTACCGGAGGCGAATTTGGCATCCGGCTTCAGTTTAATGGTCAGGGTTTTCGCCGCCGGGTCGGCCTGCCAGCTTTCGGCGAGGATCGGTACGATTTTTTCAGGGTTGTTGCGGTCTGGCTGTACCAGACGCTGGTAGAGGCTGGGCACCGTCTGAATGCTGGAGAGTTCGTTCGCTTCCGCCGGGTCGAGGCTGACGATATCGTCGAGACCCTGGGCGACCACCAGCGTGTTGGGCGGCGTGGCGGCATGCGCGGCGGCGGAGAGCGCCGTCAGTACCAGTAAAGGCAACAGTTTCTTGGTCATATGCAATCCCTGAAAAATGGTTATTTTAATTTTTTATGCTTCGCTACGTTAGGCCGCTTGCCAAAAGGCGTAAAGTCAAAATAAGGATATCCTTATGCTAAAAACGCATAATCAAGAACGACAGGTTATTGCCAGGCGTGCAGAAGCGCCTTTCTCCGCTGCTGGCTTCTTGCTATAACGCATTGTCTATTGCGAGGAGGTGGGTGTGCCGGAAATCAATGAGTTTGGCCAGCAGGTGAACGACCTTGTCCCTGGCTGGCAGGGGGCGCGAGTCCTGCGGCGAACGGCGTTAAATGGCCGTTTTTGTCGACTGGAGCCGCTGGACGTTGACCGTCATGCGGCGGATCTGTTTGCCGCCTATGCGCTCGGCGACAACAGCGACTGGACGTGGCTGGCGTCTACGCGGCCGGAGAGCGTGGCGGCGACCGCCCACTGGATCGCGGGCAAGGTGAATGATGATGCCCTGGTGCCGTACGCGGTGATTGACCTGCGTAGCGAGCAGGCGGTGGGTATCGTCAGCTATATGGCGATCGAACGGGAAATGGGCACGGTTGAGATCGGCCATGTCACCTGGTCGCGACGGATGAAAAACACCCCGCTGGGTACCGAAGCGGTCTGGCTGTTGCTGAAGAACGGCTTTGATCATGGCTACCGTCGGCTGGAGTGGAAATGCGATTCGATGAATGTCGCCTCGCGCCGGGCCGCCGAGCGGCTGGGCTTTAGCTGGGAAGGGCGCCTGCGGCAGAGGCTGGTGCGCAAAGGGCGGACGCGCGACAGCGATATGCTGTCCATCATCGATGGCGAGTGGCCTGCGCGCGATGCGGCGCTGCGGGCATGGCTGGCGGCGGAAAACTTTACTGCCGACGGGCGGCAGATCAAACGCCTGGAGGCGTTTCGCTAACATCAGAGGCTGTCCCGACCTTCCGGGAACGCCTCTGCGATTTTGACGCCGCCGATACCGGTGGCGTAAGTGGCTACATTAACCGCTGGCCGCCCGGACCGTAGGCCGGGCAAGGCATAGCCGCCGTCCGGCCTAAACGATTAGCGGCGAACCGGCGCGTCGCCAGCGACATAATACGCCGCGGTACTGCGCGGCAGCGGCTGGCGGCCGCGAATGGCGTCAGCCATCTTCTCGCCGATCATAATGGTGGTGGCGTTCAGGTTGCCGGTGATGATCTGCGGCATAATTGACGCATCGACCACCCGCACGCCTTCCAGACCGTGGACCCGGCCTTCGCCGTCGACCACCGCCATTTCGTCGTAACCCATCTTACAGGTCCCGCACGGGTGGAACGCGGTCTCGGCGTGGTTGCGCACAAACTCATCCAGCTCGGCATCGCTCTGGCAGTCAATACCCGGGCTGATTTCGCGGCCGCGATACTTATCCAGCGCCGGCTGGTTCATGATCTCCCGGGTGATGCGAATGGCGTCGCGGAACTCCTGCCAGTCCTGCTCATGGGACATATAGTTAAACAGGATCGCCGGATGGGCGTGTGGGTCGCGCGACTTCAGACGCACGTGGCCGCGGCTGGGGGAACGCATCGAGCCGACGTGGCACTGGAAGCCATGCTCTTTCACCGCGTTGGAGCCATTGTAGTTAATCGCCACCGGCAGGAAATGGTACTGAATGTTCGGCCAGGCGAACTCTGCGCGGCTGCGGATAAAACCGCCTGCTTCGAACTGGTTGCTGGCGCCGATCCCGGTGCCGCCGAACAGCCATTCGGCGCCGATCTTCGGCTGGTTCCACCACTGCAGCGCCGGGTAGAGCGACACCGGCTCTTTGCACTCGTACTGCAGGTACATCTCCAGATGGTCCTGCAGATTCTCACCCACGCCGGGAAGATCGTGGACCACCGGGATATCGAACTGCCTGAGCAGCTCGGGGTTGCCGACGCCGGAGCGCTGCAGGATCTGCGGCGAGGCAATCGCCCCGGCGCACAGCAGCACCTCTTTGTTGGCCGTCGCTTTTGACGGGATAGTGCTTTCCCCCTCCAGCCACTCGACGCCCACCGCGCGCTTGCCGGAAAAAATAATGTGATCGGTCAGCGCATGGGTGCGGATGGTCAGGTTGGGGCGACCGCGCGCCTGGTCGAGATAGCCGCGGGCGGTGCTGGCGCGACGGCCCTGCGGCGTCACGGTGCGGTCCATCGGACCAAAGCCTTCCTGTTGGTAGCCGTTGAGATCGTCGGTGCGCGGATACCCCGCCTGCACTCCGGCTTCAACCATCGCCTCGAAGAGCGGATTATTGCCCGGCTTCGGCGTGGTGACGCTCACCGGGCCATCGCCGCCGTGATAGTCGTTGGGCCCGATATCGCGGGTTTCCGCTTTCCGGTAGTAGGGCAGGCAGTCGAGATAGCTCCAGTGTTCCAGTCCCGGGGCGGCGGCCCAGTTATCGAGGTCCAGAGCGTTGCCGCGAATGTAGCACATGCCGTTAATCAGCGAGGAGCCGCCGAGCCCTTTGCCGCGCCCGCACTCCATGCGGCGGTGGTTCATATAGGGCTCCGGTTCGGTCTCGTAGGCCCAGTTGTAGCGTTTGCCCTGCAGCGGGTAAGCCAGCGCGGCGGGCATTTGGGTGCGGAAGTCGAACCGGTAGTCCGGGCCGCCGGCCTCCAGCAGCAGGACGGTGGTGTTTGGATCTTCAGTCAGTCGTGTCGCCAGAACGTTGCCGGCGGAGCCGGCGCCAATAATGATGTAGTCAAATTGCAAAAAAACCTCCCGGTTAAAATATGGACTGGAATTTACCCATCTCAACCTGGATGGACTTCACCTGGGTGTAACTCTGCAGGGTCATCACGCCGTTCTCGCGGCCAATACCGGAGTGCTTATAGCCGCCGACCGGCATCTCCGCCGGGGATTCCCCCCAGCTGTTGATCCAGCAGATGCCGGCTTCCAGCTGATGAATGGCGCCGTGGGCGCGGTTCAGGTCGGCAGTGACGATACCCGCCGCCAGACCGTAGTCGGTATCGTTGGCGCGGCGGATCGCTTCTTCTTCGGACGCGTAGCTGAGGATGGACATCACCGGGCCGAAGATCTCCTCGCGCACGATGGTCATCTCATCGGTGCAGTCGGTAAACACCGTCGGGGCCACCCATGCGCCGTTGTCAAAGCCTTCGCCCTTCAGCACGTCGCCGCCGCACAGCAGGCGCGCGCCTTCTGCTTTGCCTTTGGCGATGTAGCGCAGCACATTGTCACGGTGCGGGAAGCTGACCAGCGGGCCAAAGTTGGTGGTTTCATCGAACAGATCGCCCGCGCGGATGCGGCCCACGCGCTCAACGATTTTCTGCTCAAACGCCGCCTTAACCTTCGCGGGGACGAACACGCGGGTGCCGTTGGTGCACACCTGGCCGGAGCTGAAGAAGTTGGCCATCATGGCGATGTCGGCCGCGAGATCGAGATCCGCATCGTCGAAAATAATCAGCGGCGATTTACCGCCCAGCTCCATGGTGACCTCTTTCAGCGATGAGGCTGCGGAGTTGGCCATCACCTTTTTGCCGCTGGCGACGCCGCCGGTAAAGGAGACTTTAGCGATGCCCGGATGTTCAGTCAGGTACTGGCCGGTCTCCGCACCCACGCCCGGCAGGACGTTAAACACCCCGTCCGGCAGGCCCGCTTCGCTGTAAATTTCCGCCAGCCTGAGGGCGGTGAGCGGGGTGACTTCGCTCGGTTTGAAAATCATTGCATTGCCGGCGGCCAGCGCTGGCGCCGATTTCCACAGGGCGATCTGGATCGGATAGTTCCACGCGCCGATCCCGGCCACCACGCCCAGCGGTTCGCGGCGGGTGTAAACGAACGACGTCTCGCGCAGGGGGATCTGACTGCCTTCCAGCGCCGGGATCAGCCCCGCGTAATACTCCAGCACGTCGGCGCCGGTGACGATGTCCACGGTTGAGGTTTCGGAATACGCTTTACCGGTGTCGAGGGTTTCCAGCTTTGCCAGCTCGTCGTTGCGCTCGCGCAGGATATCGACGGCGCGACGCAGGATGCGCGAGCGTTCCATGGCGGTCATCGCCGCCCAGATTTTTTGCCCGCGCCGCGCGCTCTCAACGGCGCGGTCGACATCCTCGCGTCCGGCAGCCTGAACGGTCGCCAGCACCTCGCCAGTGGCAGGGTTGATGGTCTCGAAGGTGCGACCGCTGGTGGCCGATGTATAACCACCATTAATATAAAGCTGCTGTTCTGCCATTCGGGACATAACGCCTCCTCGGTTATGGGTTCGGTAAATGCTGACGAATAAAGTGGCTGGTCAGCGACTGCGCCAGCGTCTTATCCAGCGGTTTGCCGCTGAGCGCCGCCCGCAGCCACAGGCCGTCTATCAGCGCCGCCAGCCCGTAGCCGGCCTCCTGGGCCTGCTCGCGCGGCAGCTCGCGGCGGAACTCGTACACCAGGTTTGACAGCAGGCGGCGGCTGCTCACCTGCTGCAGGCGGTAGAGCATCGGCTGGTGCATGCTGCTGGCCCAGAAGGCCAGCCAGGCCTTCATCGCCGCGCTGCTGATCTGCGTCTCATCAAAGTTGCCGCCGACTATCGCCTGCAGACGCTCTCCGGCGCTGCCGTCCGGCAGGGCGTGCAGACGGTTAAGCACCGCGTCGCGCAGCTGGCTGGTGATGTCGCGCATGGTCGCTTCCAGCAGACCATTTTTGTCTTTGAAATAGTGACTGATGATCCCCGTCGATACGCCCGCCCGCCGGGCGATCTGCGCGATGGTCGCGTCGTGCATTCCGACTTCATTTATTGCGTCCAGCGTGGCGTCGATCAGTTGCCTGCGCCGGATTGGCTGCATCCCCAGTTTGGGCATTTTTGCCACTCCATTCATCAGCGTTGGTTAACTATTAAAGCGGTTTTTGATTGGACGTTCAATATAAAATGTGTCTTAATTGTTACGTTATTGAATTTTAATAGTTACAAAAACAGTGGGGATACTGGATGACAGATCTTTCGCAAAACAGAGAAAAGGACAAAATCAATCCGGTGGTTTTTTATACCTCGGCCGGACTGATTTTGTTGTTTTCCCTGATGACGATATTTTTTCGCGATTTTTCTGCCGAGTGGATTGGGCGCACCCTGGACTGGGTGTCGAAAACCTTCGGCTGGTACTATCTGCTGGCGGCGACGCTGTATATCGTCTTCGTCGTCTGCATTGCCTGTTCGCGCTTCGGCTCGGTGAAGCTCGGGCCGGAGCAGTCTAAGCCCGAGTTCAGCCTGCTGAGCTGGGCGGCGATGCTGTTCGCCGCCGGGATCGGCATCGACCTGATGTTCTTCTCGGTCGCCGAACCGGTGACGCAATATATGCAGCCGCCGGAAGGGGCGGGGCAGACCATCGAAGCGGCGCGCCAGGCGATGGTGTGGACGCTATTCCACTACGGACTCACCGGCTGGTCGATGTATGCCCTGATGGGCATGGCGCTGGGATACTTTAGCTATCGTTATAATTTGCCGCTCACCATCCGCTCGGCGCTCTATCCTATCTTCGGGAAGAAGATTAATGGCCCCATCGGCCACAGCGTCGATATCGCGGCGGTGATCGGCACCATCTTCGGCATCGCCACCACCCTCGGCATTGGCGTGGTGCAGCTCAACTACGGTCTGAGCGTGCTGTTCGATATTCCTGACTCGCTGGCGGCGAAGGCGGCCCTGATAGCGCTGTCGGTGATCATCGCCACCATCTCGGTCACCTCCGGGGTGGACAAGGGCATCCGCGTGCTCTCCGAGCTGAACGTCGCGCTCGCGCTGGGGCTGATCCTGTTCGTGCTGTTCATGGGCGATACCTCCTTCCTGCTCAATGCGTTAGTGCTGAACGTCGGCGACTACGTCAACCGCTTTATGGGCATGACGCTGAACAGCTTCGCCTTCGACCGCCCGGTGGAGTGGATGAACAACTGGACGCTCTTTTTCTGGGCGTGGTGGGTGGCCTGGTCGCCGTTCGTTGGCCTGTTCCTGGCGCGCATTTCGCGCGGGCGCACCATCCGCCAGTTTGTGATGGGCACCCTGATTATTCCGTTCACCTTTACCCTGCTGTGGCTGTCGGTGTTCGGCAACAGCGCGCTGTATGAGATCATCCACGGCGACGCGGCCTTTGCCGGGGAGGCGATGCTCCACCCGGAGCGCGGCTTCTACAGCCTGCTGGCGCAGTATCCGGCGTTTACCTTTAGCGCGTCGGTGGCGACCATTACCGGTCTGCTGTTCTACGTCACCTCTGCCGACTCCGGCGCGCTGGTGCTGGGAAACTTTACCTCGAAGCTGAAGGACATCAACAGCGACTCCCCGAACTGGCTGCGCATCTTCTGGTCGGTGGCTATCGGTCTGTTGACCCTCGGGATGCTGATGACCAACGGCATCTCGGCGCTGCAGAACACCACGGTGATCATGGGGCTGCCGTTCAGCTTTGTGATTTTCTTTGTGATGGCCGGACTGTATAAGTCCCTGAAGGTGGAAGATTACCGCCGGGTCAGCGCCAGCCGCGACACTGCCCCGCGCCCGCTCGGCCTGCAGGATCGGCTGAGCTGGAAGAAGCGCCTGTCGCGGCTGATGAATTACCCGGGCACGCGCTATACCAAACAGATGATGGAGACGGTGTGCTTCCCGGCGATGGAGGAGGTTGCCCAGGAGCTTCGGCTGCGCGGCGCCGCGGTGGAACTGAAGAGCCTGCCGCCGGAAGAGGGCGAGAACCTTGGTCACCTCGATCTGCTGGTGCACATGGGCGACGAGCAGAACTTTATCTACAAGATCTGGCCGCAGCAGTACTCGGTGCCGGGCTTTACCTATCGGGCGCGCAGCGGGAAATCCACCTATTACCGGCTGGAGACCTTCCTGCTGGAGGGCAGCCAGGGTAACGACCTGATGGACTACAGCAAAGAGCAGGTGATCACCGATATTCTCGACCAGTACGAGCGGCACCTGAACTTTATCCATCTGCACAGGGAAGCGCCGGGGAACAGCGTGATGTTCCCGGATGGCTAGTCAGGGGAGCCCCCGTCGGGGAAAGACTGACGGGGGCGACGGGCTGTTACTGGTAGTTAAAAGCGTCCGGATGGTTGTCGAGGCTGCCGCTGAGGGCGGCAAACAGCACGGTTTTGCCATCAATGGACAGGGCGTCGCTGACGTTAAGCCAGGTCAGCTTCTCCTGGTCGGTTTTTTCATCGACCACCGAGTAAACGCCTGACATCTGTTTGGTTTTTTCCGACCAGATCACCGCGATACGCTCATGGCCGCAGTCGTGGGGTTTGCAGGCGCTTAACACCTGCCAGGATTCGCTACCCAGCTTCACCGTCTGCGCCGGCGAACCGGTGCCGCCGGTGGTCACCCAGGCGGGCAGCTGATGGCCTTTGACCATCTGGTTAAACGACGCCCGGGTGGCGGTATCGTGGGCCAGACTGTTCAGCGTGACGTCGCCTTGCGCCATGACGCTGGCGGAGGCGGCTAAGGCGATAATAGCGGTAAGCGTTTTAAACATGTTTCCTCCTGGACTTATTCCGTCCTCATAACAAGCCTCTTTATAGTGAGCGTAGATAATGATTAATGCAAACTATGACATAAATCCCGCGAATGATTAGCAGCGGTGCGCGCATGGACGTTACGCTAAGCGATATGCCATGATGCGGATTGATTAAAATTTTCCAATATATGCCCTTGTGATAAAGCAGTTAGCGAAATGGCATAGTTATTCAGGCGATAAAGCATGGCGTATGTGAATCATCTACTGACGTTTATTGAGAGTAATCCGGCGCTGGCGGTGGGATTTAACCTTATTCTGCTGCTGCTCTCTGGCATATTTGCCCACCTTTTATGCAAGTTCTTGCTGATTAAAGTGGTGCGTAAGGTCTTCTTTGGCAGCCATAAACAGGACGTGCCGCTGGAGAAGGATCGACGCATCGCCGAAAAGTTGTCCAATTTCATTCCGGTTATTATCGTCTATTACGTTCTGCAGTTTATGCCAGCGATGCCGGCATCGCTGGTGACGGCGATTAATACCATCTGCGGGATCTTGTTTTTTATTTTTATGTCGGTGTTTTTCAACGAGATGCTGGATATTGTCAACAGCTCTTATCTGCGAAAAACCAAACGTAAAAATCATTCCATTAAGGGCTATATCCAGATAGGCAAAATCTTAGTCCACATCCTGGCGGCGATTATGATCCTCGCCGTGATGTCGAACAAATCGCCGATCATTATTATCTCCAGTCTCGGGGCGGTGGCGGCGGTGCTGATGATCGTCTTCCAGCATACCCTGCTGTCGCTGGTGGCGAACGTTCAGCTGTCGTCCAACGACGTGCTCCAGCTGGGGGACTGGATTGAAATGCCTGACAAAAACCTCAGCGGTGAGGTGACGGATATCGCGCTGCACACCATTACCATCCGTAACTGGGACAATACCATTTCCCGTATTCCCACCAAGAATTTCCTCACCGAGACCTATACCAACTGGCAGGCGATGTTCTCCTCCGGGGCGCGGCGGATCATGCGCAGTATCGCCATCGATCAGCACTCGGTGCGTTTTCTCAACCAGGAGATGCTCTCCTCGATGCTGACTATCCGCGGGGTAAGCGAGCCTCTGACCACGCTGCTTGACGGTCGGGATCCCGGCGGCGTGGCGGACCGCTGGTTTGTCGATAACGGCCTGACCAACCTGACCCTGTTTCGCCACTACCTGATGCACTATCTCGCCGAGCGACCGGATATTATTAAGGAGATGTATATTGTGGCGAGGACGCTGAAACCGTCGCCGTGGGGCATCCCGCTGGAGATTTACTGCTTCACCTCTTCGACGCTGTGGAAAGACTACGAGAATACCCAGTCGGCGATATTTGAGTACATTACCGCGGTGGCCGGGCAATTTTCCCTGCGCCTCTATCAGTATCCCGCCGGGCACGATTTCTGGCGTCTCTCCCAGGAGCACGCCGCCCGGGCGGGCCTGCCGCCGTCGGCGGAAGGCTAAGCGCTGAGCTGCTGGCGCCAGAGGGCGATCTCCTCCTCCAGCCAGGCGATGAACCGGGCGACTTCCGGGCGGTTCTCCGCCTGCGGGGAGACGGTCAGCCAGTAGTGCCAGGGGTAGGGGACGGTGACGGCGGTGAGCTGCACCAGCTCGCCGCGGGCTATCGCCCCCGCCACCAGCGAGCGCCGCTCCAGCGCCACGCCCGCTCCCAGGCGAACCGCCTCCAGCACCAGGTTGGAGTCGTTCAGGCGCAGGCCCGCAGGAATGATTGTCTTTTCCAGCCCCGCCTGGCTGCACCAGGCGTTCCAGGACTCCATGGAAAAAACGATATCGCTGGCGGCGATCGCCTGCGGGGTGGTCGGCAGGTCGCCGCCGCGATAGTGCGGCGCGGCCACCACCAGCTGTTCATCGGCAAACAGATGTCGGCTTTCCATCCCCTCCCAGTCGCCTTGCCCCATGCGAATGGCCAGATCGATACCCTCCTGCTGCAGGTTGACCACCGCCAGGCTGGTCAGCAGGCGCACCGCGATCTGCGGATGCCGCGCCTGAAAGCGCGCCAGCCGCGGCAGCAGCCAGTGGCAGCCAAAGGAGGGGAGCGTCGCCAGGGTCAGTTCCATCGTGCGGGGTTTGATCTGCACCATCCGCGTGGCGTCGGCGATGTGCTGTAACGCCTCGCGGATTTGCAGGGTATAAAGCCGCCCCTCTTCCGTGATGCGCACCCCGCGGCCGTGGCGGACAAACAGTGTGACGCCGACCAGGGCTTCCAGCTGTTTGATGTGCTGGCTGACCGCCGAATGGGTCACGCTCATCTCATGGGCGGCCTGCGTCACGCTGCCGAGGCGCGCCACCGCCTCAAAGCTGCGCAGGCTGGCGACAGGGGGAAAATCTGCCATGGTCATCTCTCTTGTCAGGACGTCAATACGTTAACGTTACTACCGGGTTAGCGGGTTTAAAGCCGCCGCGATCAGACAGTGGACGGACTTCAGGCGCTCTCAGTCGGTATAGCACAGGGGAGACAGGCGGACTATCCCGTGGCGCCAATTTGTTAGTTTTTCTAACCTTTGGGGTAAGCATCCCCTGATATTCGCGGGGCGGGTTTTCCAGTAAGGTAAGCCAGCAACCCCTTTATCGCAGGCAGGAGTGACGATGAAACTCATTGGTATGATGGATTCACCTTATGTAAGACGCGTGGCGGTTTCTCTGGCGCTCTATGGCGTGGAATTCGAGAGCCTGCCGCTATCGGTCTTTAGCGGCTTTGATAAATTCTCCCGTATTAATCCGGTGGTCAAGGCGCCGACGGTGGTTCTCGATGACGGGACACAGCTGATGGACTCCACGCTGATCCTCCACTATTTCGAAACGACCCATCCCGCCGGACGCCGGCTGCTTCCCGCGCATCCCGAGGCGCTGGCCCGCGACCTGCACCTGCTGGGGGTGATCCTCGCCGCCAGTGAAAAAGCGGTCCAGCATGTTTATGAGCACCGTCTGCGGCCGGAGGAGAAGCAGCATCAGCCGTGGATAGCCCGGGTGACCGGTCAACTGCTCGCCGCCTGTCGGGAATGGGACGCCCGGCTGGCAGACCGCGTTGCCGCCGCGCAGCCGGACCAGGTGTTGGTCACCAGCACGGTGGTCTGGTCCTTTATCCAGTTGATGATCCCGACGGTGGTGCCGGCAACGGCGTTTCCGCATATCCGCGCGCTGGCGGAGAAAGGAGAGGCGCTGCCGGCGTTTCAACAGTATCCGCTGAGTTAACGGCGGGGATGGCGAGGGGCGCCGCAGCGTGGCGCCCTGAAGCAGGAGAGGATCACCAGCAGACAAACCCGCCGTCGACCACCAGGTCTACGCCGGTGCAGAACGAGGCGGCGTCGCTGGCGAGGAACAGCGCCGGGCCGGCCATCTCTTCCACCTTCGCCATCCGCTGCATCGGCGTCTGGCTTTCAAACTCGCGGGTCTGGTGCACCATCTCCGGGCGGGTATTCATCGGCGTGGCGGTATATCCCGGGCTGATGGAATTGACGCGGATCCCTTTGTCCACCCACTCCATCGCCAGGCTTTTCGACAGATGGATCACGCCGGCTTTGGAGCAGTTGTAATGCGCCTGGTCGAGGCCGCGGTTAACGATAATCCCCGACATCGAGGCGATGTTGATAATCGACCCGCCGCCGGACTCCAGCATCAGTTCCGCTTCCGCTTTGCAGGAATTCCACACCCCGGTGAGATTGATATCGATCACCCGCTGCCATTGCTCGCTCTCCATCACCAGCGCCGGATTGGCGTTGGCGATCCCGGCGGCGTTGACGGCGATGTCGAGGCGGCCAAAGCGGCTTTTGGCCAGCGCGACGGCGGCGCGCAGGTCGGCCAGCTGGCGGACGTCGCCGGTGTAGGCGCAGGCCTGGCCGCCGATAGATTCAATATGACTGACCGTTTCCGCCAGCCCGCCGTCGTCGCGAAGATCAAAACAGACCACCCGCGCGCCGGCGCTGGCGAGACTGCAGGCGATAGTCTGGCCAATGCCGCTGCCGGCGCCGGTAACGAAGGCGACGCGATCCTGCAGGCTAAACAGCTGTTGTGCAAAGTCTTTACCGATCATAATGATTATTCTCTTCAATATAGTGTCGAACGTCGGGAGCCTGACGTCCCGGATAGCGGCGCGTCGCGCCTAATCCGGGCTACCGTGCTCAGGACATAATCAAACCGCCATCGATATTAATGGTCTGTCCGGTGAGATAGCGGGCGTCGTCGGAGGCGAGAAACGCCACCAGGCCGGCGACATCTTCCGGCTTGCCTGCGCGCTTCATCGGAATGCCTTCAACCCACTCCGCCATCAGCTCGCCTTTGCCGTAGCGCTTCTGCTCGGTGCTGAGAATTTCGCCCCACACGCGGTCGTTGTAATCCCACATTTCGCTTTCAATAATGCCCGGGCAGAAGGCGTTGACGGTGATATTCCACGGCGCCAGCTCGTGGGCCAGGCTTTGGGTAATGCCGATCACGCCCATCTTGCTGGCGGCATAGTGCGGGGTGTAGATGAAGCCCTGACGCCCCTGGCCGGATGAGGTGTTGATCAGGCTGCCGTGGTTCTGTTTCACCATATATTTGGCCGCCTCGCGGCAGCATAGCCAGACGCCGGTGGTATTGACCGCCAGCACTTTCTCGAAATCGGCTTTTGGCATCCGATCGTAGTAATCAATGGTGATGACCCCGGCGTTTTGAATCGAGACGTCAATGGTGCCGAAGCGGGCGGCGGCCTGCTCATACAGCCCCTGCACCTGGGCTTCGTCGGTGACATCGACCTGCAGCGATAAAATATCCGCCTGATAGCGCTGACGCAGGGTTTCGGCGGTCTGATGAACGCGCTCGGCGTTGGAGACCATCACCAGGTTCGCGCCGTCGCGGGCGAAGCGTTCGGCAATACCCGCGCCAATGCCGCGGCAGGCGCCGGTGATCACCACCGTTTTGTTCTGGAAATCTCGTTGCATATTTTTTCCCTTTCGCTGAGCCGGGCACCAGGCCCGGCGGAAGATGTGAATCGTTGCCGGTTAGCTGGAGGTGGCGCCGTTGGGGGGGAGGGCGGCCAGTTTCTCCTCATGGCGGCGCATCAGGATGACCTTGCTCTGCAGCTTCTGCTGGAACTGGTCGACGACCACGGCGGTAACGATCACCACGCCTTTGATCACCATCTGCCAGAAGTCGCTGACGCCCATCATCACCATGCCGTCGGCAAGGAAGACGATCACGAAGGCGCCGATAATCGAGCCGGTCACCCGACCACGGCCGCCGGCCAGCGCGGTGCCGCCGAGCACGGTGGCGCCGATGGCGTCCATCTCAAACATGTTGCCGGTCATCGGGTGCGCGGTTTGCAGCTGTGATGCGACGATCAGGCCGACAAAGGCCGCGCACAGGCCGGAGAAGGCATAGACGAATATTTTCGCTTTCACAATCGGCACGCCGGCAAGGCGGGCGGCGGACTCATTGCCGCCGATGGCGTAGATGTAGCGGCCAAGCGGCGTTTTGGTGGTCAGCCAGTAGCCCAGCACCAGGAAGCCGATCATCAGCCAGATGGGAAGATAGACGCCGAGCAGAGTGCCGGAGCCGAGGGTGGCGAAACCGGTGTTGCCCAGCGCTTCCATACCGTTGAGATTGGGGTAGGTGCTCCCGTCGTTAAACAGCAGCGCGGAGCCGCGGGCGACGTACATCATGCCTAAGGTGCAGATAAACGGCGCCACGCCGAAGCGGGTGATCACCGCGCCGTTCACCAGGCCGACCAGTACGCCGAAGATCGCCACGCAGAGGATCACTTCCGGGACGTTAAAGAAGAGGATGTCGCCGTTCCACAGCGGCAGGCCGTTGGTCAGCAGCGCGCCCGCCACCATGCCGCAGATCCCCGCCACCGCGCCGACGGACAAATCAATGCCGCCGGTGAGAATGACCAGCGTCATGCCGATGGCCAGCAGGCCGGTGATCGCCACGTGCTGGGTCATGATCAGCAGGTTAGAGGCGGTCAGGAAGTTGGGTACCATCACGCTGAAGAATGCGATCACCAGCAGCAGGGCGATAAAGGTGCGGGCCTTCAGCAGGTACATATAAATCATATATTTCTGGTTCATGATGGATTCCAGCCTGATTAATCTTGAGGTGTTGAAGCCGCGATTAACTGTTCGCGGGTCACCGCATGACGCGGTAGATCGGCGGTAATGCGGCCATCGGCCATCACCAGGATGCGGTCGGCCAGGGCCATCACCTCATCCAGCTCTGAAGATGAAAACATCACCGCCAGCCCCTGCTGGGCCATTTTGCCGATCAGGTGATAGACGTCGGTTTTCGCGCCGACGTCGATGCCGCGCGTCGGTTCGTCGAGGAACACCACCTGCGGTTGGGTCATCAGCGCTTTACCCAGCACCACTTTTTGTTGATTACCGCCGCTCAGCGAGGTGATGGGCAAATTGGCGTCGCTGACCTTGATCGCCAGCTGCTGGATCATCGTTTTCACGCAGGTCTCTTCTTTTTGCGGATTCAACCAGCGCCAGGCGCGGCGAAACCCCTGCAGGCTGAAATCAGAGAGCGTCATGTTGGCCTGAATCGACATCATCTGCACCACGCCTTCGCCCTGGCGGTCCTCCGGCACCAGCGCCAGCCCCTTTTTCAGACGCTGCTGAAAGCGTGATTTGCCGATGCTTTCGCCGTTGAGATGCACCTCGCCGCGCTGGCAGGGCATCAGCCCCACCAGACCTTTAAACAGCTCGGTGCGTCCGGCCCCCAGCAGGCCGTAAATGCCGATCACTTCACCTTTGCTAAGAGTGAAGGTAACGTCATTGAGCTTGTAGCCGCCGCTGGGATGCAGCGCGGTCAGCCCCTTGACGTCAAGCACCGCGTTGCCTTTTGGCGCCGGTTGATAATCAAAGTGTTTTTTCTTATCGCCGACCATCTGCTCAATGATCCACGGCACGCTGGCGTCGCTGACGTGACGCTCGCTGATAAAGCGACCGTCGCGGAAAATGGTGATGTTGTCGCCGATCTCCATCAGCTCTTCGAGGCGATGCGAGATATAGATAATGGTCACCCCGCGGCGCTTAAGCTGCGCGATCACCTTGAACAGCACTTTCACCTCAGACTGGCTGAGCGCCGAGGTGGGTTCGTCCATGATCAGCACCCGGGTGTCTTTCGACAGCGCGCGGGCAATCTCGACTAACTGCTGGTGGCCGATACCGAGTTCGCCCAGCGGGGTGTAGGGATCGACATCCAGCTCCAGTCGCTCCAGCAGCGATTTGGCCAGCGCGTACTGGTATTTTTCGTTGATGCGTCCTTTCTGAAAGAATTCATTTGCCATGAAGATGTTGTCCATCACATTCATATTGGGAAATAAATTCAGCTCCTGGAAAATAATGCTGATGCCGAGTTTTTCTGCCTGATGAGTCGAATGTAATGAAACCGCTTCGCCATCGAGAATAATTTGCCCGGAGGAGGGCGTTTCCACACCGGCAAGCATTTTCATCATGGTGGATTTACCCGCACCATTTTCTCCGATCAGCACGTTGACCTTATTTCGATAGACCCGGTAATTGACATTATCCAGGGCGGTCACGCCGGGATAGACGCGTGACAGGCCGCGGGTTTCGATAATCACTTCGGACTCAGCGGGCTGGGGAGCGACGAGTTCTTGCGGCGCCATATTATTGCCCCCCCGCGTGAACGATTTTCGCCGGGGTAATTTCCGGGAGAGTTGGCGGAATATCCCAGGCCGAGAAGACGCCGTAGACCTCCACGCTGTCGCCGGTTTTGAGGTTGGCGGTCTGAATCATTTTGACTGCCTGGCTGTTGATATTCTTGCTGTACTCGCCGAACAGCACCTGGTCATTAAAGTCCTGATAGCTGGCGCCGCTGTAGCCGTCGCGCAGCTGGGTGCCGCGCAGGGTGGGGCCAATCTGCACCGTCACCTTGCCGACGCTGGGGTCGGACAGGGTCATCTTGCCGCTGCGCGAGGCGGTATCGAGTTTGCTGACAGTACCTGAAACCTTGACGTAGAAGATGCAGGGGTTTTCGTCCTGCGCGCGGTAGCCGAGGGTTTTGCAGGCGCTATCAATGTCTTTTGCCGCCTTGAGCGCGCTCATCAATTCCGCCGCCGGGCGCGCTTTCGTCACCACCTGCGGTACGATGCTCTGCTGCCAGGTTTTATCCATATTTGCCATATGCGGGTTGGGCGGCGATTTCAGGTCTGCCAGCTCCTGCTGCGAGACGATGCGACAGCCCCCAAGCGCCAGCACGGCCAGCGTCAGACAGGTTTTCTTAAACATAATGCTCTCCTCTGCGCCCCCGCAGGGGCGCAACCACCCGAACTCAGGACTTAATGTTGAAATCCTGGACTTTATCGGCGTTATCCTGAGTAATCAGGATGCCGCGGAACATCACGCGCTGTTTAGCCGGCTTTTCGCCTTTTTGCAGGTAATTATCCAGATCGGTGACGCCCTGAGCGGCGATGGCCTGCGCCTGCAGCATCACGGTCGCCTGCAGGGTGCCGGCCTTCACGGCGTCGCGCTCATCGTTGCTGCCGTCGATGCCGACGACGATCACATCGCTGCGGTTGGCCGCCTTCAGCGCCGCAATCGCGCCGAGGGCCACCGGCCCGTTGCCGCAGATCACGCCTTTCACGTCCGGGTGAGCCTGCAGAATGCTGTCCATGATGCGCTTGCCGTCGATCAGGGTCCCTTTGGCATCCTGTTTGGCTACGCTGACCATATCCGGATACTGGTCAATGACCTGATGGAAAGATTTAGAACGGGTGACGCAGTTATTATCGGCGAGGTTGCAGGTCAGCTCGGCGTATTTGCCTTTCTCCGCCATCTTCTCGACGAAGACGTTGGCGACCTCGGAGCCGGCCTGGAAGTTATTGTGGGTAATTTGTTCCAGCGCCACATCATCAACCGGAATTTCACGGTTAATTAAGACCACCGGAATGCCGGCTTTTTTGGCCTTTTCAATGGCGGCGACGCTGGCGGTGGAGTCGGCGTTATCAAGAATAATGCCCTGCACCTTTTTACCAATGGCGGTGTCGATAAGCTCATTCTGCTTTTTGACATCTTCGCCATGGGACAGCACGGTGGTTTTATAGCCGAGAGCTTGCGCTTTTTCACTGGCGCCTTTGGCTTCCGAGGCGTAATACGGGTTATCCAGCGAGTTGACCATGATCATTATGGTGCCTTTCTCCGCGGCGTGCGCGGCAAAGGATAAGGCGGTCAGGGTAGCAGCGGTTAAAAGGGTTTTACGTAATTTCATGACTCTGTTCCTGTATTTTTATATTCGAACAAATGAGCCCCTGAGCGGGCAGGCTTTTACGGTCTGAAATTTCCCCTGAATACATTCAGGGATAGCGATATCGTTATGGGCCGGGTTTCTCCTGTGATAAGTGAATGCATGTCGTCGCGCAGTCTGGCGGTCAGGCTGGCGAGTCCGGTTTCCATAATGTTCGGTCGACCGCATGGCGCCACTCCTGCCAGCGCGTTTGCAAGCGCTGGTGGCGGGCCATATCGGGCTGAAAGGTGCTGTGTTCGGTTAAGAAGGCCTGCAGGTCGGCGGTCGACCCCGGATGGAGCGCTTTGCGCGCCAGCAACGCCGCGCCGATGGCGGACAGCTCCGGTACGTCGCTGCGCATCACCGGGCAGCCGAGCAGATCGGCCTGGTATTGCATCAGCCAGTCATTGTTGGTCGGCCCGCCGTCCACCATCAGCGCCGTCAGAGTGAACTCTTCATGTTGCCGCATCGCCACCACCACGTCGGCAATCTGATAGGTGATGGATTCCAGCGCCGCGCGGATCAGATGCGCGCGTTTCACCCCGCGACTCAGACCGCAGATCACGCCGCGGGCGCTGTCGTCCCACCAGGGGGCGCCGAGGCCGGTCAGCGCCGGCACGAAGTACACCCCGAGGGTCGAATCAACGGAGGCGGGAAGGGTGTTCAGCTCATGGGCCAGCTCGGCGGCAGAGAGCTCGCTCAGGCCAGTGCTGTCCGCCATCCAGGCGACGGCATCGCCGGTGTGGGGAATATTACCTTCCAGACCCCACACCAGCTGGTCGCCATCGTGCCAGGCGACAGTGGTCGCCAGCGCCTCGATATCGCACTGCGCCGATTTGACTGGCGCCATCACCGATGAACCGGTGCCGTAAGTGGCTTTCACGCAGCCCGCTTCGCCGAGCGCGTGGCCGAACAGCGCCGCGTGGGAGTCGCCGATCATCGCCATAATGGGAATACCGTCCGGAATGGCGGCCAGCCCTTTGGTATGGCCGAAGAGGCCGCTCGACGGTTTAATTTCTGGTAACGCCGCGCGCGGAATGCCGAACAGCGCCAGCATCTCGTCGTCCCACTCGCCGCGGTGCAGATTCAACAACTGGGTACGGGCGGCATTGGAGTAGTCGCAGCAGAAGGCGTCTCCGGCGGTCAGATTCCACAGCAGCCAGCTGTCGATGGTGCCGAGGCAAATCTCGCCGCGTTCGGCGCGCAGGTGGCCATCGGCAGTCGCATCCAGCAGCCAGCGCATTTTGGAGGCCGAGAACAGCGGGGCGATCGGCAGGCCAGTGGCCTGTTTAATCCGCTGTTCCTGACGATCGTGACGCAGCGTGTCGCAGAACGCGGCGCTGCGGGTGCATTGCCAGGTGATGGCCGCGTTAATCGGTTCGCCGCTGTCGCGATACCAGCCGATGGCGGTTTCCCGCTGGTTGCTGATGGCCAGCGCGGCGACGTTTTCCGCGCCGACGTGGGCTATCGCACTGGCGATCACCGCCAGCGAGGCGGCCACCAGCGCCTCGCCCGACTGCTCCACCCAGCCGTCGCGCGGCGTTTGGATCGCCAGCGGCTGAGAGAATTTGACGATAACCTTACCCCGGCTATCCAGCACCACCGCTTTGGCGTTGGTGGTGCCTTCATCCAGGGCAATGATGAATTCTTTTGCTGTCGCCTGCATCGTGCTCTCCTCGGTCACCCGGTGTCCTGGAACAGCGGAGACGGGATCTTTTCCACCGTCTCATGCGTCTACGCAGGCCATGATGTGACATTTCGTTATCATCTTTTTAATCACTGAATATATATTCGATAGTGATTATTTATTTGATACCTTAAGCCACAAACCCGGTGACGGGCTACCGGAAAAATCATCAATTGTGCTGGCAATCACATTTCGCCGATCGGCGAAAGCGGCGGCAGACGGCTGGGTTGGTTGACTAAATTATTGAATTTAAATGTATTAACAGAGCCAGCCCTGAGGTTAAAAAAGCACGTCAGGGCGGCAGAGAGGAAAAACAGCGCGGCAGGTTAGTCGCTGACCAGCATGCGGGCGGTAGGATAATCGGTGATTAAAACGTCAATGTAGCCGCCGGTGAGGGCGCCTTTGATGGCCGCGACTTTGTCAGTGCCGCCGGCCAGCGCGACGACGTTCGGGCATTTTTTGACCTTTTCAAGCGCCATGCCGATAACCGGATCTTCATCATCGCGTAACACCGGATGGCCGTTTTTGTCGTAGTAGTGCAGGCAGATATCGCCCACCGCGCCGCGCGCCGCCAGCACCTGCAGCATATCTTCGTGATAGTAGTTCCCGGAGGTTTTCAGCAGCTGGGAGGGTTCGAGAATGCCGATGCCGACGATGGCGATATCCACCTCGTCAAAGCGCGACACCACGTCCGCGACGTCCTTGCTGGCCAGCAGCCGGTTGCGCTCCTCCATGGATCCCTCAATGCTCTGCGACGGCAGCAGCCAGGCGTCGCAGTTCAGGCGCTGGGCGAGGGTCTGGGTAAGAATCGTCGCCTGCACGTTACCGTTGGGCCCGACGCCGCCGAGCAGCTGGATCACGCCGCTGGCCTTCAGGTTCTGCGCATGAACTTCATCGACCATCGCGCGAATGGTTGAGCTCCAGGAGGAGACGCCAATCAGATCTTTTGGCCGCAGACGGGTTTCCAGATAGTGGGCGGCGGCGGAGCCAATCGCCCGCTTAATGGTATGATCGCTGGCCTCTTCTTCGGTATCCACCACCACCGCCTGCTTAAGACCGTAGCGATCCTCAAGCCCTTTTTCGAGCTTCAGAAAAATGTTTGACGGCTGTACGACGCTGATTTTGACGACGCCCTCTTTCTGGCAGCGGGTGATGGCGCGGGAGACAAATGACTGTGAGAGCGAGAGAAGTTGGGCGATATCAGACTGCTTTCGTCCTTCCAGGTAGTAAAGCGTGGCAATCTTAACCAATAGCCGTTGTTCATCCTGCTTAGCCATATTAATCCTCGAAAATCATTTATCGCCTGTGTTCAGGCGCTTAGCGGCAGCCATTTTATTTAGGGTATAGAGGCTTCTATCATACGCGAAAAAAAATCACACTTAAGTGTGACAGGCGTCTAACTTTTGCCAATCCTCAAAATCGACTATGGACAAAAACAAAACAGCCAGGTCATAATCGAATAAAGAATCATCATTGAATATATATTCAAGGCGATTTCAAGTCAATGTGTTTCTCCGGGCTAAGTCCGGAGCGGGAGGCAGAATGTTCCTGAGTAGGGCGCTGTGGCAGAAGGCTTACCACCCGGCATAGGGATATCTGGTTTTTTAGTCCTTGCTGGAATAAATATTCCATGCTGAAAATAAATTCAGAGGTGTGAAATGAATCCCTACAGATTTGATATTCAGACGCTGGAGCGTAAAGCCCGCGCGGTGCGGCGCCACATTGTGCGCTTAAACGCCAATAGTCCGGCCGGCGGCCACACCGGGGCTGACCTTTCGCAGGTCGAACTGTTAACCGCGCTCTATTTCCGGGTCCTCAACGTGGCGGCGGATCGGCTCGACGACCCGCAGCGCGATATCTACATCCAGTCGAAAGGCCACGCAGTGGGCTGCTACTACTGCGTCCTGGCGGAAGCCGGCTTCTTCCCGGTGGAGTGGCTGGAGACTTACCAGCATGCCAATTCCCATCTCCCTGGCCACCCGGTGCGGCAGAAAACGCCGGGTATTGAGCTGAACACCGGCGCGCTGGGCCACGGTTTGCCTGTTGCGGTGGGGCTGGCGCTGGCCGCGAAGAAAAGCAACAGCACCCGCCGCATTTTTTTGATCACCGGCGATGGCGAACTGGCGGAAGGCAGTAACTGGGAAGCCGCCCTGGCGGCGGCGCACTACGGGCTGGATAACCTGGTCATTATTAATGATAAGAACAACCTCCAGCTGGCCGGGCCGACGCGCGAAATCATGAATACCGATCCGCTGGCCGACAAATGGCGCGCCTTCGGCATGGAGGTCAGCGAATGCCAGGGTAACGATATGGCCTCGGTGGTCGCGGCCATCGAGGGGCTGCAGCAGAAGGGTAAACCAAACGTCATTATTGCCAACACCACGAAAGGCGCGGGGATCTCCTTTATCCAGGGGCGCCCGGAGTGGCACCACCGGGTGCCGAAAGGTGAAGAGATCGCTCTGGCGCTGGAGGAACTGAAAGATGAGTAATGCAGAACACCTGGCTAACGTCATGGTCGAGGCCTTTATCGCCGCCGTGGAAAGCGGTGTCGATCTGGTGCCGGTGGTGGCCGACTCCACGTCGACGGCCAAAATCGCCCCCTTTATTAAGCAATTTCCCGGCCGGCTGGTGAACGTCGGCATCGCTGAGCAGAGTATGGTCGGCACCGCCGCCGGTCTGGCGCTTGGCGGCAAAGTGGCGGTGACCTGTAACGCCGCGCCGTTTCTTATTTCGCGGGCCAATGAGCAAATCAAAGTGGATGTCTGTTACAACAACACCAACGTGAAGCTGTTTGGCCTTAACGCCGGGGCCAGCTACGGTCCGCTGGCCAGCACCCACCATGCGATTGACGATCTGGCGGTGATGCGCGGCTTCGGCAATATCCAGATCTTCGCCCCCTCCACGCCGCGCGAATGTCGGCAGATTATCGACTATGCCCTTGCTTATCAGGGGCCGGTCTATATTCGCCTCGATGGCAAGGCGCTGCCGGAGCTGCTTGACGAGTCGTATCGCTTTGTACCCGGCGCCGTGCTGACTCTGCGCGAAGGCGAGGACGTCGCACTGGTGGCGACCGGTTCGACGGTGCATGAGGTAGTGGAGGCGGCGCAGCAGCTTGCCGACCTCGGCGTTCAGGCGAAAGTGGTCAGCGTGCCGTCGATCCGCCCCTGCGATACCGCCGCGCTGCTGGCGGCGCTGAAGCCGTGCAAAGCGGTGATCACCGTCGAAGAGCATAACGTCAACGGCGGGCTGGGCAGCCTGGTGGCCGAGGTGCTGGCGGAAGCGGGCGTGGGCATTACCCTGCAGCGGTTGGGGATCCCGGACGGGGAGTACGCCGCCGCCGCCGATCGCGGCTGGATGCGCCAACACCACGGGTTTGATGCCGCCGCCATCGTCGCCCGGGTGCAAAACAGGGGCTGATGGTCTGAACGCCCGTCGCGTGTAGCGCGGGCGTTTACTGCTGCAATGCGCAAAACGTGACGACCTGCTCCTCCGACGCTGTCCAGTACAGCGGATAGCGTTGCCCCGCAAACCGAAGCGCTAAGGTGCTTGCCGTTATTTCCACGATCTGAAAATCGGTGAACCCCAGCGCGCGCTGGCCTGCCGTCGGCGTCGCCTTAAACCCACTCTCTTTCGCCGAAAAGGCCAGCGTCAGCGCCAGCGGGAAGGGCAGGCCGCAGTGCAATAGCACCTTTTTTTCCGCCTCGTTGATAATGCTGCTCTCCAGCTCCGCCGCCAGCTGTGGAGTAAACCGGCGCTCGATGTCGACGCCCACCGGCCGGTCGGCGACCACCGCCAGCGCGCGCTGGCCGCAGTGGCTGATACTACCGAACCAGGGCGCGGGCCACAGCGGCTGGCGCCGATCGCCAATCGCGGGAGGCCGTTTTTCTCCCACCTCGCGCAGGGCGTACACCGCGGCGATGCGCCCGGCCAGGTGCTCCGCCTGCCGCTTGCGGCTCCAGCCGCTCAGGCTGGCGTGATAGGGCAACCACAACAGATCGGCAGCCTGAAAAGTCGCCGGGTCGAAGTCGATGTGCTGCAAGCGATAGCCGGCCAGCGGCAGGGTGGAGTGAAGAATGCGCATAAGGCAAGTATACCGCGGTTGTCCCCGCCCTTTATCCTGCAAGGGCGGGGGAGGGAGAACCCGCTATCAGAAGTGGGTGTTGACGCTCATATACCAGGTGCGGCCCGATTCGTTGTAGGTCTCGGCGCCGGCGCCGTACATCGTGCCGGTGGCGCCCCCGGTGGTCTGGGCGTTGCCCGCGCGCCAGTGGCGCTTGTCAAAGACGTTATCCACGCCGCCGGTCAGACTAACGTATTTGGTCACGTCCCAGGTCGCGCTCAGGCCGAGGATGCTGTAGGGGCTGACCTCGTTCTTCTCGCTGCCGGTGACCGGTTGACCCTTGTAGTTGTACTTCTTCGGCTCCTGTTTGCCGTACCAGGTAAAGGTCGACTGCAGCGAAACGTCATCGCGTACCTGCCAGCTCAGCGTGGAGTTCAGCGTGTATTCCGGGATAATCGACAGCCGATCGCCGGTCTCTTTATTCTTACTCTGCAGCATGTAGGTGATGTTGTTGGTCCAGTTCACGGTCTCGCTCACCGGGACGTTCAGCGTACCTTCCAGGCCTTCCACCACCGCTTTCGGCACGTTTTCCCACTGGTAGAGATCGGTACCTTTACCGTTTTGATAGACCGGAGCATAGCCAGCTTCAATCTTGTTGCGGTAATCGTTGCGGAACCAGGTCACGCCCGCCAGCCAGCCGTCGCGTTTAAACTCGAGGCCAATCTCTTTGTTGATGCTGGTCTCGGCTTTTAAATCTTCATTCCCCTGCAGATAGCAGCCGTCTTTACTGGCGTAGCAGCCCTGGCCTTTGCTGTAGAGAATGTAGTTCGGGTTGGTCTGATACAGGCTCGGCGCTTTATAGGCACGGGCGATACCCATCTTCAGCGTGAAGTCGTCCCACAGGCCCTGAGACAGATTGAGGGACGGGCTCCAGTTGTTGCCAACGATGCTGTGATGATCGAAACGCAGCGCCGGGGTCAGCATGGTGGTGTCGGTCAGCTCCATGTTGTTCTCAGCGAACAGGGAGAAGATCTCCGCCTTCGAGTAGGGGCTGCGGCCGGTGCTGTCGTAGCCCGGAATTTCTCCCCCCGACAGCGCCTGGGTGTTGGAGGCCTTATCCTTCATGCGCTGCTGGTTCCACTCGCTGCCCAGCGTCAGGTTCTGATTAACCAGATAGTCGAACGGGATGCTGACTTCGCTGTGCAGCATCACATCCGCCAGATCGATATCCGTGAACTGGTTGCTGTTGAAGATCCCCTCGGTCCCCCCGGCCAGGCCTTCGCCTTTACGCGAGTTGCGGGTACGTTCGTACTGCGCCCAGTTGCTGGTGGTCACCCCGTTGTCCCAGGCGCCGTTCCAGGTGACCGAGTAGGTGTTGCGGTACAGACGGTTGGTCTCTTTGCCGTAGTTCTCTTTTACCAGGTCGTTGGAGTTGGTGTTCTGGGTGTCGCCTGCGTAGAGGTTGCCCTGGCGGCTGTAGCCGGCCTCAAACTCCAGCGACTGCATCGGCGCGAATTCCCAGCGCACCAGACCATCGATGTTTTTATTTTTTACCCCTTCGCGCCCGGCCGGCAGGGTGTCGGCATAGATCCCGGTACGTTCGGACTGATGGCCCTGGTTGATGTCCCAGGCGTCGGCCTGGGTTTTGTCGAGGTTACCGAACAGGCGGAAGCTGAAATCGCCGCCCAGCGGGCCGCTGAGGCTGAAGTTGGTGCGCTTGGTGGAGCCTTCGTCTTTGTGCTCCGGGGCGTTCATATAGGTGTTCCAGGAGCCGTGCCACTCATCGCCGGTTTTTTTAGTGATGATATTCACCACGCCGCCGGCGGCGCCGTTGCCGTAGCGGGCGGCGGCCGGGCCGCGAATCACTTCGATGCGTTCGATCATCTCCGGCGGCACCCAGCTGGTGTCGCCGCGGGTGTCGCGCTCGCCGCGCCAGCCGAGACGCACAGAGTTGCGGCTGGTGACCGGCTTGCCGTCGATCAGGATCAGGGTGTTTTCCGGGCCCATGCCGCGGATATCAATCTGGCGGTTATTCCCGCGCTGGCCGCTGGTGGAGTTGCCGGTCAGGTTGACCCCCGGCATGGTGCGAATGATCTCCGAGACGTCGCGCGCCGGCGGACGTTTGCGGATCTCATCGGCGGTGATGGTGGAGACGCCCGGCGCCTGCAGGTTCTGCTCGGCGGCGGTGACCACCATGGTCTCTTCCGCGGCGCTGTTTTTATCGTCGGTGGCGGTTTCCGCTGCGCTTAACGGAAAAGCAACCCCGTAAATTCCCAGATTGACCAGCAAGGCCAGGGATTTGATCCTGTTATTCATTGTTATTCCTGCTTTTTTGTCGCCACGTTCCCCAAACGCCCCTTCCCACCGGGAGGGGAGGCGGCATAAATGTTGCCGGAAGAGGGCAAAGGCACTCCGTCGCTAGCTGAATAAGCTCTCTTCGACATGTGTTGTGAAAGACGCGCTTCCCACGGCGCGCTAATACGCTATTGCAAATGCAAATAGTTATCAATAATATTATCAATAAAGAATGACAATTAATTAAAAAAGTCACGCGATACATAGGGTTAATGACTGAATGTTAACGACAGGAAGCGAGGAGTGGTGGCGAACTCTGCAGGGACCGCAGTCCCGGGCGGTGGATGACGCCATCGAGGTGACGTTCTGGTGGCGGGATCCGGCGGGGGATGAAACGCGTTCTCCGCGCCGTCGGGTATGGCTCTATATCACCGGCGTGACCGACCACCATCAAAATGCGCGGCCGCAATCGCTGCAACGTCTGCCCGGGACCGACGCCTGGTGCTGGCGAACCACGCTGTCGCCGACCTGGCGCGGCAGCTACTGCTTTATTCCCTCCGACCGTGACGATGATTTTTCCCCTGAGGTGTTCAGCGCCGATAAGCCGGACCGCGCGCTGCTGCGCGAAGGCTGGCGCAAACTGCTGCCGCGGGCGATAGCCGATCCGCTGAACCCGCACAGCTGGCGGGGCGGACGCGGCCATGGCGTCTCCGCCCTGGAGATGCCGCAGGCGCCGGCGCAGCCCGGTTGGGATCAGCTTAATGAGGCGCATCCTCCCGCCCGTTGCCTTGAGTGGCGCAGCGCGCGTCTGGGCAACCATCGCCGGGTCTGGATCTACACCCCCGGCGAGGCCGTCGACCCGCAAACGCGGCCCCTGGCGATCCTGCTTGACGGCCAGTTCTGGGCCGAAAGCATGCCGGTGTGGTCGCCGCTGGCCGCGCTGACCCGCGAGGGGAGGCTGCCGCCGGCGGTCTACCTGCTGATCGACGCGATCGACAATCAGCGCCGGGGGGTTGAGCTGCCCTGTCATCGCGATTTCTGGCTGGCGGTGCAGGAGGAACTCCTGCCGCTGGTCCGCGGTCACGTCCCGTTCAGCGACCGCCCGGAGCGGACGGTGGTGGCCGGGCAAAGCTTCGGCGGCCTGGCGGCAATGTTCGCCGCCCTCAACTGGCCGCAGCGCTTTGGCTGCGTGCTCAGCCAGTCAGGCTCCTACTGGTGGCCGCATCGCGATGGCAGCGGGACGGGCTTTATCGGCGAACGTCTCCGCCAGGGCGAGGCGTCCGCGGCCGGGCTGCGCATCTGGCTGGAAGCGGGCCAGCGTGAACCGATTATTTTTCGCGCCAACCAGGCGCTGCTGGCGCAACTCACCACAACGCAGCAGACGATTTTCTGGCGTCAGGTTGACGGCGGGCATGATGCGCTTTGCTGGCGCGGCGGGCTGACGGCGGGGCTGATCCAGCTCTGGCAGCCTCTGCTGTCGCCCCCTTAGCACAGCGCTTTACGACAGGAGTTTGATATGCAATTCAGTAACCCCTTCGACAATCCGCAAGGGCAGTTTTACATTCTGCGCAATGACCAGCGGCAGTTCAGCCTGTGGCCGGGGCATTGCGCGCTGCCTGCCGGCTGGACGGTGGTGTGCCCTCCGCAGTCGGTCGAGGCGTGCAACGCCTGGCTGGCGGCCAACTGGCCGACACTGACCCCCGCCTATCATGCGGCATAAGGAGCTGACCATGACCACTCGTTTACCGCTGGTTGCCGCGCAGCCGGGGATCTGGATGGCCGAGCGCCTCTCCACTCTGCCTGGCGCCTGGAGCGTGGCCCACTATGTTGAACTGCGCGGCGCGCTCGACCCGGCGCTGCTGGGTAAGGCGATTGTCGCCGGGCTGCAGCAGGCGGATACCCTCAGCCTGCGCTTTGAGGAAGAGGAAGGGGAAGTCTGGCAGTGGCTGGCGGCGGAACGCACCTTTGGCGAACCGCCGATCGTTGACCTGCGTACGGCGCCGGATCCGCACCGCGCCGCCACGGAGCGGATGCAGGCGGATCTGGCGCAGGATCTGCGCGTCGACGGCGGCAACCCGCTGGTGTGTCATCAGCTGCTGCGCGTCGGCGACGACCGCTGGTACTGGTATCAGCGCTATCACCACTTGCTGGTGGATGGCTTCAGTTTCCCGGCGATTACCCGGCAGATCGCCGCCATTTACCGCGCCTGGCAGCGTGGAGAAGCCACCCCGGAATCGCCTTTCACCCCCTTTGCCGAAGTGGTGGACGAGTACCAGCGCTACGCCGGCAGCGAGGCCTGGCAGCGGGATAAAGCCTTCTGGCAGGCCCAGCGCCAGGCGTTACCGGCGCCCGCCTCGCTCTCTGCCGCCCCGCTGGGCGGGCGCGCCGCCGGGAGCGATATCTGGCGGATGAAGCTGGCGATGAACGCCGACGCCTTCCGCCGCCTGGCCGGCCATACGCCGCAGTGTCAGCCCGCTGACCTGGCGCTGGCGCTCACCACGCTGTGGCTGGGCCGCCTGTGCAACCGGATGGACTACGCGGCGGGCTTTATCTTTATGCGCCGGATGGGCTCAGCGGCGCTGACCTCGACGGGGCCGGTGCTCAACGTCCTGCCTCTGGCGGTGCATATTGACGCCCAGGAGACGCTGGCGGACCTGGCGATGCGCCTCGCCGCGCAGCTGAAAAAGATGCGCCGCCATCAGCGCTATGACGCCGAGCAGATCGTCCGCGACAGCGGCAAAGCGGCCGGGGACGAACCGCTGTTCGGCCCGGTGCTGAACGTCAAAGTCTTTGATTACCAGGTGGATATCGACGGCGTCGAGGCGGTGACCCACACCCTCGCCACAGGCCCGGTCAACGATCTCGAGCTGGCGCTGTTCCCGGATGAGACCGGCGGGCTGTCGCTGGAGCTCCTCGCTAACAAGGCCCGGTACGATGAAGCCGAGCTGCGTCGCCACATGGCGCGACTGACCGCGCTGCTGGCGCAGTTTGCCGCCGATCCGACGCTACGCTGCGGCGAAGCGGAGATGCTCTCCGCCGACGAGCAGGCCCGGCTGGCGGCGGTCAACGATACCGCTATGCCGCTGCCCGCCACCACCCTCAGCGCGCTGGTGGTCGACCAGGCGCGGAAGACCCCGGATGCTCCGGCGCTGGCGGATGCTAACTGGCAGTTCAGCTATCGTGAGATGCGTCAGCAGGTGGTGGCGCTCGCGCAGCTGCTGCGACAGCGCGGCGTGAAGCCGGGCGACAGCGTGGCGGTGGCCCTGCCGCGCTCGGTGTTCCTGACCCTGGCGCTGCACGGCATTGTCGAAGCGGGAGCCGCCTGGCTGCCGCTGGACACTGGCTACCCGGACGACCGCCTGCGGATGATGCTGGAAGACGCCCGGCCGTCGCTGCTGATCGCCACGGAGGATCAGCTGGCCCGCTTCAGCGATATCCCCGGGCTGGAGAGCCTCTGCTACCAGCAGCCGCTGGCCGTTGCGGATGACGCGCCGCTGGCGCTGTCAAAACCGGAGCATACCGCCTATATCATCTTTACCTCTGGCTCCACCGGGCGGCCAAAAGGGGTGATGGTCGGTCAGACCGCCATCGTCAACCGCCTGCTGTGGATGCAGGATCGTTATCCGTTATCTGCCGACGACGTGGTGGCGCAGAAAACGCCGTGCAGTTTCGACGTGTCGGTGTGGGAGTTCTGGTGGCCGTTTATCGCCGGCGCGCAGCTGGTGATGGCCGAGCCGGAGGCGCACCGCGACCCGCAGGCGATGCAGCAGTTCTTCGCCCACTACGGCGTGACCACCACCCACTTTGTGCCGTCGATGCTGGCGGCGTTTGTCGCCTCGCTGGATGCCGACAGCGTGGCCGCCTGCCGCACGCTGCGGCGGGTATTCTGCAGCGGCGAAGCGCTGCCGACGGAATTGTGCCGCGAATGGGAGCGCTTGACCGGCGCGCCGCTGCATAACCTGTACGGCCCGACGGAAGCGGCGGTGGACGTCAGCTGGTATCCGGCCTGCGGGCCTGAGCTGGCGGCGGTGACCGGCAGCAGTGTGCCGATTGGCTGGCCGGTATGGAACACCGGGCTGCGCATTCTCGACGCCGCGATGCGCCCGGTGCCGCCGGGGGTGGCGGGGGATCTCTATCTCACCGGCATTCAGCTGGCGCAGGGCTATCTGGGGCGTCCGGACCTCACCGCCAGCCGCTTTATCGCCGACCCGTTTGCCCCCGGCGAGCGGATGTATCGCACCGGCGACGTGGCGCGCTGGCTGGCGAACGGCGCGGTGGAGTATCTTGGCCGCAGCGACGATCAGCTGAAGATCCGCGGGCAGCGCATCGAGCTTGGCGAGATTGACCGGGTGATGTCGGCCCTGCCGGACGTGGCGCAGGCGGTGAGTCACGCCTGCGTCTTCAACCAGGCGGCGGCGACCGGCGGCGATGCCCGGCAGCTGGTGGGCTATCTGGTCTCTGACTCCGGCCTGCCGCTGGATACCGCGGCGCTGAAAGCGCGGCTGGCGGAACAGCTGCCGCCGCATATGGTCCCGGTGGTGCTGATGCAGCTCCCCGACCTGCCGCTCAGCGCCAATGGCAAACTGGACCGCAAAGCGCTGCCGCTGCCGACCCTCGGCGGCGAGCGCAGCGGCCGGCCGCCGGAGCCCGGGATGGAAACCGTTGTCGCCGCCGCCTTCAGTCAGTTGCTGGGCTGCGAGGTGAATGATATCGACGCTGATTTCTTCGCCCTCGGCGGCCATTCGCTGCTGGCGATGCGCCTGGCGGCGCAGCTCAGCCGCCAGCTGGCGCGGCAGGTGACCCCGGGGCAGGTGATGGTGGCCTCGACGGTGGGCAAACTGAGCGCGCTGCTGGCCGCCGATCTCAGCGATGAGCAGGCTCAGCGCCTGGGGCTGGATGCGCTTCTGCCGCTGCGCGAGAGCGACGGCCCAACGCTGTTCTGTTTCCATCCGGCCTCCGGCTTCGCCTGGCAGTTCAGCGTGCTCGCGCGCTATCTCAGCCCGCGCTGGTCGATTACCGGTATTCAGTCGCCGCGCCCGCAGGGGTCGATGGCCGGCGCCGCCAGCCTCGACGAGGTGTGCGAGCATCATCTGCAAACGCTGTTGGCGCAGCAGCCGCACGGTCCTTATTATCTGTTCGGTTATTCGCTCGGCGGCACCTTAGCCCAGGGCATTGCCGCCCGCTTGCGCCAGCGCGGCGAAGCGGTGGCCTTCCTCGGCCTGCTGGATACCTGGCCGCCGGAGACGCAAAACTGGGCGGAGAAAGAGGCGAACGGGCTGGATCCGGCGGTGCTGGCGGAAATTGCCCGCGAGCGCGAAGCGTTCCTCGCCGCCCAGCAGGGGCAAGCCTCCGGCGAGCTGTTCAGCGCCATCGAAGGCAACTATGCCGACGCGGTGCGGCTGTTAACCACCGCACACAGCGCGAAGTTTGACGGCAAGGCGACGCTGTTCGTGGCGGAGAAGACGCGGCAGGCGGGGATGGATCCGCAGGTCGTATGGGGCCCGTGGGTGGGCGAGCTGGAGGTGTTCAGCCAGAACTGCGCCCACGTCGACATTATCTCCCCGCAGGCCTTTGAAGCCATCGGCCCGGTGGTCAGGGAGATTCTGGGATAACGGTTGAGTTCGGGCTACAGCAGGTAGCCCGGCTCAGCGTCGCGCAAGCCGGGGAAAGGGGAAATTACCGGCGGCCCAGCGGCACCACCAGCGGAGTATGCGCCACCGGATCCTCAATGATCGTGCAGCGCAGACCGTAAATCTGTTCAATCAGATCCGCCGTGACGATCTCCTTCGGCGCCCCCTCGGCGACGATCTTACCGTCGCGCAGGGCGATCAGGTGGGTGGCGTAGCGGCAGGCCTGGTTCAGATCGTGCAGCACCGCCGCCAGGGTATAGCCCTTCTCGCGATTCAGCTCGCTCAACAGCTCCAGCAGGTCGATCTGATGGCTGATGTCCAGCCAGGTGGTTGGCTCATCCAGCAGCATAATCGCCGTCTCCTGGGCCAGCACCATCGCAATCCACGCCCGCTGCCGCTGGCCGCCGGAAAGCGTGTCGACGCTCTGCAGCGCCAGATCGCTGATCCCGGTCGCCCGCATCGCCTTGTTCACCGCCGCTTCATCTTCTTTGCGCCAGCGGGTAAACAGCGGCTGGTGCGGATAGCGCCCGCGGGCCACCAGCTCCTGCACCGTGATATCGCCAGGGGTGGTGGCATTCTGCGCCAGCAGCCCGATGCGGCGGGCAACCTCTTTACTGGCGTACTGCTGGATCTGCGCGCCGTCGAGCCAGACATGGCCGCTGGCCGGCGTCATCAGACGGCTGAGGGTGCGCAGCAGCGTCGACTTGCCGCAGCCGTTGGGGCCGATAATGGCGGTGAAGTGGCCGTCAGGGATGGTCACGTTCAGCGACTCGGCGATGGTCTTGTTCCCGTAGGCCAGGGTTAACTGCTCGCCGCGCAAACGGGAGGGGACAGCACTCATTTTTTGCGGGACTCCTGAATCAACAATGCAATAAGGTAAATACCGCCGAGGCTGACGGTTAGCACGCCCACCGGCAGCTGCCAGGGCATAAACAGCCGCTGGGCGCCGTAATCGGCCAGCGCCAGCAGCAGCGCGCCGCACAGGGCCGACTGGGTCAATCCCCAGCGGGCCGTGCCGCTCAGGCGGCGGGCGATGTGCGGCGCCACCAGCGCAATAAATGAGATGGGCCCGGCCAGCGCCGTCGAGGCGGCGGTGAGCACCACCGCCACCAGCATCAGCAGCAGGCGCGAACGCTCGACCTGCACGCCCAGCGCGCAGGCGGTATCGTCGCCCATCTCCAGCAGCCGCATCCGACGAACCAGCAGGGCGCTGCCCACCAGCATCAGCAGGATCAGCGGCGCCGACGGCCAGGTTTTACCCCAGGTCAGGCCGTTAAGCGATCCGGCGTTCCACAGGCCCGCAGAAAGGGCGGTCTCCAGCGAGGCGCGCAGCAGCAGCCAGGTGTTGAAGGCCACCAGCATGGCGCGCACGCCGATGCCGATAATAATCAGGCGAAAGGTCTCGATCCCATTGCGCCAGGCCAGCAGCCAGACCACCAGCGAGGTGAGTACCCCGCCGGCCATCGCCGCCAGGGCAATCGCCGTCAGGTTCTGGCCGAAGAGAACCATCGCCACCAGCACGCCGCTCCAGGCGCCGGTATTAAAGCCCATCACGTCCGGGCTGCCGAGCGGGTTACGGGTCAGCGACTGGAAAATGGCGCCGCTGACGCCGAGCGCGGCGCCGATGAGCAGCGCCATTAACACCCGCGGCAGCCGCCATTCGTTCACCACCATCGCGACGTTGCGCGGCGCGTCGCCGAACAGGGCGGAGAAGACCTGGTCAATCGTTAGCGGCACCGGGCCTTGCGCCAGCCCGAGCAGGGAAATCAACAGGCTGGCGGCCATCAGCAGCAGACAGCTGGCTATCAGGCGGCGGGACGGGGCAATCACAGGCCACCTCCGCGCGGCTGGCGCCGCACCAGCCAGATCAGCACCGGCGCGCCGAGAAAGGCGCTCACCACCGATACCCGCAGTTCGCCGGGCACCAGCAGGCGGCCAATCACGTCGGCAAACAGCAGCAGGGCCGGGGTGGCCAGCAGGGTGACCGGCAGCGACCAGCGATGATCGGCCCCCACCAGCCAGCGGGCCATATGCGGCATCATCAGGCCGATAAAGGCGATCGGGCCGACCACGGCGGTAGCGCTGCCGCACAGGACGGTAATCACAATCAGGCCGATCAGCTGGGTGCGGGCGACGCGGCTGCCGAGGGCGGTGGCGGTATCGTTACCGAGGCTCAGGCTGTTAAGCGCCCGGCTCAGCAGCAGGGCGGCGATCCCCGCCATCGCCACCGGCAACAGGACAATTTTCAGGGTTTGCAGGGTGCGGATATCCAGCGAACCGGCCTGCCAGAAGCGCAGCTGATCGTAGACGTCCGGGTTGAGCAGGGCGATGCCGTTGGACAGCCCCTCCAGTACCGCCGCGAGGGCGACCCCGGCGAGGGTGAGGCGCACCGGGCTCAGCTGGCCGCCGCCCTGACTGCCGGTGAAGGCCACCAGCAGCGAGGCGCAGAGCGCGCCGCAAAACGCCAGCAGCAGCTGCTCCTGCGGGGAGGTGATCCCGAACAGCGCCGCGCCGAGGACGATGGCGAAGCTGGCGCCGGAGTTGACCCCCAGCAGGCCGGGGTCGGCCAGCGGGTTACGGGTGAGCGTTTGCATCAGCGCGCCGGCGAGGCCGAGGGCGACGCCGGCCAGCAGACCGGCCAGGGTGCGCGGCAGGCGCGCGTCCAGCACGATGGTGCAGTCGGCGCTTTGACAGGTTCCGCTAAAGGCGGTGAATACCGTGCCGATCGGCAACGATTTGGCGCCGATGGTCAGGCTAAGCGCGGCGGCTAAGGCGAGTAACAGCAACAATCCGGGCACGGCGACAGAGCGTACCGCGGTCGTAGAAAACGACATAACTGACATCCCTGATATGATAATGATAGTAATTATCGTTATCGATTTTATTCAGCTATGGTAGCATGACCCACAGTAAAAAGGGTATTAAAAATAACGACAAGGCGCTGTAATGAACCGACAATCCTGGCTGCTCAACCTCAGCCTGCTGAAAACTCACCCGGCGTTTCGCGCCGTTTTTATCGCTCGCTTTATCTCTATTCTGTCGCTTGGCCTGCTGGGCGTGGCCATCCCGGTGCAGATCCAGATGATGACCCATTCGACCTGGCAGGTCGGGTTGTCGGTGACGCTGACCGGCGCGTCGATGTTTATTGGCCTGATGGTGGGGGGGGTACTGGCCGACCGCTATGAGCGCAAACGCCTGATCCTGCTGGCGCGCGGCACCTGCGGCGTGGGCTTTGTCGGCCTGTGTCTGAACGCCCTGCTGCCGGAGCCGTCGCTGGCGGCGATCTACCTGCTGGGGATCTGGGATGGGTTCTTCGCCTCGTTGGGGGTGACCGCGCTGCTGGCGGCGACGCCGGCGCTGGTGGGGCGGGAAAATCTGATGCAGGCCGGGGCCATCACTATGCTCACGGTGCGTCTGGGCTCGGTGATTTCGCCGATGATCGGCGGCCTGCTGCTGGCCTCCGGCGGTGTGGCCTGGAATTTCGGCCTGGCGGCGGCGGGGACCTTTATCACCACCTTAACCCTGCTGCGTCTGCCACAGCTGCCGCCGCCTCCGCAGCCGCGCGAGCATCCGCTGCGTTCCCTGCTGGCGGGGCTGACCTTCCTCTGCCAGAGTCCGCTTATCGGCGGGATTGCGCTGCTCGGCGGCCTGCTGACCATGGCCAGCGCGGTGCGGGTGCTCTATCCGGCGCTGGCCGGGAGCTGGCAGATGTCGGCAGGGCAGATTGGCCTGCTGTACGCCGCGATTCCGCTCGGCGCGGCGCTGGGGGCGTTGACCAGCGGCCAGCTGGCCCAGACCGTGCGGCCGGGCGCGCTGATGCTGGCGACGACGGTGTGCTCCTTTGTCGCCATTGCGCTGTTCAGCCTGATGCCGCACTGGGCGTTGGGCGCGCTGTGCCTGGCGCTGTTTGGCTGGCTGAGCGCTATTAGCTCGCTGCTGCAGTACACCCTGATCCAGACCCAGACGCCGGAACATATGCTCGGGCGAATTAACGGTCTGTGGACCGCGCAGAACGTTACCGGCGACGCCATCGGCGCGGCGCTGCTCGGCGGGTTAGGGGCGGTGATGACGCCGGTCGCTTCCGCCAGCGCCAGCGGCTGGGCGCTGGCCCTCGTCGGCGTGCTGCTGGTGGGGCTGCTACGCGAGCTGCGCCGTTTCCAGCGCCCGGAAATAGTCAACGAAAGCTGAGTACGGTGCGATTGCCCGGTGGCGGCTACGCCTTACCGGGCCTACGGTACCGGGGCCTCGGGCGTTGTAGGCCGGGCAAGCGCCGCGCCGCCCGGCAAGGTGTTCCGACCGCGTACCCGTCCTGATGCCCGGTGGCGGCTACGCCTTACCGGGCCGAAGGACTGGCCTGGAGGGCGCAAGCATTGTAGGCCGGTGCAAGCGTAGCGCCGCCCGGCAAGGTGTTCAGGCCGCGCCGCCCGGCAAAGCGTTCAGGCCGCGTACCCGTCCCGATGGCACGGCCCGCGTTAGCCGAACAGGCTGGAGAGACGCTGGAGCACCAGCAGGGCGCTGTAGTAGTCAAGACGGAAGGTCTCGGTGCCCAGCGGGTAAACGCGTTTGCCTTCGACCGCCGGGAGATGCGCCAGCAGCGGGTTGGCGTAAATGGCATCGACATCTTTCTGGTCGCCGGCGAACAGGAACAGGCTCTGGCCGTTCAGACCGGCCGCCAGGTTCTCCCCGCCCAGCTGCACGATATCGTGGCGTTTGCCCTGACTATGGCTGGCGGGCAGGCCGCCCGGCAGCGTCGCCAGGCTAAAGCCCAGCTGTTCGAGCATCTGCCCCTGGGCCGATTCCGGCGTCCAGATATTGGCGCTGTGCGCGGCGGCGGTATAGACGAGGGCGGTGACCGGCTGCGGCGGCAGCTTCATTTTTTCTTTTAACGAAACGAGCTGTTTATTGAAGTCGGCGATGCGCGCGCTGGCCTGCTGCTCATGGCCGGTGATCTGCCCCAACTGGGTAAGCAGCGTTTGCCAGCTTTTATCGTCATAGTTGATGACCAGCGTCGGGGCGATCGTTTTGAGCTGATCGTACAGCGGCAGGGCGGAGTCGCCGCCGGTGGCGCTCACCAGGATCAGATCCGGCATCTGGGCGGCCACCGCTTCCGCGCTCGGTTCGCCGATGTACAGCCGCGCCAGCTTGCGGGCTTTGGCGACCTCACTCCACTGGCGCAGAAAGCCCTGGCTATCGGCCACGCGGTTGTTCGGGGTGGTGGCGCCGCTGGCGACCACCGGGGCGTCGATCGCCAGCAGCGAGCCGGTGAGGGTCACGCTGGTGGAGACAATGCGCAGCGGCTGGCTCGGCAGGGTGTGCGTCCCGTAGCTGTCGGTGACCTGGCGCGGCCAGTCCGCCGCCTGGGCTGAGGTAATTCCTAAAAACAACAGCATCCCGGCCAGCGCACCGCGGCGGTAAAAAGAAGAGAAGTTCACGTCATCGCATCCTGATTCGAAGGGTAATAAATGCGTCTCATTTTCAACTTTGCGCCGACAGGATGCAAGCCAAAGTGGCGGCGCGATGACGTAACGCGGTTGACATGACGGGCAATACCTTTTAGGTTAGCCAACCAAAATACAAATGATAATTATTCGTAATATATTTATCGTTTTTGGAGGATGATATGGAAACGTCACTGGCTGAGGATGTACAGAAATCTACCCGGACCTTATCGCCGGACAGCTTCTTCTTTATGTCGCCGTACCGCAGTTTTAGCACCTCAGGCTGCTTCCGCCGCTTCTCAGCGCCCGCCGACGGCGGCGATGCGCTGAATGGCGAGTTCCAACAGCAGATGGCCGCCGCCTTTGCCGAGGCCCGGGCGGCGGGGATCCGCAAGCCGGTGATGGTTGGGGCCATCCCGTTCGACACCTGTCAGCCTTCCGAGCTCTATATCCCGGAGCGCTGGGAAGCGTTCTCGCGCCCGGAAAAACAGCGTTCCGCCCGCTATGCCGCGCCGCTGGAGACGATGGAGGTGGTGGAGCGCCGGGAGATCCCGGAACAGGATGCGTTTTTAGCCATGGTGGAACGCGCCGCCGCGCTGACCGCCACGCCGGAAGTGGACAAAGTGGTGCTATCACGACTTATCGATATCACCACCCGCGATCCTGTCGATAGCGGCGCCCTGATGGAGCGACTGATCGCCCAGAACCCCGCCAGCTTCAACTTCCATGTGCCGCTCTCCGACGGCGGCGTGCTGCTGGGCGCCAGCCCGGAGCTGCTGCTGCGTAAAGAAGGACCACACTTCAGCTCGCTGCCGCTGGCCGGCTCCGCCCGCCGCCAGCCGGACGATGTGCTGGACCGCGAAGCGGGCAACAGGCTGCTGGCGTCTGGCAAAGATCGCCACGAGCACGAACTGGTGACCCAGGCGATGAAGAGCGTGCTGGGCCCGCGCAGCAGCCAGCTGTCGCTGCCGGCATCGCCGCAGCTGATCACCACCCCAACGCTCTGGCATCTGGCGACGCCGATTGAGGGCACGGCGCTGGCGGAAGAAAACGCCATGTCGCTGGCCTGCCTGCTGCACCCGACTCCGGCGCTGAGCGGCTTCCCGCACCAGGCGGCGAAGCGCCTGATTGCCGACCTGGAACCCTTCGACCGCCAGCTGTTCGGCGGCATCGTCGGCTGGTGTGACGATGAAGGCAACGGCGAATGGGTGGTGACCATCCGCTGCGCGCGTCTGCAGCAGCGTACGCTGCGCCTGTTTGCCGGCGCGGGCATCGTTCCGGCCTCCTCGCCGCTAGGCGAATGGCGCGAAACCGGCGTCAAACTGACCACCATGCTTAACGTATTTGGCTTGAATTAAGAGGCAAGGATGATTGCATTTACCCGTTGGCCGGATGAGTTCGCGGCCCGCTATCGCCAAAAAGGCTACTGGCAGGATCTGCCATTAACCAATCTGATCACCCGTCACGCGGAAAACGACGCCGTAGCGATTATCGATGGCGATCGACACATTAGCTACCGCCAGTTTAACCAGCGGGTGGACAACCTTGCCTGCTCTCTGCAGCGTCAGGGACTGAAGCGCGGGGAAACCGCGCTGGTGCAGCTGGGCAACGTCGCCGAGTTTTACATCACCTTCTTCGCGCTGCTGCGCATCGGCGTCGCGCCGGTGAACGCGTTGTTCAGCCACCAGCGCAGCGAGCTTAACGCCTACGCCGCGCAGATTAAACCGGCGCTGCTGATCGCCGACCGCGAGCACGCGCTGTTTGCCGACGATAGCTTTCTTCACGCGTTTATCGCTGAACATCCTTCCCTGCGCGTGGCGCTGCTGCGTAACGACGGCGGCGAGCGCGATCTGGCGACGGAGATTAACCGCCCGGCGGATAACTTTATCGCTAACCCAACCCCTGCCGACGAAGTGGCCTTTTTCCAGCTCTCCGGCGGCAGCACCGGGACGCCGAAGCTGATCCCGCGTACCCATAACGATTACGACTACAGTATCCGCCGCAGCAACGAGATCTGCGGGATTAACGCTGAGACGCGCTACCTCAACGCGCTGCCGGCGGCGCATAACTATGCGATGAGCTCCCCGGGGTCGCTGGGCGTTTTCCTCGCCGGCGGGCGGGTGATCCTCGCCGCCGACCCCAGCGCCACCCTCTGTTTCCCGCTGATTGAAAAACATCAGATCAACGTCGCCTCGCTGGTGCCGCCGGCGGTCAGCCTGTGGCTGCAGGCCATTCACGAATGGGGTAGCAACGCGCAACTGCAATCGCTGCAGCTGCTGCAGGTCGGCGGCGCGCGCCTGTCGGCGACCCTTGCCGCGCGCATCCCGGCGGAAATTGGCTGCCAGCTGCAGCAGGTGTTCGGCATGGCGGAGGGGCTGGTGAATTACACCCGCCTTAACGACAGCCCTGAGCGGATCATTCATACCCAGGGCTGCCCGATGTGCCCGGACGATGAAGTGTGGGTGGCGGATGCCGACGGCAACCCGCTGCCGCGCGGCGAAGTGGGCCGCCTGATGACCCGCGGGCCGTACACCTTCCGCGGCTACTACAACAGCCCGCAGCATAACGCGGAAGCCTTTGACGCCGACGGGTTTTACTGTTCCGGCGATCTGATATCGATCGATGAAGACGGGTATATCACCGTCCAGGGCCGGGAAAAAGACCAGATCAACCGCGGCGGCGAGAAGATCGCCGCCGAAGAGATCGAAAACCTGCTGCTGCGCCATGAGGCGGTGATCCACGCCGCGCTGGTCAGCATTGAGGACAACCTGCTGGGCGAGAAGAGCTGCGCTTACCTGGTGGCGACCTCGCCGCTGCGCGCCGTCGCGGTGCGCCGCTTCCTGCGCGAGCAGGGGGTGGCTGAATTTAAACTGCCGGACCGCGTGGAGTGCGTTGCCGCGCTGCCGCTGACGCCGGTGGGCAAAGTCGATAAGAAACAATTACGTCAGTGGCTGGCCGAAGGCAAGCTGGGCTGAAGGAGAACAGAAAATGGCAATCCCTAAATTACAGGCTTACGTGCTGCCGGAAGCCAGCGATATCCCGGCGAACAAAGTCAGCTGGGCCTTTGAGCCTTCCCGCGCCGCGTTGCTGATCCACGATATGCAGGAGTATTTCCTCAATTTCTGGGGCGAAAACAGCGCGATGATGGAGAAAGTGGTGGCCAATATCGCCGCCCTGCGCGACTTCTGCAAACAGAACGGCATTCCGGTGTACTACACCGCCCAGCCGAAAGAGCAGAGCGATGAAGATCGCGCGCTGCTGAATGATATGTGGGGGCCGGGGCTGACCCGTTCGCCGGAGCAGCAGCAGGTGATTGCCGCCCTGGCGCCGGATGAAGACGACACCGTGCTGGTGAAATGGCGCTACAGCGCGTTTCATCGCTCGCCGCTGGAGGCGATGCTGAAGGAGAGCGGCCGCGACCAGCTGATCATCACCGGCGTGTATGCCCATATCGGCTGCATGACCACCGCCACCGACGCCTTTATGCGCGATATCAAACCGTTCTTTGTCGCCGACGCGCTGGCGGACTTCAGCCGCGAAGAGCACCTGATGGCGCTGAAATACGTCGCCGGCCGCTCCGGCCGCGTGGTGATGACCGAAGCGCTGTTGCCGCTGCCGGCCTCCAAAGCGGCGCTGCGCGCGCTGATCCTGCCGCTGCTCGACGAATCCGACGAACCGCTGGATGATGAAAACCTGATCGACTACGGTCTGGATTCGGTGCGGATGATGGCCCTGGCCGCCCGCTGGCGCAAAGTGCACGGCGATATCGACTTCGTGATGCTGGCGAAAAACCCGACCATCGACGCCTGGTGGGCGCTGCTTTCCCGCGAGGTGCGATAATGGCGGCGCTGGATTTTCGCAGCCAGACCGTGTGGGTGACCGGCGCAGGTAAAGGGATCGGTTATGCCACCGCGCTGGCTTTTGTGGAGGCCGGCGCCAACGTCACCGGTTTCGACCTCGCCTTTGACGGCGAATGCTACCCGTTTGCGACCGAAACGCTGGACGTCGCCGATGCCGACCGGGTGCGCGAGGTGTGCAGCCGCCTGTTGGCGAACACCGAGCGGTTAGACGTGCTGGTGAACGCCGCCGGGATCCTGCGCATGGGCGCCACCGACCAGCTAAGCACGGAAGACTGGCAGCAGACCTTCGCGGTCAACGTCGGCGGGGCGTTCAACCTGTTTCAGCAGACGATGGCCCAGTTCCGTCGCCAGCGGGGCGGGGCCATCGTCACCGTCGCCTCCGATGCCGCGCACACGCCGCGCATCGGCATGAGCGCCTATGGCGCCTCGAAGGCGGCGCTGAAAAGCCTGGCGCTGACCGTCGGCCTTGAGCTGGCGGGCAGCGGGGTGCGCTGTAATCTGGTCTCGCCGGGCTCTACCGATACCGATATGCAGCGCACGCTGTGGGTCAGCGACGATGCGGAGCAGCAACGGATCCGCGGTTTCGGCGAGCAGTTTAAGCTCGGCATCCCGCTGGGTAAGATTGCCCGCCCGCAGGAGATCGCGAATACCATTCTGTTCCTCGCCTCTGCTCATGCCAGCCATATCACCCTGCAGGATATCGTGGTGGACGGCGGCTCGACGCTGGGGGCGTAAATGGCCTGGAAACGAGCGCTCACGCTGGCGGCGCTGAACGCCAGCAGCGAAAACACCCTGGTGGCGCATCTGGGGATCGTCTACACCCGGCTGGAGGCGGGGCTGCTGGAGGCGGAGATGCCGGTGGATGCCCGCACCCATCAGCCGTTTGGCCTGCTGCACGGCGGCGCTTCAGCGGCGCTGGCGGAGACGCTGGGGTCGATGGCCGGCTGGCTGATGACCGACGAGGGGCAGTGCGTGGTCGGCACCGAGCTGAACGCCACCCATCACCGGGCGGTCTCCAGCGGGAAAGTGCGCGGCGAGTGCCGCCCGCTGCATCTTGGCCGGCAGAGCCAGAGCTGGGAGATTGTGGTGTATGACGAGAAGGGGCGGCGCTGCTGCACCTGTCGTCTGGGCACCGCGGTGCTGGGCTAAGTAGCCACGCTTTCCCCGGCTTGCGCTGCGCTGAGCCGGGCTACGTATCGGCGCAATGGGTAGCCCGGATAAGGCGCAGCGCGCCGCCATCCGGGAATCTCCCTGCTCGGCTGTACTTAGCAGGGCTACGGTTTCTGGGTCAGGAAGCCGCTGTTTCCCCGGCTTGCGCTGCGCTTAGCCGGACTACGTATCGGCGCAATGGGTAGCCCGGATAAGGCGCAGCGCGCCGCCATCCGGGAATCTCCCTGCTCGCGCTGTACTTAGCAGGGCTACGGTTTCTGGGCCAGGAAGCCGCTATTTCCCCGGCTTGCGCTACGCTTAGCCGGGCTACATATCGGCGCAATGGGTAGCCCGGATAAGGCGCAGCGCGCCGCCATCCGGGAATATCCCTGCTCGGCTGTACTTAGCAGGGCTACGGTTTCTGGGTCAGGAAGCCGCTGTTTCCCCGGCTTGCGCTGCGCTTAGCCGGACTACGGATCTGTAGGTCGGGTAAGGCGTTAGCCGCCACCCGACAAACAAACGGCACCGTTCACGATAATCCTTTCATTCATTTTCCTGCCTTAAGTGATCTCGCTAGCAATGTGAGACAAATCTCTGTGGGTGGACGGCATCTGCGCTGTTTCGATGTTGTTAAATTCTGCGTTGTGTTCTAGAAACAAACTGTAACATCCTGATTACCCTACCGGTGGACCACAACAATGAATAATTCAGGGAAATACCTTATCTGGGCACTGCTCTCCGTGATCGGAGCCTTTGCCCTCGGCTACATTGCTTTAAACCGGGGTGAGCAGATCAACGCGCTGTGGATTGTCGTCGCGGCAGTCTGCGTTTATCTGATCGCGTATCGTTTTTATGGCCTGTATATCGCCAAAACCGTGCTCGGCGTCGACCCGACGCGCATGACGCCCGCGGTGCGGCATAACGATGGCCTCGACTATGTCCCGACTGACAAAAAAGTGCTGTTCGGTCACCATTTTGCCGCCATCGCCGGCGCGGGGCCGCTGGTGGGTCCGGTGCTCGCCGCGCAGATGGGCTATCTGCCGGGGATGATCTGGATCCTCGCCGGCGTAGTGCTGGCCGGGGCGGTGCAGGACTTTATGGTGCTGTTCGTTTCCACCCGTCGCGACGGCCGTTCGCTGGGCGAACTGGTGAAAGAGGAGATGGGGGCGACCGCCGGGGTGATTGCCCTGGTGGCGACCTTTATGATCATGGTGATCATCCTCGCGGTGCTGGCGATGATCGTGGTGAAAGCGCTGACCCACAGCCCGTGGGGAACCTATACCGTGGCCTTTACCATTCCGCTGGCGCTGTTTATGGGGATCTACATTCGCTATCTGCGCCCGGGGCGCATTGGCGAAGTGTCGGTGATTGGGCTGGTATTGCTGGTGTTCGCCATTATCTCCGGCGGCTGGGTAGCGGAAAGCCCGACCTGGGCGCCGTTCTTTGACTTTACCGGCGTCCAGCTCACCTGGATGCTGGTGGGCTACGGCTTTGTCGCCGCGGTGCTGCCGGTCTGGCTGCTGCTCGCCCCGCGCGACTACCTCTCCACCTTCCTGAAAATCGGCACTATCGTCGGTCTGGCGATCGGCATTCTGATTATGCGTCCGACCCTGACCATGCCGGCGCTGACCAAATTTATCGACGGCACTGGCCCGGTATGGACTGGCAACCTGTTCCCGTTCCTGTTTATCACCATCGCTTGCGGCGCGGTGTCGGGCTTCCACGCCCTGATTGCCTCCGGTACCACGCCGAAGATGCTGGCGAATGAAAATCAGGCCTGCTTTATCGGCTACGGCGGCATGCTGATGGAATCCTTCGTGGCGATTATGGCGCTGGTGGCCGCCTGTATCATTGACCCGGGCGTCTACTTCGCGATGAACAGCCCGATGGCGGTGCTGGCGCCGGCGGGAACCACCGATGTGGTGGCGTCGGCGGCGCAGGTGGTGAGCGGTTGGGGCTTTGCGATTACCCCGGAAACGTTGACGCATATCGCGAATGAGGTGGGCGAGCAGTCCATCATCTCCCGCGCCGGCGGGGCGCCTACGCTGGCGGTGGGCATGGCCTACATTCTCCACGGCGCGCTGGGCGGGTTGATGGACGTCTCGTTCTGGTACCACTTCGCCATTCTGTTTGAAGCGCTGTTTATCCTGACGGCGGTGGATGCCGGCACCCGTGCGGCGCGCTTTATGCTGCAGGATCTGCTGGGGGTGATCTCCCCGAACCTGAAGCGTACTGACTCTTTACCGGCTAACCTGCTGGCGACGGCGCTGTGCGTGCTGGCGTGGGGCTACTTCCTCCATCAGGGAGTGGTCGATCCGCTGGGCGGCATTAACACCCTGTGGCCGCTGTTCGGTATCGCCAACCAGATGCTGGCGGGGATGGCGCTGATGCTCTGCGCAGTGGTGCTGTTCAAGATGAAACGTCAGCGCTATGCGTGGGTGGCGCTGGTGCCGACGGCCTGGCTGCTGATCTGTACCCTCACCGCCGGCTGGCAGAAGGCCTTCAGCCCGGACAATAAAGTGGGCTTCCTGGCGATTGCCAACAAGTTCCAGGCGATGATCGACAGCGGCAAAATCCCGGCGCAGTACACCGAGTCGCAGCTGGCGCAGCTGGTGTTTAACAACCGTCTCGATGCCGGGCTGACCATCTTCTTTATGATCGTGGTGGTGGTGCTGGCGCTGTTCTCGATTAAAACCGCGCTGGCGGCGCTGAAAGAGAATAAACCGACGGCGAAAGAGACACCGTATGAGCCAATGCCTGAAAACCTGGACGCGATAGTGACCCAGGCGAAAGGGGCGCATTAACCTGTGTGCCGGGTGGCGGCTTCGCCTTACCCGGCGTACTTTTTCTGTGAGATCAGAATTATGTTCGACACCCTTTCCAAAGCAGGTAAGTACCTGGGCCAGGCCGCCAAAATGATGATCGGCGTGCCGGATTACGACAACTACGTCGAGCACATGCGCGTCAACCATCCGGATCAGACGCCAATGACCTACGAAGCATTTTTCCGCGAACGCCAGGACGCCCGCTACGGCGGCAAGGGCGGGGCGAAGTGCTGTTAACCCTCTTTCGGCAGATAGAGGCTGATCTGCTCCTGCTTACAGCCGTAGAGCGCCGCCAGCTTCTCGCGGGTGCGCTTCTGCGGACGGGAGTCCAGCGCTTCCAGCTGTGACACGGCGGACTGGCTGATGCCGAGCTTTTCGGCGACCTCCTGCTGGGACATCCCGCGCAGGATGCGCCACGCAGCCTGCAGGCTGACGTTTTCTTTATGCATCACGTCGCATACTTCGCCTGGCAGCATGACGTTATCATAGATGTCTGATTCATAAGGAATATCTTCCCAGTCCCTTTCATCCTCGTCGTCGTACTCCAGCAGAGCCAGGCGCATACGAAAGTAATTACTGTAAGGAATGACGACATACTGGTCTTTTCCTTCTTCATCCTTGATGTACTGAATAGTCATATTCGGCATGCTCCTCATGCAGGTAGGTGGTGGTGGTTCGGCGTTTAACCGCCACTATCGATTTTAGAAAATGGCTTATCTGCCGTTTTTGACCAGACAATCTTCATCCGTACCTCCACTGTGCGACCACACAAAATATAAGGAAATAATAAGACTATTAGATAAATTCCGAATTTCTTATGGGGTAGGGTAGAGCGGAGAAAAAACGCAGGTAAGCGGCAAAACGCAACCCGTCGAGGCGGCTCGAAAAGGCCTCTGCCGGGCGACAGAGGCTTGCAGAAAATGTGCGATCAGGCGTTCAAACCGCCATCCACATCCAAACCGGTGCCGGAGATCTGCCCGGCGGCCGGGCTGGCGAGGAAGGTGACCGCCGCGGCGATGTCTTCCGGCTGGCCGTAGTGACCTAACGCAATAAGTTGACGCTGGGCATCGGCCTGCTCGCCGTCTTCCGGGTTCATATCGCTGTTGGTCGGGCCAGGATGGACGAGGTTAACGGTGATCCCGCGGGGGCCTAAATCGCGCGCCAGGCCGCGGGTAAGGGAGTTGAGGGCGGACTTGGTCATCGAGTAAACCGCGATGCCCGGCTGCGCCACGCGGTTAGCCAGACAGCTGCCGATGTTGATGATGCGCCCGCCGTCTGACATATGCACCAGCGCCTCCTGGATGGCGATAACCACCCCACGAATATTGACGTTGATAAGCGCGTCGATGTCCGCCAGCGTCATGGACTCCAGCGGGCCGCCGCGCGCGATCCCGGCGTTGTTGACCAGAATGTCCAGCCCGCCGAGGGAACGCGCCGCATGGGTGACGGCATCCTGAATCGCCTGCGCGCTGGCGCTGTCGGCCTGCACTGCTTCACCGTGCCGGCCCAGCGCTTTTATTTCGTCGGCGACCGCCTGGGCTTTATCGGCCGATTTTTCATACGTAATAACCACATCGGCGCCGGCGCGCGCCAGCGACAGGGCGATAGCCCGACCCAACCCACGGCTGGCGCCGGTAACCAGCGCCTTCTTACCTGTTAAATCGATCTGCATGATGACCTCGTTGCGAGAGTGGTGAGAATCATCATTAGGTATAGATGGTCGGGGTGATTAACGGCTGAAGTATTCCACCTTCTCAAACGCCGCGCGCAGAACCTCAGGGGTTAACGTCACCGGTAAATAGTGAATCGACTCGCCCGGGCGCAGGGTATGGGTAATGACCCGGTCAAGCTCTGCGCGGTTAGTGATATCGACCTCCAGCGCCGCCAGCGTCGCCGGCAGGTTAAAGCGCTGCCAGGCCTGCACCAGCTGCGCAAGGACCTCATCCTGACCGAGCAGGGCGCTTTGCACCAGAATGCCGTAGGCCACTTTGGTGCCGTGGAGGAATTTATCCGTCTGCGGCAGTACCGTCAGCCCGTTATGCACCGCGTGGGCGGCGGCGACCCGGGTGTAACGTTCCCCCAGCCCGCCAACCATCCCGCCGCCGGCGATAACCGCATCCACCACATCGCGAAACGCCTGGCTCAGCTCGCCGCGGCGCTGGTCCGCCAGCGCCGTTTCGCTGCTGGCCAGCAGCACGTCGCGGATCGCCAGCGCGCCGTTAATCCCCAGCCGCACGGTGAGCGGCAGCGCCTCCGGCTGCGGCGCCAGCACCACTGCCTCATACCATTTGGCTAAGGTGTCGCCAATGCCCGCCAGCAGGTACTCCGCCGGGGCGTTGAGAATGATGCGCGGCTCGACCAGCACCAGGAAATTCGCGTCATCGAAGATCTCAAAATTCAGGGCCTGTCCGGCGTCGCTGTACCACACCGACAGCGGCGTCCATGCCGCGCAGGTGGCGGCGATGGTCGGGATGGCCACCAGCGGAACTCCCAGGCGGCGGGCCAGCACTTTCGCGCTGTCGAGCAGCGCGCCGCCGCCTACGCCAATCACTACCGCCCGATCGTCACCTGAGGCCTGCGCCAGCGCCGCCACATCGCGTTCGCTGCAGTGGCCGGTAAAGCGGATCTTTTTTGCCTCCGGCAGGTGGAAGGCCGCCGGCAGAAAAGGTTCGGCGCCGGCCAGGGCGCGCTCGCCATAGACCCACACCGCCCGCGATAGCTGGTCGGCGTTAAAAAAATCGCTTAGCCGCTGAAGGCTGCCAGGGTGGGAGAAATAGTTGGCCGGGCCGGGCACGACGCGGATCTCGCTGTTGCTCATGAAAGCTGTCCTTATAGGTGTTGGGCTAACCTGATGTTATGTCTGGACATCCAGATGGCTAATATTATTTCGTTGTATCTTATGCTTTTTACGCAGTTGTCAGCCAGCGGCGGCTATGAAAAATTCGTTAAATCAGAAGATTAATTGCCGCACGGGAGCAGTGATGAGCGCGAATCGCCTTGAGATGCATAACATTAGCCTGGCCTTCTCCGGCTTTCAGGCGCTGAACAAGGTGGCCTTCACCCTTCATGGCGGGTCGGTGCATGCCCTGACCGGCGCCAACGGCGCGGGTAAGTCGACGCTGATGGCGGTGCTGTGCGGCACCCACGCCCATTATCAGGGCGAAGTGACGATCAATAACCAGTCGGTCACTATTCGTTCGCCGCGGGATGCCAAACAGCTGGGGATCCACCTGGTGCAGCAGGAGGTGGACGTGGCGCTGGTGCCGGGCCTGAGCATTGCCGAAAACATCATGCTGGACAGGCTGGCGGAGCCGGGGACGACCTTCCGCTGGTCGCGGGTTCGGCAGCTGGCGCGTGAGGCGCTGGCGCAGCTGGACGTGGCGCTGGACGTCAGGCGCTCTATTGACAGCTGCACGCTCGCCGAAAAACAGCAGATCCTGCTGGCCCGCGCCCTGTCGCACCATTGCCGCTTTCTGATCCTCGATGAACCCACCGCGCCGCTGGATCAGCATGAAAGCGAACGCCTGTTTGCGGTGGTACGCCGTCTGCAGCAGCAGGGGATCGGGGTGGTGTTTATTTCGCACCGCATCCACGAGCTGAAGGCGATCTGCGACACCCTGACGGTGCTGCGCGACGGGCGTCTGATTGAGAGCGGCCCGATGGCGCCGCTGAGCGGGGAACAGATTGTCGAAAAGATGCTGGGCCACGAGCTGAGCGATATCTTCCCGCCGCCGCGTCCACCGCACGGTGAAGACGTGCTGCTGCAGGTGGAAGGGCTGCACGATGAGGCGCTGCTGCAGGATATCTCGCTGCGCCTGCGTAAGGGGGAAATTCTGGGTATCGCCGGGCTGGCCGGGGCGGGCAAAACCGAGCTGTGCAAAGCGCTGTTCGGCGCCAGCAAAAGCCGGGTGCAGCGCGGCGAGCTGAACGGCCAGCCGTGGCGGCCGCGGGATCCCGCCGACTCGGTGGGGCGCGGCCTGGCGCTGGTCCCGGAGGAGCGGCGCAAAGAGGGCATTTTCATCGAAGAGCCGATCGCGATGAACCTGGCGGTCAGCGCCGATAACCACTTTTCGCGCTGGAGCCTGTTCGGCCATCGCCAGGCCTGGCGCTGGGCGGAGGAGGTGATTGCCCGCCTCGGCGTGCGCGCCACCGGTCCCGGTCAGACGCTGCGCCGTCTGTCCGGCGGCAATCAGCAGAAGGTGGCCATTGGCAAATGGTTGCGCGGCGATGCCAACGTTTTGATTTTTGACGAACCGACCAAAGGGGTCGATGTGAAAGCGAAAACCGATCTGTTCATACTGATCGATGGTCTGGCGCGGGAAGGCAAAGGGGTGATTTATGCCTCGGGTGAATTCGCCGAGCTGGTCGGTTTATGCGATCGCATCTGCGTACTATGGGACGGACGGATCGTGGCGGAGATCCCCGGCGCGGAAGCCCGGGAAGAGACACTGCTTTATTATTCAACCGGAGGAGCGGCAGCGTGAGCAAGGCCCTGGCAGTGAACGCGACGGTATCGGGCCGTCAGCGATTTTTTGATTTTCTCTATAAGTGGGGCATGTTGCTGACCGTGGTGCTGCTGGTGGCGGTCTTTGGCTTCGCCTCGGACAACTTCCTTGACCCGTTCAACATCATCAACATTCTGCGCTCGATAGCCATCGTGACGGTGATTGCCATTGGGGTGTCGATTTCCCTCACCATCGGCGGCTTCGATCTGTCCGTCGGATCGACGGCGTCGCTGGCCAACGCCCTGGTGATCTCCCTGTTTGTCTGGCACGGCCTGGGGACCACCGAAGCCATCCTGATCACCCTCGCGCTCTGCACCCTGGTGGGGCTGTTTAACGCCTTTCTGATCGTGGTGCTGCGCATCCCCGACATGCTCGCCACCCTGGCCAGCCTGTTTGTGATTCAGGGGGTGGCAATGACATACAGCTACGGCGGGTCGATTACCGAAAACATGGTGCTGCCGAGCGGCGAGATGGCAGAAGGCACCCTCCCGGCGGCATTTGGCGCGTTGGGCCAGGTGCCGACCATCGTCATCATCATGCTGGTGGTGACGCTTGTCGCCCAGCTGGCGCTGTCCTTCACCACCCACGGCCGGCGGATGTACGCCATCGGCGGCAACCCGGAGGCGGCGCGGCTCTCCGGCCTGCGGATCACGCGTTATAAAGTGGCGGCGTACGTGGTTGCCTCGCTGCTGGCCGGGCTCGGCGGCATTCTGCTGGCCTCGCGTATCGGATCGTCGCAGGTTAACGCCGGCGGCGGCTATCTGATGGACGCGGTGGCGGCGGCCTGGATCGGCTTTTCGCTGGCCGGCTCCGGCAAACCGAACGCCCTGGGGACGCTGGTGGGGGCGGTGATCCTCGGCGTGCTCTCCAACGGGCTGGTGATGCTCTCGGTGCCGTATTACGCGATGGACATTATTAAAGGGCTGGTACTGGCTGGCGCGCTGGCACTGACCTATTTTCAGCGCCGTACTTAACATTTTACAGGGTAAACCGCATGAAAAAGATCGCACTCTCTCTCATTACGCTGGGTCTGCTGCAGTCGACGGCGGCGCTGGCCACCGCCCCGACGCCGGTGCCGGCGGCCATTGCCGAACACAATGGCCCGATCCGCATTGCAGTGATCCGCAACCTGGGGTCTGACGATAACACCACCCAGTTTGTCGCCGGGGCGCTGCAGGAAGGCAAAAAGCTCGGTTTCAAAATCAGCACCTTCCTGAGCAACGGCGATGACGCCAAATTCCAGGACTTCGTCAACCAGGCGATCAGCCAGAAATACGACGGCATTATTCTCTCCCAGGGGCGTGACCCCTATTCGACGGCCCTGGTGAAGAAGGCGGTGGACGCCGGGATCAAAGTGGCGGTGTTCGATACCGCGGTGAGCGGCGAGATCCCCGGCGTGACGGTCAGCCAGCAGGATGACGCCTCACTGACCGATCTCTCCTTTGGCCAGCTGGTGAAAGACTTCAACGGCAAAGCCAACATCGTCAAGCTGTGGGTGGCGGGTTTCCCGCCAATGGAGCGCCGTCAGGCGGCTTACCAGACACTGCTGAAGCAAAACCCGGGGATTAAAGAGCTGGAGTCGATCGGCGCCGTTTCGTCCGATGTGCAGGGCGACACTGCCAACAAGGTGGGGGCGATCCTCGCCAAATATCCGAAAGGGAAAATCGACGCTATCTGGGGCACCTGGGATGCCTTTAGCCAGGGGGCCTATAAGGCGCTGAAAGAGAACGGCCGCACCGAGATCAAACTCTACAGTATTGATATTTCCAACCAGGATCTGCAGCTGATGCGCGAAGCCGGCAGCCCGTGGAAGGTGAGCGTGGCGGTGGATCCGAAGCTTATCGGCGCGACCAATGTGCGGCTGATCGCCAATAAGATCGCCGGCGAGCCGACGCCGGCCACCTACGACTTCAAGGCGGCGGCGATCCCGCAGGCGCTGCTGGCGGCCCAGCCGGGGGCGGTGAACGTGGCCACGCTGGGGAAAATCATTCCGGGCTGGGGCCAGACGGAAGACTTTATCGCGCCGTGGTTTGCGACGCTGGAAGCGAAAAACAAATAAAACGAAGCCGGGTGGCGGCGGGGGCGGCCTGTTGCCCTTTCCCACAGGGAGAGGGGGAAAACCAACAGCGCCCGTAGGCCCGGTAAGCGCAGCGCCACCGGGCGAAAGGAATTCCCTATGTCAGCATTACCTTCCCCAGAATACAGCCGCAATATGCGGCTGATCGGCCATAGCGACCAGGGCGGTCGTCCGGACGGCGTCCAGCTGATGGTGCACCGCGGATTCGCCTATATCGGCCATATGGTGTCGCAGGGTTTTTCCGTGGTCGATGTTCGCGATCCGACCCGGCCCAGCACGGTCAACTATATTGCCGCGCCGCCGGGCACCTGGAACGTGCACCTCCAGGCGCATGACGATCTGCTGCTGGTGATCAACGCCCGGGATCTGTTTGCCGACGCCCGTTTTGCCGATGAGAAGGTGTACTACACCCGCTCGGTGGGTGACACGGTCAGCGATGTGCAGGACAAAGGCTGGAGCGCCGGGCTGCGCGTGTTTGATATCTCCACGCCGGATAAGCCGCGTGAAATTGGCTTTCTGTCGCTGAGCGGTATCGGCATTCACCGCATCTGGTACGTCGGCGGCCGCTGGGCGTATGTGTCCGCGCTGATCGACGGTTTTACCGACTACATCTTCCTGACCATCGATCTGGCCGATCCGCGTAAACCGCAGGTTGCCGGGCGCTGGTGGCTGCCGGGGATGCACCAGGCGGGCGGTGAAACACCGGACTGGCCGCAGGGTAAACGCTATGCGCTGCACCACGCCATTATTGCCGGGGATACCGCCTACGGCAGCTGGCGCGACGGCGGCCTGACGCTGCTGGATGTCAAAGACCGTACCCAGCCGACGCTGATTAGCCATCGCAACTGGAGCCCGCCGTTCGGCGGCGGAACGCATACCGCGCTGCCGCTGCCGGATCGCGATCTGCTGGTGGTGCTGGATGAAGCGGTGCTCGACAATCAGGAGGACGGCGAGAAGCTGATCTGGCTGTTTGATATTCGCGAGCCGGCGAACCCGGTGAGTATCTCAACTTTCCCACAGCCTGACGAAATCGACTATGCGGCGAAAGGGGCGCACTTCGGGCCGCATAACCTGCATGAGAACCGGCCGGGGAGCTTTGTCAGCTCAACGCTTATCTTCGCCACCTATCAGAATGCCGGCGTGCGGGCGTACGATATTTCCAACCCGTATCGTCCGCTGGAGACCGGGGCGCTGGTGCCGGCTGCTCCTGAGAGGATGATGGATACCCGTCCCGGCCGCCCGCGGGTGATCCAGTCCTGCGATGTGTTTGTCGATGCGCAGGGCATTATCTACAGCACCGATTACAACGGCGGGCTGTCGGTGATTGAGTATCTGGGGTGAGGACAAGGTAAACGCAAAATTGTGCTCGCATGTCTGCCGGGTGGCGGCTTTCGCCTTACCCGGCCTACAAAAGACTGCAATATCAAACCGTCATGCGGTTATCTGTAGGCCCGCGCAAGCGCAGCGCCGCCGGGCAATCCCTGAAGATTGCACTTTTTTAGGGTTTGCTCCCTCTCCCAGGGGAGAGGTCTGGGGTGAGGGCAAGGTCAACGCAAAATTGTGCTCGCATGTCTGCCGGGTGGCGGCTTTCGCCTTACCCGGCCTACAAAAGACTGCAATATCAAACCGTCATGCGGTTATCTGTAGGCCCGCGCAAGCGCAGCGCCGCCGGGCAATCCCAGAAGAATGCACTTTTTAGGCTTTGCTCCCTCTCCCTGTGGCAGAGGGCCGGGGTGAGGGCAAGGTAAACGCAAAAAGGCAATGACAATTGCCTTTTTCTGGCTGATGACAAACCTGTTTCGTTATTGTGCTCGCATGTCTGCCGGGTGGCGGCCTTCGCCTTACCCGGCCTGCGAAAGACTGCAATATCAAACCGTTATGCCGTTATCTGTAGGCCCGCGCAAGCGCAGCGCCGCCGGGCAATCTCAGAAGATTGCACTTTTTAGGCTTTGCTCCCTCTCCCAGAGGAGAGGGCTGGGGAGAGGGCAACAGGCCGCGCTCAGCTGTACTGGCGCACCCGCGCCAGCAGCTCGTCGACGCTGTCGATACGCTCGGCCAATACGATCAGCGCTTTGCCCAGGGTAATGGCGTGGCGCAGGCACTCATGCCGCATAGCGTCATCCTGGATAGTGTCGATATCCGCGACGTGCGACAGCCCGACGCTGCGGCGGATCAGTTCGCTGCCGCAGAAGCCGACCGCGTCCGCCCAGACCTTTTTCAGAAAGGCGGAGGCGTAGCCGGGGTAAGCCAGCGCCGCGTCGCGGGTTTTCTCCGCCGCCAGCGCCTGGAAGCGCTCGGCAAAGGTGGTCCACAGCTGGTGGATGTCGTTCAGCCGCTGCTCGCGCGCGGCGGCGGCGTCGCGAATGCCGAGCTGGCCCGGCAGGCCGCAGTAGTTCAGCAGCAGGTTGCCGATGGCGGTGCCGATATCGAAGCCGATGGGGCCGAAGTAGCCGAACTCGGCGTCGATGGCCTTCAGGCTGCCTTCGGCAACGAAAATCGACCCGCTGTGGATATCGCCATGCAGCAGCGCTTCCGCATGGGCAAAGAAACGGTGCTTCAGCGCCGCCACCGCCAGCTTAAGCTGGGCGTCGTCGCGCAGGGCGGCGACATCGGCCTCCAGCTCCGCCGGGTAGTTATTGCGCGCGTGGATCTGATACGGGTCGTTAAAGAACAGATCCTCGGTGATCTCGCACATCGCCGGGTTAATAAACTGCGCCACCTGCGCCTTTTTCTCGTGGGGATGGAGATAGAAATCGCTGGTGTGAAACAGCACCTGCGCCAGATAGTCGCCAAGCTGGCGGGCCGCCTGAGGGTAGTAGACGTTAGCGATAAGCTCCCCGCGCCAGATGCGGTGGTCAGAAAGATCTTCCATCACCATCACCGCCAGTTCGGGATCAAAGTGATGGATTTTTACCGTGTGCTGCGGGCTGTGCTGATAGTGGGCGACCAGGGTCTGCGCTTCCAGACGGGCGCGGTCAAGGGTCAGCGGCCAGGATTCGCCGACGCAGCGCACGTAGGGCAGGGCCTGTTTGACGATCGCCCGGCTGACGCCCTGGCGATCGAACACTTTAAACACCAGATTGAGGTTGCCATCGCCCACTTCCTGCGCGCTGACCAGCTCAGATGGGTTGTCGATGCCGGCGAACTGCTGCGCGTAAGCCACGGCGTCGTGGGCGGTGAAGGTATGGTATTGCGACATTGCCTCGATCCTCGAATTCTGATTAAGCCGTTCAGACGTCTATACTTCTGGATTTCATCCTGACACAATGTGATACAACAACGCAACAGGGATTTAACGACATGCAGACATTACAGACCACCAGCCTGCGGGTGAGTGAAAATCAGCTTTTTATTCTCGACCAGCAGGCCTTGCCACAGGAAAAACGCTGGCTGGCGGCGGATAACGTTGCGCTGCTGGTGGACCATATTCACGCCCTGCGGGTGCGCGGCGCGCCGTTGATTGGCCTGTCCGCCAGCCTGCTGCTGGCCCTGCTGGCCCAGCGCGGCCTGAGCCGGGATGAACTCCAGCAGGCGCTGGAGACGCTGCGCGCGGCGCGGCCGACGGCGGTCAACCTGATGAATAATCTGGATCGCATGAAGCAGGCGCTGGCCCGGGAGGATTACCCGCAGGCGCTGGAAGCGGAAGCCCTGCGTCTGGTCGAAGAAGATAAACAGCTGTGCGATCGCATCGCTGAGGCGGGCAGTGCGCTGGTGAAGCCCGGTAGCCGTCTGCTGACCCACTGCAACACCGGTGGCCTGGCGACCGCCGGGGTGGGGACCGCCCTGGGCGTTATCGCGCTGGCGCACTGGCAGGGAAAGGTGGCCAGCGTGTGGGTCGATGAAACCCGGCCGCTGCTGCAGGGCGGACGTTTAACCGCGTGGGAGCTGGGCGAGCTGGGCGTGCCCTATCAGCTGATCACCGATTCAATGGCCGCCAGCCTGATGGCGCAGGGGCAGGTGGATGCGGTGTGGGTCGGCGCCGACCGTATCGCCGCCAACGGCGATGTGGCGAATAAAATCGGCACCTATTCGCTGGCGGTTTTGGCCCATTACCACCAGATCCCGTTCTACGTCGCTGCGCCGCAGACGACCCTCGATCGCCATTGCCCGAACGGGGCGGCCATCCCCATTGAGCAGCGCGCCGCGGCGGAAGTGACCGGGGTGGCGGGCAGCTTTGGCGCGGTACAGTGGGCGCCGACCGGGGCCGCCGTTTACAATCCGGCGTTCGACGTCACGCCTGCCGGGCTGATTAGCGGCTGGGTGCTGGACAGCGGGGTGGTCACCCCGGCGCAAGTTGCCGCCGGGGCGTTTGCGGCGGACCACGGATAGCGGACCCTGTGCCGGGCCTGGAAAAACGGTTTCCCGGGCCCGGGCAATCGCCAGGCCGCTACGGCAGGACCATCGCTACCGCCGGGGCGGAGGGCCGGTCGATACGCTGACCCAGCGCAGTGATAGCCGCCTGGAAGGGACACAGCGTACCGACGTCGGTCTGACGGCAGCCCGGCTGACGCCACTCCTGACGCAGCATCGGGTGCTGCGCGTCCGGCGTCTGCAGACGACGCAGGTCGTCGAGGCCTTGCGCCTGGAAATAGACCCGCAGATAGCGTTCCCCGCTCTTCGCGTCGCGCCAGCGCTCCAGCACCAGGCTACTGCCCGGCGGGATATTTCCCCGGCTGTAGCCCGGCAGCTGCCAGCTAAAGTTCATCAGCGTGCGCACCATGGCGATATTGGTGTCATGGGCCACCAACAGCAGCCAGCGTACGTTCGGATTGGCCTCTGGTTTGACGCCGTCGAGCATGGCGTTGAGCAGCACCGACCCGCGTTTTTGCGCGGTATACAGCACGTCGTTGCTCAGATCGTAGTTTTCCGTTAACAGCGGCAGCAGGGCGGTGATCTGACTGGCCTGGGCGATCTTGCCCCACGCCAGCTGGCTGAGAGGCAGGTTTTCACTCCAGCCGAGACGCAGCGTCTCCACCATATTGGCCATCACGCTCAGTCCGCTAATGGTGGTTTTCCCGCTTTTACTCTGCTCGACCTGCCACGGGGTGTCGAAGACCGGACAGGGCTTATCGGCCTGACAAACCGCCTGTTTCAAAAGCTGGATGGCCGGCTCCAGCGCCTGCCGACGCTGCGCCAGATCCCCGGCCTTCTCTTTTACCGCCGCCAGCTGGCGGGCGGGGTCGGTTTGCGTGGCGGCGAATTTGTCGGTCTGAAACAGCGGATCGGCGTCCCCGCTGACGTAATGGATAGCGACGCCGCAGCCGGGGAAGGCGCCATCCACCAGCGCCTGGGCGGTCGCCCGCGTCCGCTGCAGCGGGCTGGCGCGCACGTAAATCGACTCCGCCGTCGGGCATCCCGCCTGCAGCAGGCCAAGCTGGCGATAGTGCTGGCCTTCCTCACGCCCTTTATTGACCACGGCGGCATAGCCATGACCGGTGAGCTCGCCGTCATGGGTGGTCCACTCGGTCCACGGTCGTCCGGTGGCGGCCTCGATGGCTTCCCGGTTGCCGGCCGTCGGCGGACGAATCCCGTGGCGGCTAAGCTCCACCACTTTCTCCAGCTGCCAGTCCGCGGCGGCGGCAGATTGCAGCGCCAGCAGCGGCAGCGCGCAGGCGATAAACAGGCGTAACAGCCCCTGATGTCTTGCAGGCATCATATCTTCTTCCTTAATTCGTTAATCGGTTATGAGGAGAACGAGGTCTGCCGTTCGACGGCATGGCGCCGGGCGACGATGGCGGCAGTGGTAAAACAGAGTAGCGCGGAACCCAGACCGGTACCCACCCAGAACAGAGCCAACGTGCTGAAATCATACAGCGTTTTGCCGTTCTCAAGGATAGCCGTTTTATCAATAATGATCCCGGTGAGAAACTCGCCCAGGCCGGCGCCGGCGTAGCTGGCGATGCCGATGGTGCCGAGCGCGGCCCCCGCCGCTTTGCGCGAGGAGATATCGACGGCGATCAGCCCGCCGAGGAAGCAGGTCAGAGCGCCAATGGTTGCTCCGAAGATAATCATCGCCAGAATATCAGTGTAATAACTGTGCGGCGACCAGAGCATCAGGGCGAAGCCGGCGGTGTTCAGCAGGCTGATAAACCCGGCCATCACGCTGCGGTTGCGCGGGAAAAAGCGGTCGGAGAGCATGCCGGCGATGATGGTCCCGGCGATGCCGGCGATGGCGTTGACGCCGATAATCCCAGAGGCCTCCAGCGTGGAGTAGGCTTTATCCTGCTCCAGAAAGAAGATCCCCCAGGAGTTGACGGCGTAGCGGTCGATGTACATAAAGGCGGAGGCGAGGGCGAGGGTCCACAGCGCCGGGTTGCGCAGCGCCAGCAGCTGGTTTTTAAACACCGAGCCGCGGGCTTCGGTCTCCTCCTGCGGTTCATCGCGGATGACGTTGATGGACGGGAAGCCGCTGCTCTGCGGCGAATCGTGCATGAACAGCACCAGCAGCACCACGCCGGCGGCGCCGAGCGCGGCGGTGGACAGGTAGCCCATCTGCCAGCCAAACCCGGCGATCACCGCGGCGATCACCATATAGGTGACGGCCTCGCCGATATTATGCGCCGTCGACCAGATGCCATAGAAGGTGCCGCGCTCCTTAACGCCGTACCAGCGCGCCAGCGAGACCGCGCAGGGGCCGACGCCCATCGACTGCGCCCAGCCGTTGATCCCCCAGAAGATGGCCAGCAGCAGGGCGTTGGTGGTCATCCCCATCATCAGGTTCATCCCGGCGCTGAGCAATAAACCGAGGCTCATATAGCGCACCACGTTGGCGTGATCGGCGATAAAGCCGTTGACCAGTTTGCCGATGGCGTAGCTGAAGAACAGGGTGGAGCCGATCATGCCGAGCTCCGTCGGGGTGATCCCCAGCTCCACCAGCGCGCTTTTGGCGACGGTGAACGATAACCGGCAGACGTAAAAGGTGACGTAGGCCAGGGTCATGGCGATAAAGGTTTGCCAGCGCACCCGGCGAAAACGGTGTTCATCAAACGCGGCGCCCGCTTTCGGCGGCGACGCCCGGAAAAAAGCGATAATTCCAGACATAGGTGGTTCTCCGCAGGTCGGAGGCCTGACTGATTGATGTGGTTCGTCCGTGAATGAAGTTATCGTTACTGTGTAGAGTACATAATCAGAAATAGCCTGACCCGTAAGGGTTAATGTAATGGTTGTAGGATCATCTTTTTCAGCTGCGGGTAGAGCGTCTGGCTGGCCAGCAGTAGCGGGTTGCCGCGCTGGATCCCCTCCTGCGCCAGAAAATCGTTGCTGGCGCCGCCCGCTTCGCGCATCAGCACCAGCCCCGGCAGGGCGTCCCACGGGTTCATGTGCGGCTCGTAGTAGCCAATCAACCGGCCTGCCGCCGCCCAGGCGCTCATCAGCGCGCCGGAGCCGTTGCGGATAAACATGCCGCCGTCGCTGAGCAGCGCCTGCAGAAACGGCAGAAAGTCCGCCGGGGTGACGCGATGCGAGGTGCCGACGCCCATCACCCCCTCCCTGACCGTCGTCGCGGGGTGCGGACGGATCGGGGCGTCGTTGAGCCAGGCGCCATGGCCCCGCAGGGCGTGAAACAGCTCGCGATGGTTGGGGTCATAGACCACGCCGATGACCGGTTCGCCGTCGGCGACGATCGCCAGCGACAGGCACCAGGTGTGCAAGCCGTTGAGGAAACAGCTGGTGCCATCGATGGGGTCGACCACCCACAGCACCCGCGCGTCGGACAGGCGGGCGCCGCTCTCTTCGCCGAGAAAGCCATCCTCCGGAAACGCGCTCTGAATGCGCTGTTTCACAAAGGCCTCCACCCGCTTATCGGCCACGCTGACCACATCCTGCAGATCGTCGCCCTTATGGTCGACGGTCAGCGCTTCGCGTTGTTGATAGTATTCAAACGCCAGCTCAGCCCCCGCTTTCGCCAGCTCGCAGGCCAGGCGGTAGCGGGCCTGTAGCGCTTCTGATTCCTGAGATTGCATAGTGACTCCCTATTTTGCACACGTGTGCATTTTGCGTGAAAAAAACAGCCCCGAAGGGCCGAATGAGTGTGGCCGGGTTTCACAGAAGATTCTGTGATCGAACCAGCATAAAATGATTTTTTCATTTCGCACTTTGACGAATAATCAGTTTCACCGGCACTTCGCGATGGCGCGAGGGCAGGCTGAAGCGGGCGATCCGCGTCATCAACAGATCCACCGCGTGGTGGGCCAGCAGGGCGGTATTCTGTTGAACGGTGGTGAGCTGATAGGGGCGCCAGTCCGCCTGCGGGATATCGTCAAAGCCGACGATGGCCGGTAGCGGGGCGGCGGCGGGGGCGTCCCGCAGGCCGTCCAGGGCGCCCAGCGCCAGCATATCGGTGGCGCAGAACAGGGCCTGCACCCCGGGGTTTTCAGCAACTAATTCTCTGGCGGCCTGGTGGCCGGCCTGATAACCGCCGCCGTCGCACAAGCGGCTGGTTACCGTCATGCCCGACGTCTGAGCGATGAAAGCGTCATAACGCTGGCGGGTGCTGAAGTTCTCGCGATTTTCGCCAATAAAGCCAACCTGCCGCCAGCCTCGACGACTGAACAAGCCCGCCACCAGCTTCGCCCCCTGGGCGTTATCGCTGCACACCCGGTCGCAGCCGGCGAGGTCCGCATGACGGTTGATCAGGGTGACGGGGATCTTGCGCGCCAGGTACTCTTCCGCCAGCGACAGCGGCGGCGCGCCGGAGGTGATGATCACGCCGGCGACGTGGTAGCTCAGCAGCTGTTTAAGCGAAGGGGCGAGCTGCTGCGGATCGTCAGCGTTCATCAGCAGCGGCATAAAGCCGTTGAGCGCCAGCTGATGGACCAGCGGCGCCAGCAGTTTGCTGCGAAACGGGTTGTCGAAACCGGCGGTGACGATGCCGATAAAATTACTGCTGCCGGTGATCATCGTCCGGGCGATGATATTCACCTGATAGCCCAGAGCTTCCGCGGCGCTCAGCACCTTCTGCCGGGTCTTCTCCGACACCGAGGCGCCGGGGGTGAAGGTCCGGGAGACCGCCGAGCGCGAGACGCCGGCCAGTCTGGCCACATCCTCGGCCTTAATCCATTTTTTATCGCTCATCGTCGTTTCGCGCCGTCTGTTTTCCAGGAAGCCGACGCCCGGGCGGGCGTCGGTCACGCACACTGCCTGAAAAGGTATCACAGAAAGGCGCCGACGCGCAGCGCCTTGCGCCTTATGCCGGGTAGCGGATGTGCTCCACCTCACGCTGTAAAATCACCTTACCGTGGCGAATGGAGGTTAGCACCCGCGCCTGGCGGCGGACGGCCTCGTAGTCGTTTTCCGCATCGAGGATCAGCAGGTTAGCCGGGCGGCCTTCGGCGAGGCCGTAGTTATCGCCCAGACAGAGCGCCCGGGCGCTGTTGTCGGTGACGAAGTCGAGGCAGCGCTGCAGATCGTCATAGCCGAGCATATGGCAGATGTGCAGTCCGGCATCCAGAATGCGCAGGATATTGCCGTTCCCCAGCGGATACCACGGATCCTGAATCGAGTCCTGAGCAAAGCAGACGTTGATGCCGGCGCGATCCAGCTCCGCCACCCGGGTGACGCCGCGCCGTTTCGGCCAGCTGTCAAACCGGCCCTGCAGATGAATGCTTTCGGTCGGGCAGGAGATAAAGTTGATCCCCGAGGCTTTCAGCAGGCGAAACAGCTTCGAACAGTAGGCGTTGTCATAAGAGCCCATCGCGCAGGTGTGGCTGGCGGTGACCTGCGCCCCCATACCGCGCACCCGGGCCTCTTCCGCCAGCACTTCGAGGAAACGCGACTGCGGATCGTCGATTTCATCGCAGTGGACATCCACCAGGCGGCCATAGCGCTGGGCGAGGTCCATCAAAAACATCACCGAACTGACCCCTTTGTCGCGGGTGTTTTCATAGTGCGGAATACCGCCCACCACGTCGGCGCCCATCTCGATGGCGCGCGTCATCAGCCCCCGACCGTCGGGGTAGGATTCAATCCCCTCCTGCGGAAAGGCGACAATCTGCAGATCGATGAGATCGGCGGCCTCTTTTTTCACCGCCAGCAGCGCCTGCAGGGCCGACAGCGACGGGTCGGTGACATCCACATGGGTCCGGACGTGCTGGACGCCGAAATCGCGCAGCATGCCGATGGTTTTCAGCGCCCGCTGGCGGGTGTCCTCCGGGGTGATGCTCGCTTTGCGCTGGCTCCAGCGGGTGATGCCTTCAAACAGGGTGCCGCTGCGGTTCCACTCCGGCTCGCCCGCGGTGAGGGTGGCGTCAAGATGAATATGCGGCTCGACGAAGGGGGGGATCGCCAGCCGGCCCCGGGCGTCGATATCGCCTGCGTCGGCGGTCTGCATCGCGGTTTGGGCGGTCATGCGCTGAATCAGGCCGTCCTGCAGCTCAAGGGTAAACAGCGCCTCCTGGCGGCGCAGGCGGGCGTTAACAATTTTCATGGTTGGTCCTGTAAATGGTTTTGCGATAAACGCCAGATCACCAGCGCGACCGAGGCGTTGAGATGAAACTGAGGGTGGCTGACCGGGTAGCCGGTCAGTTTTTCAATACGCTGGATGCGCTGATGCAAGGTGTTGCGATGGAGACCCAGCCGGTCGGCGGCCCGCACCACGTTGCCGTTCTCCTGCTGCAGCGTCTCGAGGGTCTCCAGCAGCAGCCACGGCGCTTTACGGCCCGGCTCGATCAGGCAGCCCAGGGTGTCGTGCATAAAATCGTTGAGCAGCGCCGGGTCGCTGACCGCGGACAGCAGTTTGATAAACCCCAGCTGCTGATAGTCGCTGATCCGCTGGGTCGGCCGCAGGGTATCGCAAAGATCCAGTGCCTGTCGCGCCTGCGACAGCGCCCGCGGGTAGCCCTGCAGCTGCCTGACCGGCGCGGAAAGGCCGCAGAGCAGCGACAAACTCTCTTCTCCCTCCGCCAGCGTCTGCAGCCACTGCTGTAGCCACTTTTTCTGCTGAAAGCCTTCCCCCTCCTCATCCGGCAGCAGGAAAAGGAACATATTGCTGCGCTCCAGCAGCGGGAAGGGGTTGCCCTGCTGGTTGAGCTGCAGCTGCAGCTGCTGGCGCACGCTGCGGTGGGCCTGCTGCAGCCAGGCTTCGGCCTGTTCGGGCGGAAACTGGCGAAACAGGCGGGACAGTCCCTCCAGGCGCAGCGCCGCCAGCCGCAGCGGGCGGGTAAAATCGAGCTGCTGGTGGAGGGCGCGCTGGTGGAGCATCTGCAGGTCCGGATAGTCGCCGGTGACCAGCTGCATCAGGATGTCGCGCTGCGACTGCAGGGCGCTTTCGCTGCGGACCAGCGCGGTGCCGACCCGCTCGGTGACAATCACCATCTTCAGCAGGTAGGGCTGCTCGATCAGCGGAATGCCCAGCTCGTCGGCAAGGGCGATCAGCGTGGCGGGAATGGCGTGGATATAGGCCTCGCCGGTGAGGATCACCATCCCGGCGATGCCGCGCTGTTTGCCCTCCATCAGCAGCTGGATCAGGTTGGCTTCATCCCGGGGATGGTTGATGCCAGTGATAAAGACCAGCTCGCCGCCCATGATCCACTCGGCGATATGCTCATTTTCCGCCACGTAGTACCAGCGTACCGCCCGCTGCAGCCCTTGCTTTCCCGCCCGCAGACGCAGGGCGGAGAGTCCCTCAAGGGCCAGCAGTTCGCTGACCGTCAGGCTCATGGCTCCTGCTCCGCGACGGCGGCAGGCTGACGCTTGCTTAGCAGGGTCAGGGCGATATAGACCAGCGCGGAGACGGTGATCCCCACCAGCGGCGCGATCCACGGCGACAGATAAGCCACCACCGCGCCGGCGGCGTAGGCGCCGAGTCCCAGCCAGTTAAAACGCGGCAGGCGGGCGTTCTGCAGCAGGGGATAGCGCCCGCCGCGGGCGAACCAGTAGTCGGCGAGGATCACCCCGCCGATGGGCGGGATAATGCTGCCCAGCAGCACGAGGAACGGGATCAGCATTTCGTACATACCGCCAATGGCCAGCACAATGCCCACCCCGGCGGCGGCGAGGGTCAGCGTGCGGCGACGTTCGCTGCGCAGCAGATGGCAGGCGGCGGCGGAGACGTTATAGATGGTAGGGCCCTGGATAGTCAGTAGATTGAGACACAGCATGATCACCGCGGCCACCGACAGCCCCTGCAGGATCAGCACTTCGACGATATCGGCCTGTTGATAGACGATAGCGCACCAGGCGCCGGCGACGATCATCAGCCCGTTGCCGACGAGGAAGCTGCCCATGCTGGCGAGAATGGCGGTACGGCTGGAGTTGGCCAGCCGGGTCCAGTTTGTCGCCTGGGTGGCGCCGCTGGCGAAGGTGCCAAAGACCATGGTGATGGCCGCCGACCAGGTCATGGCGTCGCCTGGCGCAATGCGGGTCATCGCCTGCCAGCCGCCGGCGTGGCGCAGCGCCAGATACATGGAGACCACCAGCAGCACGAACATCAGCGGCACCGACAGGCGCGACAGCGCGTCCAGCCCCTTGTAGCCCACCAGCGCGGTGACGCAGAACAGAATGCCAAACAGCACCATCAGCGGCAGGGTCAGCGCCTCGGGCAGGGCGAGGATCTTCACCAGCGAGATAGCGACCGTGGCCGTCCCCCACGCGTACCAGCCCAGCTCGGCAAAGCCAAGGATAAAATCGGCCAGCTTGCTGCCGATCTCGCCGAAGCAGAAGCGGCCCATCAGCACCGTATTCAGGCCGCTGCGCGCGGCGATCCAGCCCAGCGATGCGGCATACAGGGCCAGCAAGGCGTTGCCGATGAAGGCTATCCACAGCAGATTGACGATGGAAAAGGAGACGCCGAGTTTACCGCCGGCGAACATCGTGCCGGTGAAAAAGGTAAAGCTGAATAACACCATGGCGATGGAAAATACGCCTTTACGTCCGGCGGCGGGCGCTTCGACGAGGGGAAAATCATTGCTGTTTGACATCCTGGAACCTCTGGCTGGTTAGATGGGCGGTGATAGCCGGAAGTAGCAAGAGATGTGCCAGGAAAAACCGGGCACGGGGAATAGCGCGCGGTGTGCAATATGCACAGTTATTGCAGGATGCAGGGGGAGTAATGCCATTTTAGTGTGCATTCTGCCATGTTTTGCACCAGTCGGGGGCAGAGGAGAGCGGCGACGGTATTCCCGGCGCAGGCGGAGAATTTCAGCCAGCAGAATCCGCCAGCGTTTTGGCGCCAGACAGGAGGGAATCGTAGCGGACTCACCGCGGTTGGTTAAATTGCTGTGAATAAAGGTTATTTAATATGCATTTATGATATAACCATTTGTCTTATGTGTGTTTCCTGAAATATTGTTCCCTCCGGTTAGCGGTGTTAGTATCGGGTAAATAGCCATTTAGACGGCTAAATAAATCATCGCTAACCTAAGGAACTGCTATGTGGCAAGAAAGACTCGCGCAACTGGTTACCACCTGTCATTGGATCGGCGCGAAAGGCTGGGCGCCGGCGACCGGCGGCAATATGTCGGTGCGTCAGGATGACACCTGGTGCTGGCTAAGCGAGTCGGGCCGCGACAAAGGCAGCCTGACGACCGAGGATTTCCTGCAGGTGGAGATCGCCACCAACCAGGCCCCTTCCGGACGGAAACCGTCGGCCGAGACCGGCCTGCACACGCTGGTCTATCGCCTGTTCCCGGAGGCCAACGTGGTGCTGCATGTGCATACCGTCAACGCCACCGTGCTGTCGCGCATCGAAAAAAGCGACACGCTGGCGCTGCAGGGGTATGAGATGCAGAAAACCCTCAGCGGGCAGCACAGCCATCTCGACACCGTTCCGGTCGCCATCTTCGATAACGATCAGGATATTGACGCCCTGGCGGCGCGGATTGCCGATTATGCGCAAACCCGCCCGCTGCGCTACGGCTTTCTGCTGCGCGGACATGGCCTGACCTGCTGGGGGAAAGATATTCAGGAGGCCCGCCGACAACTGGAAGGGCTGGAGTTCCTGTTCGAGTGCGAGCTGATGCGCCGCCGCTACGAGCCCTGAGCCGGAGCAGGTATGGATTTTTATCTTGGTATCGATATCGGCACCTCCCGGGTGAAAGCGGTGCTGTTTGATCAGCATTTCACCGCGCGCGCCAGCGCCGCGGAAAACACCTCCCCCCGCCTGTCGGCCAATGGCTACGCGGAACAGGATATGACCCAGCTGTGGCATTCGGTGCTGGCTATTCTGCGCCAGATTGCCCACCACCCGGCGCTGCAGGCGGGGCGGCTGCGGGCCATCGGCCTCGCCGGGCAAGGGGAGGGAGTCTGGCTCAGCGATGAGCAGGGCGAACCGGTGGGCCCGGGGATCCTGTGGAGCGATACCCGCAGCCACGCGCTGATGAGCGACCTGCTGCGCCGGCCCGGCTTTGACCGGCGCTATTTCGCCGATACCGGCACCCACCTGCAGCCCTGCAATACCAGCCTGCAGCTGTACTGGCTGAAACAGTATCAGCCGGAGCGGCTGGCGGCCGCGCGCTATCTGTTTTTCGCCAAGGACTGGATCCGCTTTCGCCTGACCGGCGTGGCGGCGCTGGAGCTGACGGACGCCAGCAGCTCGTTACTCAATCAGCAGAGCAGCAGCTGGTCCTCGGTGGTGATGAACGAGATGGGGCTGGACGAACTGCTGCCGCTGTTTCCCCCGCTGCTGGCCCCGGATGCTCCGGCCGGCACGCTGAGCGACGCGGTGGCGGCGCTGACCGGGCTGCCCGCCGCGACGCCGGTGGCCGCCGGGGCGCTGGATGTCTGCAGCGCCGCGCTGGGCTGCGGCGCGGTCAACGAAGGGGACATCTACACGATCCTCGGCACCACCTGCTGCACCGGGATCGTCTGCCGCGGCCCGCAGACGGTGAACGAGGCGACGCGCTTTGTCACCCATACCGAAGCCGGACAGGTGATCTCGCTGTTTCCGATGCAGGCCGGTACGCCAAACATTGACTGGCTGCAGCAGCATATTTCGCTGGACGCCGATCTGGGTCGGCTGGAGCAGGCGATCGCGGACGTGGAGCCGGGCAGCGGCGGCGTCTTCTGGCAGCCCTACCTCAATGGCGAACGCGCGCCGTTTTACAGTCCCGACGCGCGGGCCGGCTTTATCGGCATTAGCCCGCACACCACCCGCGCCGAACTGCAGCGCGCGGTGTTTGAAGGCCTGGCCTTCGCCATTGTCGATGCGCTGCAGGGTTATCCGCAGGGCGGCGAGCTGTATCTGACCGGCGGCGGCGCCGCCTCGGCCACCTGGCTGCAGATTATCGCCGACTGTACCGGGCGCACGGTGGTCTCCAGCGCCTTTAACGAACTGAGCGCGCGCGGGGCGGCGATTCTGGCGGCCCGCAGCGTCGCTGCGCTGGCCGAGACGCCTCCGCTGGCGCAGACCCGCTATCAGCCGCGCCCTCAGGCGCATGCCCGCTATGCGGCGCTGTATCCCGTTTATCGCCTGCTGCGCGAGCAGATGCTGCCGGTATGGCAGGCCAGACAGGCCGCTCTTCAACGTCTTTCTCAGGAAGTACAACCATGAAAATCGTTTTTACCGCCGAGCATGCTGGCGACCTTAGCGCCTTCCACCAGCTGGGCGAACTGCTGGTAGAGGGATGGGCGCTGGGCAAACCGAAACTCAGCGCCGGCCAGCTGATTGAGCTGGCCCACGACGCCGAGGTGCTGGTGACCAGCTATGATGAAGTGACGGACGCGGTGATGGCCGCCTGTCCGCGCCTGCAGGTGATCGCCTGTACCCGCGCCAATCCGGTGAATATTGATACCCAGGCCGCGCAGGCGCGCGGCATCCGGGTGCTCTACACCCCGGGGCGCAATGCCGATGCCGCCGCGGAGCTGACGCTTGGCCTGATGCTCAGCCTGGCGCGCCACATTCCGCAATCCCATGCGGCGCTGAAGCGGGGGGAGTTCACGCAGGCTGATAATGCCGCCGCCGCCACCCAGCAGGGCCTGCGGCGCGATGTGGTCTGGGACGTGAGCCCGGAAAGCCCCTATGAAGTGTTTAAGGGCAGTGAACTGCGCAATAAAACGTTGGGGCTGGTGGGCTATGGCAACATTGGCCGCCGGGTGGCGCGTATCGCCCGGGCGTTCGGCATGGCGGTGCGGGTGGTGGATCCGTTCGTCGCCGCAGAGGATATCAATGAGCCAGGGCTACAGAAAACGACCCTCGAGGCGCTGTTCCGCGACGCGGATATCGTCAGCCTGCATCTGAGCAGCGGACCGCACAGCGACGGGCTGGTGAATGCGGCGCTGTTAAACAGCATGAAGCCCGGCGCGCTGCTGATCAATACCTCCCGCGCGGCGGTGGTCGACGAAGCGGCGCTGATTGATGCCCTGCGTCACGGCCCGCTGGGCGGCGCGGCGCTGGACGTGTATCACCGCGAACCGCTGTGGCGCGATCACCCTTTTGTCACCGAGTTCGATAACGTGATTATTACGCCGCATATCGCCGGGGCTACCCGGGAGAGTATCGCCAAACACACGGCGATGATTGCCGCCGATCTTCAGCGCTATGTCGCCGGAGAGCCGCTGCTGTACCAGTGGCGTTAAGCCGCTTGCGCCGCCGCGCCTGCGGCGGCGCGGGTCCAGCGTCAGGGGCGATGGGCCGCCATAAAAGCCCGGGTCTGTTCCCAGTCCACCACCCCGGCATCCGATCCCATCCCGGTCGCCACCAGCGCGGCCACCGCCGAGGCGACGTCGCACGCTGCTTTCACGCTGAGTCCGCGCGCCAGCGCGGCTATAAACCCGCCGCAGTAGCTGTCGCCGCAGCCTGTGGTATCCACCGCCTCGACCGGCCACGGCGCAATATGCTCCAGCGCGCCATCGCGGCCGATAAGCCAGGAGCCGTTCTCGCCGTCTTTCAGAATGCAGGTGCCCACGCCCAGCGCAAAGAAAAAGCGGGCGATGGCCTCCGGCTGCGTCTCCCCGGAGAGAAAGGCGGCTTCCTCCAGGGAAGGCATGAAATAATCCACCGACGGCAGCAGGGGCCGCAGCAGTTCCAGAGTGTGTTCATTCGGGGCGATAAGATCAAAGCTGGTGGTGACCCCGCGCGCTTTGGCCGCCTGCAACAGCCGCGCGCTCTGTCCCTGGTCCATTGCCGCCAGCAGTCCGGTCCCGCCGTGATGCAGGAAGCGACAGTCAAGGACGGCGTCAAATTCCGCCTCACTGACGAACAGGGCGTCAGACGCGCCCCGGCAGTGCAGGGCCGGACGTTCGCCGTTGGGGCGAATCGGCAGGATCGTCGCCGAGGTCTCCTTCAGCGCGGTGCGCTGGATAAGCGAGCAGTCGATGCCCAGCCGGGCATAGCTGGCGAGGATAAAGTCGGCTTTTTCATCTTCGCCCAGGCAGGCCACCGCTGCGGTGCGGATCCCGAGCTTCGCGGCGTTAATATTGGCCCCCGCGGCGGTGCCGGCGGGGTTGAGGCGAATTTGCTCAATAAAGGCGACGCCGCCGCGCGGCGGGATCGCCACCACCGGGCGCCCGGCGATATCCAGAATAGTCAGGCCGACAAACACGGCGTCAAAGGTTGCCATCGTTCTCCCGTTTAGCGATGCGTTTGGCGCAGGCGCGCCTGCCAGAAGGATAGGGCGAGGGCCACCACCAGAATCACGCCGACCAGCGCGTCCTTCACCAGATAATTGAGCCCCATCAGATTCAGACCATTATCAATAATGGCGAGGAACAGCACGCCGCCCAGCGTGCCGGCGATGCTGACCCGTCCCAGACGGTTAAAGGCGGTGCCGATAAACACCGCCGCAATGGCGTCCATCAGATAAGACTGCCCGGCCAGCGGGGTAAATTGCCGCAGGTTGGCGGAGAGGATCACCCCGCCGACGGCGCAGAGGGCCGAGGCGGCCACCAGCACGCCGAGCATGGTCAGGCGATCGCGGATCCCGGCGATGCGCGCCGCTTCGCTGTTCTGACCGATGGCGCGGATATATTTGCCCCACAGGGTACGCTCGGTGACCAGCCAGGCCGCCAGCCACAGCGCCAGCACGATCGCGACCGGCGTGGGGATGCCGCCAAGGTTACCCACCGCCAGGTCGTGATACTCGGGGGCCATCCGCCGATAGGCTATCGCGCCGCCGCCATCGGTATAGATGCGTTCGGCGCTGCTGGCGATAAACCAGGTGCCAAGGGTGGCAAGGAAGGGGCGGATCCGGCAGATGAGGATCAGAAAAGCATTGAGCAGGCCAATCAGCACCCCGCCGAGCAGGGCGCAGCCCACCGCCGCCTGCCACGGCAGATGCCAGGTTTTCAGGGCGACGAGGGCGAAGGCGGCGCCAAAATCGAGCGCGACGCCTACCGACAGGTCAATCGCGCCCGCGCTGACGATCAAGGTCATCGCCATCGCCACAATCAGCAGGATCGCGCTGCCCTGCAGCAGGTTGGTCCAGTTATCCACGGTTAAAAATACCGGATTCGCCCAGCCGAACAGGGCAATGGCCAGCAGGGTGATGACGCCGAATCCGGCCCGCGACAGCCAGGCCAGCGGGCTGCTGACCGTCTGTTCCGCAGGCGCTGGGGTTTTCAGGGTGATTTGGCTCATGCCTCGCCTCCTTTGTGTCTGACCGCCGATGCCGCCAGCACCACCAGGATCAGGCCGCCTTTAATGGCGCCCATCCAGAAGATATTGACCCCCAGCAGGCCGAGCCCGTTAGAGAGGGCGTTAACCAGAATCGCCCCCAGCAGCGCGCCCCAGATGGTGACCACCCGACGACGCGAGAAGGCGGCGCCGATAAAGGTCGCCAGCACGGTTTCCAGCAGCAGCGGCGTGGCCGTTCCGCTGGAGCTGCCGGAGCCCTGGCTGAGCAGCGGCAGAATAGCCAGCCCGGCGGCGATGCCCGCTAACAGCCAGACCAGTAAGGTTAAGCGGCGCACGTTCAGGCCGCTCATCTGCGCCATATCGCGATTGCCGCCCACCGCCTGCACATGCTGGCCGAAGCGGGAGTGATGGAGCAGGAACTGGAACAGGATAAACACCCCCAGCAGATAGACCAGCGGCCAGGGCAGGCCCAGCACGCTGTTATCGCGAAAGGCGACCATCAGCGGATCGCTGACCGCGATGCGCCGCTGGCCGGTCAACAGGTCCGTCAGGCCGGTAAACGCCACCGAAGTCGAGAGGGTGGCCAGCAGCGGCGGCAGGCCGGCCGCCAGCACCAGGAAGCCGTTGATCGCCCCGCAGAGCAGGCAAACCGCCGCCAGCAGCGCCAGCAGCAGGAGATACGGCGTGTGCCATTCGGCCAGCCCAAGGCTGAGCAGCGCGACGCCGAGCACCGCGGTCGCCGGCAGGGAGAGGTCGATGCCGCCGGAGACCACGTCATCTCCGCCAACGGCGATGACGCAGACCAGGCCGAAACAGAGGATCGCCAGCGGAACGCTCTGGACCAGCATCAGGCTGATATTTTGCCAGCTGAGGAAGTAGGGCGACTGCACGCTCAGCCACACCAGCAGCGCCAGAAACAGGATCAGGGGGAATTTTTCAATAAGCGTCGCCAGGCCCGGACGGCTGCGACGCTGGATAGCGGTACTCATGGTGAAGGCTCCTGTCCGCCATTGATCGCCACCAGCAGGGCGTCGAGGGTCAGCCCGCGGGTGGGCAGATTGGCCGCCAGCGCGCCGCGCCAGAGGACGAGGATCCGGTCGCATAGTCCGAGTAATTCGGTGGCGTCGCTGGAGGAGACCAGCACCGCCCGTCCTTGATCGGCCAGCTGGCGCGTACGTTGGTAAATATCGCGGCGGGCGCCGATATCAACCCCAAGGGTGGGTTCATCGAGAATAAACAGCCGGGCATCGGTGCCGAGCCAGCGGGCGAGGATCGCTTTTTGCTGATTGCCGCCGCTCATGTAGCGTACCGGCAGGGCCGGGCGTCCCGGGCGGATCGCCAGCTGCGCTATCCAGTCGCGCGCTTTCTGCTCGGCAAGCCCCCGCCGCTCCCAGCCAAAGGTGGCGGTCTCCGGCAGCGAGGCGAGATTAATGTTGTCAGCGGTGGTGAAAGGCAGGATCAGCCCCTGATGACGGCGGTCACGCGGGACCAGCGCCATTCCGGCGCGGATCGCCTGCTTTGGCGTACGGATACGTCGCGGCTGGCCGTCGAGGTGGATCGTACCGCGCTCCGCCGGGCGTAAGCCGTAGAGTAAGTCAACCAGCACATCGCGCCCGGCGCCGAGCAGGCCGGCGACGCCGACGATCTCCCCCGGGTGAATATCAAAAGAGAGGTCCTGTAGCTGCCGTCCGTCGCTCAGCTGGCGCACCGAGAGTAATGGAGCCGCCCCGTTGTCTGCCGCCGGGCGCTGGCGCGGGGTATACAGCTGGTCGATTTCCCGGCCGACCATCATGGCGATCAGCGCCTCGGTATTCTGCAGCAGGTCGCGGTCCGGGTAGCCGACCACTTCCCCGTTGCGCAGCACGGTGCCGCGGTCGCAGAGGGTGGCTATCTCATTGAGGTAGTGGGAAATATACAGAATGGCAATGCCCTGGTCGCGCAGGCGCAGAATGGCGGAGGAGACCAGACTGGCCTCCTGGGCCTCGAGGGGGGCGGTGGGCTCGTCGAACACCACCAGCCGCGCCGCGCCGTCGATCAGCGCGCGGGCGATTTGCACCAGCTTGCGCTCGGCCAGGCTCAGATCCCGCACCAGGCGTTCGGGGTCGATCGCCAGCTGCCAGTTTTGCTGGAAAAATTGCGCCGTGACGGCCCTCATCCGTCGGCGATCCAGCGCCCCCCAGCGGGTGCGATACTCCTGACCCAGAAACACCGATTCCGCGACGGTAAAGTGCGGGATCAGGTTGAGCTCCTGGTGGATCACGCGGATGCCGGCGGCTTCGATGGCTGCCGGGTTGCCGAGGGGCAGCGGACGGCCGTCGAGGGTCGCGCTGCCGCTGTCGGCCTGATAGACGCCGGCGAGGATTTTGATCAGCGTCGATTTACCGGCGCCGTTCTCGCCAATCAGGCCATGAATTTCCCCCGGATTGAGGCGCAGGGTAACCGCATTAAGCGCCGTTACGCTGGCAAAACGTTTGCCGATCTGGTCCATGACCAGACCCGCGGCGGGGCGCTCCCCGCCAGGGTGTTGATTTATCACTGCAGTTCGCCGTATCCCAACTGTTTATACACCGCTTTCGCTTCCTGCGGACCTTTCACCGGTATGACCGGGATAAAGGTTTGCACCGGCAGTTTCTGACCGGCAAAGTAGCGGGCCACGTTATCGGCGGAGGTCTGGCCGATCAGATGCGGCTGCTGCGCGACGTTAGCCACGAAGGGGCTGCCGGGCTCCGCCATGATCTCCAGTGTCTCCGGGCCGGCATCGATGGCCGTCACTTTCACGTCCTTATCACGACCGGTCTCTTCCAGCGCCTGGACGATGCCGATGGCCGGTTGATCCCAGCAGGCGACATGGATGGCATCCAGTTTGCCTTTCGGATACTGGCTGAGTAATTCGAGGGTTTTCTTCCGCGCGTCTTCCGGCGAGTTGGCGAACTGTTCCGCGAGCTCAGGCTGGATAATATGAATATCCGGATAATCCTTAAGGACATATTTCCACTGATCGTAGCGAATTCCGCAAATACGCAGCGCGCTGGAGAACGCGTTAAATACAGCCACATTACCTTTGCCGCCTAATTCGTCCGCCATGTAACGACCGATGGTGGAGCCCAGAGTGTAGTTATCGGAGGTGGAATTGTTGACCGAATATTGTGAAACATGATCCACGGTGAATACCGGGATGCCGGCATCACGTAATGCTTTAAATTTGGGTTCGACGGCGCTGTCGCCGAGAATACTAATTACCGCGTCCACCTTGCGTGACAGTAAAATATCGTGATTATTGGCTTGAACCTGATTATCCCGGCCGCCATCGACGCCAATGACTTTGCCCCCCAGCTTCTCCACTTCCTCTGTCGCGCCTTTGAAAGCCTCGCGATCCCAGAAATGCTGGGTGCCTACGACGGCAACGCCAATGGTTTTTCCCTGTAAGGAGAGGGCGTCAGCGGCGGTGACGCTCAGCGAGGCAAGGGAAAGCAGTCCCAGTGCGGCAGGCAATAATTTTCTCTTCTGCGACATTGTTATTATGATCCTGTGATGAAGGTGGTTGCGGACCGGTAGCATGACAAGAAGCACCTCGCCACCTCAAATACAAAATAAGTCTAAGTTATGCCGGCAATGTTATATCGCGGAAACGCCAGAGAAAAAGTTTATTTTGTCATGAAGAACCTGAAAATATTTCATGATGCCGGGTAGGCCTTTTTATTTTGTGGTTTTATTTTTGGTTTGTTCTGTGTTTATTTAGCGGATAAAGACAATTTTCTTAATATTATGAGTGCATGGGAAATACGGCCTCTACTGCGAAAAAGAGAAGATTGCGCGGGCTAACGCTTTTTTTAGCAGAGCAATGTCTGGCCGGGTAAGGAATATTACCGCATTTCCCCGCTTTATTTTAACGAACCTTAGGCTGAGAAGAACGCGGGCGCTATGAAGAAACAGCATAATTATACGGTGATGCACTGGGGAACCTGGCAGGTGGAGAGCCGCGAGGGCGAGATCGTGGCGGTTAAGCCGGTGCCCTGGGATAAAAACCCCTCACGCATCGGTCAATCGCTCCCCGACGCGGTGACCAGCCAAACGCGCATTCGCCGCCCGGCGGTGCGCGTCGGCTATCTGCAGCACGGGCCGGCGTCACGAGAAGGGCGAGGCAAGGAGCCCTTTGTCGAAGTCAGCTGGGAGGTGGCCCTGGACCTGATGGCTCGCGAGCTGCGCTCGGTCAAGGCGCGCTGCGGCAATGAGGCGATTTACGGCGGCTCCTACGGCTGGGCCAGCGCCGGGCGCTTTCACCATGCGCAGAGCCAGCTGCACCGTTTTCTTAAGGGCTTTGGCGGGTATACCGCCAGCACCAATACCTATAGCAGCGCTGCGGGCGAGCGCATTCTGCCGCATATTCTCGGGCCGCTGAGCCCGCTGCACCGTCAGCATACCCATTTTTCCGAGCTGGCGCGGGAGTGTCAGCTGTTTGTCGCGATTGGCGGTCTGCCGCTGCGCAATGCCCAGGTCAACGGCGGCGGCGCCAATGACCATATGCTGCCGTACTGGCTGGATAAGATGCAGGCCAACGGCACGCGGTTTATTAATATCAGTCCGGTGCGCAATGACCTCAGCGCGGTGGCCGACGCCGAGTGGCTGGCTATTCGGCCGGGCACCGATACCGCACTGCTGCTGGCGCTGAGCTATGTGCTGATCGCTGAGTCCCTCTACGACCAGCCGTTTGTCGCCAGCCATACCGTCGGGTTTGCCCCCTATCGCGCCTATCTGTTGGGCGAGCATGACGGCGTGGCGAAAAACCCGGCGTGGGCGGCGGCGATAACCGGCCTGGACGCGCAGCGCATCGCCGACCTGGCGCGGGAGATGGCCCGCCACCGGACGATGGTGAATATCTCCTGGTCTATCCAGCGCGCCCGTCAGGGGGAGCAGGCCTACTGGGCGACGGTAGCCCTGACCGCGCTGCTGGGACAGATCGGCACGCCGGGCGGCGGCCTCGGGTTTGGCTATGCCTGTACCAACCTGGCGGGCGCGGTGCGAAAAGCGTTTTCCGGCCCGCGCTTGCCCGCCGGGGAGAATGCGGTGGACAGCGTCATCCCGGTGGCGCGGCTGTCCGATATGCTGCTGCACCCGGGAGAAGCCTATGAGTTCGACGGTCAGCAGCTGCATTATCCCGACATCCGTCTGGTCTACTGGGCGGGAGGCAATGCGTTTCATCATCACCAGGATATTAACCGACTGTGCGAGGCCTGGCGCCGTCCGGAGACGGTGGTGGTGCATGAGCAGTACTGGACCGCGCAGGCCAAATTCTCCGACATCGTTCTGCCGGCTACCACCTCGCTGGAGCGAGAGGATATCGGCAGCGGCGGTCACGACGGGTTTATGATTGCCATGAGCGCGCAGATCCCGCCGGTGGGCGAGGCGCGTGATGATTACGCTATTTTCCTCGATCTTGCCGGGCGGTTGGGCTTCGGAGAACAGTTCAGCGAGGGGCGGGACGCCGGGCAATGGCTGCGCCATCTCTATGAGGAGTCAAGACCGCGGGCGCAGGAGGAGGGCATTGCGCTGCCCCCGTTCGAAGACTTCTGGCAGCAAGGGGTGCTGGAGTACAGCGCGCCGGCGCGGCCGCAGGTCTTTCTCGCCGATTTTCGCGCCGATCCGCAGCGCTATCCGCTTTCCACGCCCTCCGGCAAGATTGAACTCTTTTCCGCTACCGTCGCCGGGTTTGGCTATCGCGAATGCCCTGGCCATCCCTGGTGGGATGAGGAAGAGGCCGCCCGGCAGCGACAGGAGGCGGCGCGCTGGCCGCTTCATCTGCTCTCCAGTCAACCGCGCGCCCGCCTGCACAGTCAGTACGACCACGGCAGCGTCAGCCGGGCGACGAAAATTCAGGGACGTGAGCCGTTGTGGATGCATCCGCAGGATGCGCAGGCAAGAGACATTCGCGAAGGCAGCGTGGTGAAAGTGTATAACGACCGTGGGGCGATTCTGGCGGGCGTGCACCTGAGCGAGCAGATTTTGCCGGGGGTGGTACAGATGTCCACCGGCGCGTGGTATGACCCTCTGGATCCGAATGAAAAAGGATCCCTCGATAAGCACGGTAATCCCAACGTGTTAACCGCGGATCGCGGCAGTTCGCGTCTGGGACAGGGCTGTAGCGCCCAGAGCTGTTGGGTGGAGATCGCCCCGTGGCGAGAGGAACTGCCGCCGATCACCGCCTTTGACCCGCCGAAGTTTATTGCGGTTTAGGTGTCAGGGATCGCCGGCGGCGGGTCGGCTATCCCGGAGAAGGCGCGGTATGTGCCGCCTCCGGGAAAGCGCGCGCCAGGCGGTTTAAGGCTGATGACAGGGCGACGTTACGCCAGCCGTGGGTAGGCGCTGGCGATATCGTCGCCGGTAAACTGGGCGATCCAGCCTTCCGGGTTATCAAAAATGCGAATGGCGGTGAAGTTCGGTTCTGAACCCATATCAAACCAGTGCGGAGTGTGGGCGGGAACCGAAATCAGATCGTTCTTTTCGCACAGCACCTGGAATACCTCGTCGCCAATGTGCAGGCAGAACAGGCCGGCGCCCTCAACAAAAAACCTGACCTCGTCTTCGCCATGAGTGTGTTCGTTCAGGAATTTTTCCCGCAGCGCCTCTTTCTGCGGGTTATCGGCGCGCAGGCTGATGACGTCCCAGCTCTGATAGCCCTTTTCGGCGACCAGTTTGTCAATCGCATGCTGATAGGCGGCAATCACTGTTTCTGCGCTGGGGGCCGCGCCGAGATCGCGGTCAGCCTGCCAGCGCTCAAAACGGACGCCTTTGGCGTTAAGCTGCTCCTGAATCGCTTTGGCGTCGGTGCTGTGCCAGACCGGCGTTTGCGGATCTTTCACGGAAAAAAGGGTTAATGCGCTCATGCTGGGATCTGCTCCGGATGAATGTCGTCAAAACGCTGAACCTGAGGGTGGCGGCTTGCCGGGTCGCGGTCGCCGCGTACCAGCTGGACAGTGCGCAACCCCGCGGCTTCGGCGGCGTCGAGTTCCTGATGGATATCCGACAGGAACAGGATGGCCCCGGGGGCGTGGCCCAGGTGTTCAGCAATGTTGCGGTAGGACTGCGCTTCGCGTTTGGCGCCTACCAGGGTATCGAAATAGCCCGTAAACAGATGAGTAATATCACCTTCATCGCTGTAGCCAAATAACAATTTCTGCGCTGCCACGGAGCCAGAAGAATATACATACAGATCAATGCCCTGTGCTTTCCATTTCTCCAGCGCCGGCAGCACGTCCGGATAGAGATGGCCGGTAAAGTCGCCGTTGAGGTAGCCATCGCGCCAGATGATCCCCTGCAGCGCCTTCAGCGCAGTGGATTTCCGATCTTCGTCCATAAAATCGAAGAGGGTAGCAATCAGGTCGGCGGTGCTGGCGGCGGGGGCGTCTGTCTCGCGGCGCAAGTTGTCGAGGATCGTTCTCACCGGTTCAGCGTGCTGTTGAGCGGTCACAAAGCCGGCCAGTCGTTCGCGGGCGTAGGGGAACAGCACGTTATGCACGAAGCGGATATCGCTGGTGGTGCCTTCTATGTCGGTCACGATGGCGCGGATCATGGTTTCTCCAGAGTGGGCGTAGCGTGGAATAACATTAGCATTTAGACGTCTAAGCGTCTTGATTGCCAAATATTAACATCGTGTTATAGTGGCTTCAACAACAGCATTACAATCGGTACAAAAAGAATGAGTAATAACCCATTGATTCCAGAGAGTAAACTCCCGTCACTTGGCACCACCATTTTTACCCAGATGAGCGCTCTCGCCCAGCAGCATCAGGCCATAAACCTGTCGCAGGGCTTTCCCGATTTCGACGGCCCGCGCTATCTTCAGGAGCGTCTGGCGTACCACGTGGCGCAGGGGGCGAATCAGTATGCCCCGATGACCGGCGTGCCGGCGCTGCGTGAGGCGATCGCTGACAAGACGGCGGAGCTGTATGGATATCGACCCGACGTCAACAGCGATATCACGGTCACCGCCGGGGCGACGGAGGCCCTGTACGCGGCGATTACCGCTCTGGTGCGCCGCGGCGACGAGGTGGTCTGTTTCGATCCCAGCTACGACAGCTATGCTCCCGCGGTGGCGCTGGCCGGCGGCGAATTACGCCGTATTGCCCTTCAGCCGCCGCATTTTCGCGTCGACTGGCAGCAGTTTGCCGCGACGCTGAGCGACAAAACCCGGCTGGTGATCCTCAACACCCCGCACAATCCCTCGGCCACGGTCTGGCAACGCGAGGATTTTGCCGCCCTGTGGCAGGCGATTGCCGAACGCGAGATCTATGTTCTCAGCGACGAGGTCTATGAGCATATCAACTTTGCCGAAGACGGCCACGCCAGCGTGCTGGCGCATCCGCTATTGCGCGAGCGGGCGGTGGCGGTCTCTTCGTTTGGCAAAACGTTTCATATGACCGGCTGGAAGGTTGGCTACTGCGTGGCCCCGGCGGCCATCAGCGCGGAGCTGCGCAAGGTGCACCAGTATCTGACCTTCTCGGTAAATACCCCGGCGCAGCTGGCGATCGCCGACATGCTGCGCGAGGCGCCGGATCACTATCGAGAACTACCGGCCTTTTATCGTGAACGCCGCGATCTGTTTATTGAGGCGCTGCGCCCCAGCCGGCTGGAGCTCCTGCCCTGTGAGGGGACCTATTTCCTGCTGGCGGACTACAGCGCCATCTCCGACCTTGACGACGTCAGCTTCTGCCGCTGGCTGACGACAGAGGTTGGGGTGGCGGCGATCCCGCTCTCCGTCTTCTGCGCCGACCCGTTCCCGCACAAGCTGATCCGCTTGTGCTTCGCTAAACAACCGGAGACCCTGCTGGCCGCGGCGGCGCGTTTGTGCGAGCTGTAGTTACTTTATGGTCCACGCCTGAGAGAACTGGCGGTCGGCGAACATCTCTGCCAGGCCGCTAATTTGCTTCAGGCGCAGCACCTCATCGGCATCCATCCCCAGCTCTTTGCCGATCTTCTGCGGCGTCCAGCCGAGCCGGGTTAGCTCGCGGACAATATCTGACATGGCGTGGATCTGGTGGCGTCCGCGCGCCCGGTTGTGGCGTATTGTCGCTGCCATCAGCCCGTCGCGTGAGGCGTTTTCATGCGTCAGGCAGGTGACCGGTAGATAGCCTTTCAGCTTTTTTTTCAGCGACGCTTTGCTGCAGGCCAGCTCATGGCGGTGAAAACCGTCGACAATCGCGTACCCCTGCGGTCCCTGCCTGATGACCACCACCGGCTGGGTAAAGCCATCGGCCTCCAGCGAGGTCTGCAGCAGGCGCTTCTCCGGCGGCGCCACGTTATTCGGATTATAGTCGTTGGGGATAACCTGCTCCTGTTTGACCCACAGCACACAGTCAACGGGCTGCGAGCGGAAGGGACTGTGTTGGTGGAGCACCTGGCGAAACGCGTTGATAGCCTCGATACGCGCTTCGTCATCCAGCGTTTGCAGGAAATCCTCCAGCGCCTGCGTTAGTTGTTGTTGCATAATATCCCCCATTGTTGGCGATGTTTTTCCATACGTTTTCGGTAGCGCTGATAGTGGCTGCTTTTGGTTGGGCTGAAGGAGAGCTGGCGGCACCAGTAGTCATTATTGAGTAGCACTTTGCAGATCCGTCGCCAGGAGGGGATATCTTTGGTGCCAACGTCCGCGGGTTGAGTGTCGGGGATCTCTTCCATGCCTTTTTTCTGGTACCAGCGCAGGTAGACGGCGATCTTATTGCGGTAATGCTCGGCGGTGGTTTCCGGCATGCTGTCGAGCAGAAACAGCGCATAGCTTTTCCATGTCAAATGGTCCGGTTTGTCGATTTTTCGGTGACCGTAGAATTGATTATCATGCCCGGCATAGACGCCGCCGCTGTGCGCGCCGCTCACCCGCTGGCACATCGCGGCCCAGCGCTCCGGCTCCAGCACATGGTACAGCCATAGCCCCTGGCGCTGCTCAGGACCGAAGGGTTCGCAGATGCGCATATAGCGCAGCGGCACACCGGCCTGATACATCAGATCGTACAGCGGGTTATAGGGCTGGCCGCTTTTAGCAAACCAGGTCCAGATATCGGCGGTTTTCCAGTCATAGATCGGGTAGATGTACCAGGCGTGGCCGCCCGGCGCCGAGGTGGTCCACGGTTTATCGTCGGCGAAGCGCTGTTTTCGCTGAGAAGAGATGGTCATAAAGCGATTCAGCGACTCATCTGCCCGAATACCCACCAGCACGGCGGCGGGACGGCGCTGTGAAAACCACTCGGCAAAGTGGCTGACGAAGGCTTCAAAGCTCATCCCCGGCTGATAAAACGAAAAATAGCCCGGGTGGGTAATGGCCCAGGAGGGGGGCTGGCGGACCCAGGCGGTCCCGGGCTGCCAGCATTGCCATTGCGGCTTATACTGCGTCAGGGCATTTTGGGTAGTGAGCGGCAGGGCGACCCAGTAAAAGGTATCGATAACATCCTGATAGAGGGCGCGCAGTTTTTCACAGTGAGCGATGGTGCAGGAGAACTGCGCTTCCCAGTCAATAAACAGCACACTGATTTTCTTACCCTGTAACCGCGCTGCCTGCGCGGTTAAATGGAGCATAACGGTAGAGTCTTTTCCGCCAGAGAAAGAGACGCAAATGCGTGAAAAATTATCCATAACCCAATCGATCCGCTGCTCCGTCGCCTGCAGCACCGATTCCGCTAAGGGATATTTGATAAACGACATGACCATTAATCCTTTAATACTAGAGATTCCCGTTCGCTCAGTATAAACGATGACGAGCGGGAAATTAATGGTCGACTTTCCTTTCCCTTGGGGAGGGTCAATAAGTTGGATCGTTATTGGCTGTTATTGAATTGGGGACGTGATATCTCTCTGTCATTCATTAAAATGGTGATTAATTCAGATAAAAAATGATTTTGTGCGGATGATTGATGGTAGTTAATATATATCGTAATGTCTGGAAAAAGTTCGTTTATATCGAGGATGTTAAGTTGCATGGCTGGCGAAATAAAATCATATAAATAGGACGGCAAGAAACCAATCAGATCGGTTTTATTGATCATGTTAAGAATGGTCATAAAAGAGTCGCTGCGAAAGGCAATATTACGCGGGTTCAGCCAGGGCGTGCTGCTTTGCTGAACGCGCTGGATAACGGGATCGTTGGTAATATAGTGGGTGAAAAACTCCTGCGCCAGCGCGTCAACTGACGTGAGCGCCCCGCGCCGCGGATGGTTCGTCCGACACACCGCGAGGGTCTGCACCGTCTGATAGGGCTGACAGATGGTGGCGCGGTTGGTGATGGGCATTCGGGTGAACACCAGGTCAGCCTGGCGATATGCCAGCAGCTCCTCAGCCGATTCGGTGGTGGTCAGGTTATGATGCTCAATTTGCAAGTTGGCCTGATGACAAAGCTGGTTAATCATAAAGTGGCTGTTTACTGAACAGAACAGCGGGGGGCCATATATTACAATACGTTTACGCAGATCGGAGCGGTTATTGAGATTGATCGTTTTTTCCAGCTGCTCCAGATTTTCCTGCAGGTGGTAATGAAGATTCACGCAGGCGGTGGTGGGCGTCATTCCCTTCCCGACGCGCACAAATAGCGGATCGTCTAACTGCTGACGCAGACGCTGTAATGACTGACTTACCGCTGACGGGGTGATAAATAACATCGCCGCCGCTTTGCTGATGCTTAAATGCTGATAGATACATTCAAAAATAACCAATAAATTTAGATCGAACTTTTTCAGATCGTAAAGATTTGCCATTAATACAGTCCTGTTTATTGCCAGTGTAAGTTAAAATATTTCTAACGATAATATCTTGAGTCTTAGTATTTGTGGTGTGAATTTAATTGTGGGCAAATAAAGTTAAGTTTTGCTTAATATATCTTACTATCGGTAGTGGCACCAGAGGTCGGTTTCGCCAGGCGCCACACCGGGACGGAATTACTCTTTTTCACCCATCATAATAGTCAGCTTCTCTTTATCCGGCAGGCCGACCACCTGCTGCAGCATATTATCCTTATTCATATAATAGATAGCTGGCGTGACGTTGGCCCCCAGATCGTCCATCAGCTGCTGATTGACGTTGAGCATTTTCATCTTCTCCGGCGGGATAGCCTTCGGTATCGTCAGGGCCATTTTGCCGTTCGATTGCTCGTAATCGTGCCAGGTTTTCGCCGGATCTTTACTGGCGAGGATCGCCGCGGCGGTGGCCGGGCTCTCCGGCTTGATCACGCCTACCAGCAGGGTGCGGATCTGCACTTTACCGGCCTCCACCCAGGGACGGGACTGCTGCCAGAACTGTTTGCAGTAAGGGCAGAAGGGATCGGCAAAGACATACAGCACGATGGGGGCGTCCTTGTCGCCATCCTGCAGCCAGTGGGCGCTGGCCATCTTCTTCCACATCTCCTGTCCCGCCGGCGTGTAGAGCGCTTTTTGAAATAACTGCTCGCTGAGGTTGTTGCCGTTTTCGTCGTACATATAACCGGAAATGGCATGTTTGCCGTCAGGCGTGAGGTAGATGGCGACGCCCATATCCTGGTATTTCCCCAGCCAGCCCTTCATTCCCCCCGGCGCGTCAAAGGGTTTGATGATGGTAATGCCCTGTTTTTCAATTGCTTTTACCGGGGCGGGCAGTTCTTCCGCATAGCTACAAAAAGGCAAAAGGCTGAGCAACAGCAGACGTTTTAACATGAGTATTCCTTGTAAAATCAGCAGGAAAGGAAGAAACATTGCCAAACCTATTACAGTTATAGGCAGGATCAGCAGAACGACGGATTGCCCTTTCCTGGCGTGGGTGATGTAATCCTGGATGCTGTTACATTAAGGTAATGTAGAGCGCAACACATAGCCAGTCTGACTGGCGCTGAACCTACCTTCGGGTATTTCAGGTAACGGGGCCGCCTGAAAGGGTGGCCTTTTTACTTTTGTCGCGGCAAATGATGCGAAAAACAGCGAACTGCGCTGAACGCGTCGACAGGTTCACATTGTTGTCTTGTTCCGGTTGTTAGATAACGCTTATTGATTCGATAATGTAAACGCATTGGTCGGGTCAGGAAAAATTCGTTAACTTAGACCTCAACGAAAACACGGAGGAAGTATAGATGTCCTTAATTAACACCAAAATCAAACCGTTCAAAAACCAGGCATTCAAAAATGGTGAATTCATCGAAGTCACCGAGAAAGACACCGAAGGCCGCTGGAGCGTCTTCTTCTTCTATCCGGCTGACTTCACCTTCGTCTGCCCGACCGAACTGGGCGACGTGGCTGACCATTACGAAGAACTGCAGAAGCTGGGCGTAGACGTTTACTCTGTTTCTACCGATACCCACTTCACCCACAAAGCGTGGCACAGCAGCTCTGAAACCATCGCGAAAATCAAATACGCGATGATTGGCGACCCGACTGGCGCCCTGACCCGTAACTTCGACAACATGCGTGAAGATGAAGGTCTGGCTGACCGCGCCACCTTCGTGGTTGACCCGCAGGGTATCATCCAGGCGATCGAAGTTACCGCTGAAGGTATCGGCCGTGACGCGTCTGACCTGCTGCGTAAAATCAAAGCGGCGCAGTATGTTGCTTCCCACCCAGGCGAAGTGTGCCCGGCGAAATGGAAAGAAGGCGAAGCGACCCTGGCTCCATCCCTGGACCTGGTCGGCAAAATCTAATAATCACGGCGTCTTTCGCATCATAGCGGCGTTGGCTGCGCTTAATCACCCCGGTCACTTACTCGTGTAAGCTCCCGGGGGTTCATAAGCTTGCCGCATTGCTCTAACGCGAAATACTGGTGAATTAAAATTTCCGTCGTCTTTCATGCCATAGCTGCGTTGGCGTCGCCTGCTCACCCCGGTCGCTTACTTCAGTAAGCTCTCGGGGATTCTCAGGCTAGCCGCCTTGCTCTGACGCGAAATACTTTGGAAATTACTTCAGTCATGGGCGCACCTGCGCCCATTTCATTCCAACACCATGATGCAAGCGCATTCAGGCAGCCTGATAAGGCCGCTTGCATGATGATGTTTTAAGCCCAGGAGATAACAATGCTCGACACCAACATGAAAACCCAGCTCAAGGCCTATCTTGAGAAGCTGACCAAGCCTGTTGAGCTGATTGCCACGCTGGATGACAGCGCTAAATCGGCAGAAATCAGGGAACTGCTGGCTGAAATTGCTGAACTGTCAGACAAAGTCACCTTTAAAGAAGACAACACGCTGGCGGTACGCAAGCCATCGTTCCTGATTACTAACCCCGGTTCCGACCAGGGCCCACGCTTTGCGGGCTCCCCGCTGGGCCACGAGTTTACCTCGCTGGTGCTGGCGCTGCTGTGGACCGGCGGTCATCCGTCGAAAGAGGCTCAGTCTCTGCTGGAGCAGATCCGCGATATCGATGGCGACTTCGAGTTTGAAACCTACTACTCGCTCTCCTGCCATAACTGCCCGGACGTGGTCCAGGCGCTGAACCTGATGGCGGTGCTCAACCCGCGTATCAAACATACGGCGATTGACGGTGGGACGTTCCAGAATGAGATCACCGAGCGCAACGTGATGGGCGTGCCGGCGGTGTTCATGAACGGCCAGGAGTTTGGTCAGGGGCGGATGACGCTAACGGAAATCGTCGCCAAAGTGGACACCGGTGCGGAAAAACGCGCAGCGGAAGAGCTGAATCAGCGTGACGCTTACGATGTGCTGATCGTCGGTTCCGGCCCGTCCGGCGCGGCGGCCGCGGTTTACTCTGCGCGTAAAGGGATTCGTACCGGCCTGATGGGCGAGCGCTTCGGCGGCCAGGTGCTGGATACCGTGGATATCGAAAACTACATTTCGGTGCCGAAAACCGAAGGCCAGAAGCTGGCCGGGGCCCTGAAAGCGCACGTTAGCGACTATAACGTCGATGTGATCGACTCCCAGAGCGCGACCAAACTGACGCCAGCGGCGACAGAGGGCGGCCTGCATCAGATCGAAACCGCCTCCGGCGCGGTGCTGAAGGCGCGCAGCGTCATCATTGCCACCGGGGCGAAATGGCGCAACATGAACGTGCCGGGCGAAGATCAGTATCGCACCAAGGGCGTAACCTACTGCCCGCACTGCGACGGCCCGCTGTTTAAAGGTAAGCGCGTGGCGGTGATCGGCGGGGGGAACTCCGGCGTGGAAGCCGCCATCGACCTGGCGGGCGTCGTGGAACACGTGACCCTGCTGGAATTCGCACCGGAGATGAAGGCCGACCAGGTGCTGCAGGATAAAGTCCGCAGTCTGAAGAATGTCGACATCATTCTCAATGCGCAGACCACGGAAGTGAAAGGCGACGGCAGCAAGGTCACCGGTCTGCAGTATCGTGACCGGGTGAGCGGCGATGAGCATCACGTCGCGCTGGCGGGCATCTTCGTCCAGATCGGCCTGCTGCCTAACACCACCTGGCTGGAAGGCGCGGTTGAGCGTAACCGCATGGGCGAGATCATCATCGATGCGAAGTGCGAAACCAACGTTAAAGGCGTATTCGCCGCCGGTGACTGCACCACCGTGCCGTACAAGCAGATTATCATCGCGGCAGGGGAGGGGGCGAAAGCGTCGCTGAGCGCCTTCGACTATCTGATCCGCACGAAAACCGCATAACAAGTCAGACAATAGACCTGCATAACAAAGAGGCTACCCCGGGGTAGCCTCTTTTTTTATGCGCTTTTCCTCAGCCTTACCTGACGATCATCACCGGGATATGGGCGTGACGGATGACGCTCGAGGCGTTGGAGCCCAACAGGTGAGTACTGATGGAGGGATTGCGTGAGCCAATCACCACCACGTCGGCGTTTATTTCGCTGGCCAGTTCGTTGACCATGTCGCGCACGCTGCCGAAACGCACATGCAGCTTGATCCGCGATGGGTCAATGCTGAAATGGCTGACCATGGTCTGCAGGCGGGTTTCCGCCTCGTGCTGCAGATGTTCCTCAAAACGCCGCAGGTCGGCGGTAAAACGGCTCATCGTGAAGCTCGCTGAACCGGGTAAGACGTGGAGCAGATGGATCACCCCGTCCTGCTGGGCCAGAAACTCCGCATGCCGGACGGCTTTATCGCTCAGCGCCATCTCAAAGACATCAACCGGCATAATGATAGTCTTATACATATGCAATCCTCCTTGTTCGTTTGCGTCTATATCAACATATTATATGCGGATATTGTGTCATTCAGGTCGCAAAACTGTCAGTCAGGCAGGCGCAAAGCGTAAAAAAGGTTAGCGGGGGGAAAGACAGCAGAAAGAGGATGTGTGGACATCCTCTGAATAAAGCGCGATACGCCTCAGGCAGCGGGGATTAACGGTGGAATTCGCCAGCGGCTTCCGGCTGGTACAGCAGCGCCAGCACTTCCAGGTGCGTCGACGCCCCGCCCGGCAGCTCCCAGTGAATGGTGCTGCCTACCTTGAGGCCGAGCAGCGCGGCGCCCACCGGCGCGAGGACGGAGAGCTGGCTGGCGCTGTCGGTCACCTGCGTCGGAAACACCAGCGTCCGCACGCGCTCTTCGCCGCTGGTTAAATCGCGGAATTTAACCGTACTGTTCATGGTGACGACATCGTGCGGCATCGCTTCCGGCGCCAGCATTTGCGCGCGGTCGAGCTCGTCGTTCAGGGCATCGGCAACCGGCGAGCTGGCGAAAGCCGGCTGCTCCAGCAGCCTGTCGATACGTTCGGCATCCAGTTCGTTAATGATGATTGCGGGTCTGGTCATTGCATACTCCATGTTATCCAGGAACCTGTCCGTAAAAGAAAACCCTCGCCGAAAAAGGCAAGGGTTAAGGTTCTCCCATCATACTGAGAGTTGCCGGCAGTTTGAAGTGATGAAACGCACAATCAGCGCGCAACGCCTCCGGCGAAGGACGTTTTCTGAACAGTATGCCGCGTTGCGCTAGTGGCCAACCTTATCGAGGATAAACTGCGCGCCGCAGTTACCCGGGTGAGGCTGGGGCAGAAAGGCGGAGGTGGCCAGTGGGGCGTTGATGGACGCGGCGTTGAGCGAGATTTGCATCTCGGTCAAATAGGCAGGATTACCGTTACAGGTTAATTTAAACGCCTTCACGCTCTGCGGACCCCAGGCGCGGGCCACGGCGGCGTCGAAGTCGGCCCGGCTGACGGTTTGGCCATAGTGTTTGGCAAGGAAATCACCAACCGGGCTGCGCTTAATTTCCCCGTTCAGGCGCACCATGGCGCCAAAATAGCTGTCGGGATCGAAGCCGAAGCAGACACCATGTTTGGCATATTCGTAACGTTCGAGGCAGGAGGTGCCGCCCGCGCCCGGCATTACGCTATTCAGTTTGTTGGCCATCTCCAGCGACAATCCCGTCTCCGCCGCCTGACATTTGCGGTTCGCTTTCACCTCCGGCATGTCGGGCAGCGGGCGCGTGGCGCAGCCGTAGCGCATCCAGCGTCGTTCATCCACTCCGCGCGCGGCAATGGACTTTGGCAGCCCGGGCCACAGACCGTGCACGGTCAGAAAATCGGCTTTATTCGCGGTTTCCTGCTGCAGGCGGCACTCTTCCGGTTCGTTGCGGTTACGGTCATACATGCTCTGACAGAATCCGGTTTGCCAGGAGAGGGCCAGGACATAGCGGTCAAAATCAGCGTATCGCGTCGCGGTGAGCGGTTCAGCGCCGGCCTGAGTGGCGGTAAGCACAAGGGCAAGCGCGGCGAATTCCTTCCTGAACATGTTTATTCCTGATTGTGGATGGCAAAAGATAACGGGGAGTTATTAAAGCATAAAAAAGGCGCCTGCTGGCGCCTTTTCACGTGGTTAGACCATTAGTGGACCGCGCTGCCGGGGACGAGGATCTCGGTCGCGACGATCACCACCAGCAGGCCAACCATCACCGGCACCGAGGTGCGTTTGACCACTTCGAACGGGGAGATCTTCGCCATCCCGGCGACGGCCACCACCACGCCGGAGACCGGCGAGATCGTGCGGCCAAGGTTAGAGGCCTGCAGCATCGGGATCGACAGATAGGCGGGATTGATGCCGGAGGAGTGCGCCAGCTTGGGGATCATCTCGACAAAGGCGTAGAACGGGGCATTGCCGGAGCCGGTGGTCATCGCCGCCAGCATGGTCAGGATCACCAGCACCAGCATCAGAATAATACTGGCCGAGCCGAAGGAGGTGGCGATGGAGATCAGACCGTTGATGAAGCCGATGGTGCTTAATCCCTGAGCAAAAACGCCGGCGGCGACCAGCAGCATCACCACCCCGGCGAAGGCGTCAGCCATCCCGCGGTAGGCGACTTCCAGTCCGCTGAAGACATTTTTGGTGTTGAACCCGCGCAGGAATTCGAGGATCGCCGCCAGCAGCATGCAGCCGACGAGGATGGTAATAATGTGCAGTTCCGGCCCCCATTTGCCATCAAAGATCAGTACGCCAATAATCGGGGTAAACGGCAGGATGGCGTACAGCGCCGGGGCATTGGTGGTGATCTCGTTGACGTCGAGCATTTCGTGGGAAATGTTCTCTTTTTTATCCAGATAGCGCTGCCAGAAGAAGTGGGCGATCGCCATGCAGATGATAGCGGCGATGGAGATCGGCAGCGTGGTCTTGAAGGCAAAGTCGATCAGCGGCATTTCGGCCGCTTTTGCCGCCAGCACGACGTCACCCGAGGTAGGCGAAAGGATAATCGCCGCCGGGGAGGCGCAGATGGCCGCCGCCGCACCGCGGCTGATACCAACGTTTACCATCACCGGGAACAGCGTCGCCATCAGCAGGACGCCGAGGCCGGTCGCGGAGGAGACGGCCAGCGACATCAGGCAGGCGACAAAGTAGGCGGCAATCATCAGCAGATAGGGCGAATTGATATAGCGCAATGGCTTTGAGGCTAATTTCACCACCATATCATTGGCGCCAATATGCGTCATATAGGTGGCGAAACCGCACAGCATCATGATCATCATACCCAAATCGCCGCCACGGCTCATGAGTAGAATCTTAATGTATTCAATAATGTCAGTGGCGGAGTAACCGGTGCCCTCGGTATTGCCTGGTAAGACTTTATGACCCAGCAGGGCGCTGACGATCAGCAATATTAAGCCGCCGACGAACAGCACGCCGGTGGCTGAATAGCCCTTAATGATATAGCGGGCGACGCCCACAATGACCGCAATCCCGATCAGGATCTCAACAAACGTCAGCATTCATTTCCCCTAAGCCCAAAGAATATGTAGTTAAAAAGCGCCACACCAAATTTTAATGTGCGAATGTGCCGAAAAAACGGACGAAACTCGCTGATGCAAATCAATAAAGCGATAAGAACTACGCCCCTCCCGTCCAGCCTGGATATAATCACCAGATGGATAGTTAAGCGGTTCTGATGGTCAGCGGGCGAAAATCAGGAGTTTGCCTTATTTCGTTCAACCTGTATTGAGACTATCTTTGCTATCTTAGGTGGCTTTTAAATGAAAGTGGTAATAGAAAAGTGTTGATGTTACGTCGTTTTTCATTGTTTTCTCTTGGTTTTTTAGGATGGTTATTGGTATCCGGAAACGCCAGCGCGTCGTTTTCATCGACCCTTAGCGAAGGTTACCATACCTTAAGTAATAACGTTGCGCAGACCTGGAATGAGCCGGAGCACTATGATCTGTACGTTCCAGCCATCACCTGGCACGCGCGCTTTGCTTATGATAAGGAAAAGACGGACAAGTATAACGAACGTCCGTGGGGGGCAGGCTTCGGCGTTTCGCGCTGGGATGAGAAAGGGAACTGGCACGGCCTGTACCTGATGGCGTTTAAAGACTCTTTCAATAAGTGGGAGCCCATCGGCGGCTACGGTTGGGAGAAAACCTGGCGTCCGCTGACGGACCAGAACTTCCGCCTCGGTCTCGGCTATACCCTCGGGGTGACGGCGCGCGATAACTGGAACTACATCCCGATTCCGGTGATCTTGCCCTTAGTGTCAATAGGTTACGGTCCGGCAACGTTCCAGATGACCTATATTCCCGGCACCTACAATAACGGTAACGTTTACTTCGCCTGGGCTCGCATACAGTTTTAATTCGCTAAGTCTTAGCAATAAATGAGATAAGCGATGCGTCTTGTGGAAAAACAAGGACTAAAGCGTTACCCACTAAAAAAGATAGCGACTTTTATCACTTTTTAGCAAAGTTGCACTGGACAAAAGGTACCACAATTGGTGTACTGATACCCGACACAGCATTAGTGTCGATTTTTCATATAAAGGTAATTTTGATGTCTAAGATTAAAGGTAACGTTAAGTGGTTTAATGAGTCCAAAGGATTCGGTTTCATTACTCCGGAAGATGGCAGCAAAGATGTATTCGTACACTTCTCTGCAATCCAGTCCAACGGTTTCAAAACTCTGGCTGAAGGTCAGCGCGTAGAGTTCGAAATCACTAACGGTGCCAAAGGCCCTTCTGCTGCAAACGTAATCGCTCTGTAAGCAACGCGTCAGTAGAATATAAAAACCCGCTAATCAGCGGGTTTTTTTTTGCCTGTTGATTACGCCTTTAGCGGCTGGCGGCCTGCGAGAAGAGCCAGAAGGCGACAGCCGTCATGGCAAACGAGCCCAGCAAGTTCACCGCGACGTTGAGGAGCGCCCAGCTCACTCGCCCCTGCTGCAGAAGAAACACCACTTCCGCAGAGAAGGTGGAGAAGGTGGTCAACCCGCCGCAGAAACCCGTGGTGATCAGCAGTTTCCACATCGGGTCAATGCCGGTCAGTCTATTAAACCACGCCAGCCCGGCGCCGATCACAAAGGCGCCTAACAGGTTGGCAGTCAGCGTCCCAATCGGGATAGCATGGTGCACAGGATTGAGCTTCATGCCGAGCCACCAGCGCAAAACGCTGCCGGTGCCGCCGCCAATAAAAACGGCGCAAAGAAGTTGAAACACGGTCGTTTCCTGCTATTTGATGTAAGAGAGTGTCAAGTGTAGCGCGCAACGGGCGCAATTGGCTATTCATAACCTGACGGGAGAAAAACATGCGGGTAGCGGCAGGGCAGTTTATCGTCACGCCAGTATGGCGGACGAATGCGCAAACTTGTGTGGCGATGATGCAGCAGGCGGCGCGTGAAGGGGCGGCGCTGCTGGTGCTGCCGGAGGCGTTGCTGGCACGTGATGACAACGACCCGGATCTGTCGGTGAAATCGGCCCAAACGCTGGATGGAGAGTTTTTACAGCTGCTGCTGGCCGAGAGCGCGCGTAACGGCCTGACGACGATCCTGACGCTGCATGTGCCGTCGGGGGAGGGGAGAGCAACCAACACGCTGGTGGTATTGCGTGAAGGGAAGGTTATTGCCCATTATCACAAACTTCATTTATACGACGCCTTCGCAATGCAGGAGTCCCGGCGGGTGGATCCCGGCCGGCAAATCCCGCCGGTGATTGAAGTGGCGGGTTTCCGCGTTGGCCTGATGACCTGTTACGATCTGCGTTTTCCGGAGCTGGCGCTGTCGCTGGCGCTGAACGGGGCGCAGCTGCTGGTGCTGCCCACCGCATGGGTGAAAGGGCCGCAAAAAGAGCATCACTGGGCGACGCTGCTGGCGGCGCGCGCGCTGGACACGACCTGCTACGTCGTGGCGGCAGGCGAATGCGGGACGCGTAACATCGGGCAGAGCCGCATCGTCGATCCGCTGGGGACCACCGTGGCGGGCGCGGGGAGCGAGCCGCAGCTGATCTATGCCGATATATCCGCAGACTACCTTGCGCGGGTTCGCGAGCGTTTGCCGGTGCTGCAGAACCGACGGTTTGCGCCACCGCAATTATTGTGACGTTTTTTTAAACAAGGCTTGATTCACCTTGTTACAGATTGCTATTGTGTCCGCGCGCCAAATACCCGTATTGTTTATCCCAATAATTCGCTGTGCACGTCAGGACGGACACCCCAGCGCTCGCTCCCGGAGGGGAGGCCTCGGGCTGAATCACGCAGCCCACGCACAGGTGGATTACAATATGACGGATAAATGCGTGTATGATGGCGTATTCGCAGCTTGTATAGAGAAGAAGGTTAGCTATGGGTGAGATTAGTATTACCAAACTGCTGGTAGTCGCAGCACTGATTATCTTAGTGTTTGGTACCAAGAAATTACGTACGCTGGGCGGCGACCTGGGATCGGCTATCAAGGGCTTTAAAAAAGCCATGAACGAAGATGATGATAGCGCGAAAAAAACCACCGCTGAAGACGAAGCACCGGCGCAGAAGCTCTCTCATAAAGAGTAATTCTCCGGCTGCGTCCCCTGGCGGGATGCGGGTGGTACGGCGAAGAGGCCGCGACGTTTGACGTTGCGGCCTTTGTCGTTTTTGTCGACGCCGCGCAGGAAAGATGCAACTAACTGTTACGGGAAGGCGAAGCGAATGAAGCGGAGAGCGCCGCTGCGCCGGGAAGTGACGCAGCGGGAGAAGCGGCAGGTTATTTAACTTCCATCCCTTTAGCCTGCAGGTCGGCGTGATAGGAAGAGCGAACGAAGGGGCCGCAGGCGGCGTGGGTGAAGCCCATCGCCATGGCTTCCGCTTTCATCTCTTCAAACTCTTCCGGGCTAACGTAACGCTGCACTGGCAGGTGGTGACGGCTCGGCTGCAGATACTGGCCTAATGTCAGCATGGTGACGCCATGACGGCGCAGGTCGCGCATGACTTCGATGATCTCGTCGTTGGTTTCGCCCAGGCCCACCATCAGGCCGGATTTTGTCGGGATCTCCGGGTGCGCTTCTTTAAAACGCTCCAGCAGCTTCAGCGACCAGTTGTAATCCGCGCCCGGACGCACCTGACGATAGAGGCGCGGTACGTTTTCGAGGTTGTGGTTGAAGACGTCCGGCGGGGTCACCGTCAGAATATCCAGGGCGCGATCCATGCGGCCGCGGAAATCCGGGACCAGCGTTTCGATTTTAATCGTCGGGTTTTTATCGCGAATGGCGCTGATGCAGTCGGCAAAATGCTGTGCGCCGCCATCGCGCAGGTCATCACGGTCCACCGAAGTGACCACCACGTAGCGCAGCCCCATATCGGCGATAGTTTGCGCCAGCTTCTGTGGCTCGTTCGCATCTGGCGCGACCGGGCGGCCATGCGCCACGTCGCAGAATGGGCAACGGCGGGTACAGATCGCGCCGAGGATCATAAAGGTCGCGGTACCGTGGTTGAAGCACTCTGCAAGGTTCGGGCAGGAGGCCTCTTCGCACACGGAGTGCAGGCCGTTCTTACGCATCGCTGCTTTGATTCCCTGGATACGGGACGAGTCTGCCGGAAGTTTGATTTTCATCCATTCCGGTTTTCTGAGCAGAGCTTCACGCTCAGTTGCCACGTTCTTCACCGGGATAAGGGCCATTTTATCGGCGTCGCGGTACTTAACACCGCGTTCCATCACAATGGGTTTACTCATAGCGTGCGTGTTCCAGTTGCGAGTCACGAAGGAAAGCGAATTAATTCAATGAAATGTTGCAATTATCAACTATTTTTGAATCAAGAGCAGGCAGTATACCATTGAAAAGGGGCAGAAAGCAGCCTGCCTGCCCGGCAAATTGTAAAATAGTTGTTGTTTTATCCTTTTCCCTTCCGTGCGCTACGCCTTAAACGCCTGGATCACGGTCTCAATGATCTCTTTCAGCAATGGCTCTTTCCCGCTCTGCTTATTGAAGTGCAGCGCAACATCAATCTGCTCTTCCCGCAGGGAGGGGAAGTCCAGGGTCTGCAGCGGCCAGAGACGGGATACCATGGCGAACAGGCGCTCGGTGGTCAGCCCCAGCATGTCGCTCTCGGCGATCATTGCCGCCTGGGTTAGCAGGTTGAAGGTGCTGAAACCGCAGCGGCGCTCGCCCATCTCTTCCTGCAAACGTCGGTGGAGGGTGGGGTAGCGCTGGCCTTCCGGCAGCAGCAGCGCAAATTCATACTTCGCGAGGGTAGTTTCATCCTGTGGACCGTCCAGCGCGGGATGCCCTGCGCGGCAGTACATCTGCACCCGATCCTGATACAGGACATGATGGCTTATCGCCTGGCCGCTGTGCAGATGGGTATCAATTAACAGATCCACCTGGCGCTGCTCTAGCTGCCGCGCGGCGTCGGTGAGGGCGATGTTGTGCAGCAGGATCTGCGGAAAGACCGGCTTCAGCGCGCAGGCCAGGCCAGGCATCAGCAGCGCCCCCATGGCTGGCGTGGTGGCGATAGTGATCACCCGCTGCTGATGCGGGCTGCCGGTGATATCCAGCGCGCTGAGGAAAGCCTCCATACCGCGGCTGATGTACTGGTGAAGATGGGTGGCATAGGCGGTGGGCGTTACGCCCTGGCCTTTACGGATAAACAGCGGATCGGGGAACAGCGCCCGCAGTTTGTTTATTGACTGGCTAATGGCCGACGGCGTGATATTGAGTATCTTCGCGGCATTGACGATACCTTTGTGTACGTACACGGCTTCGAAGATGGTCAACAGATTGAGGTCAATATTACGCAGGATGCGAAACATCTGACGGTCGTAACGTTCGTCCTGTCGGTCAGGAGATTCTGACGGCGGCGTATTCTCTGGCACGCGATGAGTCCGGTTGGGAATGATAGGCCAAGTATAGCGGCCCACCGCGTTGCCGTGCGTGACAATTGATTGCAAAAATAATGTGTTACTCGTTCAGCACCCCGCCGTCAGCGGGGCGCTGGTCTGCCCTTAACCCTGAGGAAGGTATTCGTGCGGGGGATTGTTCAGCAGCGCCAGCAGATGGGCGACCAGCCGCGGAGCGACTGTCTCCGGAGTGGCTTCCGGCTGCCACTGGCGCATTTGCGTCATCTCCATACCGGCATAGCCGCAGGGGTTGATACGCAGAAACGGCGTCAGATCCATCGCGATATTGAGCGCCAGGCCGTGGAAAGAGCAGCCTTTACGGATCCGCAGCCCCAGAGAGCATATTTTGCGATCGCCGACGTAGACGCCAGGGGCGTCGGCGCGGGGGTGCGACTCAATACCGTATTCGGCAAGGGTATTGACGACCGTTTGCTCCAGCAGCGTCACCAGTTCACGCACGCCCAGCTTGCGGCGCTTGAGGTTCAACAGGACGTACATTACCTGCTGTCCCGGGCCGTGATAGGTTACCTGGCCGCCGCGATCGCTCTGGATCACCGGAATATCACCGGGCACCAGCAGGTGTTCCGCTTTGCCGGCCTGACCCTGGGTGAAGACCGGGTGATGTTCCACCAGCCAGATCTCATCGAGGGTATCTTCATCACGGGCGTCGGTAAATTCGTGCATCGCCTGCGAGACGGGTTCGTAAGGTTGCAGGCCAAGCTGCCGGATTAGAATTTTATTGTGCTGCAAAACAACATCTCCGCCGGGAAGAGAGAATTCAGGTCGGGGAGTATATCACAGCCGTGCGGGAGGGAATGAGAAGACCCGGCACGGCGGCCGGGTCAGGGAAAAGGTTACAGCACCATCCGAACGATATCGATATTGCCTAACTCTTCGTACAGCGTTTCCACTTGTTCAATGTGAGTGGCGTTGATGGTGATGGAGACCGAGTGGTAGTTACCTTTGCTGCTCGGTTTTACTGACGGCGAGTAATCACCAGGCGCATGGCGCTGTACCACTTCCACCACCTGATCAACCAGCTCAGGCAACGCCTGCCCCATTACTTTGTAAGTAAATGGCGTAGGGAATTCAAGCAGTTCGTTAAGTTTGGTTTTCATGTCAGCTCCGGTGTTACGACAAAATAATAACTCCCACCAAGGGCGGGAGTTATCAGGTTACTTGGATGAATAGTATATGGGGATGGAAATCACACTTTCAAGTGTTCGATTTTTAACCAAACCAGTGGTGGAACATTAATTTAATGTAATCAATAATTTTACCGAAGAAATTACCTTCCGGAATTTCCTGCAGCACCACCAGCGGGCGCTGGTCAATGGTTTTACCATCCAGCTGGAAGTTAATGGTGCCGACGACCTGGTTTTTCTGCAGCGGGGCGTGCAGCTCAGTGTTATTCAGCACGTAGCTGGCTTTCAGATCTTTCATCCGGCCGCGCGGGATGGTCAGGTAGACGTCTTTATCCACCCCCAGCGAAGCGCGATCGCTGTCGCCGAACCAGGCCGGTTCGGATGCAAACTCTTTGCCGGCTTTAATTGGGTTGACGGTTTCAAAGAAGCGGAAGCCCCAGGTCAGCAGTTTTTTGCTTTCCGACTCACGCCCTTTGAACGTCCGGCCGCCCATTACCGCCGAGATCAGACGCATCTGCCCTTCGGTGGCGGAAGCGACAAGGTTGTAGCCCGCTTTGTCGGTGTGGCCGGTTTTGATGCCGTCGACGTTCAGGCTGTTATCCCACAGCAGGCCATTACGGTTCAGCTGGCGGATACCGTTGAAAGTGAACTCTTTCTCACGATAGATGGAGTACTCGTTCGGCACGTCGCGGATCAGCGCCTGGCCAATCAGCGCCATGTCGCGCGCCGAGCTGAACTGGCCGTCAGCATCGAGGCCGTGAACAGTCTGGAAATGGGTGTTTTTCAGGCCGAGGGCGTTGACGTAGTTGTTCATCAGGCTGACGAAGGCGTCCTGGCTGCCGGCGACATAGTCGGCCATCGCCACGCAGGCATCGTTACCGGACTGCAGGTTGATACCGCGGATCAGCTGGGAAACCGGCACCTGCATCCCCGGCTTGAGGAACATCAGGGAAGAGCCTTTGAATACCGGGTTGCCGGTGGCCCAGGCGTCGTTGCCGACGGTGACCAGATCGGACTCTTTGAATTTGCCCGCTTTCATCGCCTGACCGATAACATAGCTGGTCATCATTTTGGTCAGACTGGCCGGGTCGCGGCGGGAGTCGGCGTTGTTTTCAGCCAGCACCTTGCCAGAGTTGTAATCGATAAGGATCCAGGATTCGGCGTCAATCTGCGGGGCGCCTGGGATCATCGTTTTGATATTCAGGTCATCGGCGCGGGCAGCGGAGGAGAGCGCTGCAACGGAGAGCGCCGTGATGAGTAAACGAGCGGTGAAAGAGGTCTTCATGGTCAGAACAACGGCATCCGTGATGGAGTTAAAAAAAGTGCCTTACTATAGCAAATGCTCTGCGGGCCAGCATCCGACATTGCGCATGAGTTTGTTAATGACTTTTACATGCGCAAGGTGAACGGGCTGCCCGCGGCCTTTAGTTGGCGCGAGTAATAAAGGACTGCAGCTGCGCTTCGCTTTGCAGGCGCTGCTGAACGGCGCTGGCCTGCGCCTTGTCGGCAAACGGCCCCAGCTGAATACGCCACACCGCGCCGTTTTGCATGACCCGGCCTGGCACAGAGAACTGCTGGCTCAGACGCTGCTGATACTGCTGCGCCCGCGCCTGGTCGCTCACTGCGCCTACCTGCACAACAAAGCTACCGCTGGCGCTGGAGGCGGCGGAAGACGAAGCGGCAACGGCGCCTGCGGCGGTGGCCGCTGCGGGCGCGACGCTACCCTGGATGGAGCCGGGCGCGGTCACCGGCGCTGCTGGCGTGGCGCCGGCGGCAGGTGCCGTCGCGGCGGCGGCGGCGGGTTCGCTGCTCTCCAGCACGCCGCTGTTCAGCGGCGTCGGGGCGCCGAGGAAACCGCCGCTGTTCACCGGTGCGCCAACGCTGTCTTCCGGCTTCAGCGTGCTGTTGCTGATCGGGCGAACGTCAGTGGGCGCGGGCTGGCTCATGCCAGCGGCGTCACCGCCGTCCAGATTCGGACGGGCGGGCAGGGCGTAAGTCTGTTTGGCGACGGTGGTACAAGCCATTCCCGGGCCGGAAAGCGAACCGTCAGGCGCGACGATGATCGGGTCGATACGCACTTTGGTGTTATTCGAGGTGTTCAGGCGGTCGGCGGACGCGCGGGAGAGCGAGATAACCCGATCGTTGCCGTAGGGACCGCGATCGTTAATCCGCACGACGATCATGCGCCCGTTGGCAAGGTTGGTGATCCGCGCATAGCTCGGGATCGGCAGCGTCGGGTGCGCCGCGGTCAACTGCGTCGGGTCGAAGGTTTCACCGCTGGCGGTCAGGTTGCTGTTGGGTTCCGCGTCATAGATCGCCGCGAAACCGGCCTGAGTAAAGTTTGCCGGATCCTGGACGATGTTGTAGCGCTTACCGTCGCGCTCATAATCCTGATTCGCCGTCGCGTTCGGCGTTTCATACTGCGGATCGGCGCCGCTGATCTCAACCGTCGGGCCATTACAGACGGCCGGCTGTGGAGTACTGACCGTCTTTTGTTGCACGTCATCACTCGAACATGCCGCCAGCAGCCCCGCTGCTATGCAGATCCCCAGCCATTGCTTACGCATTGCGAACCCCTTTAAACGCTTTTCGACAACATTTTTCTGTGGGTATGGATCGACATCACGATACCAAACCCGGCCATCAATACGATCAGGGCGGAGCCCCCGTAGCTCACCAGCGGCAACGGTACGCCCACCACCGGTAAAATACCACTCACCATACCAATATTTACGAAGACATAAACGAATAAAATCAACATTAAACCACCGGCCATGACCCGGCCAAAGGTGGTCTGCGCCTGGGCGGCGATCCACAGTCCGCGCATGATCAGCAGAATATAGAGCGCCAGCAGGATCAGTACGCCAATCAGGCCCAGCTCTTCGGCGAGAACGGCAAAGATAAAGTCGGTATGGCGTTCCGGCAGAAATTCCAGCTGCGACTGGGTGCCGTGCAGCCAGCCTTTGCCGCGCAGACCGCCGGAGCCAATGGCAATTTTAGACTGAATAATGTGATACCCCGCGCCCAGCGGGTCGGTTTCCGGATCGAGCAGCATCATCACGCGCTGGCGCTGATAGTCGTGCATCAGGAAGAACCACAAAATCGGGATAAAGGCGGCGACCAGCACCACCGCAATGCCGATCAGGCGCCAGCTGAGGCCGGAGAGGAACAGTACAAACAGACCGGAGAGGGCGATCAGAATCGAGGTCCCGAGGTCAGGCTGCGCCGCCACCAGCAGCGTCGGCAGGAAGATCAGCACCAGGGCAATACCGGTATTCTTCAGCGAAGGCGGGCAGACGTCGCGGTTAATAAAGCGCGCCACCATCAGCGGCACGGCGATTTTTGCAATCTCCGACGGCTGAAAGCGGACGATACCGAGATCCAGCCAGCGCTGCGCCCCTTTGGAGATGGCGCCGAAGGCGTCGACGGCCACCAGCAGAATAATACAGAAAATATAGAGGTAGGGCGCCCAGCCCTCATAGACCCGCGGCGGGATCTGCGCCATGACGATCATGATCACCACGCCCATGGCGATCTGGCCGATTTTACGCTCCATCATGCCGACGTCCTGACCGCTGGCGCTCCAGATAACCAGCGCGCTGTAGGTCAGCAGCGCCAGCAGGATCAGCACCATAGTGGGGTCAAGATGGATCTTATCCCACAGCGATTTTTTGTTCGGATTATCCGTCATTATTGATCCTCCCCTGCGGTTACCGCCGGGTTTTCGCTTGGCAGCGTGGTGTTGTTATCGCCCAGCATGATGTGATCGAGGATTTGGCGCATAATCGTACCGACCGCCGGGCCGGCACCGCCGTTTTCCAGGATCATCGCCACGGCAACCTGCGGGTTGTTATAAGGCGCAAACGCCGTCATCAGTTTATGGTCACGCAGACGCTCAGAGATTCGGTGCGCGTTATAGGTTTCGTTGGCCTTCAGGCCGAACACCTGGGCGGTACCGGACTTGGCCGCGATTTTATACGGCGCGCTGGCGAAATATTTGTGCGCGGTGCCGTTGCCGCGGTTGGCCACGCCGAACATGCCGTCTTTGGCGATTTCCCAGTAGCCGGAATGGATGTCGCCTACCGGCGGCTCATGAGGCTGGACCCACGGAACGGGCTTGCCGTCTTCCACGGTGCTTTGCAGCAGGTGCGGCACTTTCACCACCCCGTCGTTAATCAGGATCATCAGCGCTTTGTTCATCTGGATCGGCGTGGCGGTCCAGTAACCCTGGCCGATGCCCACCGGAATGGTGTCCCCCTGGTACCAGGGTTTCTTAAAGCGTTTGAGCTTCCATTCGCGGGTCGGCATGTTGCCCGAGCGCTCTTCGGCGAGGTCGATACCGGTATAGTGGCCGTAGCCGAACTTGCTCATCCACTCCGAGAGGCGATCGATGCCCATGTCATAGGCGACCTGATAGAAATAGGTATCCGCGGACTCCTCCAGCGCTTTGGTGACGTTCAGGTGGCCGTGGCCCCATTTTTTCCAGTCACGATAGCGTTTTTCCGAGCCGGGCAGCTGCCACCAGCCAGGGTCGAACAGGCTGGTATTGCGCGTGATCACCCCGGCGCTCAGCGCCGAGACGGCGACGTACGGTTTGACCGTCGATGCCGGCGGATAGACCCCTTGCGTCGCACGGTTGACCAGCGGCGTGTTGGGATCGTTGAGCAGGCCGGAGTAATCTTTGCTGGAGATGCCGTCGACGAACAGGTTCGGGTCGTAGCTCGGCGTCGAAACCAGCGCCAGAATGGCGCCGGTACGCGGGTCGGTGACCACCACCGCGGCGCGGCTACCGGCCAGCAGCGTTTCGATATACTGCTGTAGCTTGAGGTCGAGGGTGAGATAGATGTCGCGTCCGGCCTGCGGAGGCACCTCTTTGAGCTGACGAATAACGCGGCCGCGGTTGTTTACTTCAACCTCTTCGTAGCCGGTCTGACCGTGCAGGACGTCCTCGTAATAACGCTCAATACCCAGCTTACCGATGTCATGGGTCGAGGCGTAGTTGGCCAGTTTGCCCTCTTTATCGAGGCGGTCGACGTCTTTATCGTTAATTTTCGACACGTAGCCGATGACGTGCGTCAGCGCCGAGTTATAGGGGTAGTAACGGCGCTTGTAGCCTTTGACTTCCACGCCGGGAAAGCGGTACTGGTTGACGGCAAAGCGGGCCACCTGCACTTCGCTGAGGTTGACCTTGACCGGAATCGAGGTAAAGCGATGGGAGCGGGCGCGCTCCTTTTTGAAACCGGCGATATCATCGTCGGTTAAATCGACGACATCGCGTAGCGCATCCAGCGTCTGCTGCACGTTATCGACTTTCTCCGGCATCATCTCCAGCTGATAAATGGTGCGGTTAAGCGCCAGCGGGGTGCCGTTGCGATCGTAAATAATGCCGCGGCTCGGCGGGATCGGCACCAGCTTGATGCGGTTTTCGTTCGAGCGCGTCTGATAGTCGTCGAAGCGAACGATTTGCACATTGTACAGGTTGGCGATCAGAACGCCGGTAAGCAGCAAAATCCCCAAAAAAGCGACCAGCGCCCGGCGCACGAACAGCGAGGATTCAGCCGTATAGTCGCGGAAAGAATTCTGTAATTTCATTCGCTGCTCAGTCTACCCTGATCATCATTACTCACGGTGGTACGGATGGTTGGTGGTAATGCTCCACGCCCGATACAGGCTCTCGGCCACCAGTACGCGCACCAGCGGGTGAGGTAAGGTGAGGGTGGAGAGCGACCAACTCTGTTCCGCCGCTGCTTTACAGGCTGGAGAGAGGCCTTCCGGGCCGCCGACCAGCAAACTGACGTCGCGCCCGTCCTGTTTCCAGCGTTCCAGTTCGCGCGCCAGCTGCGGCGTATCCCATGGTTTACCCGGAATATCCAGGGTCACGATGCGGTTTTTACCGGCAGCGGCTAACATCATCTCGCCCTCTTTTTCGAGGATGCGCTTGATATCAGCGTTCTTGCCGCGCTTACCGGCAGGGATCTCCACCAGTTCGAACGGCATATCTTTGGGAAAACGGCGCAGATACTCGCTAAAGCCTGTCTGTACCCAGTCCGGCATTTTGGTGCCAACGGCCACCAGCTGCAACTTCACGCATTAACTCCAGAGTTTTTCCAGCTCGTACAGACGACGGCTCTCTTCCTGCATAACGTGAACCATCACGTCGCCGAGGTCGACGACGATCCAGTCGGCGGCGGCTTCCCCTTCAACGCCCAGGGGCAGCAAGCCGGCGGCGCGGGATTCCTGAACCACGTGGTCGGCGATGGACATCACATGACGCGTGGAGGTGCCGGTGCAGATAATCATGCAATCGGTGATGCTGGATTTGCCATGTACATCAATGGCAACGATGTCCTGACCTTTCAGGTCATCAATTTTGTCGATAACAAAATCCTGGAGTGCTTTACCCTGCAAGTGTTCCCCCTGGGTGCGTGAAGATTGATAATCATAAAGAGCCTGACAGTATACCTGAACTAATGAAAAAGTCGGGTGAAATGTCTGTCGGCAGGCGTTCGCGGCGGAGTATCATCCCATCCCTCGCCGAGGATTGCATCGCCATTTTTGTAAAACAATTTCTGCAAACCTGCTTTGGCGGATGCTGCCTGGCAGCGGAGAATAGCAGCCTGCTCTGGCCTGTCAATGGTTCGGCGGGAATTCTTCTTGCGGCTGCCAGACGGCCTGGCTATTTAATACCCGCAGGGTGGTGAAATCGTCGCGAATGTCGAGGAGACTCCAGGCGCCATGGGCTATCGGAAAGTGCCACATCGCCGCGGCGGGCATCTGCAACAGCAGGGCGGTCAGCAGGCTCAGGACGCCCTGATGGCCGACGATCAGCAGGTGGTCAAGATGGCGGCAGTCGGTCAGCGTGGGGGTAAACTCGCTGACGCGGCGGGAAAAACGCTGAAAGCTTTCGCCGTTGGTCGGGGCCGCGTGCTGCCAGTCAGCGCACCATGCGGCATAGTTTTCCGCATCTTCTCGCTGGAGGTCGCGATGATGGCGCATCTCCCAGTCGCCGAAAAACATCTCATTGAGCGCGGCATGGCATTCGCGCGGGATAGCGCGATCGCCAAGCAGCAGATCGGCCGTTGTCCCGGTCCGCGCCAGCTCGCTGCAGAAGACTTTATCGAAAGGCACCGCGCGCAGTCGTTCACCGAGCGCTCGCGCCTGAGCGACGCCGCGCGGCGTCAGGGGCGTGGGGGCGTGGCCGCTGTATAACCCGGCAACGTTGGCTTCGGTTTCGCCATGGCGAACTAACCACAATTTCATGAACAGGCTCTGACAGGCGTTGGAGAGGTGGCGTTACGATAGCGCTTTTTTCGCGCCAGGCCCAGCCCGGGGTCAGCAATAGAGACCCTGCTCGCGGATGTAGTCCAGCACCGCGGCCGGCAGCATCTCGGCGCAGGATTCGCCGCGCTCAAGGCGCTGGCGAATGATCGTCGCCGAAATATCGAACCACGGGGTCTCAGCCAGGTAGATCACGCCGGAAGGGCGGTGATGCAAAGACTCCACGTCGTGGGTTAAATGGCGATCCAGCCAGCGCTGATCGGCCTCATGGGCCATGGTCAGCGGGTAACCCGGCCGGCGGCAGACAATCAGGTGGACATTGTCGAGGATAGTTTCATAGTTATGCCAGGTGGGAAAGGTGAGCAGCGAATCCTGGCCAATGATAAACGCCAGCGGCTTGTGCGGCCCCTGCTCCTGGCGCCACTCCTGCAGCGTTTGCGCCGTCCAGGAGGGGGTATCGCGCCGCAGTTCGCGTTCATCGAGCGTGAACAGCGGCTTATCGGCAATCGCCAGCTTCAGCATGTGCACGCGCTGGGCGCTGGTGGCTTCCGGCTGGGGACGATGCGGCGGGACGTTATTAGGCATGATGATGACCTTGCTCAGGCCAATCTGATTCGCCAGGATCTCGACCGGCTTGAGGTGACCATAATGCACCGGATCGAAGGTGCCGCCATAGATTGCCTGTAAGTGAGTCATATCAACCATCAATAAAAACGTCCGCCAGGGCTTTGTGGCAGAGCAACAACGAAAGACTTTCCAGTTCGGGCCAGACGTCGTACCCGTAATCCTGTTTAAAGGTCAGTTCCGCGCGGGTCAGAAGGGTCACCGCCTGGCGCAGCTGTTCGCCGCTGAGTCGGGCGAGGGCGTCGCTGAGCAGCTGACGGCGGTTTTGCCAGACCCGATGTTTATCAAACAGCGAACGCAGCGGCGTCTGTGCCGACTGGCGCTTGAGGGTGACCAGCAGCAGCAGCTCCCGCTGTAGCGTACGCAGCAGGATCGCCGGCTCGCAGCCTTCAAGACGGAGCTGCTGCAGAACGTGCAGCACGCGCTTACTTTTGCCTGCCAGTAGGGCATCGACCCAATGATAAGGGGTAAAGTGCGCGGCATCGTTCACCGCCTGCTCAACGCGGGGCAGGGTCAGCTTACCGTCCGGCCAGAGGAGCGCCAGACGCTCCAGCGCCTGCGCCAGCGCCAGCAGATTGCCTTCGTAACAGTAGCACAGCAGCTGGCTGGCCGCGTCGTCGAGCTGCAGCTGATGCTGTTTGGCCCGCGCGGCAAGCCAGCGCGGCAGTTGCGCGTATTCCGGCGTCTGGCAGCTGACCTGGACGGCGCGCTGAGCCAGCGCGGTGAGCCACGCGGCATTCTCCTGGGCTTTGGTCAACTTACTGCCGCGAACGATCAGCAGCAGGTCGTCGTGCAGCAGACCGACCAGCGTCGCCAGCTGTTCGTTGATCGCCGCGTTGGGGCCGTTTTCCGGTAGGATCAACAGCAGGGTTTGCCGGCTGGCAAACAGGCTCATCGCCTGGCTTAAGGCGAAAAGCGCCTGCCAGTCGGTGCTGTTATCGATAGTGAAGGTGTGGTGTTCGGTAAAGCCCTGCGCGGCAGCGGCTTCGCGAATAGCGTCCTGGCTTTCCTGCAACAGCAGAGGATCGTTGCCAAGCAGCAGATAGGCCGCGCGCAGCCCTTCAGTGAGCTGCGCGCGGAGCTGTTCCGGGTACAACCGAATCATCATTGACCCAGCGTGGTGGAGACGCGGTTACCCGAGGACGCCGGCGCGGTGCTGCCCGCGACCGGTTTTTCTTCCTGCTGGGTGGCTTCAACATCCGCTACCTGAACGCTTGGCAGTTTACGAATCAGCTGTTCCGCCGCTTTATCGTACATTTCCTGGATAATCATATCCTGCTCGGCGTCTTTGGCTAGCGCCGCCTGCGGGTTATCAAAGAACGAACGATAGACCTTGGTGGTTATCGGATAGATATCGTGACCCGGGATCAGGACGCTGGCATGAACGGTCATGACCATCTGATATTCAGCCGTACGACCGTCCTGGAACACCGATGCCGTATCTTTCTGAATCGACGATCCATCGAGGCGCAGAGAAGGGACATCTTTACGCTGCGTGCTGGCGTCGATCAGTTCCACGCCGTTAAGACGCAGCTGATTACGCACCGCGCGGCTTAACGGCCCGTTCGGATCGCTCGACTGGAAGATCATGGTTTTCATGGTGGTGGGCACCTTGGTAGTGCTACGCAGATGCCAGCCACAGCCGGCGGTGGCAAGCACCGCCAGAGATAACAACATTGTTACCAGATATCGCACGCTTCCTCCCGCGCTTAGCCAACGACCAGATTGAGCAGTTTACCCGGAACGTAAATCACTTTACGCACGGTTTTGCCGTCGAGATACTTCGCCACCAGATGCTCCTGGCCGGCGCGCTCGCGGACCTGCTCTTCAGTTGCGTCTACCGCAACGGTAATTTTACCACGAACTTTGCCGTTGACCTGGACGACGACGAGGGTGCTGTCTTCCACCATCGCGCTTTCATCTGCCACCGGCCACGGCGCGTTGTCGATATCGCCTTCACCGTTCAGCTCACGCCACAGGATGAAGCTGGCGTGCGGGGTGAACGGGTTGAGCATACGCACGACCGCCAGCAGGGCTTCCTGCATCAGAGCGCGATCCTGCTCATCTTCCTGCGGCGCTTTCGCCAGCTTGTTCATCAGCTCCATGATCGCCGCGATGGCGGTGTTGAAGGTCTGACGACGACCGATGTCATCGGTCACTTTGGCGATGGTTTTGTGGATATCGCGACGCAGCGCTTTCTGATCTTCACTCAGCGCCGCCACGTTCAGGGCCGCAACGTCCCCTTTGGTGGTGTGTTCGTAGACCAGCTTCCACACGCGTTTCAGGAAGCGGTTCGCCCCTTCGACGCCAGATTCCTGCCACTCGAGGGTCATATCCGCCGGGGAGGCGAACATCATGAACAGACGCACGGTATCCGCGCCGTAGCGCTCAACCATGACCTGCGGGTCGATGCCGTTGTTTTTCGACTTGGACATCTTGCTCATGCCGGTGTACACCAGCTCGTGGCCCGCCGCGTCTTTCGCTTTCACGATGCGGCCTTTTTCGTCACGTTCGACGATGGCGTCAACCGGGGAGACCCAGTTACGTTCGCCGTTTTCGCCTACGTAGTAGAAAGCGTCAGCCAGCACCATGCCCTGGCACAGCAGCTGTTTCGCCGGCTCATCAGAGTTGACCATGCCCGCGTCGCGCATCAGCTTGTGGAAGAAGCGGAAGTAGAGCAGATGCATGATCGCGTGTTCGATACCGCCGATGTAGATATCGACCGGCAGCCAGTAGTTGGCCGCTTGCGAATCCAGCATCCCTTCCTGATACTGCGGGCAGGTGTAGCGCGCATAGTACCAGGAGGACTCCATAAAGGTGTCAAAGGTGTCGGTTTCGCGCAGCGCCGGCTGGCCGTTAACCGTGGTCTTGGCCCATTCAGGATCGGCTTTTATCGGGCTGGTGATGCCGTCCATGACCACGTCTTCCGGCAGGATCACCGGCAGCTGATCTTCCGGGGTCGGCAGCACGGTGCCGTCTTCCAGGGTGACCATCGGGATCGGCGCGCCCCAGTAGCGCTGACGGGACACGCCCCAGTCGCGCAGGCGGTAGTTAATTTTACGCTCGCCGACGCCCATGGCTGCCAGTTTGTCGGCAATGGCGTTGAAGCCCGCTTCATAATCGAGGCCGCTGAACTCGCCGGAGTTAAACAGGACGCCTTTCTCGGTCAGCGCCTGCTCCGAGAGATCTGGCTCAGAACCGTCGGCGGCGAGGATCACCGGCTTGATGTTCAGCCCGTATTTGCTGGCGAACTCGTAGTCGCGCTGGTCGTGACCCGGAACGGCCATCACCGCGCCGGTGCCGTACTCCATCAGCACGAAGTTAGCCGCCCACACCGGAATTTCTTCGCCGGTCAGCGGGTGGATAGCTTTAAAGCCGGTATCGACGCCTTTTTTCTCCATCGTCGCCATGTCGGCTTCCGCCACTTTGGTGTTGCGGCATTCGTCGATAAAGGTGGCCAGCGCCGGATTGTTGGCCGCAGCCTGCTGCGCCAGCGGGTGACCCGCAGCGACCGCCAGGTAGGTACAGCCCATAAAGGTGTCCGGGCGAGTGGTGTAGACGGTCAGCTTGTCGGCGTAATGGTTAACGTCAAAGGAGATTTCCACCCCTTCAGAACGGCCGATCCAGTTGCGCTGCATAGTTTTCACGGTGTCCGGCCAGTGGTCCAGCTTATCCAGATCGTTCAACAGCTCATCGGCGTAGGCGGTGATTTTAATAAACCACTGCGGGATCTCTTTACGCTCGACTTTGGTGTCGCAGCGCCAGCAGCAGCCGTCGATAACCTGCTCGTTGGCCAGTACGGTCTGGTCGTTCGGGCACCAGTTCACCGCGGAGGTTTTTTTGTACACCAGGCCTTTTTTGTACAGCTCGGTGAAGAACTTCTGCTCCCAGCGGTAGTATTCCGGGGTGCAGGTCGCCAGCTCACGGCTCCAGTCATAGCCGAAGCCCAGCATTTTGAGCTGGTTTTTCATGTAGGCGATGTTGTCGTAGGTCCACGGCGCTGGCGCGGTGTTGTTTTTTACCGCCGCGCCTTCCGCAGGCAGACCGAACGCATCCCAGCCAATCGGCTGCAGGACGTTTTTACCCAGCATGCGCTGATAGCGGGCAATCACGTCGCCGATGGTGTAGTTACGCACGTGACCCATGTGTAGTCGACCAGAAGGATAAGGAAGCATCGACAGGCAGTAATACTTCTCTTTGCTCTCGTCTTCAGTTACTTCAAATGTACGATTTTCGTCCCAGTGAAGCTGGACTTTCGATTCTATCTCTTCCGGGCGGTATTGCTCTTGCATGGCAGCCAGTGGTCCTGTTTTCAATACAGCTACAAAATGTAGCCAATGGATGTGTTATTTCAGATCGGCATAGCATAGCCCAAACGCCAACGTCAAAACAGCTTTTCGCACATCAACATCGGCAAAAGCTGGGCAGATTATTTCGCGAGTCTGTGGCTTGTCAGACACAGCGGGAGAGGAATAAGGTCTATTATCAGAAGACGTTAACCACACCGGAGGCGAAATGATGAACAAGGTTGCTCAATATTACCGTGAACTGGTCTCCTCGCTCAGCGAACGGCTCCGCCATGGAGAACGCGATATTGACGCGCTGGTGACGCAGGCACGCGATAAAATTGTCCGCGCCGGCGATCTGACGCAGAGCGAGATTGAGTCGGTGATAGCCGCGGTCAAGCGCGATCTTGAGGAGTTTGCCCGCAGCTATGAAGAGAGTCATGAAGACGAGAGCGACAGCGTGTTTATGCGGGTGATCAAAGAGAGCCTGTGGCAGGAGCTGGCCGATATCACTGACAAAACCCAGCTTGAGTGGCGGGAGGTTTTTCAGGATCTGAATCACCACGGCGTATACCACAGCGGCGAAGTGGTCGGTTTAGGCAACCTGGTGTGTGAGAAGTGTCACTATCACCTGGCGGTGTATACCCCGGATGTGCTACCGCGCTGTCCGAAGTGCGGCCACGATCAGTTCCAGCGTCGCCCGTTTGAGCCCTGATCGATCGGGCCCGGTGCTGAATGATTGCGCCGGGCCGGTGAAAAAATAATTAATGATAAATCTAATGGGGCAATATAAACCTTATAGATTTATTGGTGTTATGCTCATATTTTTTACACCGCCACGGATTATCGTGGAGCATAACGCGCAGCGTATCGCAGCCAGCTCAGCGTATGATATTGACCAAATTAATTTGGAATAAGATGCGCGGTGCGCTTGCTAATGGGGCGTGGGCGCTGTCTGATAGCAAGGCTATGTCATTTGCGGAGACTCATCGGCGATGCGCTGTCGCCAGCGCATCGCTTATTGTCAACGAATAGTATTTATTTCTGCCTGTTTATACTGCTGGCGACCACCCATGTCAGAGGCGTAGTTATGGTAAGAATTGACCACTAACTTATCAGCAGAAAGAGAACCTGCATTACAAATTGAAAGGTTCAGGAAACCGCAGCGGTAGCCACCATTTTTAACATACCGGGTGGTCATCGTCAGGGAACCATTCGCCTTAATCGTTTTATAGTTGGTGATGTCAGCGGTTTGTTGCGTATACAGAGTCATGTCCCCGCTACTCATCATTTGACCCTCATTAAGTATGCCGTTATTCGCGGTGATGTTGACAGCATTCCCGTCGATCGTTGCCCTGTTCCGCAGGTAGTTACTCTCGATGCTCAGCGTGTCGCCGTAAATATAATAAGTATTATCGATCACATCGCCTTTAATCGACAGGGAATGTTGACCAACAATATTCCCCTCCTGATCCAGATTACCGTTAGTCACTATGGATACATCGTTACCTTCAATGCGACCTTTGTTATATATCTTCCCCGAAGTGATGTTGTCATCCTTTTTAGCTTGCACGGTCAGGCTGGAGTTAGCCCGGATGTTGCCGGTGACGTTAAGCGTATTGCCGCTGAAAGCAATGTTTGTGACATCGCCCAGGATTGAACCGCCGTTATCGATATTGACGGCGGACACGGCTAACTGGCCATCAGAGTCGATATAGGACCCATAGCGAGTAGTGAGATTGCCCCCGCTGGCTACGGATAGCATCTGAGTTCCCCTCAAAGTACCCGCGTTAACGAGATCGCCGGTAGCATTTACGCCAAGTGTTTTGCTGCTGGCAATAGTGCCTTCATTGTTTAATGTCCCCAAACTGGACAACGCCGTAGCGTAAGCGGTGCTATTAATGGTACCTTTATTTTTCATATCCCCTGCAGACACCATATTAGCGACAAGGCCGTCCGCGTTGATGGCGCCCTCATTAATCAGAGAACCATAGCTCGTCATCATAAGCATAGAGTTTGCGCTAATAACGCCTTTATTACGCACGCCGAGGCCTAAGGTATTCCCCACCATACTGATGCTATTGGCCTTGATACCGCCTAGATTGCTGATATCAATACTATATTCCGGTATGAGCATCTGCATGACCGTAGCCGTTTTCCCATGGTTTGCTATCTCTCCGGTAGCGTTATTATATGTGAAGTTACCCGCGCTGAGGGCGGTGCTGGCGGCGTTCAGGGTACCGTTAATCGCAATGGCATCCGCAAGCAAGATCGCATAGTTTGAGGAGGCGTTCATGCCTTTATCACCGATGGTGATTTTACCTTGCGTGACCGTATAGCTATCAATCGCACCGGTGTCGCTCAGATTGACCTGGCCTGTCGTCAGCACTGCTTTGTTAGTATTAATAAAACTGCATCCGGAGCAGGAGATGCCGTTAGGGTTGGCGATAACGACATCGGCTTTTTGTCCGTTAACCTCGATAAAACCCTGCAGGTTACTCATTTTATTGGAGGTCACTTCATTTAAAATGACGGAAGCGCTGCCGTTGGTCAGATTGTTATTCTTTGCGATATTACCGTGAGTGTCGTGATTAACGTCACTGGCACTATTGTTTAATATGGTGCCGTTAGGGCCGACGTTAAATTCGCGATATAAGTTATGCGAGACGCCAGCGGCATTTGGGGCTTCGATATCAATAACATTTGCCCCTGATTTATGCGTATAGCTTGAGGGATCGGCATAAACAACGGATGAACTTAGCGCTGCAGCCAGCGCAACATATGAAACCTTGAATCTAAACATGTAATTTATTCCTTTAAATATGAAAAAATGGATCAGTAAATTGCAGTAATGTGCTGATGAAAACTAATACCTCCACTGTAATGAAAAGCCCATATTCATGGCATCGCTATGAAAGTCGTCAGGTTTACTGATGGGCGTGCCGATAAAAAAGTCATATTGCGTAGACGCTATTTCTCCGCGGACGCCGCCGACTGCGCCAGAAAGACTTTTTCCTTGCCTGGCGCGCTCGCTACCAATGATCCGGCCGAAGTCAAGACCAAGATATACCTGCCGGTCGGAGGTGGGAATATTCCAGCTAAAATCATTGCGCCAGTACCAGCCTTGATTGGCCGAAAGCGTATTTTCACCATCAAAGCCGCGAACCGTCCAGCGATTGCCGATATTAAACTGGTTGTCCGAAGATAATCTATCCGGGCTGAACTGGGCATGGAAACGCGGCATCCAGCTAAACTTATCGCCGGTTGCGGCAAACTGCATTAAGGCCTGTATATCGGCGTGAACGATGCGCGAATGGCGACTATATAAACCGGCTTTTTCCTCCGGCGTAGGCACGGAGCTGAGCCACGGCAGGCTGCGCTGAATACCTACGCTGGCGTCGACAATTTTATTGTTAAAATAGCGCTGGTGGCGCAGGGTAAATTCCCAGACAGGATTTTGTTTACGCATCACATGCAGCTCATCGCCGCCAAAAAAGTAGTGCGAACTGCTCTTTGCTATGCGCAGATCGGCGGTCGTTTTTTGTTGTCGGGTATGCGAAAGCAGGCGGCTAAGGGTCGCGCTGTAATAACGGTTTTTACTTTTATAGTCGATGCTTGACCATCTTCCTTTAAACAGCTGGCGGTACTGGCTGTAGGAGCCGTACAGGCTCAATGACCAGTAACCAAAAGGCACGGAGTAGTAAAGGTTGCCGTTATGGTTGCCGTCGTTGTGCTGGTTGAATTCAACATCGCCGCCTGCCGAGATGGAAAGAATATCGTTCAATGAAGATAAATCGTAAAGGTATAGCGCGCCGCCGCCCTGATAGCGACCACTGGCGCGGCTGCCTGCGTCATCAAGCCAGGCGCCAACCTGCCACTGTTTATCCATTACCCGGGCGATTTCAATATCACTTTCGCCAATGTGTTCCCCGGGGCGCAGCTTCATATGGGCGCTGGTGCCAGGCAGCCGCTGCAGGTTAGCCATCCCTTGTTCAAGATCGCTGAGGCGCAGGATTTTACCGGTATGCGTGGGCATGGAGGTCCACAGGTTCGTCGTGGCGCTCTTCGGCGCAAAATCAATATGCCCCGTTTTGCCATAAGTCAGCGTTATTTTGAGAATGCCCCCTACTAGTGACTGAGAAGGGATATCGATCAGGGAAGTAATATACCCTTGCGTTATCAGTTCATTTTGTAAGGCGTTCGTCAGCAGGCGAATCCCATCTATTCCGAGGCAATGGCCGGGCGCCTGGGCTGCGATCTTCCCGAGGAGGGCGGTGGTTTTTGCGTTGTCCTCGGAGGTAATATCAACTTTCGTGATATACCGACAGGTCGCTTCTTCGGGAAATATCAAGGTTTGCTTTTTCGTATGGGTACGAGAAGATTGGTATTGCTGCTGATGGGGCATTAATGCGCTTTCACGGGCTTTATCCTGTTCAACCTGGTTTACCGTTGCGGCCTCAATACCCGCCCAGGCGGTAAAGCAGGTGAGCAAATTTAAACACAAAATAATGGCCAGTCTGTTAGTGTTAGTCCGCATGAAGCAATATCCGTTTGTTTCATTGAGTAAGATTATAATTAATGGTTGTGCGCGGCATGAAATAGCCTGCGCGACGTATAGCAAGTCAATTGAAATATTATTTTCAAGAAATTTAAACTCACGGGGATTATTACAAGATGCCGTATGCTAACGATGACGTGGCGGTTAATCTATTCTACGGCCCCTGAATTCTTTGTGAAATTTTTACTTCACGTTGTGAAGCTGTCGCTTTGAGATGAAGCGACTGAAAAGGGGAGGGGCTGACAGGCGCGCACGGTGATATCGTGCGCGCCGCAGAAGTTAGTGCAGAATTTTGGCGAGGAAGTCTTTGGCGCGATCGGATTGTGGGTTAGCGAAGAACGCTTCTTTATCGGCGTCTTCGACAATCTTTCCTTCATCCATAAAGATCACCCGGTTGGCCACCTTGCGGGCGAAGCCCATTTCGTGGGTAACCACCATCATGGTCATCCCTTCGTTGGCCAGTTCCACCATGACGTCCAGTACCTCGTTGATCATCTCCGGGTCGAGCGCGGAGGTAGGTTCATCAAACAGCATGGCGATCGGGTCCATGCACAGCGCACGGGCGATGGCCACGCGCTGCTGCTGGCCGCCGGAGAGCTGCGCCGGATATTTTTCCGCATGCGCCGCCAGGCCCACGCGCTCCAGCAGCTTGAGGCCCTTCTTGCGCGATGACGCTTTGTCACGATTGAGCACCTTAACCTGCGCCAGCGTCAGGTTGTCGATAATCGACAGGTGTGGGAATAGTTCAAAATGCTGAAACACCATTCCGACATGCGAGCGCAGTTTGGCAAGATTGGTCTTTTTATCGTTAACCACGGTGCCATCGACGATAATCTGCCCCTGCTGCACCGGCTCAAGGCCGTTCACGGTTTTAATCAGTGTGGATTTACCGGAGCCTGATGGCCCGCAGACCACCACGACTTCGCCTTTTTTCACTTCCGTGGAGCAATCGGTCAGCACCTGAAAGTGACCATACCATTTTGAAACATTTTTCAGGGTAATCATTACACAGTCCTTTTCTTCAACCAGCTGACCAACAGCGAGGCGCTGAGGCTAATCACAAAATAGACGCCGCCCGCGAACAGGATCATTTCGACCTGGGTCCCGTCACGCTCGCCAATCGTCGAGGCGGTACGGAAGAAGTCGGCGAGGCTCAATACATACACCAGCGAGGTATCCTGGAAGAGGACGATCCCCTGGGTTAACAGCAGCGGCACCATGGCGCGGAAGGCCTGCGGCAGGATCACCAGCCGCATCGACTGCCAGTGGGTCATTCCCAGCGCCAGCGCGGCGCTCGACTGGCCGCGGGAGATGCTCTGGATGCCGGCGCGGATAATCTCCGAGTAGTAGGCGGCTTCGAACATCGAAAACGCCACCATCGCCGAGATCAGGCGAATATCCGTTTTCGGCGACAGTCCCAGCACGTTCTGCAGGAAGCCCGGGACAATCAGGTAGAACCACAGCAGAACCATCACCAGCGGGATAGAACGGAACACGTTAACGTAGGATTTAGCAAACCAGGCCAGCGGCAGAAAGCTGGACAGGCGCATTACCGCCAGCAGGGTGCCCCAGACGATACCGACCACGATGGCGATCACTGTGATCTTCAGGGTGATCACCAGCCCCGCCAGCAGGTAGGGCATGGAGGGAACGATCGAACTCCAGTCAAAATCGTACATTATTTGCCTCCCATATTGCCAGGCAGGCGAACCTTACGCTCGACCACATACATAATCAGCATAATCACCGCGTTGATGAAAACATAGGCCAGGGTGATGGCGGTAAAAGACTCCCAGGCATGAGCGGAGTAGTCCAGCAGTTTGCCCGCCTGCGCGGCCATATCGGCCAGACCGATGGTGGAGGCGATGGCCGAGTTTTTCACCAGGTTCATCATCTCCGAGGTCATCGGCGGCACGATAACGCGATAGGCGTTCGGCAGCAGCACGTAGCGGTAGGTTTGCGGCAGGGTCAACCCCATCGCCAGACCGGCGTTCTTTTGCCCGCGCGGCAGCGACTGGATAGCGGCGCGTACCTGCTCGCAGACGCGAGCGGCGGTAAACAGCCCCAGGCACAGCATGGAGGAGACAAAGAACTGAATGTTTGGGTCCAGCTCCGATTTAAACCACATGCCGATATTTTCCGGCAGGAATTCCGGCACCACCAGGTACCAGGTAAAGAACTGCACGATCAGCGGCACGTTGCGAAACAGTTCGACATAGCAGGTGCCAATCCCTGAGAGCAGACGATTGGGCACCGTGCGCAAAATACCGAACAGCGAGCCGACGAGAAAAGCGATGATCCAGGCCGAGATGGAGAGGGCGACGGTGATCTGAAAACCGCTCCACAGCCAGCCCAGGTAGGTAGTGTTGCCGAAGGGGGCCTGTTGCAGGAATATCCCCCAGTTCCAGTCTATTGACATACATGACTCCTGGAAAAAAAAGGGTAGCCATTGCTACCCTCGAAGACGGTTGTCCAGCTTGTTTCGGTATTCGCGGCGGCTGGGGAACGACCAGCCGCCGTATAGTCTGTCCGTGCTGTGACAATCATCGGGAGGGCAGGATATCCCGCCCCTGGTTGTTATAATTAGTTCAGTGCTTTGTCATTAGGTGATTTGAACAGCGCTTTCATGTCGTCCGACAGCTCGAAGTTCAGGTTAAGATTTTTTGGCGGAATCGGGTTTTTGAACCATTTATCGAACCACTTCGCCGCTTCGCCAGAGGTCTGGGCCTGGGCAACAGTTTCATCGACCAGCGCCTTGAAGGCCGGATCGTCCTTACGCAGCATGCAGCCATAGGCTTCTTTCGACTGCGCGGTGCCGACGATTTCCCAGTTATCCGGTTTCTTCGCCTTGGCGCGTTCGCCGGCCAGCAGAGCGTCATCCATCATAAAGGCCACCGCGCGTCCGCTCTCCAGGGTGCGGAAAGAGTCGCCATGATCTTTGGCGCTGATGATGCGCATATTCATTTTTTTCTCATCGTTCAGCTTATGCAGCAGGATCTCTGAGGTGGTCCCGGAGGTGACAACGACCGCTTTATCCTTCAGGTCCGGGAAATCTTTGATCGGGCCGCCTTTCTTCACCAGCAGACGAGTGCCGACGACGAAGATAGTATCGGAGAAGGCCGCCTGTTTCTGGCGCTCGAGGTTGTTGGTGGTTGAGCCGCACTCGAAATCAAAGGTGCCATTCTGCAGCAGCGGGATACGATTCTGCGAGGTAACCGGGATCAGTTTGACCTGCAGATCGGGTTTGTTCAGCTTCTTCTTGATGGCATCGACGATGGCGTTGGAGTAGTCCTGAGAGTAACCCACAACCTTCTGTTGGTTATCGTAGTAAGAGAAAGGGACGGAAGATTCGCGATGGCCGACAACGATAACGCCATTTTTCGCGATCTTATCCAGAGTGCTCTGGCCAGCCGCCGGGGCAGCATCTTCCGCCTGTGCCAGACCAGCGGTCATTCCCATTACCAGCATTGCCGTGGCCAGTTTACGTAATTGCATATCCAACTCCTTATCCGCAGCGTCACCGACGCTATTGATACCCATTGTGATTGTGTGTGTTGTTATTGGGGGCACGCATCCACGTGCCGCATTTGTATGTGTTTGTTAGCATTTAGTTTGGCTTAATGTAAAGATTTTGCTGTTTTATTGTTTATTTTTGCGAAGCGCTCCGCACCAATCGGAGGCAAATATCTTCCATTGCACCAAAATAGCGCGACCGCCGATCGTTTATGGTGCAACCCGGTTGCACTGGGCCAGAGGACGGCGCTACCCGATTAAATAAAGCAATGACTGTGCCAGGGTGGCAAATGACGGGAAGAAAAAAAGCCGACGACGGGCGTCGCCGGCAGAGCATTTATCGGCGACGCTGACGCAGGCTCATCAGCAGCGCGCCGAAGCCGAGCAGCGCCGTCAGCGCCCACAGCGGCCAGTTGCCAGTGCGGGCGTAAGGGGTCAAGCCGCTGGTGGGCGTCACGGTGGTGGTCAACACCTCGCGGGTAAACTGCGGGATCATCTTCTGAATCTCGCCGCGCGGGCCGATGACGGCGGTAATGCCGTTGTTGGTGCTGCGCAGCAGCGGGCGGGCCAGCTCCAGGGCGCGCATCCGCGCCATCTGGAAGTGTTGCCATGGGCCGATGGACTTGCCGAACCAGGCGTCGTTGGAGATGGTCAGCAGGAAGTCGGTGTCCGGACGGAAGTTATCCCGCACCTGTTCCCCGAGGATGATCTCGTAGCAGATGGCCGCGGTCAGCTTTAGGTTATGCGCCATCAGCTGCGGCTGCACGTAGGGACCGCGGCTGAAGGAGGACATCGGCAGGTCGAAGAATGGCGCCAGCGGACGCAGAATCGACTCCAGCGGTACAAACTCGCCGAACGGCACCAGATGGTTCTTGTTGTAGCGGTTGGTCGAGTCGTAGCGGTACGGGTTATCTTTGCCGAGGGTAATGATGGTGTTGTAGGTGTCGTAGCGGTTCTGCTTATTGAGACGCGCGTCGACGATGCCGGTGATCAGTGAGCTGTCTTTTGCGCGCAGCAGATCGTCCATCATGCTGAGGAACTGCTGCTGGTTGATCTCGAGATCCGGGATCGCCGATTCGGGCCAGATAATCAGCTGCGAGTGGCCGATATGCGGCTGGGTCAGCGTCAGATAGGTTTTCAGAGTGTTAACCAGCTGCTTCTCGTCCCACTTCATGGCCTGCGGGATATCGCCTTGCACCAGCGAGACCTGCGTCGCACGCGCCGGCAGCAGCTGATACCACTGGATATAGCGCAGCGGGAACGGCAGGGCGAACAGCAGCGCGGCAATGACCAGCGGCTTCCCGTTGCGCTGTACGAGGGCCAGGGCCAGCAGGCCGCTTACCATCATCAGCAGGAAGTTGATCGCCTCGACGCCCATTACCGGCGCCAGGCCTTTCAGCGGGCCGTCAATCTGGCTGTAGCCGAATTGCAGCCACGGAAAACCGGTCAGCACCCAGCCGCGCAGGAACTCGGTGATCTGCCAGATGACGGGAGCGGCGATCGCCACCCGCAGCCAGCTGGTTTTGGGCCACAGACGGGCGAGCAGGCCGGCAAACAGGCCGGTGTAGAGCGAGAGATAGGCCGCCAGCAGCACGACGAGGAAGACGTTAACCGGGCCCGGCATACCGCCAAACTGCGCGATACTGACATAGACCCAGTTGATACCCGTGCCGAACAGGCCGAGCCCCCAGAAATAGCCGATGCCGGCGCTTTGCAGCGGGCGGCGGTTGAGGGTTAACGCCTGCAGACCGACCAGCGAAATAATCGCCGCGGGCCAGAAGTCATAAGGTGAAAAAGCCAGCGTTCCGCTGGCTCCGAATAGCAGCGCCAGCAGCAGACGTACGCGCTGACGTTCAAGAAGAGAGGCAAATACCATTTAGGCTAATCGTCCCGTTAATTAACGCCTGTTGCCACAGGCTATGCTGTTTGCCAGCCGGGGGAGGGGACAACCGGGGATCGCCCACGGTCTGTCTCCCGGCTGGCCGTGACCTTCAGCGCCGCCGCTTACTCTTCCAGCTTCGGCTGGGGAGCGTCATCCGGCAGCTTAACATGCACCTGAATGATACGACGACTATCTGCCATTGCTACCTTGAATTGGTAACCATCAATGTCGATAGATTCGCCGCGAGCCGGCAGGTGGCCAAAGGCCTGCATTACCAGTCCGCCAATGGTATCCACTTCTTCATCGCTGAAGTGCGTATCGAAGGCGTCATTGAAGTCTTCGATGGAGGCCAGAGCGCGCACCGTCCAGGTATGGCGGCTCAGCTGGCGGAAATCGATATCTTCTTCTTCGTCGTACTCGTCTTCAATTTCCCCGACGATGAGCTCAAGGATATCCTCGATGGTCACCAGACCGGAGACGCCGCCGAATTCGTCAATAACGATCGCCATATGGTAGCGCTGTGAGCGAAACTCTTTTAGCATGCGGTCGACCCGCTTGCTTTCCGGAACGACAACCGCCGGCCGTAACACTTTTTCCATGCTGAAAGCTTCGGCGTCGCTGCGCATAAACGGCAGCAGATCCTTGGCCATCAGAATCCCTTCGATGTGATCTTTATCTTCACTGATGACCGGGAAGCGCGAGTGGGCGGATTCGATGATGACATCAAGGCACTCGTCCAGCGTCTGATTGCGTTTCAGGGTAATCATTTGTGAACGGGGGATCATAATGTCGCGGACCCGCTGGTCGGCGATATCCATTACCCCTTCGAGCATGTCACGGGTATCTTCATCGATAAGGTCGTTCTGCCCGGAATCACGGATCAGCGCCAGCAGTTCATCGCGGTTTTTCGGTTCCCCGTGAAAGAGCTGGCTGAGTAACAGGGAGAAAAATCCCTTTTTGCTGTTTACTGTGTCACTACTGTGTGAATTGTCGTCGCTCATGGCGTCGTTTGGGTTCTCATGTTGATTTAATGTCGCTCGTCGCGCGTACACTCAGCGCCGGACGGCATGGGTTGCCTGAGGTTCAGGCGGGTAAAATGCATGAACAGCGGCCGGATGAGACGCAAGCGCCGCCATCCGGCAGGGGGCTATTCAGCAATCTTCTCGGAAATGTACGGGTCCTCATAGCCCAGAGCAAGCATTATCTCTGTTTCGAGGGCTTCCATCTCTTCCGCTTCGTCATCTTCGATGTGATCGTAGCCCAGCAGATGCAGGCTGCCGTGAACCACCATATGCGCCCAGTGCGCCTCCAGCGGCTTCCCTTGCTCGCTGGCTTCCTGCTCCACCACCTGACGGCAAATGATCAGATCGCCGAGCAGCGGCATTTCAATCCCCGGCGGCGCTTCAAACGGGAAAGAGAGGACGTTGGTCGGTTTATCCTTGCCGCGATAGGTCAGGTTCAGCTCATGGCTTTCTGCAACGTCGACCAGACGAATCGTTAACTCTGACTCCTCCTGAAACGGCGGAATGACGGCGTCGACCCAGCGTTGAAAAAGGGCTTCGTCCGGCAGGCCGCTGGTCTCTTCGCAGGCCAGCTGTAAATCGAGGATCACCTGACTCATTTTTGCTCCTGTTCCTGGGCTTCGCGTTTGCGCTCGGCGGCCAGTTCTGCTTTACGTTTCTGGTCTGCGGCTTCCCACGCATCATAGGCGTTCACGATGCGGGCAACCACCGGATGGCGGACCACGTCTTCGCTATGGAAGAAGTTGAAGCTGATCTCATCGACTTCCGCCAGCACTTCGATGGCGTGGCGCAGACCGGATTTGGTGCTGCGCGGCAGGTCAATCTGCGTGATGTCGCCGGTGATCACCGCCTTGGAGTTAAAGCCGATGCGGGTCAGGAACATCTTCATCTGCTCGATGGTGGTGTTCTGGCTTTCATCAAGAATGATAAAGGCGTCATTCAGCGTCCGTCCGCGCATATAGGCCAACGGAGCCACTTCGATGACGTTACGCTCAATCAGCTTTTCCACCTTCTCAAAGCCGAGCATCTCGAACAGCGCGTCGTACAGCGGGCGCAGATACGGGTCGACCTTCTGGCTCAGATCGCCGGGCAGGAAGCCGAGCTTTTCGCCCGCCTCGACGGCCGGACGGGTCAGCAGAATGCGGCGGATCTCCTGGCGCTCCAGCGCATCGACCGCCGCCGCCACCGCCAGATAGGTTTTCCCGGTACCTGCCGGACCCACGCCGAAGGTGATGTCGTGATCGAGGATATTGGCGATGTACTGCGCCTGGTTCGGCGTACGCGGTTTGATCACCCCGCGCTTGGTCTTGATATTGACGGCTTTTCCGTACTCCGGCACGCTCTCGGCGCTCTGCTCCAGCACGCGCGCCTCTTTGATCGCCAGATGGATCTGCTCTGGTTCAATATCCTGAATCTGACCGCGCATCGGCGCCGTGTCGACATACAGGCTGCGCAGAATATCGGCGGCGGCGTGCACGCATAGGGCGCGTCCGGTCAGTTTAAAGTGATTGTCACGGCGGTTGATCTCAATGCCTAACCGACGTTCCAGCTGTTTGATGTTGTCGTCAAACGGGCCGCACAGGGCTAACAGGCGTGCGTTATCCGCTGGCTCCAGGGTAATTTCACGAGTGTCTATGTTCAAACTGTTCCTCTTTACGCAGGTGGCCGGACGCGGCGCGTGGCCGGCTAATCAGGAAATTATTTACGTCACAGGAAAATGGCGCAAGCATTGCTGTAGATATAGGGACGGAGAGAGGAATTACAAGGCCTGCCGGAACCGACAGGCCTGAAGGGATCACGGCTGATAGATACCCACGCCAAGATCGTTCTCTTTACGGGTGCGGGCAATCACTGATTCAGGTGATTCAGCGATACGCAGACCCATCTCCGCTTCGGTGCGCACGATTTTGCCGCGCAGCGAGTTGGTGTAAACATCGACAATTTCGACATCCACAAACTTGCCGACGAGGTCCGGGGTGCCTTCAAAGTTGACCACCCGGTTGTTCTCCGTACGTCCGGAAAGCTCCATGATGTTCTTGCGCGACGTGCCTTCCACCAGGATGCGCTGTACCGTGCCGAGCATGCGACGGCTCCAGGCCATCGCCTGTTGGTTGATGCGCTCCTGCAGAATATACAGACGCTGTTTCTTATCAGCATCCGGCACGTCGTCTACCATATCGGCCGCCGGGGTGCCCGGACGGGCGGAGAAGATAAAGCTGTAGCTCATATCGAAATTGACGTCGGCGATAAGCTTCATTGTCTTTTCGAAATCTTCCGTAGTTTCGCCGGGGAAGCCGACGATAAAGTCGGAGCTTATCTGAATATCCGGACGCGCTTCACGCAGCTTGCGAATAATCGCTTTATACTCCAGCGCGGTATGGGTGCGTCCCATCAGGTTCAGCACGCGGTCGGAGCCGCTTTGCACCGGCAGGTGCAGGAAGCTCACCAGCTCCGGCGTATCGCGATAGACGTCGATGATATCGTCGGTAAATTCGATCGGGTGGCTGGTGGTGAAGCGAATGCGGTCGATGCCGTCGATAGCGGCCACCAGGCGCAGCAGATCGGCAAAGCTGCCGGTAGTGCCGTCGTAGTTCTCGCCGCGCCAGGCGTTCACGTTCTGGCCCAGCAGGTTGACTTCACGCACACCCTGCGCCGCCAGTTGGGCGATTTCAAACAGGATATCGTCGCACGGGCGGCTGACTTCTTCTCCGCGGGTGTAGGGCACCACGCAGTAGGTGCAGTATTTATTGCAGCCTTCCATAATCGAGACAAAGGCGGTCGGGCCTTCGGCGCGCGGTTCTGGCAGGCGATCGAATTTTTCAATTTCCGGGAAGCTGATATCAACCACCGGGCTGCGGTTGCCGCGCACGGAGTTAATCATCTCCGGCAGGCGGTGCAGGGTTTGCGGCCCGAAAATAATATCGACATAGTGCGCGCGCTGACGAATATGGTCGCCTTCCTGGGAAGCCACGCAGCCGCCAACGCCAATAATCAGGTCCGGGTTCTTCTCTTTCAGCAGCTTCCAGCGGCCAAGCTGATGGAAAACTTTTTCCTGGGCCTTCTCACGAATTGAGCAGGTATTGAGCAACAGCACATCTGCTTCTTCCGCCACTTCGGTCAGTTGATACCCATGTGTCGCATCCAGCAGATCGGCCATCTTTGATGAATCATACTCGTTCATCTGACAGCCCCAGGTTTTAATATGGAGTTTTTTTGTCATTGACTTGCTCATGCTCAGTAATAGATATCCAAAACGCGGGGATATATACAGGGTGAATTTCGCATTCCAGGGCGCGTATTGTAATGCTTTGGTCGCCCCCTGACCAGTGCGAGCGTTATCACCGCAAGAGGGCGAAAAATCCGGTAAACTTAACGGATTCTGCTTTAAGGATAATAGCCATGACAATTCACGCAACAGATGTCGCCATCGTGGGCGGCGGCATGGTCGGCGGCGCCCTGGCGTTGGGGCTGGCGCAACAGGGATTTACCGTGACGGTGCTTGAGAAAACGGCGCCTCCGGCTTTCGATCCGGCATCCGCCCCGGATGTGCGGATCTCGGCGATCAGCGCGGCCTCGGTCGGCCTGCTGAAAAGCCTTGGCGTCTGGGATGCCGTGCGGGCGATGCGCGTCCACGCTTACCGTCGACTGGAGACCTGGGAGTGGGAGAGCGCCCACGTCGCCTTTGACGCCGCCGAGCTTAAGCTGCCGGAGCTGGGCTATATGGTCGAGAACAAGGTCCTGCAGTGGGGCCTGTGGCAAGCGCTGACGGCGCACGAAGGGGTTACCCTGCGCGTTGGCGGCGAACTGGAGGCGATGCAGCGCGGCGAGGCGGAGACGGCGTTGCGTTTACGCGACGGGGAGACGATCCACGCCCGGCTGGTTATCGGCGCCGACGGCGCCAGCTCTCAGGTGCGGGAGATGGCCGGCATCGGCGTGCATGCCTGGCAATATCAGCAATCCTGTATGCTCATTAGCGTCCAATGCGCCGACGATCCCGGCGACAGCACCTGGCAGCAGTTTACCCCCAGCGGACCGCGCGCTTTCCTGCCGCTGTTCGACAACTGGGCCTCGCTGGTGTGGTATGACGCCCCGGCGCGGATCCGTCAGCTGCAGGGTATGTCCATGCCCCAGCTCCAGCAGGAGATCGCCCGCCATTTCCCGGCGCGTCTCGGGCGGGTGACGCCGCAGGCGGCCGGCGCCTTCCCGCTCACCCGGCGTCATGCGCTGCAGTATGTTCAGCCTGGTCTGGCGCTGGTGGGCGATGCGGCGCACACCATTCATCCGCTGGCGGGGCAGGGGGTTAACCTTGGCTATCGTGATGTCGACGCCCTGCTGGAGGTCCTGACGCAAGCGCGCGGCCGCGGCGAAGAGTGGGCCAGCCTGCCGGTGCTCAAGCGCTACCAGGGGCGGCGGCGGGCGGATAATTTTATTATGCAGTCGGGGATGGATCTGTTTTACGCCGGATTCAGCAATGACCTGGCGCCGGTGCGGATGCTGCGCAATATTGGCCTGATGGCGGCCGAACGCGCCGGGGTGCTGAAGCGTCAGGCGCTGAAGTATGCGTTAGGCTTGTAAACCGGCGTCGCGGGCAGGGGCGTCGTGGAAAGCGCCTGCCCGGCAGTCAGTGATGCGCCAGGATGGCAAAACGCCAATAACAAAAAAGCCCACCGAGGTGGGCTTTTTTGCATTGAAGTGGCTGGGGTACGAGGATTCGAACCTCGGAATGCCGGAATCAGAATCCGGTGCCTTACCGCTTGGCGATACCCCAATTGTCTGTTGCATTTAACCGTCACTATCCCGGTTTTAGCGCAACAGTGCGTTCATTGCTGAACGACTTTTTAATTTGGCTGGGGTACGAGGATTCGAACCTCGGAATGCCGGAATCAGAATCCGGTGCCTTACCGCTTGGCGATACCCCAACAAATTGTTTGCGGATTTATCGATGTGTATCGATACGTCCCGAATATGGTGGCTACGACGGGATTCGAACCTGTGACCCCATCATTATGAGTGATGTGCTCTAACCAGCTGAGCTACGTAGCCAAATTGTCTTACTGTTTCTTCGATGGCTGGGGTACCTGGATTCGAACCAGGGAATGCCGGTATCAAAAACCGGTGCCTTACCGCTTGGCGATACCCCAATACCGTCGCGGTGAACCGCAAATATCGAAGAAATATGGCTGGGGTACCTGGATTCGAACCAGGGAATGCCGGTATCAAAAACCGGTGCCTTACCGCTTGGCGATACCCCATCCGTACAACGCTGACTGGTGAATGGTGCGGGAGGCGAGACTTGAACTCGCACACCTTGCGGCGCCAGAACCTAAATCTGGTGCGTCTACCAATTTCGCCACTCCCGCAAAAAAAGATGGTGGCTACGACGGGATTCGAACCTGTGACCCCATCATTATGAGTGATGTGCTCTAACCAGCTGAGCTACGTAGCCATCTTTTTTTCGCGTAACCTTATCGGCGTTGCGGGGCGCATTATGCGTATTGGGCCTGCGAGCGTCAACCTCTTTTTCAAGGAAAATCGTTGTAATGTGACTGTTTGGTTAGGTTGCGAACAGCTCGCTGCAATAATCGGCAATTATTGGTTATTTATCGTTTTTCAGCGGCATAAATCCCGCAAAAAGAAAACGGACCCCGGAGGGTCCGTTTCGCGTTTCATCGCCTGTCAGGGCTTATTTATAGGCCGACTGGTGGACGCCCACCGCGCGGCCTGACGGATCGTTCATGGTTTTGAACGCTTCATCCCATTCAATGGCTTTGGCAGAAGAGCAGGCCACCGACGGACCGCCAGGGACACACTCCGCCGCGCTTGGCAGCGGGAACAGCTCTTCGAAGATCTCGCGGTACAGATAGCCTTCTTTGGAGGTCGGCGTGTTGTACGGGAAGCGGAAGCTTGCGGTTTCCAGCTGCTGGTCGCTGATCTGTTTCGCGGCCACTTCTTTCAGCGTATCGATCCAGCTATAGCCGACGCCGTCAGAGAATTGCTCCTTCTGACGCCACGCCACGCTGGCCGGCAGATAGGATTCAAAGCATTCGCGCAGCACGTGTTTTTCCATTTTACCGTTGCCGCACATCTTATCCTGCGGGTTGATGCGCATCGCCACGTCGAGGAACTTCTTATCGAGGAACGGCACGCGGGCTTCCACGCCCCAGGCGGACATCGCTTTGTTGGCGCGAGCGCAGTCAAACATATGCAGCGCCTGCAGCTTACGCACCGTCTCTTCGTGCAGTTCTTTGGCGTTCGGCGCCTTATGGAAGTAGAGGTAGCCGCCGAACACTTCGTCTGAGCCTTCGCCGGAAAGCACCATTTTGATGCCCATGGCTTTAATTTTACGTGACATCAGGTACATCGGCGTCGAAGCGCGAATGGTGGTCACATCGTAGGTTTCGATGTGATAGATAACGTCGCGGATCGCATCCAGCCCTTCCTGAACGGTAAAGTGAATTTCATGGTGCACGGTGCCGAGGTGGTTAGCCACTTCCTGCGCCGCTTTCAGGTCGGGAGAGCCTTCCAGACCGACCGCGAAGGAGTGCAGCTGCGGCCACCAGGCTTCGCTACGCTCCTGATCTTCGACGCGACGGGCGGCGAATTTCTTGGTGATGGCGGAGATGACCGAAGAATCAAGGCCGCCGGAGAGCAGCACGCCGTAGGGCACGTCGGACATCAGGTGGCTTTTCACCGACTCTTCCAGCGCCTGGCGCAGCTCGTTCTTATCGGTAACGTTGTCTTTTACCGCGTCGTAATCGAACCAGTCGCGCTGATAGTACTGGCGAATTTCACCGTCTTTGCTCCACAGGTAGCTGCCCGCCGGGAACTCTTTAATGGTGCGGCACACCGGCACCAGGGCTTTCATTTCTGAGGCGACGTAGAAGTTGCCGTGTTCGTCATGGCCCATATACAGCGGAATAATACCGATATGGTCGCGGCCAATTAAGTACGCGTCTTTTTCGCTGTCGTACAGGGCGAAGGCGAACATCCCCTGCAGGTCGTCGAGGAACGCCGGGCCTTTTTCCTGATACAGCGCGAGGATTACTTCGCAGTCGGAGCCGGTCTGGAACTGATAGCGATCGCCATATTCCGCGCGCAGCGCCTGATGGTTGTAGATTTCGCCGTTAACGGCCAGCGCATGGGTTTTTTCGGCGTTGTACAGCGGCTGGGCGCCGGCGTTGACGTCGACAATCGACAGGCGCTCGTGCGCCAGAATCGCTTTGTCGCTGGCATACACGCCAGACCAGTCCGGACCGCGATGGCGCATCAGGCGGGAAAGCTCCAGCGCCTTTTTACGCAGCTCGCCTGCGTCAGTTTTAATATCCAGTACGCCAAAAATAGAACACATAGCCTTCTCCATTACCCTGTCGTGTTTGATGTTGTGCTGGCTTCGTCTCGTGGCGAAGCCTGAGTGCGTGCTTAAGAAAATGCCGTAAAGGGGAAGCCGGCGCAAGGGTTTTACGGCCGGAAAAAGAAAAAACGCAACTGCGATTGTTGAATAGTAAAAAAAGAGTATCTTTTGAACGGCTTTATTGAAGAATACGCAATTATAAGCCGTTTTTATTAGATGGGGGGCTTTTAGCAGGCGTCAGAAATGAACAACCACGTCCTGAGACGTGGCTGGCATTAGAAAATATCGATTTCCGCGACGGAAGGGTAGATCCACGACGGGCGGAACGGCATGCTGTCGATGTCGTCGAGGGTCGAGACGCCGGAGAGCACCAGAATGGTCTCCAGCCCCGCCTGGAAGCCGGCCAGAATGTCGGTGCGCAGATTGTCGCCGACGATCACCGTCTGTTCGGAGTGGGCCTGCATTTTGTTCAGCGCTGAGCGGATGATCCACGGGCTGGGTTTACCGACGTAAAACGGCTTACGGCCGGAGATCTTCTCGATCCCGGCGCACAGGGCGCCGCAGGCCGGGTAGAAGCCGCGACCGTGAGTATCCGGGTTGGTGGCAATGAAGCGGGCGCCATTGGCGACAAAGAAGGCCGCCTTATGCATCATCTCCCAGTTAAAGGAGCGGGTTTCCCCGACGATGACAAAGTCCGGGTTGACATCGGTGATGGTAAAGCCGGCTTTATACAGCTCGTGGATCAGCGCCCCTTCACCCACCACATAGGCTTTCTTGCCTTCCTGGCGGCGCAGAAAATCGGCCGTCGCCATTGCCGAGGTGTAGAAGGCGCTATCCGGCACCTCAATCCCGGCGGTGGCGAAACGGTTCGCCAGATCCTGCCCGGTTTGCGACGGGTAGTTGGTCAGCATCACCAGCGGCATGCCTTTATCGAGGATGCGCTTGATAAACTCGGCAGCGCCGGGAACGGCGACGTTATCGTGCATCAGCACGCCGTCAATATCACAAATTATGTTTTGAATGGTCATGGTGGGTCCAGAATCATTAACAAAGACGAAACTATACGCGTCATCGATGCGGTTTCACACCTCTGACGGGCGATGCCCGCCAGTGACAGAGCGACGCGCTTATCTGTAGAGGGGGGCGATTAGCTCTCAAGCAAGCGCTGCAGCAGCGTGCCATTGAGCATGGCGCGTTTGACCAGCGCGAAGGCGCCAATCGCTGAGCGATGATCGAGGGTGGAGCGCACCACCGGCAGGTTCTTACGAAACGCCTTTAGCGCCTGGGCGTTAATGCAGCCCTCAATGGCCGGGAGCAGCACTTTCTCGGCTTCCACAATTTCGCCGGCGACGACGATTTTTTGCGGATTGAACAGGTTGATGGCGATGGCGATCGTTTTTCCGAGGTGACGCCCTACGTACTCGATCACCTCGCAGGCCAGGGCATCGCCCTTGTTGGCCGCTTTGCAGATGGTTTTGATCGTGCAGTCATCGAGGGTCAGGCGGCTCTGGTAGCCCTGGTCCAGCAGATGGCGAACGCGATGTTCGATGGCGGCGTTCGCCGCGACGGTCTCCAGGCAGCCGAAGTTGCCGCAGTGGCAGCGTTCGCCCAGCGGATCGACCTGAATATGGCCAATTTCGCCCACGTTGCCGTTACGGCCAATAAAAATGCGTCCGTTGGAGATGATCCCCGCCCCGGTGCCGCGGTGCACGCGCACCAGAATGGAGTCTTCGCAGTCCTGGCTTGCGCCAAAATAGTGCTCGGCCAGCGCCAGACTGCGGATATCGTGCCCGACAAAGCAGGTAACGTTGAAGCGTTTTTCCAGCGCCCCGACCAGGCCCCAGTTTTCCACCGCAATGTGCGGCATATAGCGGATCACGCCGCTTTCTGGATCCACCAGCCCCGGCAGGATCACCGAGATGGCGATCAGCTCGCGGATTTTGCGCTGACAGTTTTCGATAAAAGTGGCGATGATATTCAGCAGGGCGTGTTCCAGCGTTTCCTGGGTGCGCTCGGGCAGCGGGAAATGCTCCTCCTCCAGGGTCTTGCTGCTTAAATCATAGAGGGTCAGGGTGGCGTCATAGCGGCCAAGGCGCACGCCAATGGCGTTGAAGTTACGCGTCTCCGCAATGATGGAGATGGCGCGGCGCCCCCCGGTGGAGGCCTGCTGATCGACTTCTTTGATCAGGCCGCGCTCAATAAGCTGACGCGTGATTTTGGTCACGCTGGCAGGGGCAAGCTGGCTTTGTTCCGCGATCTGAATGCGCGAGATAGGCCCATGCTGGTCAATCAGGCGGTACACGGCCGCGCTGTTCAGTTGTTTTACGAGGTCAACGTTACCAATTTGAGCTTGTCCGCCTGCTGTCATACTTTTACTTACTCAGTGACGACCTCGTTACCATTAACGATGGTCTTGGTGATTTTATAATCGCGTGTAAAGGCGGTCAGGTTAGCGACCATACCCGGCGCAATGCTGCCGAGCTGCTTGTCCACACCAATGGCGCGCGCGGGATAGAGCGTCGCCATCCGCAATACTTCGTCCAGCGCCACACCGCAATGCTCAACCAGATTACGCACCCCTTCAATCATGGTCAGGGAAGATCCGCTGAGGGTGCCGTTTTCATCTACGCACAGCCCGTTGCGGTAGTATATTGTTTTCCCGGCAAAAATGAACTGGTCAATATTCGCCCCCGCCGGCGCGGTGGCGTCGGTGACCAGGCACAGTTTGTCGCCTTTCAGGCGCTTGGCGTTGCGCACGTTGGCGTAATCGACGTGCATCCCGTCGACAATAATACCGCAGTAGACATCCGGCTCGTCAAAAATCGCCCCGGCCAGACCCGGTTCGCGGCCGGTAATGTACGGCATTGCATTATACAGGTGGGTGGCGAAGGTAATGCCCGCGCGGAAGCCCACTTTCGCCTCTTTCAGCGTGGCGTTGGAGTGGCCCGCGGAGACGACGATCCCGGCGGCGACCAGTTTGCGGATCACTTCCGGCTCGACGCGCTCAGGGGCGAGGGTCACTTTGGTGATCACATCGGCGTTGTCGCACAGGAAATCGACCAGCGCCGCGTCCGGTTTACGCACGTAGTCGGGATTGTGGGTGCCTTTCTTAACGATATTCAGCCAGGGTCCTTCAAGATGCAGACCCAGCGCCTGGTTCGGGTGCTTTTGCAGGTATTCGCGCATCACGCGGACGCCTTGCTTCATCAGATCGTCGCTGGAGGTAATCAGCGTCGGCAGGAAGCTGGTGCAGCCTGAGCGTTCGTTGGCCTTCTGCATGATCTCCAGCGTTTCGACAGTGACCGCGTCAGGGCTGTCGTTAAACTGCACGCCGCCGCAGCCGTTGAGCTGGACGTCGATAAAACCGGGGGCGAGGATCGCGCCGTTGACTGAGCGCTGCTCGATGTCAGACGGCAAATCTGCCAGCGGACAAAGACGTTCGATAAGGCCATTAGCGATAACAACCGCATGGTCATCGAGAATTTCATGACCGGTATAAACCCGGCCCTGGGTTAATGCATACATTACGACCCCCGGTATATACGTCTCATCAGGCCCGGGAACGTTCGTTTGCCGCCGGCCTGATGATGCATACAAAGAAAAAGATGGTCCCGCGCAAAGTCGCGGGACGCGACTACATTACAGACCTTTAATATTTTCAGCTTCTAATTCGTTGAAATATTTCAGCGTCTTCACTTTCAGCTCCATGGTGGACGGTTCGTCGCAGACGATCACCGCCTTCGGATGCAGCTGCAGACAGGTAATGGTCCACATGTGGTTGACGTTACCTTCAACTGCCGCCTGCAGCGCCAGCGCTTTCTGATGGCCCAGCACCAGAATCATGACTTCTTCTGCATCCAGCAGGGTGCCCACGCCGACGGTCAGCGCATATTTCGGCACCAGATCCACGTCGCCGTCGAAGAAGCGGGAGTTCGCCACACGGGTGTCATGGGTCAGGGTCTTAATACGGGTGCGGGACGCCAGAGAAGAGGCCGGTTCGTTGAACGCGATGTGGCCATCGTTGCCCACGCCGCCCATAAACAGGTGGATTTTACCGTAGGAACGAATTTTTTCTTCATAGCGACGGCATTCCGCATCGATGTCCGGCGCGTTACCATTCAGCAGGTTGATATTTTCTGCCGGAATATCAACGTGGTCAAAGAAATTACGGTGCATGAAGCTATGATAGCTTTCCGGATGCTCTTTCGGCAGGCCAACGTATTCATCCATGTTGAAGGTGACAACGTGTTTGAAGCTAACCTGGCCTGCTTTATGCATTTCAACCAGCGCCTTGTAGGCGGTGAGCGGGGTGCCGCCGGTCGGCAGACCCAGCACGAACGGACGGTCCGCGGTTGGTTTGAATGCATTAATGCGGTTCACGATATGGCGGGCAGCCCATTTACCGACCTGCTCAGCGGTTACCAGGGGGATCAGTCTCATTCTTCACCTCTATAGTTAAAAGTAGAATCTGGCGGATTGGCGCCAGCACTCTGAGGAGAGTATTGCAGCAACTGCGCCGACCGGGGTCAATCCGTGTTGATTTTTTGAATGATAAAATAAGTTTTCGATGTTAGCCAGTCTAAGGGAGGGGTGAATACGATATTTGGTGATAATTATCACAAAAAATACCCGTTTAATTTGCGATACGAATTAATTTTTCACACACTTTGCCGGTAAGTGATAAAACCGACCTTGTTACACAATAAAAAAGTGGCTTTGAAAATGAGCCTCATCGGGGTCTCATAGGGGGAATAAGATGAATATTTTAGGTTTCTTTCAGCGACTGGGTAGGGCGTTACAGCTCCCTATCGCAGTGCTGCCGGTCGCGGCATTGCTGCTGCGTTTCGGGCAACCAGACCTGTTGAATGTACCCTTCATCGCGCAAGCGGGTGGGGCTATCTTCGACAACCTGGCGCTGATCTTTGCTATCGGTGTGGCGTCAAGCTGGTCCAAGGATAACGCCGGTTCTGCGGCGCTGGCCGGTGCAGTAGGTTATTTCGTGATGACCAAAGCGATGGTCACCATCAATCCGGAAATCAACATGGGCGTACTGGCCGGTATCATTACCGGTCTGGTAGCAGGGGCGGTGTACAATCGCTGGGCCGGCATCAAGCTGCCGGACTTCCTGAGCTTCTTCGGCGGCAAACGCTTCGTGCCGATCGCCACCGGCTTCTTCTGTTTGATCCTCGCGGCGCTCTTCGGCTACGTCTGGCCGCCGGTGCAGCACGCTATCCATGCGGGCGGCGAGTGGATCGTTTCCGCAGGGGCGCTGGGTTCCGGTATCTTCGGCTTTATCAACCGTCTGCTGATCCCGACCGGTCTGCATCAGGTGCTGAACACCATCGCCTGGTTCCAGATTGGTGAGTTCACGAACGCCGCAGGCGCCGTGTTCCACGGCGACATCAACCGCTTCTACGCCGGCGACGGCACCGCGGGGATGTTCATGTCCGGCTTCTTCCCGATCATGATGTTTGGTCTGCCGGGCGCGGCGCTGGCGATGTATCTGGCCGCTCCGAAAGCGCGTCGTCCGATGGTGGGCGGTATGCTGCTGTCTGTTGCCATAACCGCGTTCCTGACCGGGGTAACCGAGCCGCTGGAATTCCTGTTCATGTTCCTGGCTCCGCTGCTGTACCTCCTGCACGCGGTACTGACCGGTATCAGCCTGTTCATCGCAACGGCGCTGGGCATTCATGCGGGCTTCTCCTTCTCCGCAGGCGCTATTGACTACGTGCTGATGTACAGCCTGCCGGCCGCCAGCAAAAACGTCTGGATGCTGCTGGTGATGGGCGTGGTGTTCTTCTTCGTCTACTTCCTGCTGTTCAGCGCGGTGATCCGCATGTTCAACCTGAAAACGCCGGGTCGTGAAGACAAAGCCGCTGACGTGGTAACGGAAGAAGCGAACAGCAACACTGAAGAAGGCCTGACCCAGCTGGCGACCAGCTATATCGCCGCGGTGGGCGGAACGGACAACCTGAAAGCGATTGACGCCTGTATCACCCGTCTGCGCCTGACCGTGGGAGATTCGGCGAAAGTCAACGATGCCGCCTGTAAACGTCTCGGCGCGTCCGGGGTGGTGAAACTGAATAAGCAAACCATCCAGGTTATCGTCGGCGCGAAGGCAGAGTCTATCGGCGATGAGATGAAAAAAGTGGTGACCCGCGGCCCGGTAGCGGCAGCGGCAGCCGCGCCGGCTGGCAACGTCGCCACCGCAGCGCCCGCGGCTAAACCGCAGGCGGTAGCGAACGCGAAGACCGTTGAGTCGCTGGTTTCGCCGATTACCGGTGACGTGGTGGCCCTCGAACAGGTGCCGGACGAAGCCTTCGCCAGCAAAGCCGTCGGCGACGGTATCGCGGTGAAACCGACCAGCAACATCGTGGTGGCCCCGGCCGCCGGTACCGTGGTGAAAATTTTCAACACTAACCACGCGTTCTGCCTCGAAACCAACAACGGTGCGGAAATCGTTGTCCACATGGGTATCGACACCGTGGCGCTGGAAGGCAAGGGCTTCAAACGACTGGTTGAAGAGGGCGCGGACGTGAAGGCGGGCGAGCCGATTCTGGAAATGGATCTGGACTTCCTCAACGCCAACGCGCGCTCGATGATTAGCCCGGTGGTCTGCAGCAACAGCGATGACTACAGCGCGCTGGTGATACTGGCGAGCGGTAAGGTTGTTGCCGGCCAGACGCCGCTGTATGAGATTAAAGGCAAGTAAGGCTCCTGAGTTGAGTTTATGCCTCAGCGGCGAAGGGAAACCTTCGCCGCTTTTTTTTGCAGCAATCGGCCCCATAATCCTCTTCTGATACCTATTTTACGTAACTAATAGTTGTCACTACGCCCTGCTTGTAAGATCATGTGCCGTTATACGTTGTTTACGCTTTGAGGAACCCGTGATGAGTGAGGCAGAAGCCCGCCCGACTAACTTTATCCGTCAGATCATTGATGAAGATCTGGCTACCGGTAAGCACACCACCGTTCACACCCGCTTCCCGCCGGAGCCGAACGGTTATCTGCACATTGGCCATGCGAAATCCATCTGCCTGAACTTCGGCATCGCCCAGGATTATCAGGGCCAATGCAACCTGCGTTTCGATGACACCAACCCGGTGAAAGAAGATATCGAATACGTGGAGTCGATTAAAAACGACGTGCAGTGGTTAGGTTTCCACTGGTCCGGGGACGTTTGCTACTCGTCTGATTACTTTGATCAGCTGCATCAGTATGCGGTTGAGCTGATCAACAAAGGCCTGGCCTATGTTGATGAACTCTCTCCTGATGAAATTCGTGAATATCGCGGCACCCTGAAAGCGCCGGGTAAGAACAGCCCGTATCGCGACCGCAGCGTGGAAGAAAACCTGGCGCTGTTCGAAAAAATGCGCAGCGGCGGCTTCGAAGAGGGCAAGGCCTGCCTGCGCGCGAAGATCGATATGGCGTCGCCGTTCATCGTGATGCGCGATCCGGTGCTGTATCGCATTAAGTTCGCTGAGCATCATCAGACCGGCAACAAGTGGTGCATCTACCCGATGTACGACTTCACCCACTGCATCAGCGATGCGCTGGAAGGCATTACCCACTCGCTGTGTACCCTGGAGTTCCAGGACAACCGTCGTCTGTACGACTGGGTGCTGGACAACATCAGCATCCCGGTTCACCCGCGCCAGTACGAATTCTCGCGCCTGAATCTTGAATACACGGTGATGTCCAAGCGTAAGCTGAACCAGCTGGTGACCGAGAAGCACGTGGAAGGTTGGGACGATCCGCGTATGCCGACCATCTCCGGTCTGCGTCGTCGCGGCTACACCGCCGAATCCATCCGCGAATTCTGCAAGCGCATCGGCGTGACCAAGCAGGACAACACCATTGAGATGGCGTCGCTGGAGTCCTGCATTCGCGAAGATCTCAACGAAAACGCGCCGCGCGCGATGGCAGTGATCGATCCGGTGAAACTGGTTATCGAGAACTACCCGCAGGGCGAAAGCGAAATGGTGGCGATGCCGAACCATCCGAACAAGCCGGAGATGGGCAGCCGCGAAGTGCCGTTCAGTGCGGAAATCTGGATCGACCGCGCGGACTTCCGTGAAGAAGCCAACAAGCAGTACAAGCGTCTGGTGCTGGGCAAAGAAGTGCGTCTGCGCAACGCCTACGTCATCAAAGCGGAACGCGTGGAGAAAGATGCCGAAGGCAATATCACCACTATCTTCTGCACCTACGATGCCGACACCCTGAGTAAAGATCCGGCTGATGGCCGCAAGGTCAAAGGCGTGATCCACTGGGTGAGCGCGGCGCATGCGCTGCCGGTAGAGATCCGTCTCTACGATCGCCTGTTCAGCGTACCAAACCCGGGCGCAGCGGAGGATTTCCTCGCGGTGATCAATCCGGAATCGTTGGTGATCAAACAGGGTTACGCGGAGCCGAGCCTGGCGCAGGCGGAAGCGGGTAAAGCTTACCAGTTTGAACGTGAAGGTTACTTCTGCCTCGACAGCCGCTATGCAACCGCAACCAGTCTGGTGTTTAACCGCACCGTCGGTCTGCGCGATACCTGGGCGAAAGCGGGCGAATAACCGTTTCCCTACCGTCAAAGCGCCGCACTCTGCGGCGCTTTTTTTGTTTCAGAATCAGCCAATTACTCTTTTTATTTTCGCGAAGCGAATTAATTCTGTTTCAAACCGGAAATAAATAACGCTTCTGATATTTCCTGTCTCATACAAAAAACCAATGTAATCGCTTTCAGGTTTTGCGTTTTTCCCTGATTTTGCAATGACTTCCATGACAAAATCATCAGAGATAAGACTGTAACAAAACGACATAAATTATGTGCGCTTTGTCATAATCTTAAGCTTTGCCTCACGAAAAACATTGATAATTCGCGTCACGAAAAATAGTCTATCTACAGTGGTTTCGCGGCCTTTTTCACCGCCCCACATTTTGCAGTGTTATTTATTTTTTTTAGCGAATGACCCCTGGTCTTCGCCTTTTAAAACGTCAAAGAGGATATGCACATGCGTACGTTTAGTGGCAAACGTAGTACGCTGGCGCTGGCTATTGCCGCCGTCACCGCGATGTCGGGCTGGGTTGTGATTCCGCAGGCCAGCGCAGCAGGCTTTATCGATGATTCTACTTTAACCGGCGGTATCTATTACTGGCAGCGTGAGCGTGACCGTAAAGATGTGACCGACGGCGACAAATACAAAACCAACCTTTCCCACTCCACCTGGAACGCCAACCTGGACTTCCAGTCCGGCTATGCCGCCGATATGTTTGGCCTTGATATTGCGGCGTTTACCGCGATTGAAATGGCGGAGAACGGCGACAGCGGCCACCCGAACGAAATCGCCTTCTCGTCGCGTAACAAAGCCTATGACGAAGACTACTCCGGCGATAAGAGCGGCATCAGCCTGTATAAAGCCGCTGCGAAATTTAAATACGGTCCGGCATGGGCGCGCGCGGGCTACATCCAGCCAACCGGTCAGACCCTGCTGGCGCCGCACTGGAGCTTTATGCCGGGTACCTATCAGGGGGCGGAAGCCGGGGCCAACTTCGACTATGGCACCGCGGGCGCGTTAAGTTTCTCCTACATGTGGACGAACGAGTATAAAGCGCCATGGCATATCGAGATGGATGATTTCTACCAGAACGATAAGAAGACCAAAGTCGATTATCTCCACTCCGTCGGCGCCAAATATGATTTCAAAAACGACCTGGTGCTGGAGGCGGCATTTGGTCAGGCTCAGGGCTATATCGATCAGTACTTTGCTAAAGCCAGCTACAAGTTTGACGTCGCCGGCGCGCCGTTGAGCACCAGCTACCAGTTCTACGGCACTCGCGATAAGGTCAGCAACGGCGGGGTCAACGACATCTATGACGGCACCGCATGGCTGCAGGCGTTAACCTTTGGCTATAAAGTGGCGGATGTGCTGGATCTGCGTCTGGAAGGGACCTGGGTGAAGGCCGATGGCCAGCAGGGCTACTTCCTGCAGCGTATGACCCCGACCTACGCCTCCTCCAACGGTCGTCTCGATATCTGGTGGGATAACCGTTCCGACTTCAACGCCAACGGCGAAAAAGCGGTCTTCTTCGGCGCGATGTATGACATGAAAAACTGGGATATGCCGGGCTGGGCGTTTGGCGCGTCTTATGTGTACGCCTGGGATGCGAAGCCGGGCAAAATGTCCTCCCCGGACGCCTACTATGACGCTGATTACCGTCTGAAAGAGTCGGCCTACAGCCTGGATGCGCTGTATACCGTGCAGGAAGGCCGGGCGAAGGGCACGCTGTTTAAACTGCACTTTACCCAGTACGACAACCATTCCGATATTCCGAGCTGGAGCGGCGGCTACGGCAACATCTTCCAGGATGAACGCGACGTGAAGTTCATGGTTATCGCCCCGTTCACAATTTTCTGATGCCTGCGCGGCGGGCGTGAGCCTGCCGCACCTCTGGGAGAACGACAATGAAAAAAATGCTGCTTATCGCCATGATGGCATCGGCTCTGGTGGCCTGCACCACGTCGCCGGCACCGAAAGAAGACACCAAACTGAAAGATGCCTATAGCGCCTGTATTAATACGGCGGAAGGCAATCCGGACAAAATTGAAGCCTGCCAGAGCGTACTGAATGTCCTGAAAGAGGATAAACAGCACCAGCAGTTTGCTAACCAGGAGAGCGTCCGGGTGCTGGATTATCAGCAGTGTATCCAGGCTACCCGTACCGGTAACGATCAGGCGGTGAAAGCGCGCTGCGACCAGATCTGGAAAGAGATCCGCAGCAATAACACCACCCATTAAGCCAGATGGCAGCGGCAAACGGGCGGAGTCTATCTCCGCCCGTTTGTTTTTTTAGCGCTGACTCTCCGCCGGCTGATAGCCGCGACTCAGGCGCACGAACAGCAGCGCGGTGGCGATGAACCCGCACAGCGCAGCGCACATCAGCCACCATCCCGGCGCGCTTTTATCGCCGGTAAGCTCGACCAGGGCAGTGGAGATAGCCGGCGTCAGGCCGCCGAAGATGGCGGTGGCGAGGCTGAAGGCCAGCGAAAAGCCCACGGTGCGGACATAAACCGGCATCACTTCAGTGAGCGCCGCCACCATCGCGCCGTTATACATGCCAAAGAAGAAGGAAAACCACAACAGGACCAGCGTCATACGGGTGAAATCCGGCGCGGCGGTGAGCCAGTGCATCACCGGCCAGGTGGTGAGCAGCGCCAGCACGGTAATCCCCATCAGCACCGGGCGACGACCGATCCGATCAGAGATCGCGCCGCCAATCGGTAACCAGATAAAATTGGAGATGCCCACCAGCAGGGTGACCAGCAGGCTGTCGCGGGCGCTGAGGTGCAGCACTGCTCTGCCGTAGGTTGGCGTATAGACAGTAATAAAGTAGAAAGTGGTGGTGGTCATCGCTACCAGCAGCGTCCCCGCGGTAATAATGCGCCAGTTTCTGGCGATGGTGGTCAGGATCTCTTTGGTATCCGGGCGATGTTTACGCTGCAGGAATTCCTCGGTCTCCTGCAGCGAGCGGCGCAGCACGAAAATCAGCGGAATGATCATACAGCCAATAAAAAAGGGGATGCGCCAGCCCCAGGCGGCAATCTCCTCATGTTCCAGCGTGGCGTTCAGCGCATAGCCGATCAGCGCCGCCATGATGATAGCCACCTGCTGGCTGGCGGACTGCCAGCTGGTATAGAAGCCTTTATTGCCCGGCGTAGCGATTTCAGAGAGATAGACCGACACTCCGCCAAGCTCGACACCCGCCGAGAACCCCTGCAGCAGACGGCCCACTAACACGAGGATCGGCGCCAGCACGCCGATAGTCTGATAGCCAGGGACCAGGGCGATGAGTAGCGTCCCGCAGCCCATGATCGCCAGGGTGACCATCAGCCCTTTGCGGCGACCGATTCTGTCGATATAAGCGCCGAGCACCACCGCGCCGATAGGACGCATCAGGAAGCCCGAGCCAAATACCGCAAAGGTGAGCATCAGCGCCGCGAACTCGCTCTCCGCCGGAAAGAAGGTGCGGGCGATATAGGTGGCGTAAAAGCCAAACAGGAAGAAGTCGAACTGTTCGAGAAAATTACCGCTGGTCACGCGGAGGATAGCGCCGACGGTGCCGGCGCGGGTGGGTTGTTGGGTCATAGGGGGTGCTCTCCATTGTCATTATCTTGTTGTTATCGGGTGCAGAGGGGCAGGTCAGTCGCCGGCGACGCCCGCCTGTTTTCCGCGGCGTTTCTCAATCGCCCACTTGAGTAACGCCGCACAGCGATAAAATCCGTGGGCAAATTTTCCATACGGCAGGGTTAAGAACAGGGCCATCACCACCCCGAGGTGGATGGCGAGCAGGACGCCCATCCACGAAGTATCCCGCCCCGCCAGCAGCGCCAGGCCGGTGAAGCTGGTCAGCAGCAGCAGCAGAATAAATCCGCGATCCATCGGTTTCTGCCGCGCGTCGCCGTGCAGCGGCGAGCGGCGCAGGTTCAGCCACAGCAGGCCCGCCGGGCCGACCAGCAGGCCGATGCCGCCGAGGGTGCCGAGCAGCACCGGCAGGCTGAAGAACGGGTAGGGGGCTTCCTGGCCGGCGATATAGTGATAGCCCGTGGCCACCACGGTGGCGGCGAAACAGAGCATAAAGCCGTAGAAGGTGCAGTGGTGGAAACGGCGGCGCAGCAGGGTGAAGGCGTCATCGGCTTCGTTGCAGCCTTTCCCGTGCCCGCCGTCGAGATATTTCAGCGTCAGCGCATCATGGGATGCCTTCGCAATATCAATCGGTTGCGGCTGGCCCGGGGAGATCTCTCGCCAGAAGCGGATCACCCCGCTCATCAGTAAGCCAATCGCCAGCACAAAGACCGAACCAAACATCCACGCCAGCAGGTTATGGGGGAATATCTGGTAGAAGTCGCCCGCCAGCGGCGGATGGCGCAGCGAGCCTTTGAGCCCCATCGCCAGCAGCAGAAAGACAATCAGGCCGCCGACCAGCGCCAGCACGGTGGTCATGCCGGCCCGGCGGTACAGGCTGCCAAAGGCGGCGGGCTGGGCGTAGTGTTGATAGGTCTCGAGCCGGACTTCGGCCATCGCCTTCGGCACGTTAATGGCGAACTCGTGCGGCGGCGCATACTGGCAGGCATGCAGGCAAGCGCCGCAGTTATGGCACAGGTTAGCCAGATAGTTGATATCCGCCTTGCCAAAGGCCAGGCGCTGGGTCATCGCCGGGAACACGGCGCAAAACCCTTCGCAGTAGCGGCAGGCGTTACACACCTGCATCACCCGTTCGACTTCCGCCTCCGGTTCGGTGATGATCTGCGCGTCTATGATCAGCTTTTCAAGCGACTTCATGGTGTTTCTCCTGCTGCGCCGCCCGGGCGGCTTGCTGGCCGGCGATGCGGCCGAAGGTGGTGCCGATCGACATCCCGACGCCGGCGGTGTAGCCCTTGCCCAGCACGTTGCCGGCCATCATTTCCCCGGCGACGAACAGATTACGGCTGGGTTGACCGGCGAAATGGACGGCGGCGGTGTCGTCGACGTAGAGCCCGAGGTAGGTGAAGGTGATCCCCGGCCGCAGGGCGTAGCCGTAGTAAGGCGGCGTATCGATGGGGCGCGCCCAGTGGGTTTTCGCCGGCGTGAGGCCAGAGGTCGCGCAGTTATCCAGGCGGGTGTGATCGAACTGGCCCGGCGCGCAGGCGGCATTATAGTCGGCGATGGTTTGCGCTAAGCGTTCGCCGTCCAGCCCCAGCTGGCGGGCCAGTTCCGCGATGGTATTGGCCTGAGCGCCGGGAAAGACGGGGGGCATAAAGTGGCCGATGGCTTTGCTGTCGATGATCGAGTAGCCGATCTGTCCAGGCTGGTGGGCGACCAGTCGGCCCCAGATGGCGTAGCGTTTAGGCCAGAAATCTTCCCCCTCATCATAAAAGCGCACGGCATCGCGGTTGACCACCACCCCCAGCGAAACGCAGTCGACGCGGGTGCAGATCCCGCCGTCATAGAGCGGCGCCCGGGCGTCAATGGCGACGCAGTGGGACTGGGAAGGATCGCCGATGATATCGGCCCCGGCGTCGATCATAAACTTGAGCAGCACCCCCTGGTTGAAGCGCGTGCCGCGGATGAGAAAGTTATCGGCGGGCCATTCGCCGCGGTCATTTTGCCCCCAGGCCTCGCGCAGCCACTCGCGGTTGGATTCAAATCCGCCGGCGGCGAGGACGCAGCTTCTCGCGACAATCCGTTCCTCGCCCGCCAGCGCGGCGACAAATTCACCGTTGCGCAGTTCCAGAGCCTGCACCGGCGTGTTGTAGCGGATCTGCACCCCCATCCGCTCTGCGCTGCGGTAATAGGCATTGACCAGCGCTTTGCCGCCGCCCATAAAAAAGGCGTTGGTGCGGGCCACGTGCAGGGCGCCGGAGAGCGGCGGCTGAAAGTTAACCCCGTGCTGACGCATCCAGTCCCGGCACTGTGACGAGGTGCGAATCACCAGCCGGGCCAGCGCTTCGTTGGTGTTCCCTTCGGTGACGCGCAGCAGATCCTGCCAGTACTCCTCTTCCGGATAGCTGTCGACCAGCACGTCCTGCGGCGCATCGTGCATACAGCGCAGGTTACGCGTGTGCTGCGAATTGCCGCCTCGCCACTCCCGCGGCGCCGCCTCCAGCAGCAGCACCGAGGCGCCGGCTTCCCGGGCGGTTAAGGCGGCGCATAGCGCGGCATTGCCGCCGCCAATGACCAGTACATCCACCATTATCGGCTCCCTTATAATTTAATTAATTGTTAAATTTGTAATGGGAATGTAGGCGGTAACGGCGGCGGGGCGCTATGGCGTAACGCTAAAGAGGGGTTTAGTTAACGTAAAGGGTGGCGCCTGGCCAGCGATCGGACTCCACCAGCTGGCGCATGACTTTGCTTAGTATGACCCGTGCCGCAAGGCCTGCCGGGGTGAGCTCATCATCCGACAGGCTGACCAGAAAGTTGGGGCGGCTGAGGATCGGATTAGCGATGCCGATCACCCTCAGCGCCTGATGGTCGAGATGGGAAATAGCGGCCCCGGGCTGCAGAGTGGCGCCCAGTCCGCTGCGCACGGCCTGCATCAGAAGGGCCAGACCGTCAATGTCCGCCACCACCTCAACGCTGAGGCTGTGCTGCTGGCAAACCGCCTCCAGCCTGCCGCGCAGGCCGTGGCCCTGGCTTGGCATAATCAGCGGCAGGGTGGTGAGCTGGTCAGGGGAAACAGGGTCATCCGGCAGCGAGGCCAACAGCGCATGGGTGCCGATCAGGAACAGTCGCTCTTCGAGCACCGGTCTGGCGCTCCAGCGCAGGATCTTCTCCTGCTGGAAGACGATGGCTAAATCCAGCTGGCGGGTGTTGATCATCCGCTCCAGATTCCCGGAGAGGCTTTCCACCAGGTGCAGGCGGACGTCGGGGTAGCTCTCGCGCATCGCGTTGATGAACGGTACGCCAAGAACGGAGGCGGTGCTGGGGGCCATGCCGACGCTGACGTGGCCCGACAGCCGCGCCTCGCGGGCGGCGAGGATGGCATCATCGGCATGACGCAGCGCCAGCTGCGCCTGTGAGTAGAAAGCGAGGCCCGCGCTGGTGGGCGTCACGCCGCGAGAGGTTCGCTGCAGGAGGCGAATGGACAGCTCATTTTCCAGACGCGCGATCTGCTGGCTGAGCGCCGAGACGCCGATATTCAGATCGAGCGCGGCGCGGCCCATGCTGCCGGTTTCAACAATGCGCGTAAAATAGCGTAGCTGGCGAAGTTCCATATCAACTCTCCGGACAAAGCGGGGACTCGCGAGGGTCGCCGCCGGGACGTGAGCGGGAAGCGCGGCAGAAGCGCCCATAAAAAAGCCAACCGGCTGGTTGGCTTTTCAGAGCAGGCGAAGCAGGGAATTACTTTTCCACTGCGTCGTGGGCGTGTTCGTCCTCGCGGCAATCACCTTCCGCACAGTGACCGTACAGATACAAACTGTGGTTGGTCAGGCGGATGCCGTGACGGGAAGCGATTTCACGCTGGCGCGCTTCGATAGAGTCATCACTGAATTCGATCACTTTGCCGCAGTCGAGGCAGATCAGGTGATCGTGGTGATGCTGCTGGGTCAGTTCGAAAACGGATTTACCGCCTTCAAAATTATGACGAGTCACGATACCGGCGTCATCAAACTGGTTGAGGACGCGGTAAACGGTCGCCAGACCAATCTCTTCGCCCATGTCGATCAGGCGTTTATATAAGTCTTCCGCACTGACATGATGGTTATCCGGTTCCTGCAGCACTTCAAGGATTTTCAGTCGAGGAAGTGTGACTTTCAGGCCAGCCTTCTTTAATGCGGTATTGTTGTCAGTCATGCGGAATCTGTCCTGTTGCTAAACGATCTACTTCCTTCAACGGAAGTCATACAGAAATTAACCCGACGTAATGCGTCTCATTATAGAACTGCCACTGGTAAATGAAAACTGCAAGCATCGGGCCTGGTTTGCTGTCAAAAACGAGGCACCAGCTACAAACTGCGTCACGTGCCTCGTAGAATCAGAGGACATTGTACAGATATGTGATTAAAAGTTAAAAACTTGTAGCTATTAGTTTGATTGCTTTTGTCTATTAATACGACGCAACTCAATGATTGCGCCGCTTAATGATCAGGCGTTTTTGATTTCTTCGAGGTGCAGCTCTTCAGCTACCTGCTTCACCCACTTCTCAACGCGCTCGTTGGTCAGTTCCGGCTGACGGTCTTCATCAATGGCGAGGCCGACGAAGTGGTCGTCATCCGCCAGGCCTTTGGAGGCCTCGAAGTGATAGCCGGCAGTCGGCCAGTGGCCAACGATGGTCGCGCCGCGCGGCTCAATGATGTCGCGGATGGTGCCCAGCGCATCGCAGAAGTACTCTGCGTAGTCTTCCTGGTCGCCGCAGCCGAACAGCGCCACCAGCTTGCCGTTAAAGTCGATCTCTTCCAGCGTCGGGAAGAAGTCGTCCCAGTCACACTGGGCTTCACCGTAGTACCAGGTCGGGATGCCGAGCAGCAGGATGTCGTGGGCTTCCAGATCTTCTTTGCTGCTTTTGGCAATGTCGTGAACATCAGCAACATCTTTACCAAGCTGCTTTTGAATCATTTTTGCAATATTTTCGGTGTTGCCGGTGTCGCTGCCAAAAAAGATGCCGATGATTGCCATGAGTAAAATAACCTCTTGAAACTTAAATGATGTGGTAGGGACGCGATGCCCACAGATAACGGCAATCATAGCAGAACAGGCAAGGACGCGGAAACAGCAATCACGCCCGACTGCACACTCTGCTACATGAATGCGGATTTTTCGCGGAAAGTTAGACTTTTCCCTGGCTGCGCAGGGCGGTTAATTGCGTCATCAGCATCTCTTCGATGAGATCGCTGCGGCTCATATTACGCGCTTCCGCCAGTTCGTTAAGCGCATCGACCGCGTCGGCGTTGAGCTTTAGCTCCACGCGCTTCAGCCCGCGCACTTTATCGCGTTTCAGCTGATTACGTTTGTTGATGCGCAGTTGTTCATCGCGCGACAGCGGATTGGTTTTTGGTCTTCCCGGGCGACGCTCGTTTGCGAACAAATCTAATGTCGTACGGTCCGTTTGTTCTTTTGCCATGATTCTGAGTGACTTCGGGGAAACAAGCTGCCGGGCTCTAGCCGGCGCAGATAGCGCGCCATCATACATCAGGCGAACGGCTGCGCCAACGACCGCGGGCATTCTGCGGCGCGGTCGGGCATATTTTAGCCAATCAGGCGCCAATGCTCGTGAGATAGCGGCGGATCGCGCGCAACACCGCTTCGGGTTTCTCGGCATGGACCCAGTGTCCGGCGCCGGCGATGACGTGGGCCCGGGCCTGCGGGAACTGGGCCAGCAGCGCGTCGCGGTAGGCGTCGGTCACGTAGGGTGAGTTGCCGCCGGGAATAAACTGCGTCGGGTGAGGCCAGGCCGGGATGGTTTCCCAGCCGACGATATGCGGGTACTGGTCCCACAGCACCGGGACGTTGAAGCGCCAGTCGCCGTCGACGAAAGATTTCAGCAGGAACTGAATCACTCCCTCTTCCTGCAGATGCTCGCGCATCACCTGCGCCGCCTGCTGGCGGGTGCTGGCGGCGGATTCGCTGACGGCGCGGATAGCGGCGAAGATCTCATCATGGCGGCGAACATGATAATCCACTGGGGCGATATCGATCGCCACCAGACCGTTGATGCGCTCCGGCGCCAGGGCGGTCAGCGCCATCACCGCTTTGCCGCCCATCGAATGGCCGATAAAGGTGGCGCGCTCAATCTGGTGCGCGTCGAGCGTATCGAGCAGATCCTGCGCCATCGCGGGGTAGGTCATCTCTGGCGACCGCGGCGACAAACCGTGGTTGCGCATATCGACCTGCAGAATATCGTGGTCGGCGACCAGGTCGCGGGCGAGGATGCCCAGGTTGTCCAGGCTGCCAAACAGACCGTGGACCAGCACGATCGGGGAGTGGTTGTGCGGATTCTGTGCAGATTGCGCTCGGCTATTTAATTTCATGGCAAAGTTCTTTTTTTCGCTCCGTCGGGTTAGGGTATTATGTTGGACATTCTGCCATCCGGCTGCAAGACCCAGAAGTTTTCTGAGTTTTACCGCCATCCTGGTTTGACGCTATCCGCGGTTGGGATTTGTACTTATAATCCCAACGATTTGTATTCAGAAAAGATATCGCACTGGATTAAGATGAAAACAATTGAAGTTGATGATGAACTCTATCGCTATATTGCCAGCCACACTCTGCATATCGGCGAGAGCGCATCCGACATTTTACGGCGCATGCTGAAATTTTCCGCCGTTTCCCAACCGGCTACACAGGTCAGCAAAGCAGCGCCGGCGCTGGCGCCCGCGCCTGCCGTTGAGGTGAAACCCGCTAACCCGGCGAAAGATAAAGTCCGCGCCATGCGCGAGATGCTGTTATCTGATGAATACGCCGAGCAGAAGCGCGCGGTGAACCGTTTTATGCTGGTGTTGACGACCCTCTACTCCCTGGACAGTAAAGCATTTGCCGAGGCGACCGAGTCTCTGCATGGCCGCACGCGCGTCTACTTCGCGGAAGATGCGCGTACGCTGCTGAAAAGCGGTAATCAGACCAAACCGAAACAGGTTCCTGGTACACCGTGGTGGGTGATCACCAATACCAATACCGGCCGTAAATGCAGCATGATTGAGCACATCATGCAGTCGATGCAGTTCCCTGCGGAGCTGATTGAAAAGGTTTGCGGCACGATCTAGCTTTTTAACATTTGCACCAGAAGGATCAGGCAATGGCAATCGATAAACGTGCGGGGCAGCCTGCGCAACAGAGTGATTTGATTAACGTCGCCCAACTGACTGCTCAGTACTACGTGCTGAAGCCTGAAGTCGGTAATGCGGAGCATGCGGTCAAATTCGGCACCTCCGGCCATCGCGGCAGCGCGGCGCGTCACAACTTCAACGAACCGCATATCCTGGCCATCGCCCAGGCGATTGCGGAAGATCGTGCGAAGAACGGGATCACCGGTCCGTGCTATGTCGGTAAAGATACCCACGCCCTGTCCGAGCCGGCGTTTATTTCGGTGCTGGAAGTGTTAACCGCCAATGGTGTTGACGTGATCGTGCAGGAAAACAACGGCTTCACCCCGACGCCGGCGGTCTCCAACGCGATTCTGGTGCATAACAAAAAAGGCGGTCCGCTGGCGGACGGCATTGTGATCACCCCGTCACACAACCCGCCGGAAGATGGCGGTATCAAGTACAACCCGCCAAACGGCGGTCCGGCTGATACCAACGTCACCAAAGTGGTGGAAAACCGCGCCAACGAACTACTGGCCGCTGGCCTGCAGGGCGTGAAACGCCTTCCTCTGGACGCGGCGCTGGCTTCCGGCCACGTCAAAGAGCAGGATCTGGTGCAGCCGTTTATTGAAGGCCTGGCGGATATCGTCGACATGGCGGCGATCCAGAAAGCGGGCCTGACGCTGGGCGTCGATCCGCTGGGCGGTTCCGGTATCGAATACTGGAAGCGCATTGGCGAGCACTACAAGCTCAATCTGACCATTGTGAACGACCAGGTAGACCAGACCTTCCGCTTTATGCACCTCGATAAAGACGGCGCCATCCGCATGGACTGCTCCTCGGAATGTGCGATGGCGGGCCTGCTGGCGCTGCGCGATAAGTTCGATCTGGCGTTTGCCAACGACCCGGATTACGACCGTCACGGGATTGTCACCCCAGCCGGGCTGATGAACCCGAACCACTATCTGGCGGTGGCGATTAACTACCTGTTCCAGCATCGTCCGCAGTGGGGCAAAGAGGTGGCGGTCGGTAAAACCCTCGTCTCCTCGGCGATGATTGACCGCGTGGTGAACGATCTGGGCCGCAAGCTGGTGGAAGTGCCGGTGGGCTTTAAGTGGTTCGTCGACGGCCTGTTCGACGGCAGCTTCGGTTTCGGCGGCGAAGAGAGCGCCGGGGCCTCCTTCCTGCGCTTCGACGGCACGCCGTGGTCCACCGATAAAGACGGCATTATCATGTGCCTGCTGGCGGCGGAAATCACCGCAGTGACCGGCAAAAACCCGCAGGAGCACTATAACGAGCTGGCGGAGCGCTTTGGCGCGCCGAGCTACAACCGTCTGCAGGCTTCCGCGACCTCCGCGCAGAAAGCGGCGCTGTCTAAGCTGTCGCCGGAAATGGTCAGCGCTGACACCCTGGCGGGGGATCCGATCACCGCCCGTCTGACCGCAGCGCCGGGCAACGGGGCGGCGATTGGCGGCCTGAAAGTGATGACCGACAACGGCTGGTTCGCGGCGCGTCCGTCAGGCACCGAAGACGCCTACAAGATCTACTGCGAAAGCTTCCTCGGCGAAGAACATCGCAAACTGATCGAAAAAGAAGCGGTAGAGATTGTCAGTGAAGTGCTGAAGAACGCCTAAAGGCGCACGACCATCAGGCCCCTCGCGGGCCTGATTTTTTTCGCAAGGATAGCGATGAAAATACAACGGAAGTCCCTGTTTTTGTTCTGGGCGTGGATGGATCTCTTTTTCGTCCTGCAATTCTTATGGTGGAATATTGCCCACCGCCGACTCCCTTTTTACGACGACCTGCTGGCTTACCTCCAGCTGCTGCACGACTGGGGCGCTGCGGCGGTCTGGCTCTATCCGCTGAATGTGCTGCTGATTATCAGCATCCCGCTGTCGATGATCCTCTTTTTCCGTCAGAGCCGCTATGGGCTGTGGCTGGCCTGGGGGCAGGCGCCGCTCAGGCTGGTGTTTATGCAGCCCTCGCTTTCTGTGGGTCTGTGGCTGATTCAGGCCGCCGGCGTCCGGCATTTCGCGATCCTGGCAGGCTTCCTGCTGCTCTCTGAAGGGTTGAAAATCGCCAGCCTCTGGTACTGCAGAGGCGGGGCTCAGGGCATAAAGCGATAGCCAATCCCGGTTTCGGTCAGCAGATGCTGCGGGCGCGCCGGATCGGCCTCCAGCTTTTGCCGCAGGTGACCCATATAGATCCGCAGATAATGGCTGTGCTCCACGGCGTTAGGGCCCCACACCTGATTCAGCAGCTGGCGCTGGGTAAGCACTTTGCCGGGATTATTCAATAGCGCCGCCAGCAGGCGAAACTCGATGGGCGTCAGGTGGATCTCTTCGCTGCCGCGCAGGATGCGGCGGGCGGGGATATTGACCTCCAGGTCGGCGAAGCGCACCACCGGCTCGTCGGCCTGCGCCGCGCCGTGACGACGCAACGCGACGCGCAGGCGGGCCTGCAGCTCGCCGATGCCAAAGGGTTTACTTAAGTAGTCATCGGCGCCGGCATCCAGGGCGGCAATTTTGTCGTGCTCTTCGCTACGCGCTGACAGGACGATAATCGGCATCTGACTCCACTGGCGCAGGTCGCGAATAAAATCAATGCCGTCGCCATCCGGCAGGCCGAGATCGAGGATCGCGAGGTCGGGCTTACGGGTGGCGGCTTCGATCAGCCCGCGCTGCAGGGTTTCCGCTTCAAATACGCGCATGCCGTCGGCTTCCAGCGCGGTGCGCAGAAAGCGACGGATAGCGTGTTCGTCTTCGATAATCAGAACGTTAATCACAATTCCTCAGATAGCTCTTCCAGTTCAGGGGGCGTTTCTCCCGGCAGTGTAACACGGAATGAGGCGCCGCCTTCCGGCCGGTTGCTGGCGGAGATGGTCCCGCCGTGGACGTCGACGATGGCCTGACAGATGGCAAGGCCCAGCCCGACGCCGGGGATCGCCGACTCTTTGTTGCCGCGGGCGAATTTATCAAAGATAGCCTGTTCCTGACCCGCCGGGATCCCCGGACCATTATCCCATACCTCCAGCGACAGCTGCCGGGCGTCTGCTTCGGCGCGAATACCGATGTCCGCCCGGGCGCCGGCATACTTATGGGCATTCTCCAGCAGATTGATCAGCACCCGCTCGAACAGCGGCCCGTCGACATGCACCAGCTGCAGCGGGTCGGGTAAATCCAGTTGAACGTGCTGGCCGCCGAGGCTCGGCTCGAGCATACGCAGCGCGCTGCCGACCACTTCCTCCAGCGTCAGCCACTCCTTGTGCAGATTAAAGCCGCCGGACTGGATCCGCGCCATATCCAGCAGGTTGTTCACCAGCCGGGTGGTATTGAGCACATGCTGGCGGATTTCATTGGCCTGCGGGGCATGCTTCGAGCCCTCGCTGGCCAGATCGAGGGTCAGGATTTCCGCCTGGCCAAACAGCACGGTGAGCGGGGTACGCAGATCGTGGGACAGGGCGGCGAGCAGCGAGTTACGCAGGCTTTCGCGCTCGCTGGTCAGCCGGGCCTGCTCTTCGCTGGCGGTCAGGGTGAGACGCTCCAGGGCGCTGGCCACCAGCAGGGTGAAGGTCTCCAGCAGCCGCTGCTGCTCCGGGATCATCAGCTGGCGCAGATTCGCCGGCTCCACCACAAGCAGTCCCCAAGTGCGGGCGGCGCTCTTCAGGGGCAGGATCTGATACGGCACGCCGGGCAGGGTATCGGTGCCGGCGCCGGCGGGTTGCCCCTTATCAAAGCTCCAACGGGCGATGGCGTCATCCCACGGCGTCAGCCCGGGCTGGTGGGTTAAGGGCAGCAGTTTCCCCTGGGCGTCCGGGAGCAGCAGCTGGCTGCGAGCCTGAAAGGTGGAGGCGATAAACCGCTCGCTGGTGGTGGCGATATCCTGCTGGCTACGACCCACCGCCAGCGCTTTGGACATTTCATACAGGTGGCGGGTACGCCGCTCGCGATAGCGCGCCACCCGCGCCTGGTAGCGCACGCCGGCGGTGAGGTTACCGATAAGCAGGCCAACGGTGAGCATCACGCCGAAGGTGAGCAGATACTGGACATCTGACACCGCCAGCGTGCCGCGCGGGGCGACAAAAAAGAGATCGAAGCTGATAACGTTGATCACCGTCGCCAGCACCGACGGCCAGCGGCCATAGAGCAGGGCGATGATCACCACCCCCAGCAGATAGAGCATGACCAGGTTGGCGGCTTCGAAGGCCATCAGCCACTGCATGGCCACCAGAGTAATGATGGCGCACAGGGCCACCGCCAACGCGCAGCCCTGCAGCTGCAGCCGCCATTTCTCCAGCGCCGGACGAGTGTCGCTGGCGCGCGCCGGAAGGGGGAAGGGCTTTTCATCCAGGGCGATGACCACCAGATCGAGGTCCGGCGCGTGACGAGCCAGACGGTCGGCGAAGCCGCTGCGATCCCACCAGCGGCGCTTGCTCTGGCGGCCGATGACAATTTTTCCGAGGTTATGTTCGCGCGCGTAATGGAGGACCGCTTTCTCTTCAGACGGGTCGGAGAGGGTGGCGGTTTCGGCGCCCAGCTCCTGGGCCAGACGCAGCGCGGCGAGGATGGCCCGCCGCCGGGATTCCGGCAGGCGGTGCAGGGAAGGCGTTTCGACATATACCGCATGCCAGACGCTGCCCAGACGGGCAGCGAGGCGGGCGGCGGTACGCACCAGCTTTTCGCTGCCGGTGTTGTGCCCGATACAGAGCAGAATGGCGTCGCGGGTGTGCCAGACTTTCTCCTGGCCCTGGCGGTCGCGCCAGGCGCGCATCTGCTCATCGACGCGATCGGCGGTACGGCGCAGAGCCAGTTCGCGCAGCGCAATCAGGTTCCCTTTGCGGAAAAAGTTCTCGATAGCGCGCTCGGCCTGGCCGCCGATGTAGACTTTGCCCTCATTGAGCCGCTGGCGCAGATCGTCAGGGGGGAGGTCCACCAGCACCACGTCGTCCGCGGCGTCAAAAAAGGGATCGGGGACGGTCTCCCGCACCTGCACGCCGGTGATCCCGCTGACAACGTCGTTCAGGCTTTCCAGATGCTGAACGTTAACCGTGGTGAAGACGTCAATCCCGGCTTCCAGCAGTTCGTCCACATCCTGCCAGCGCTTCGGATGGCGGGAGCCGGGGGCATTACTGTGCGCCAGTTCATCCACCAGAATCAGCGCCGGGCGGCGGGCGAGGGCGGCGTCGAGGTCGAACTCATACACGTAGCGCCCGCGGTGAGCGAGCCGCCGCGGCGGCAGGGTGCTCAGGCCCTGCAGCATCGCGGCGGTCTCTTTCCGGCCGTGGGTCTCCGCCACGCCAATCAGAATATCCAGCCCCTGGGCCCGCAGCCGCTGCGCTTCCGCCAGCATCGCCCAGGTTTTCCCCACCCCGGCGCAGGCGCCGAAGAAGACTTTCAGTTTGCCGCGATGCGGGGCGGCGGTGTGCTGCAGCAGGCGGTCAGGGTCCGGACGCAGCGGCTCGTCACTCATTTACTTATCCTTCAGGGCATCCAGCGCCATATTGAGTTGCAGTATATTGACCACCGGCTGGCCAAGGAAGCTCAGCAGCGGCGTTTGTGTGGCCTGGTTAACCAGCGTGGTCACCTGGTCGACGCTCAGCTGGCGCGCTTTGGCCACCCGGGGCGCCTGCCACAGCGCGGCGGCCGGGGTCAGGTTGTTATCGAGACCGCTCGCCGAGGTGGTGACCAGTTCGACTGGTACCCGCGGGTCGGCATCCGGGTTCGCGGCGCGCAGGGCCTGCACCCGCTCGCTTACCGCCTTATCCAGCGCCGGGTTGCTGGCGGCGAGGTTGCTGCCGCCAGAGGCCATCGGGTTATCCGCTGTTTCCGCGGTGGCTGACGGGCGGCCCTGGAAATAGCCTGCGGCGGTAAAGTTCTGGCCAATCAGCGCCGAGCCGCGCACCTCGCCGTGCAGGCGGATCAGCGAGCCATTGGCCTGTGAGTTAAACCACCACTGTCCCAGGCTGGTGGTCAGCAGAGGATAAACGCCGCCGGTGAGCAGGGTTAACAGAATAAATAGCACAAGTGCTGGACGAATCAATGACATAGTTTGTTCCTCACACCAGACCGCTCAGGGTCAGCAGCAGGTCAATGGCTTTAATACCGATAAAAGGCACCAGCAGACCGCCGAGGCCGTAGATCCACAGGTTGCGGCGCAGCATCGCCGAGGCGGAGAGCGGGCGATAGCTCACCCCTTTCAGGGCCAACGGGATCAGGAAGACGATGATCAGCGCGTTGAAGATAACCGCGCTGAGGATCGCCGACGATGGCGAATGCAGGCCCATCACGTTCAGCATCGCCAGCTGGGGATAGACCGCGGCAAACGCCGCCGGAATAATGGCGAAATATTTCGCCACGTCGTTGGCAATACTGAAGGTGGTCAGCGAGCCGCGCGTCATCAGCATCTGTTTGCCGATATGGACCACCTCAATCAGTTTGGTGGGGTTGGAATCCAGGTCGACCATGTTGCCCGCCTCTTTCGCCGCCTGGGTGCCTGAGTTCATGGCCACCGCCACGTCGGCCTGGGCCAGCGCGGGCGCGTCGTTGGTGCCGTCGCCGGTCATCGCCACCAGCCGACCTTCCGACTGATACTGGCGGATCAGCGCCAGCTTGGCTTCCGGCGTCGCTTCGGCGAGGAAATCGTCGACGCCGGCCTCGGCGGCGATCGCCGCGGCGGTGAGGCGGTTATCGCCGGTGATCATCACCGTTTTAATGCCCATTTTGCGCAGCTGGGCGAAACGCTCTTTGATGCCGCCTTTGACGATATCTTTGAGCGAAATAATCCCCAGCACCTTTTCACCTTCGGCAACCACCAGCGGCGTGGCCCCCTGGCGGGCGACCTCTTCCACCTGCTTCTCGACATCGGCAGGGAAGTGGCCGCCGTTGGCCTCCACGTGACGGCGAATCGCGTCCACCGAGCCTTTACGGATCATGCGCTGATCGATATTGATGCCGCTCATCCGCGTTTGCGCGGTAAAGGGGACAAAGGTGGCGTGCAGCGACTGCAGATCGCGTTCGCGCAGGTTGAAGCGCTGCTTCGCCAGCACCACGATGCTGCGTCCCTCAGGGGTTTCGTCAGCCAGCGAGGAGAGCTGGGCGGCGTCGGCGAGGGTTCGCTCTTCCACACCGCGCGCCGGCAGGAAAGCGGAGGCCTGCCGGTTGCCAAGCGTAATGGTCCCGGTTTTATCCAGCAGCAGGACATCGACATCGCCAGCGGCCTCCACCGCGCGGCCGCTGGTGGCGATCACGTTGGCGCCCAGCATACGGCTCATCCCGGCGACGCCGATCGCCGACAGCAGACCGCCGATGGTGGTCGGGATCAGGCACACCAGCAGAGCGACCAGCACGGTGACGCTCACCGCATTGCCGCTCCAGGCCGAGAATGGCCAGATGGTGGCGGTGGCCAGCAGGAACACCAGCGTCAGGGCGATCAGCAGGATCGTCAGGGCGATTTCGTTCGGCGTTTTACGGCGCTGGGCGCCTTCCACCATGGCGATCATCCGGTCGAGGAAGGTTTCTCCCGGGTTGACGCTGCAGCGGATCACCAGCCAGTCGGAGAGGATGCGCGTCCCGCCGGTCACCGAGGCGAAATCGCCGCCGGATTCGCGGATCACCGGCGCGGACTCGCCGGTAATGGCGCTTTCGTCCACTGAGGCGCCGCCTTCGATGACTTCGCCATCGCAGGGGATAATATCCCCGGCTTCCACCAGCACCACGTCGCCTTTGCGCAGGTCTTCCGCCGGCACATGGTCGACCGTCGCGTCGTGCTGCGGGGCGCGCAGCTTACGGGCGAAGGCCGTTTTTTTCACCCCTTTCAGGCTATTGGCCTGGGCTTTGCTGCGGCCTTCCGCCATCGCTTCGGCAAAGTTGGCGAACAGCACGGTAAACCATAACCAGATACTGATGGCGGCGGTAAACGTGGCGCTGCCGGTCAGAGCGCCGCCAGCCATGGCGATGGCCAGCAGGGTGGTTAACAGGCTGCCCACCCAGACGATAAACATCACCGGATTGCGCCACTGCACCATCGGGCTGAGTTTTTTCACGGCATCCAGCAGCGCCTGGCGCACCAGCGTCGGCTCCAGCAGGGCTAATTGTTTGCGACTCATAACAGGGGGCTCCGCATCGCTCAAAGTAAGGAAAAGTGTTCGGCCAGCGGGCCAAGCGCCAGCGCAGGAATAAAGGTCAGGGCGCCCACCAGCAGCACGGTGCCGATCAGCAGACCGATAAACAGGGCGTCGTGGGTGGCCAGGGTACCGGGGCTGGCCGGTTGAATTTTCTTCGCCACCAGCGAGCCGGCGATAGCCATCACCGGAATGATGACGGCGAAGCGTCCAGCCAGCATGCAGAACGCCAGCAGCAGGTTCCAGAAGGGCGTCGCCGCGCCCAGGCCGGCGAAGGCGCTGCCGTTGTTATTGGCCGCCGAGGTGACGGCGTACAGCACCTCGCTAAAGCCGTGTGGTCCGGGGTTGAACATCCCGGCGCGGCCGGCCTCGGTCATCATCGCCAGCGCCGTGCCAAGCAGCACCAGCGTCGGGGTGACCAGAATGGCCAGGGCGATCATTTTCATTTCCCGGACATCGATTTTCTTCCCGAGGTACTCCGGGGTGCGGCCGACCATCAGCCCGGCGATAAACACTGCCAGCATAACGAACAGCAGCATGCCATAGAGACCCGAGCCGACGCCGCCGAACACCACTTCGCCAATCTGCATCAGCCACATCGGCACCATCCCGCCCAGCGCGGTGAAGGAGTCATGCATGGCGTTGACCGCGCCGCAGGAGGCGGCGGTGGTGATCACCGCGAACAGACTGCTGGCGAGAATACCGAAGCGGCTCTCTTTACCTTCCATATTCAGGCTGCTGTCGGCGCCCAGCGTCAACAGGTGCGGGTTGCCGCGGGTTTCCGCCCACATCACCACGGCGACGCAGAGGATAAAGATCAGCGTCATCGCCCACAGAATAGCGCGCCCCTGGCGGCGATCGCTCACCACCTCGCCGAAGGCGAAGCACAGCGCCGCCGGGATCAGGAAGATGGCCAGCATCTGCACGAGATTGGTCAGCGCCGTCGGGTTTTCAAACGGATGGGCGGAGTTAGCGTTAAAGAAACCGCCGCCGTTGGTGCCCAGCAGCTTAATCGCTTCCTGTGAGGCGACAGGCCCCATCGGCAGCAGCTGGTGCGCCCCTTCGAGGGTGGTAAAGGGCTGGTAAGCCTGCAGGTTCTGCGGCACGCCTTGCTGAATAAAGAACAGGGCCACCAGCAGAGAGAGCGGCAGCAGCAGCCACAGGGTAATGCGCGTCAGGTCCACCCAGGCATTGCCGAGGGTGGACATTTTCTGTCGGGCGAAGGCGCGGGTCAGGGCGAAGACCACGGCGATGCCGGTGGCGGCGGAGAGGAAATTCTGCACCGTCAGCCCCACCATCTGGCTGAGATAGCTCATGGTGCTTTCGCCGGCGTAAGCCTGCCAGTTGGTATTACTGACAAAGCTGACCGCGGTGTTGAGCGCCAGATCCCACGGCAGCCCCGGCAGGTGCTGCGGGTTAAAGGGCAGCACGCCCTGGAGCATCAGCAGGGCAAACAGCGCCAGGCCGCCGAGGGCGTTAAACAGCAGGATCGCCAGCAAATACTGCAGCCAGCCCATCTCATCGGCGCGGATCCCGGCCACGCGCCACAGGACGCGCTCGACGCCGGCCAGGCCGGGAAGCGGGATGTTGTTCACCATTCTCGCCAGACACATCCCCAGCGGGCGCGCCAGCGCCAGCAATACCAGCAGGTAGCTGGCTAATAATAAAAATCCCTGGGCAGCCATCAGAATGCCTCCGCATGTATCAAGGCATAAACCAGATAAGCCAGTAACAGGAACACCAGCCCAACGCCAGTGAGTACGCCTGCAGTCACAATCCACCTCCGGGTGTGTTTTTGATTTACCAGGAGAATAGAAATTACGGCGCAAAGATTTCGCAAAAATCCGCAGGCGCGGTGTAAAAAAAGTATAAAAATGGCAAAGGCACAATTTAACTGATGGTTAGTATTAATTTAACTTTTTCGTAACTAATTTACGGGATGAATGTAAATTAAGTATAAATACGTGCTTTTTAGTGGTCGGATGAGTAGTAAAATTACAACCAACGCGGTACTATTTTGCTCAAACAAACATGGTAATTTTTTACCGGCGCGACTTGCCGGCCTGACAAAGGGGAGAGAAATGATGGCGTTGTACAAAGCTTATCCTGCTCATATTATTTTGCTGCGTCGGGCTTTCGCCGTCGTGGCTGGCGTCGCGGCGCTGCCGGTGATGCTGTTCTGGAAAGATCGCGCCCGCTATTACAGCTGGCTGCACCGGGTGTGGTCGAAAACCAGCGAGCAGCCGGTGTGGATGGCGCAGGCGGAAAAAGCCGCTCACGACTTCTACTGATTCGCCCTGCTGCAATGAAAGCCAATAACCGCCGGTTGCCCCCGGCGGTTTTTTTTCGTCGCTTGTCTACACTCGTTGCAAGCGCCGCAGCGGAATTGGCAGGTGCTTATTTTGCCGGAGCGCGCTATTTTTTCCGGCTTAGATCATGAGATGAGTTTTGCTGACGGATAATGAGGAGTGATATGGCCACCCATCTGGTCTGGTTACGCACGGATTTACGCATTCACGATAACCTGGCGCTGGCCGCCGCCTGCCGCGATTCGCAGGCGCAGGTGCTGGCGCTCTATATTGCCACCCCGGGGCAGTGGCGCGAGCATCATATGGCGCCGCGGCAGGCCGCTTTTATCGCCAGCCATTTGCACAGTCTGCACGCCGCGCTGGCGGAGCGTGGCATACCGTTGTGGGTAGAAGAGGCGGACGATTTTAGCGCCAGCGTCGAGCGGCTGGCCCAGTTTTGCCAGCAGCACCAGGTCAGTCACCTGTTCTACAACTATCAGTACGAATTCAATGAACGCCAGCGCGATGCCGCCGTTGAGAACACCTTGAGCGAAGTGATTTGCCAGGGATTTGACGACAGCGTCCTGTTGCCGCCCGGCAGCGTACTGACCGGCGGCGGCGAAATGTATAAAGTCTTCACTCCGTTTAAGAATGCGTTTATTCGCCGGCTGCGGGAAGGGCTGCCGGCGTGCGTGGCCGCGCCAAAGCCGCGCGAGGCTCTCGCCCGCCAGGCGCCGCCGCCGCCGGAGCTCAACTATCCGCAAACGCCGTTCGATGGGCTGCTGTTTGCCGCGGATGAAAAAACGGCGCTGGCGCGGCTGCGCACGTTTTGTCAGCAACCGGCGGCGGATTATGAGGGGCAGCGCGACTTCCCGGCCGTGGAAGGGACCAGTCGCCTGTCGCCCTGCCTGGCCACCGGGGTGCTGTCGCCGCGCCAGTGCCTGCATCGGCTGCTGACGGAACACCCCGCCGCGCTGGACGGCGGGGCAGGCGCCACCTGGCTTAATGAGCTGATTTGGCGCGAGTTTTACCGCCATCTGATGGTCTACTATCCGAAACTCTGTAAAGGACGGCCGTTTGTCGCCTGGACCGATCAGGTCGCCTGGCGCGAAGAGGATGGCGCCCTGCAGGCCTGGCAGCGCGGGGAGACCGGCTATCCGATTGTCGATGCCGCCATGCGCCAGCTTAACGCCACCGGCTGGATGCATAACCGGTTGCGCATGATCGTCGCCAGCTTCCTGACTAAAGATCTGCGCCTCGACTGGCGGGCAGGGGAGCGCTATTTCATGAGCCAGCTGATTGATGGCGACCTGGCGGCGAACAACGGCGGCTGGCAGTGGGCGGCTTCGACGGGCACCGACGCCGCGCCCTATTTCCGCATATTTAATCCCACCACCCAGGGCGAGAAGTTTGATAAGCAGGGGGGGTTTATGCGTCGCTGGCTGCCGGAGCTGGCAAAGGTGCCGGAGAAGGCGCTGCATCAGCCGTGGGCGTGGGCGGATAAACAGGGGATTACGCTGGATTATCCGCGCCCGATAGTCGATCACAAGCAGGCGCGGCAGGAGACGCTGGCGGCCTGGGAGGCCGCCAGAAAGGGGATTACTCCACCGCCAGACGGCGGGTCCTGACCTTCAGCGAGTGATACAGCCAGATGACCAGCACCACGCCGACGCAGGCCAGCGCGCCCCAGGTGATCTGGCTGAAGACGTTGATGTAGGCGTCAATGGAGTAGTTCACCGCCCCGGCGGCGTCGAATGACGCCTGCGAGGTCTGGTCGGCGATAACGCCGGCCAGATAGTTGGCGATAGCCCCGGAGAGCAGCATATAGATGCCGGTCAACACCCCGGTGACCCCCGGGATCTCAATGCGGGTGATTTGCGACATCGCGACCGGGTCGATAAACAGTTCGGCAAAACCCATCACCGCCAGCCCCAGCACCATCAGCGGCATAGACGACTGACCATAGGCCGCCGACCAGCGGGCGCTGAGGGTTAGGATGCAGAACCCGGCGCTCATCAGGCCCAGACCGAGGGCAAATTTACCCCAGATGCGCACGGTGCGATTACCGCCGACGCTCTCTTTCACCAGCCACGCCAGCACCATGCCGCAGAGCATCACCGCGAAGGCGTTGATCGACTGGAACATAGCGGTAGGAACTTCGTAGCTCATGATATGGCGGTTAACGAAGCGGTCAATATACAGGCTGATGGAGCTGCCGCCCTGTTGGGCGAAGGCCCAGAACAGCAGGCTGAAAGCGGTCAGGACGACGATCAGGCGCAGATCCTTGCGCTGTTTATCGGTCTCGGCGCGCAGGTAGATCCGCGCCAGCACCGCGAGGCCAATGGCCGTGGCCACGATCAGGGCATATACCGACCACTCCTGCCAGAACAGCACGGCAATCAGCAGCGGAGCAGTGACCAGCAGCACCAGCAGCCAGCCCCAGTTCGGCAGCAGGAAGCGACGGGCGCACAGCGCCTGGCGGTTCACGCCGGCGGTATGCTGGAAGTGACGGTTGCCGCAGAGGAAAATCACCAGTCCCGCCACCATGCCGATGGCCGCCAGGGCAAAGCCCATCGCCCAGCTATACTCCTCCTGGACGTAGCCGCAGGCGATCGGCGCGATGATCGAGCCGATATTGCCCGCGGCATACATCAGCGAGAAACCGCCATCGCGACGCGGATCGGCGGGTTCGTACAGCTCGCCCAGCAGACAGCTGACGTTGGATTTAAACAACCCGTAGCCGCAGACGATGATCGCCAGCGACAGGTAGAGGAAGACCGGGGCGGTTTCGCTGGCCCCGAGCACCAGATGGCCAATGGCCATCAGCAGCGCGCCGAGCATGACCGCCATCCGGTTGCCTAACAGCTTATCGGCCAGATAGCCGCCGAGGATCGGCGTCACATAGACCAGCGAACAGTAGGCGCTGAACAGGGCGTAAGCGTGGTTATCGTCATATTTAAGCTGATTGGTGAGATAGAGGATCAGCAGGGCGCGCATGCCGTAGAAGCTAAAGTATTCCCAGATTTGCAGCGCCACGACGTAGTAAATCGCCCGCGGTTGCGATGATGTTGTCTTCATGAGAAGTGTGTTTCCTGGCGTAAAGCGAAAGTCGATCGTTCTGCATGAATAGCGTTTAATTAGTCATATTCATGGCTTGAGGGGCTTTCTGATTATTTAATATGCTTTATTAGTGCATAAATATACACGAATGCGCGGCGGGATGAATAGACAAATTGCGCTATTCGGTAAAAAGTCATCGTCAGTGTCGGAGGCGGACTATCGACGACCCGAATGGATCTGGTTATGTTATGCCTTTGTATACCCTGATTATCTGCTGGAGTGGCGATGAAAAATAGCGAACTGGAACAACTGATAAACGACAAGCTCAATAGCGCAGCCATCAGTGACTTCGCCCCTAACGGTCTGCAGGTGGAAGGGCGCGACACGGTGCACAAGATCGTCACCGGAGTCACGGCCAGCCAGGCGCTGCTGGATGAGGCCGTCCGCCTGCAGGCGGATGCGGTAATCGTCCATCACGGCTATTTCTGGAAAAACGAATCGCCAGTGATCCGCGGCATGAAGCGCCGGCGCCTGAAAACCCTGCTGGCCAACGATATCAATCTCTACGGCTGGCACCTGCCGCTGGATGCCCATCCCGAGCTGGGCAATAACGCGCAGCTGGCGCATCTGCTGGGGATTAACGTGCTGGGCGAAATCGAACCGCTGGTGCCCTGGGGCGAACTGTCGATGCCGGTGTCCGGCCTCGAGCTGGCCTCGTGGATTGAAGCGCGGCTGGGACGCAAGCCGCTGTGGTGCGGCGATACCGGGCCGGACACCGTCAGCCGCGTCGCCTGGTGTACCGGGGGCGGCCAGAGCTTTATCGACGCCGCGGCGCGCTTTGGCGTGGACGCGTTTATCACCGGCGAGGTGTCGGAACAAACCATCCACTCTGCCCGCGAGCAGGGCCTGCATTTTTATGCCGCCGGCCACCACGCCACCGAGCGGGGCGGCATTCGCGCCCTCAGCGAATGGCTGACGGAAACCACCGACCTGGATGTCACCTTTATTGATATTCCTAACCCTGCCTGACGGGAGAGAGAAAAGTGCAGCGAGCGCGTTGTTATCTGTTAGGAGAAACGGCTGTCGTGCTGGAGCTGGAGCCGCCGGTTACCCTTGAAAGCCAGCAACGGATCTGGGGATTAGCCCAGCGTCTGGCGAACCATGAAGAGGTGATTGACGCCATTCCCGGCATGAACAATATCACTGTGGTGCTCCGCCGCCCGCAGGAGGTGGCGTGGGAGGCGATAGACCGTCTGCAGCGCTGGTGGGAGGAGAGCCTCGCGATCGAGCCTGAGTCGCGCTCGCTGTCTGTTCCGGTCGTCTACGGCGGCGAGGCCGGACCGGACCTCGGGGTGGTGGCGCAGCACAGCGGCCTGAGTGAAAAACAGGTCGTGGAGCTGCACGCCTCGGTGGAATATCTGGTCTGGTTTATTGGTTTTCAGCCGGGATTTCCCTACCTGGGCGGGCTGCCTGCGGCGCTGGCGACGCCGCGTCGCGCCGAACCGCGCGTGCTCGTCCCGGCCGGGTCGGTGGGTATCGGCGGCGCGCAAACCGGTATCTATCCGCTGGCGACGCCCGGCGGCTGGCAGCTGCTGGGGCGCACCGCGCTGACGCTGTTCGACCCGGCGCGGAAGGAGCCTGCGCTACTGCGCGTGGGCGATAAAATTCGCTTTGTGCCGCAAAAGGAGGGGGTATGTTGACCTTGATCCGCGCCGGCCTGTACACCTCGGTACAGGACGGTGGACGAGAAGGCCTGCGCCAGTCTGGCATCAGCCGCTGCGGCGCCCTGGATTATCCCTCGCTGGTGATTGCCAATCTGCTGGTTGGCAACGAGGCGAATGCCGCCGGGCTGGAGATTACCCTCGGCCAGGTGGAGATCGAATTTGCCCGCAGCGGCTGGTTTGCGCTGACCGGCGCCGCCTGCGAAGCGACGCTGGACGGTAAAGCGGTCTGGGTGGGCTGGCGCACCGCCTACCGGGCCGGGCAGCGGCTGGTGCTGAAAACGCCGCAGCATGGCATCCGTAGCTATCTGGCGGTGGCGGGCGGGATTGCGGTCCCCGAGGTCCTTGGCTCGCGCTGCACGGATCTCAAGGCGGGGATTGGCGGTCTGGAAGGACGCCGCCTGCAGGATGGCGACAAGCTGAAGCTCGGGAAAGCCGCCCGCCGCTTCACCACCCCGCGCGGCGTCAAGCAGCTGCCGCTGGGCAACCGCATTCGTGCGCTGCCCGGGCCGGAGTACCATGAATTTGACGAGGCCTCGCAGGCGTCATTCTGGCGCGCCCCCTGGAAGCTCAGTCCGCAGAGTAACCGCATGGGGTACCGCCTGCAGGGGCAGCCGCTGAAACGCACCACCGATCGTGAAATGCTGTCGCACGGCCTGCTGCCGGGCGTGGTGCAGGTGCCGCACAACGGCCAGCCCATTGTGCTGATGAACGACGCGCAAACCACCGGCGGCTATCCGCGGATCGCCTGCATTATCGATGCCGATATGTACCAGCTGGCGCAGATCCCGCTGGGGCAGCCGATCCATTTCGTGGCCTGCTCGCTGGAGGAGGCGCTGAAGGCGCGGGCCGATCGCCAGCGTTATCTTGAACAACTGGCCTGGAGACTCCACGATGATGATTGATCTTAATGCCGATCTCGGGGAAGGCGGGGCGAACGATAGCGCGCTGCTCCAGCTGGTGTCATCGGCGAATATCGCCTGTGGTTTTCACGCCGGCGACGCCGGGCTGATGGTGCAGAGCGTGCGCGAGGCGCTGAAGTACGGCGTGGCGGTGGGCGCCCATCCGGGATATCCCGACCGGGAAAATTTTGGCCGCACGGCGATGGATCTACCGCCGGAAACGGTCTATGCCCAGACGCTGTATCAGATTGGCGCTCTGGCGGCGATCGTTCAGGCGCAGGGCGGCCAGCTGCAGCACGTGAAGCCGCACGGCATGCTCTACAACCAGGCGGCCAAATCGCCGCCGCTGGCCGACGCGATCGCCCGCGCGGTCCGCGATGTTAACCCGCAGCTGGTGCTGGTGGGTCTGGCGGGCAGCGAATTGATCCGCGCCGGACAGCGCTATGGTCTGACGACGCGTCAGGAGGTGTTTGCCGATCGCGGTTATCTGGCCGACGGCAGCCTGGTGCCGCGCAGCCAGACCGGGGCGCTGATTGACAGCGAAGAGCAGGCCCTGGCGCAAACCCTCGAGATGGTGCAACACCACCGGGTGCGCAGCGTCAGCGGCGAATGGGCGAATGTGGTGGCGCAGACGGTATGTCTGCACGGTGATGGTCCGCATGCCCTCGATTTTGCCCGCCGTTTGCGGGCGGCGTTCGCCGGGCGCCATATTCTGGTCAGCGCTCAGCCTGAGGCTGAGATATGACAATCGGCATGACCGCGAAGGAGAGGATGGTGGCGGGAGTATTACTCACCGGTTTCGAACCCTTTGACGGCGAGACGGTGAACCCTTCCTGGGAAGTGGTGCAGCAGCTTGACGGCACTATGATTGCTGGCCAGCCGGTGACCGCCCGGCAGCTTCCCTGCGTGTTTGGCGAGGCGCTGTCGGCGCTCGACGCGGCGATAGAGGACCTGCAGCCGAAGCTGGTTATCGCGGTGGGGCAGGCCGGCGGTCGGGTCGATATCAGCGTCGAACGTGTGGCGATCAACGTCGATGATGCGCGCATCCCCGATAACAAAGGCCAGCAACCCATCGACACGCCGATCGTCGACGGCGGGCCGGCGGCGTGGTTCAGCACCTTGCCGATCAAAGCGATCGTCAGCGCGCTGCGCGATCGCGGGATCCCGGCCTCGGTGTCGCAGACTGCCGGCACCTTCGTCTGCAACCACGTCATGTACGGCCTGTTGCACAGGCTGCAGGGTCAGGCTGAGGTGAGAGGCGGTTTTATCCATATTCCATGGCTACCGGCGCAGGCGGCGGCCCATCCCGGTGAGCCGAGTATGGCGATCGCCACCGTGCGGGAGGCGCTGGAGACGGCCATTGCCGTGGCCCTGCGCCAGCCTGTGGACAGTAAACTGGGCGGCGGCGCCACCCACTGACAAAAGGATGACAGTATGCCGGAAGGTCCGGAGATCCGCCGCGCGGCGGATACACTGGAGGCGGCAATCAAAGACGAACCCTTAACCGACGTCTGGTTCGCCTTTCCCCGGTTGCAACCCTACCAAACCCCGCTGATTGGTCAGCGGGTTACCCATATCGACACCCGGGGCAAAGCCCTGCTGACCCGCTTCTCCGGCGGCCTGACCCTGTACAGCCATAATCAGCTGTACGGCGTCTGGCGCGTGGTTGACGCTGGCGAACAGCCCGCCTCTAACCGGGTGCTGCGCGTCAGGCTCCAGACCGCCAGCAAGGCGATTTTGCTCTACAGCGCGTCGGACATTGAGATGCTCACAGCGGAGCAGGTGGCCAACCATCCGTTCTTGCTGCGCATCGGTCCGGACGTACTGGATATGACGTTAACCGCGGAGCAGGTGAAAGCGCGGCTGCTGTCGGCCAAATTCCGCCATCGTCAGTTTTCCGGCCTGCTGTTGGATCAGGCTTTTCTTGCCGGGCTGGGAAACTATCTGCGGGTGGAAATCCTCTGGCAGGTGGGGCTGACCGGGCAGCATAAGGCCTCGGAGCTGAATGCAATACAACTGGATGCGCTGGCGCACGCGCTGCTTGATATCCCGCGGCTTTCTTATCGTACCCGCGGCCAGCCCGATGACAACAAGCACCACGGCGCGCTGTTCCGCTTTAAGGTGTTCCATCGCGATGGCGAACAGTGCGAGCGCTGCGGGGGCGTGATTGAGAAGACGATGCTCTCCTCGCGGCCCTTTTACTGGTGCCCGCACTGCCAGCATTAAGCCGGCGGCCAGGCAGCGCCAGACCTCATCGTCAGGCATAAAAAAACGCGCCATCAGGCGCGTTTTTATCATCCGGACAGCGAGATTAACGCTTGATGTCGGACTGGAAATCGCGTTTTTCGTAGCCGGTATAGAGCTGACGCGGACGGGCGATTTTCATGCCATCGCTGTGCATTTCGTTCCAGTGCGCAATCCAGCCCACGGTACGCGCCATGGCGAAGATAACGGTAAACATGGAGGACGGAATACCCATCGCTTTCAGGATGATACCGGAGTAGAAGTCGACGTTCGGGTAGAGTTTCTTCTCGATGAAGTATGGGTCGTTCAGCGCGATATGCTCCAGCTCCATGGCCACCTGCAGCAGGTCGTCTTTGGTGCCCAGCTCTTTCAGCACTTCATGGCAGGTTTCACGCATCACGGTGGCGCGCGGGTCGTAGTTTTTGTACACACGATGGCCGAAGCCCATCAGGCGGAAAGAGTCATTCTTGTCTTTCGCACGACGAACAAATTCCGGAATGTGCTCAACGGAGCTGATCTCTTCCAACATTTTCAGCGCCGCTTCGTTGGCGCCGCCGTGCGCCGGTCCCCACAGGGAGGCGATGCCGGCTGCGATACAGGCGAACGGGTTAGCGCCGGAAGAGCCCGCGGTACGTACCGTCGAGGTCGAGGCGTTCTGTTCGTGATCGGCGTGCAGGATCAGAATACGGTCCATTGCGCGCTCCAGCACCGGATTGACTTCGTACTCTTCGCACGGCGTGGCGAACATCATGCGCAGGAAGTTGCCGGCGTAGGAGAGGTCATTGCGCGGATAAACAAACGGCTGGCCGATAGAATACTTGTAACACATGGCTGCCATGGTCGGCATTTTGGACAGCAGGCGATAGGCGGCAATTTCACGGTGACGCGGGTTATTCACGTCGAGGGAGTCGTGATAGAACGCCGCCAGGGCGCCGGTGATCCCGCACATAACGGCCATCGGGTGAGAATCGCGACGGAACGCATGAAACAGACGAGTAATCTGCTCATGGATCATGGTGTGGCGGGTGACGGTGGTTTTGAATTCGTCATATTCGGCCTGGGTCGGTTTTTCACCGTTCAGCAGAATGTAACAAACTTCAAGATAGTTTGATTCGGTCGCTAACTGGTCGATCGGGAAGCCACGGTGCAGCAGGATCCCCTCGTCACCATCGATAAACGTAATTTTAGATTCACAGGAAGCGGTAGATGTGAAACCTGGGTCAAAGGTAAATACGCCTTTTGAACCAAGACTACGAATATCAATAACATCCTGACCGAGCGTGCCTTTTAGCACATCCAGTTCAATAGCAGTGTCACCACCCAGGGTGATTTTTGCTTTAGCATCAGACATTTATGGTCTCCTTAGCGCCTTTATTGCTTAAGACTGCCGGGTGGTGGATTTGCTTTCGGCCCGCGCCCGTATACGTTACCAGTTTGTTATGTTGCACACAGCTCTGCGTCAGCGAAAAGGGCAGGGTACAGAGCAACGGCGCTTGATGGCACGTTCTTCAGGGCTGCGGTGAAACAACAGCAAATCAGCGTTTTAGCAGTCCGAATATTAAAACCTGTATACCACTAATAACTGTCCTGATTACATCGGTCAATACTGACACACTGTTACATAACTTATTCTCAGGTGAAAGCGTGACCTCATAACTTTTGAGCATTATTGCATTTAACTGGTAATGGTTGTAACAAGAATGTTTAATATTTGTCAAATCAGGTGATTAAAAATTAAAAAAATGTTGTTATCGTGACCTTGATCACTGTTCCGGAGAAAACCCAACAAACTATATGTAGGTTAATTGTAATGATTTTGTGAACGGCCTATACTGCGGCCAGGTCTCCGGAACACCCTGCAATCCCGAGCCACCCAGCGTTGTTTAGTGATGTTTTAATGCCTGAAAAGACGTTTTAACATGACTTCTGGTTATAGAAAGGACGCTGTCTGACCCGCAAGCAGACCGGAGGAAGGAAACAATAAGAACAGCATGTGGGCGTTATTCATGGTAAGAAATGTGAAAAAACAAAGACCTGTCAATCTGGATCTACAAACGATACGGTTCCCAATCACGGCGATAGCGTCCATTCTCCATCGCGTTTCCGGTGTCATCACCTTCGTGGCGGTCGGAATTCTGCTTTGGCTGCTGGGCACCAGCCTCTCCTCCCCTGAAGGTTTTCTGACGGCGGCCTCGATCATGGATAGCTTCTTTGTGAAGTTCATCATGTGGGGCATTCTCACCGCGCTGGCCTATCACGTCGTTGTTGGTATCCGCCATCTGATGATGGACTTTGGCTACCTGGACGAAACCCTCGAAGCAGGGAAACGTTCCGCCAAGATTTCTTTTGTTATTACTGTCGTGCTTTCACTTCTCGCAGGAGTCCTCGTATGGTAAGCAACGCCTCAGCACTGGGACGCAACGGCGTACATGACTTTATTCTGGTCCGTGCTACCGCCATCGTTCTGACCCTCTACATCATCTACATGGTTGGCTTCTTCGCGACCACCGGTGAAATCTCATGGGAAGTGTGGACCGGATTCTTTGCCTCCGGCTTCACTAAAGTCTTCACTCTGCTGGCTCTCGTTTCCATTCTTATCCATGCCTGGATCGGGATGTGGCAGGTGTTAACGGACTACGTTAAACCACTGGCTCTGCGCCTGGTTCTGCAACTGGCTATCGTTGTGGCGCTGGTGGCTTACGTTCTTTATGGATTTGTTGTGGTGTGGGGTGTGTAATGAAATTGCCAGTCAGAGAGTTTGATGCTGTTGTCATCGGTGCCGGCGGCGCAGGTATGCGCGCGGCGCTGCAAATTTCCCAGAGCGGACAGACCTGTGCGCTGCTCTCCAAAGTTTTCCCGACCCGTTCGCACACCGTATCCGCGCAGGGTGGTATCACCGTCGCGCTCGGTAACTCCCATGAAGATAACTGGGAATGGCATATGTACGACACCGTAAAAGGGTCGGACTATATCGGCGACCAGGACGCCATCGAATATATGTGTAAGACCGGCCCGGAAGCGATTCTCGAGCTGGAGCATATGGGCTTGCCGTTCTCCCGTCTTGACGACGGCCGTATTTATCAGCGCCCGTTCGGCGGCCAGTCGAAGAACTTTGGCGGCGAGCAGGCGGCGCGTACCGCGGCGGCGGCTGACCGTACCGGCCACGCCCTGCTGCACACCCTGTACCAGCAGAACCTCAAAAACCACACCACTATCTTCTCCGAATGGTATGCCCTCGATCTGGTGAAAAACCAGGACGGCGCGGTGGTGGGTTGTACCGCCCTGTGCATCGAGACCGGCGAAGTGGTCTACTTTAAAGCCCGCGCCACCGTGCTGGCGACCGGCGGCGCAGGCCGTATCTATCAGTCCACCACCAACGCCCACATCAACACCGGTGACGGCGTCGGGATGGCCATCCGCGCCGGCGTGCCGGTGCAGGATATGGAAATGTGGCAGTTCCACCCGACCGGTATCGCCGGGGCCGGGGTTCTGGTCACCGAAGGTTGCCGCGGCGAAGGCGGTTATCTGCTGAATAAACACGGTGAGCGCTTTATGGAGCGTTATGCGCCGAACGCGAAAGACCTGGCGGGTCGTGACGTGGTGGCGCGTTCCATCATGATCGAGATCCGCGAAGGCCGCGGCTGCGACGGTCCGTGGGGCCCGCACGCGAAACTGAAACTGGATCACCTGGGTAAAGAGGTTCTGGAATCTCGTCTGCCGGGTATCCTTGAGCTGTCCCGTACCTTTGCTCACGTCGATCCGGTGAAAGAGCCGATCCCGGTTATCCCAACCTGCCACTACATGATGGGCGGTATCCCGACCAAAGTGACCGGCCAGGCGCTGACCGTCAATGAGAAGGGCGAAGACGTGGTGATCCCGGGTCTGTTCGCGGTGGGCGAAATCGCCTGCGTATCGGTCCACGGCGCCAACCGTCTGGGCGGCAACTCGCTGCTCGACCTGGTGGTCTTCGGCCGCGCGGCGGGCCTGCATCTGCAGGAGTCTATCGCCGAGCAGGGCACGCTGCGCGACGCCAGCGAATCCGATATCGAAGGCTCGCTGGACCGCCTCAACCGCTGGAACAACACCCGTTCCGGTGAAGATCCGGTGGCGATCCGCAAAGCGCTGCAGGAATGTATGCAGCATAACTTCTCGGTGTTCCGCGAAGGCGATGCGATGCACAAAGGTCTGGAACAGCTGAAAGTGATCCGCGAGCGCCTGAAAAACGCCCGTCTCGACGATACCTCCAGCGAGTTCAACACCCAGCGCGTTGAGTGCCTGGAGCTGGATAACCTGATGGAAACCGCGTACGCGACCGCCGTATCCGCTAACTTCCGTACCGAGAGCCGTGGCGCTCACAGCCGCTTCGACTTCCCGGATCGTGATGATGAAAACTGGCTGTGCCATTCCCTGTATCTGCCAGAGTCGGAATCCATGACGCGTCGTAGCGTCAACATGGAACCGAAACTGCGTCCGGCATTCCCGCCGAAGATTCGTACTTATTAATGCGGAGACAGGAAAATGAAACTCGAGTTTTCAATTTATCGCTATAACCCGGATGTTGACGACGCTCCGCACATGCAGGATTACACCCTCGACGCGGAAGAAGGTCGTGACATGATGCTGCTGGATGCGCTGATCCAGCTGAAAGAAAAAGATCCGTCGCTGTCGTTCCGCCGCTCCTGCCGTGAAGGGGTCTGCGGTTCCGATGGCCTGAACATGAACGGGAAAAACGGTCTGGCGTGCATCACGCCAATCTCCGCGCTGAATCAGCCGGGCAAGAAGATTGTTATCCGTCCGCTGCCAGGATTACCGGTTATCCGTGATTTGGTGGTGGACATGGGGCAATTCTATGCACAATATGAGAAGATTAAGCCTTACTTGTTGAATAATGGGCAAAATCCTCCGGCTCGCGAGCATCTGCAGATGCCTGAGCAGCGTGAGAAGCTCGATGGCCTGTACGAGTGTATTCTGTGCGCATGTTGTTCGACCTCGTGCCCGTCGTTCTGGTGGAACCCGGACAAGTTCATCGGCCCGGCCGGCCTGTTGGCGGCGTATCGCTTCCTGATCGACAGTCGCGATACCGAAACCAGCGAGCGTCTGGACGGCCTGAGCGATGCTTTCAGCGTATTCCGCTGTCACAGCATTATGAACTGCGTCAGTGTGTGTCCTAAGGGGCTGAACCCGACGCGCGCCATCGGCCATATTAAGTCGATGCTGCTGCAGCGCAGCGCGTAAGTTGTTTTAGTTGCCGGATGGCGACGTAAACGTCTTATCCGGCCTACAGGAGCATATTTTGTAGGCCTGATAAGCGAAGCGCCATCAGGCAATAGATATAGCAGGAAATCTTTAAAAACCGCCAAATATGTACCAGTAATCAAGGCGTTCAGAGCGAGGTAAGGCGGCAACTGAACGCATCCCCGGGAGCATAGTGAACTATGTGACCGGGGAAAGTGAAGGCAGCTAACGCAACCGCAGCCTGAACGCCGAAGATTAATGGCAGTTTTTAAAGGTTCCTTAGCGGATAGAAACCACAACTCGTCCGCAACAAGTGAACCCCGGCACGTGCACTCGGTGTGCGTGGTAGTTTCTACGGCGAAATAAGCATATGAATGCTTAAGGGATCACGATGCAGAACGGCGCAATGAAAGCCTGGCTGGACTCTTCTTACCTCTCTGGTTCGAACCAGAGCTGGATAGAACAGCTCTATGAAGACTTCTTAACCGATCCTGACTCTGTTGACGCCAACTGGCGTTCAATGTTCCAGCAGTTACCTGGCACCGGAGTTAAACCGGATCAATTTCATTCCAAAACGCGTGATTATTTCCGTCGACTGGCGAAGGATGCCTCACGTTACACTTCTTCGATTTCCGACCCAGACACCAATGTGAAGCAGGTTAAAGTCCTGCAGCTCATCAACGCATACCGTTTCCGTGGCCACCAGCATGCGAATCTCGATCCGCTGGGGCTGTGGAAGCAAGAGAGAGTGGCGGATCTCGATCCGGCCTACCACGATCTGACCGAGGCCGATTTCCAGGAAAGCTATAACGTAGGTTCATTTGCCATCGGTAAAGACACGATGAAGCTGGGCGAGCTGATTGCCGCCCTTAAGCAAACCTACTGCGGCTCCATCGGCGCGGAATACATGCATATCACCTCTACCGAAGAAAAACGCTGGATCCAGCAGCGCATTGAATCGGTAGCCGGCAAAGCGAGCTTTACCGCGGAAGAGAAAAAGCGTTTCCTCGGCGAACTGACTGCCGCGGAAGGGCTGGAGCGCTACCTCGGCGCCAAATTCCCGGGGGCGAAGCGCTTCTCGCTGGAGGGTGGCGACGCCCTGATCCCCATGCTCAAAGAGATGATCCGCCATGCGGGTAAGAGCGGCACCCGTGAAGTGGTGCTGGGCATGGCGCACCGTGGCCGTCTCAACGTGCTGGTCAACGTGCTGGGTAAAAAACCGCAGGACCTGTTCGACGAGTTTGCCGGCAAACATAAAGAACACCTCGGTACCGGCGATGTGAAGTACCACATGGGCTTCTCTTCCGATATAGAAACCGAAGGCGGTCTGGTGCACCTGGCGCTGGCGTTTAACCCGTCGCACCTCGAGATCGTCAGCCCGGTGGTGATCGGTTCCGTACGCGCCCGTCTGGATCGTCTGGACGAGCCGAGCAGCAACAAGGTTCTGCCGATCACTATCCACGGCGACGCCGCGGTGACCGGCCAGGGCGTGGTTCAGGAAACCCTGAACATGTCCAAAGCCCGCGGTTACGAAGTGGGCGGGACCGTGCGCATCGTTATCAACAACCAGGTGGGCTTCACGACCTCTAACCCGCTGGATGCGCGTTCGACCCCGTACTGCACCGACATCGGTAAAATGGTGCAGGCGCCGATTTTCCACGTCAACGCCGACGATCCGGAAGCGGTCGCTTTCGTCACCCGTCTGGCACTGGATTTCCGCAATACCTTCAAACGCGATGTCTTCATCGACCTGGTGTGCTACCGCCGTCACGGCCATAACGAAGCCGATGAGCCGAGCGCAACCCAGCCGCTGATGTATCAGAAGATCAAAAAGCACCCGACCCCGCGCAAAATCTATGCTGACAAGCTGGAGCAGGACAAGGTCGCGACCCTGGAAGATGCTACCGAGCAGGTTAACCTCTACCGCGATGCGCTGGATGCCGGCGAATGCGTGGTGAAGGAATGGCGTCCGATGAACATGCACTCCTTTACCTGGTCGCCGTACCTCAACCATGAGTGGGACGAGAGCTATCCGGATAAAGTGGAGCCGAAGCGTCTGCAGGAGCTGGCCAAACGCATCAGTACGGTGCCGGAAGGTATCGAAATGCAGTCCCGCGTGGCGAAAATTTACGCCGACCGCCAGGCGATGGCGGCAGGTGAGAAGCTGTTCGATTGGGGCGGCGCTGAAAACCTGGCCTACGCCACGCTGGTTGACGAAGGTATTCCGGTGCGTCTGTCCGGGGAAGACTCCGGTCGCGGCACCTTCTTCCACCGTCATGCGGTGATCCATAACCAGACCAATGGTTCAACCTACACCCCGCTGCAGCATGTCCATAACGGTCAGGGCCAGTTCCGCGTTTGGGACTCCGTGCTGTCTGAAGAAGCGGTGCTGGCGTTTGAATATGGTTACGCCACCGCAGAGCCGCGTACTCTGACCATCTGGGAAGCGCAGTTTGGCGACTTCGCCAACGGCGCGCAGGTGGTGATCGACCAGTTCATCTCCTCCGGTGAGCAGAAGTGGGGCCGGATGTGCGGCCTGGTGATGCTCCTGCCGCACGGCTACGAAGGCCAGGGCCCGGAGCACTCCTCCGCCCGTCTGGAGCGTTATCTGCAGCTGTGCGCTGAGCAGAATATGCAGGTATGCGTGCCGTCCACGCCGGCGCAGGTGTACCACATGCTGCGTCGTCAGGCGCTGCGCGGTATGCGTCGTCCGCTGGTGGTGATGTCGCCGAAGTCGCTGCTGCGTCATCCGCTGGCGGTCTCCAGCATGGATGAGCTGGCGAACGGCACTTTCCTGCCGGCCATCGGTGAAATCGATCAACTTGATCCGCAGGCTGTGAAGCGCGTGGTGCTGTGCTCTGGTAAGGTTTACTACGACCTGCTGGAACAGCGCCGTAAAAACGAGCAAAAAGATGTCGCTATCGTTCGTATCGAGCAGCTCTATCCGTTCCCGCATCAGGCGGTGCAGGATGCGCTGAAAGCGTATGCGCACGTACATGATTTTGTCTGGTGCCAGGAAGAGCCGCTCAACCAGGGCGCATGGTACTGCAGCCAGCATCACTTCCGTGAAGTGATTCCGTTTGGGGCCTCTCTGCGTTATGCAGGCCGCCCGGCCTCCGCCTCTCCGGCGGTAGGGTATATGTCCGTTCACCAGAAACAGCAACAAGATCTGGTCAATGACGCGCTGAACGTCGATTAATTAAAGGATACACAATGAGTAGCGTAGATATTCTGGTTCCCGACCTGCCTGAGTCCGTAGCTGACGCAACCGTCGCCACCTGGCACAAAAAACCGGGCGACGCGGTCGTCCGTGACGAAGTCCTGGTCGAAATCGAAACTGACAAAGTGGTACTGGAAGTACCGGCATCAGCGGACGGCATTCTGGATGCAGTGCTGGAAGACGAGGGCGCTACCGTCCTGTCTCGCCAGATCCTTGGCCGCCTGCGCGAAGGTAATAGCGCAGGTAAAGAAAGCAGCGAAAAAGCCGATGCGAAAGCGTCCACGCCGGCGCAGCGTCAGCAGGCCTCTCTGGAAGAGCAGAACAACGATGCGCTGAGCCCGGCGATCCGTCGTCTGCTGGCTGAACACAACCTCGACGCGGCGGCCATCAAAGGCACCGGCGTCGGCGGCCGCCTGACCCGCGAAGATGTCGAGAAACATCTGGCGAAAGCCCCGGCGGCGGCAGAAGCCAAAGCGCCAGCCGCTGCCCCGGCAGCCGCGCCGGCGCCGCAGCTGGGCCACCGCTCTGAAAAACGCGTCCCGATGACCCGCCTGCGTAAACGTGTGGCCGAGCGTCTGCTGGAAGCGAAAAACTCCACCGCCATGCTGACCACGTTCAACGAAGTCAACATGAAGCCAATCATGGATCTGCGTAAGCAGTACGGCGACGCGTTCGAAAAACGTCACGGCATCCGTCTGGGCTTTATGTCCTTCTACGTGAAAGCGGTGGTGGAAGCGCTGAAACGCTATCCGGAAGTGAACGCCTCTATCGATGGCGACGACGTGGTGTACCACAACTACTTCGACGTCAGCATGGCCGTATCCACTCCACGCGGCCTGGTCACCCCGGTTCTGCGTGACGTTGACCTGCTGGGCATGGCGGATATCGAAAAGAATATTAAAGAGTTGGCGGTGAAAGGCCGTGACGGCAAGCTGACCGTAGACGACCTGACCGGCGGTAACTTCACCATTACCAACGGCGGCGTGTTCGGCTCCCTGATGTCCACGCCGATCATCAACCCACCGCAGAGCGCCATCCTGGGTATGCATGCCATTAAAGACCGTCCGATGGCGGTGAATGGCAAGGTAGAGATCCTGCCGATGATGTACCTGGCGCTCTCCTACGACCACCGTCTGATCGACGGACGTGAATCGGTAGGCTTCCTGGTGGCGATTAAAGAGCTGCTGGAAGATCCGACCCGTCTGCTGCTGGACGTGTAGTCAGCAAGCGTATTACCTACCGTAGGCCGGATAACACGCGTTAACGCCGTTATCAGGCCTACAGGTTTAAAGATAATTACACCCTGAAGGATGGACTGAACACATGAACTTACATGAATATCAGGCAAAACAACTTTTTGCCCGCTATGGCTTACCGGCGCCGGTGGGTTATGCCTGTACTACTCCGCGTGAAGCAGAAGAAGCCGCTTCAAAAATCGGCGCGGGTCCGTGGGTAGTGAAATGTCAGGTTCACGCTGGTGGCCGCGGCAAAGCGGGCGGTGTGAAAGTGGTGAAGAGCAAAGAAGAGATCCGCGCATTTGCCGAGCACTGGCTGGGCAAACGTCTGGTGACCTATCAAACAGATGCGAACGGCCAGCCGGTTAACCAGATCCTGGTTGAAGCGGCGACCGATATTGACAAAGAGCTGTACCTGGGCGCGGTCGTGGACCGTAGCTCCCGTCGCGTGGTCTTCATGGCCTCTACCGAAGGCGGCGTGGAAATCGAAAAAGTGGCGGAAGAGACCCCGCACCTGATCCACAAGATCGCCATCGATCCGCTGGCGGGCCCGATGCCTTATCAAGGTCGTGAACTGGCGTTCAAACTGGGTCTGGAAGGTAAACAGGTTCAGCAGTTCACCAAGATCTTCATGGGTCTGGCGACCATTTTCCTGGAGCGCGACCTGGCGCTGATCGAAATCAACCCGCTGGTTATCACTAAGCAGGGCGACCTGATCTGCCTCGACGGCAAACTGGGCGCTGACGGCAACGCGCTGTTCCGCCAGCCGGATCTGCGCGAAATGCGCGACCAGTCGCAGGAAGATCCGCGTGAAGCGCAGGCGGCGCAGTGGGAACTGAACTACGTCGCGCTGGACGGCAACATCGGCTGCATGGTTAACGGCGCAGGCCTGGCGATGGGTACCATGGACATCGTTAAACTGCACGGCGGCGAACCGGCTAACTTCCTCGACGTGGGCGGCGGTGCGACCAAAGAGCGCGTCACCGAAGCGTTCAAAATCATCCTCTCTGATGACAATGTGAAAGCGGTGCTGGTGAACATCTTCGGCGGTATCGTACGTTGCGACCTGATCGCTGACGGCATCATCGGTGCGGTAGCGGAAGTTGGGGTTAACGTTCCGGTCGTGGTTCGTCTGGAAGGTAACAACGCCGAACTGGGCGCGAAAAAACTGGCTGACAGCGGCCTGAATATTATTGCAGCGAAAAGTCTGACGGACGCAGCACAGCAGGTTGTTGCCGCAGTGGAGGGGAAATAATGTCAGTTTTAATTAATAAAGATACCAAGGTTATCTGCCAGGGCTTCACCGGTAGCCAGGGGACCTTCCACTCTGAACAAGCGATCGCTTACGGTACGCAAATGGTTGGCGGCGTGACGCCAGGCAAAGGCGGCACCACTCACCTGGGCCTGCCGGTGTTCAACACCGTGCGCGAAGCCGTTGAAGCGACCGGCGCCACCGCGACCGTGATCTACGTTCCGGCGCCGTTCTGCAAAGATTCCATTCTGGAAGCGATTGACGCGGGCATTAAGCTGATTATCACCATCACCGAAGGTATCCCGACGCTGGATATGCTGACCGTGAAAGTGAAACTGGACGAAGCGGGCGTGCGTATGATCGGCCCGAACTGCCCAGGCGTGATCACGCCGGGCGAATGCAAAATCGGCATCATGCCGGGTCACATTCACAAGCCGGGTAAAGTGGGCATCGTTTCCCGTTCCGGTACCCTGACCTATGAAGCAGTTAAGCAGACCACCGACTACGGCTTCGGTCAGTCTACCTGCGTCGGTATCGGCGGCGACCCGATCCCGGGCTCTAACTTCATCGATATCCTGAAGCTGTTCCAGGAAGACCCGCAGACCGAAGCGATTGTAATGATCGGTGAGATCGGCGGTAGCGCGGAAGAAGAAGCGGCTGCCTACATCAAAGAGCACGTGACCAAGCCGGTTGTCGGTTACATCGCCGGCGTGACCGCGCCGAAGGGCAAGCGTATGGGCCATGCTGGCGCCATCATCGCTGGCGGTAAAGGTACTGCCGATGAGAAATTCGCAGCCCTGGAAGCAGCCGGTGTGAAAACCGTTCGCAGCCTGGCCGATATCGGCGAAGCGCTGAAAGCTATCATCAAGTAAACCCTCTCTGCTTATCCGCAAGCAGAAATCTGTCCGATTTCGACATGGTTGGCCACCGTCAGGTGGCCTTTTTTTTGGCCGTTGTCCGCTTCTTCCGTACGCCGCTGCGTCAGTAAACCCTGCGTTTGGCAAAAACCTTATCTATCATATTGATTTTATGAATTATTTCATAAATATTATTGACGCGCGGTTGTCGGAAATGAAAATTTGCCCTGGTCGTACCGCAGGGTAACGAAACAGACAGTAAAAAAAGAGTGGGGGAGGGGAGAAGAAAGCAGGAAAAAATACTGTGAGCGGTCTAGCATTAATCGGATCGGCTCTTTTTTTTATTTTTTTCCTGTGGCGTTAAATAATATTACCTATGATTCTCATCTTTCCCTTTTTAGTAACCAATCAAGGCATACTTTAAACACAGCATTAACATTGGGTTTACCAATATTCTTTATTGAGCTACATAATTAACACGTAGAGTAAAAATTGATTTATATCAATACTTAATACTTGGAAAAATCCTTCAAAAAACGTTAAATTGTCTCAAGTCAAATTGGCCTAAACCGGCCATCTTCGCTATATATTGATCACCGTCGAAAAATGTAAAACTGGAACAATAAAAACATATTTATTGTAAGGTTATTGCGGCGTAATATATTGGGGAATCAATTGGGTTTTTCGTTAACGTATTTGTAACCTTGTCCTGGCGTGGTTTCACTTTCGGTTGAAACCCGCTCCGGGCGGGCGACAAATAAAAATTTGTATTGGGGCATGCGTATGAGCCAGAGCTTCTCGGTTCATTTTCGGAGTCTTCATGCGATGAGCAAGGAGTCATGATGTTAGATATAGTCGAACTGTCGCGCTTACAGTTTGCCTTGACCGCGATGTACCACTTCCTGTTTGTGCCACTGACGCTCGGTATGGCGTTCCTGCTGGCCATCATGGAAACGGTCTACGTCCTTTCCGGCAAACAGATTTATAAAGATATGACCAAATTCTGGGGCAAGTTGTTTGGTATCAACTTCGCGCTGGGTGTGGCGACCGGTCTGACCATGGAGTTCCAGTTCGGGACTAACTGGTCGTATTACTCACACTACGTGGGCGATATCTTCGGTGCGCCGCTGGCCATTGAAGGTCTGATGGCCTTCTTCCTCGAATCCACCTTTGTAGGTCTGTTCTTCTTCGGTTGGGATCGTCTGGGTAAAGTTCAGCATATGGCCGTCACCTGGCTGGTCGCTCTGGGCTCTAACCTCTCCGCGCTGTGGATCCTCGTCGCTAACGGCTGGATGCAGAACCCTATCGCATCGGACTTCAACTTTGAAACCATGCGTATGGAGATGGTCAGCTTCTCCGAACTGGTGCTCAACCCGGTTGCTCAGGTGAAATTCGTTCACACTGTGGCGTCTGGCTATGTCACCGGTGCGATGTTTATCCTGGCTATCAGCTCCTGGTACATGCTGAAAGGTCGTGACTTTGCCTTTGCTAAGCGCTCCTTCGCCATCGCAGCCAGCTTCGGTATGGCGGCGATCCTCTCCGTTATTGTGCTGGGTGACGAATCCGGTTACGAAATGGGTGACGTGCAGAAAACCAAACTGGCGGCTATCGAAGCAGAGTGGGAAACCCAGCCTGCGCCGGCGGCCTTTACCCTGTTTGGTATTCCCGATCAGAATGCGCAAACTAACCACTTCGCCATCCAGATCCCCTACGCGCTGGGCATCATTGCCACCCGCTCGGTGGATAAGCCGGTTATCGGTCTGAAGGATCTGATGGTTCAGCACGAAGAGCGTATCCGTAACGGCATGAAAGCCTACGCGCTGCTGGAGCAACTGCGCGCCGGTTCCACCGACCAGGCCGTTCGCGACCAGTTCAATAACGTGAAGAAAGATCTCGGCTATGGTCTGCTGCTGAAACGCTATACCCCGAACGTCGCTGACGCCACGGAAGAGCAGATCGCCAAAGCCACCAAAGACTCTATTCCAAGCGTCGCACCGCTGTACTTCGCCTTCCGTATCATGGTGGCGTGCGGCATCCTGATGCTGTTGATTATCGGCGCCTCCTTCTGGAGCGTGATTCGTAACCGTATCGGCGAGAAAAAATGGCTGCTGCGCGCCGCGTTCTATGGCCTGCCGCTGCCGTGGATTGCCGTGGAGTCGGGCTGGTTTGTTGCCGAATACGGCCGTCAGCCGTGGGCGATTGGTGAAGTCCTGCCGACGGCGGTGGCCAACTCGTCGCTGACCGCGGGCGATCTGATCTTCTCTATGTTGCTGATCTGCGGTCTGTACACGCTGTTCCTGGTGGCTGAACTGTTCCTGATGTTCAAGTTTGCCCGCAAAGGACCTAGTAGCCTGAAAACCGGCCGCTATCACTTTGAACAGTCCTCTGCGGCTATTCAGTCGGCACGCTAAGACAGGAGTCGTCAAATGATCGATTATGAAGTATTGCGTTTTATCTGGTGGCTGCTGATTGGCATCCTGCTGATTGGCTTCGCCGTCGCCGACGGGTTCGACATGGGGGTGGGCATGCTCACCCGCTTCCTCGGCCGTAACGACACCGAGCGTCGGATTATGATCAACGCCATCGCCCCGCACTGGGACGGTAACCAGGTGTGGCTGATCACCGCCGGCGGCGCGCTGTTCGCTGCCTGGCCGATGGTCTACGCCGCGGCGTTCTCCGGTTTCTATGTGGCGATGATTCTGGTGCTGGCCTCGTTGTTCTTCCGTCCGGTCGGTTTCGACTACCGTTCCAAGATCGAGGACACCCGCTGGCGCAATATGTGGGACTGGGGCATCTTCATCGGCAGCTTCGTGCCGCCGCTGGTGATTGGCGTGGCCTTCGGCAACCTGCTGCAGGGCGTGCCGTTCCATGTCGACGAATACCTGCGTCTGTTCTATACCGGTAACTTCTTCCAGCTGCTGAACCCGTTTGGTCTGCTGGCCGGTATCGTCAGCGTGGCGATGATCCTCACCCAGGGCGCGACCTACCTGCAGATGCGTACCGTAGGCGAACTGCATCTGCGCACCCGCACCGTCTCCACGGTGGCGGCGCTGGTGACGCTGGTCTGCTTCGCGCTGGCGGGCGTGTGGGTCTACTACGGCATCGACGGCTATGTGGTGAAATCGGTGATTGACCATACCGGCCCGTCTAACCCGCTGACCAAAGAAGTGGTGCGTGAAGCGGGCGCGTGGATGGTGAACTTTAACAATATGCCAGCGCTGTGGGCGATCCCTGCCCTGGGCGTGGTGCTGCCGCTGCTGACCGTCGTTTCGACCAAAGCGGATAAAGGCGCCTGGGCATTCCTGTTCTCCTCGCTGACCCTGGCCTGCATCATTCTGACTGCCGGTATCGCGATGTTCCCGTTCATCATGCCGTCCAGCACCATGCTGAACGCCAGCCTGACGATGTGGGACGCGACCTCCAGCCAGCGGACGCTGAACCTGATGACCTACGTGGCGATTGTCTTCGTGCCGATCATTCTGGGCTACACCAGCTGGTGTTACTGGAAGATGTTTGGCCGCATCACCCGTGAAGACATCGAAAAGAACACCCACTCGCTGTACTAAGGTAAGGAGCTATATATGTGGTACTTCGCATGGATTTTGGGAACGCTTCTTGCCTGTGCCTTTGGGGTGATTACCGCGCTGGCGCTTGAGCACGTGGAAGCCACCAAAGCAGGTAAAGAAGAACACTGATGAGTATTATCGTGATGCGATATACGAAATCATTCGGGTTGCATCGAGGCGGCAAGTCTGTGAATCCCCAGGAGCTTACACCAGTAAGTGACTGGGGTAAGCAGACGTAGCCAACAAAGAGGCGATGTGAATGATAAAGTATATGTATGCGATAATGGACAAGCGCCCGTTAAGGGCGCTTTCCTTGTTGATGGCGCTGCTGCTGGCAGGCTGCATTTTCTGGGATCCGTCGCGCTTTGCCGCGAAGACCAGCGAGCTGGAAATCTGGCACGGTTTCTTGCTGATGTGGGCGGTTTGCAGCGGCGTAATTCACGGCGTGGGCTTCCGCCCGCGTGCCGTTCACTGGCAGGGGATTTTTTGTCCGCTTATCGCTGATATCGTGCTCGCTTTAGGTCTCTTCTTTTTCTTCTTTTGAATAAGAGATCTCTGTTAATGCTATGGGCTTGCATAAGCCCATAAAAATTTACGCCCCGTTTACTTTCCCCCATTCCAAACCACCTTTCCCGCGCGTATAGTAGCGAAGTTTGAAAGCTCTAACCTTTTTTTGCATTACCGGGATGTAAAGTGAATACAACGCTGTTTCGATGGCCGGTTCGGGTCTACTACGAAGATACCGACGCCGGTGGTGTGGTTTACCACGCCAGTTACGTCGCTTTTTATGAAAGAGCACGCACAGAGATGCTGCGCCACCATCACTTTAGTCAACAGATTCTGTTGGCTGAACGCGTTGCCTTCGTGGTTCGCAAAATGACGCTGGAGTATTTTGCCCCCGCCAGACTCGACGACATGCTCGAAGTCCAGACGGAAATTACCTCGATGCGCGGCACCTCTTTGGTTTTCACGCAGCGAATCGTCAACGCCGAGAATACAGTGTTAAACGAAGCTGAGGTTCTCATTGTGTGCGTTGATCCACTCTTAATGAAGCCACGTGCGCTTCCCAAGTCTATTGTCGCGGAGTTTAAGCAGTGACTGACATGAATATCCTTGATTTGTTCCTGAAGGCGAGCCTTCTGGTTAAACTTATCATGTTGATTTTGATTGGTTTTTCTATCGCTTCCTGGGCTATCATTATTCAGAGAACGCGTATCCTTAACTCGGCCGCGCGCGAAGCTGAAGCGTTCGAGGACAAATTCTGGTCCGGGATTGAACTGTCCCGTTTGTATCAGGAGAGCCAGGGGCGTCGCGATAATCTGACCGGTTCGGAGCAGATCTTCTACAGCGGCTTCAAAGAGTTTGCGCGCTTGCATCGGGCCAACAGCCATGCGCCGGAGGCGATCGTCGAAGGGGCATCGCGCGCGATGCGTATTTCGATGAACCGCGAGCTGGAAACGCTGGAGACCCATATTCCGTTCCTCGGCACCGTAGGCTCCATCAGCCCGTATATCGGTCTGTTCGGCACCGTCTGGGGGATCATGCACGCCTTTATCGCCCTTGGCGCGGTGAAGCAGGCCACCCTGCAGATGGTGGCGCCGGGTATCGCCGAAGCGCTGATCGCCACCGCGATCGGTCTGTTCGCTGCTATCCCGGCGGTGATGGCGTACAACCGCCTGAACCAGCGGGTGAACAAGCTTGAACTGAATTACGACAACTTTATGGAAGAGTTCACCGCTATTCTGCACCGTCAGGCCTTTACCACCAGCGAAAGCAATAAGGGGTAAGCCATGACCAGAGCACGTGGACGCGGACGTCGCGAACTGAAGTCCGAGATCAACATCGTTCCGCTGCTGGATGTCCTGCTGGTGCTGTTGCTGATCTTTATGGCAACGGCGCCGATCATTACGCAGAGCGTGGAAGTCGATCTGCCGGACGCCACGGAATCGCAAGCGGTGAAAAGCAATGACGATCCGCCGGTGATTGTGGAAGTCTCCGGGGTAGGGCAGTACAGCGTGAAAGTGGGGCAGGAGACGCTGTCCCAGCTGCCGCCGGAGCAGGTGATTGCCGAAGCGAAGCGTCGTCTTGAAGCCAATGAGAAAACGGTATTCCTGATCGGCGGTGCGAAAGACGTCCCTTACGATGAAATTATTAAAGCGCTGAACCTGTTGCATAGCGCAGGGGTTAAATCGGTCGGCTTGATGACCAAACCTATTTAATCGCTTCAGGTAGGTGCGTCCGCACGGCGTTCGGCGGCGAGTATCGCTCGCCGTCGGTGCGCATCGCGGGTACAGGCGAACAGTTTTTGGGAACCGATAGTGTCAAAGGCAACCGAACAAAACGACAAGCTTAAACGAGCGATCATCATTTCAGTCGCGCTGCACATCATACTGATCGCGCTGCTGATCTGGAGTTCGTTTGACGAGCATCTGGATGCCTCTGCCGGCGGCGGCGGGGGATCGTCGATTGATGCCGTCATGGTCGATCCGGGGGCGGTGGTAAACAATTATAACCGTCAGCAACAGCAGCAGGCCAGCGCACGTCGCGCCGCTGAACAGCGTGAAAAACAGGCGCAGCAGCAGGCGGAAGAGTTACGTGAGAAGCAGGCGGCGGAACAGGAACGGCTGAAACAGCTCGAACAGGAGCGGCTGCAGGCGCAGGAAGCGGCGAAAGAAGCGAAGGAACAACAGAAGCAGGCTGAGGAAGCCGCTGCCAAGGCTGCCGCGGCGGCGAAAGCCAAAGCGGATGCGCAGGCCAAAGAAGCGCAGGAAGCGGCGGCCAAAGCGGCCGCCGAGGCGAAAGCGAAGGCGGATGCCCAAGCGAAAGCGGCTGAACTGGCGGCAGCGAAAGCGGCGGCTGACGCGAAGAAACAGGCCGAAGCCGCCGCCGCGAAAGCGGCCGCCGATGCGAAGAAACAGGCGGAAGCCGAAGCGGCGAAAGCCGCGGCAGAGGCACAGAAGAAAGCGGAAGCGGCAGCGGCGAAGAAAGCGCAACAGGAAGCGGAGAAGAAGGCCCAGCAGGAAGCGGCTAAGCAGGCAGCGGCTGAAAAAGCGGCAGCAGAAAAAGCCGCCGAAAAAGCCGCTGAGAAGGCCGCCGCGCAAAAAGCGGCCGCGGAGAAGGCCGCCGCCGAGAAAGCCGCCGCAGCTGAAAAAGCCGCGGCAGCCAAAGCGGCTGCTGCTGAGAAGGCGGCGGCCGATAAAGCGGCCAAAGCGGCAGCAGCAAAAGCCGCGGCAGCGAAGAAAGCGGCTGCCGCGAAAGAAGCGGACGGCGTGGACGACCTGCTCGGCGATCTGAGCTCAGGTAAGAATGCGCCGAAAGGTAGCACCAGCGGTAGCACAGGTGGCTCTTCACCTGCTAAAGGAAGTAAACCGGGGCAGGGCGGCGCGTCTCAGGCGGAGATTGCCAGCTATATTTCGCAGGTGCAGGCCGCGATTAAAGGACATCTCTATGACTGGGATACGTACAAGGGTAAAGTATGTACGTTGCGCGTAAACCTGGCTCAGGATGGAACGTTGTTGAGTGTGAAATCGGAAGGCGGCGATCCGGCGTTCTGCCAGCAAATGCTGGCGGCCACCAGTCGGATGAGCAAATTCCCTAAACCGCCGTCGCAGGCTGTTTATGAAACGTTCAAAAATGCGCCACTGGACTTCAAACCTTAAGCGCTTTTTCCCCCGCGTCAGCGGGGGGAAAGAAAATAGGGCGGTCATGGGTTTTGGTAGTTTTGTGTATTTGAGTTTGTTAACATTCTGCTAAATTATCGTGGGCTTTCCGCCCGGATAAGGGAGATATGATGAAGCAGGCATTACGAGTAGCATTTGGTTTTTTAATGCTGTGGGCGGCGGTGCTGCACGCAGAAGTACGTATCGAGATCACCCAGGGGGTGGACTCGGCGCGCCCCATCGGCGTGGTACCGTTCCAGTGGGCCGGCCAGGGCGCTGCGCCGGAAGATGTTGGCGGTATCGTGGCGGCTGACCTGCGCAACAGCGGTAAATTCAACCCGCTGGATCGCTCGCGTCTGCCGCAGCAGCCGACCAGTGCCCAGGAAGTGCAGCCTGCTGCCTGGTCTGCGCTGGGCATTGACGCCGTGGTCGTCGGTCAGGTGACGTCAAACCCGGATGGTTCTTACCAGGTAGCGTATCAGCTGGTGGATACCGGCGGTGCGCCGGGCACAACGCTGGCGCAAGGCTCTTTCAAAGTCACTAAACAGTACCTGCGCTATGCCGCGCACACTGCCAGCGACGCGGTATTTGAAAAGCTGACCGGTATTAAAGGCGCCTTCCGGACTCGTATCGCCTACGTGGTGCAGACCAATGGCGGTCAGTTCCCGTATGAGCTGCGCGTTTCCGATTATGATGGCTACAACCAGTTTGTGGTTCACCGCTCCTCCCAGCCGCTGATGTCCCCGGCCTGGTCACCGGACGGTTCAAAACTGGCTTACGTCACCTTCGAGAGCGGTCGCTCTGCGCTGGTGGTGCAGACCCTGGCGAACGGCGCTGTGCGTCAGATTGCCTCCTTCCCGCAGCACAACGGCGCGCCGGCGTTCTCGCCGGATGGTTCTAAACTGGCCTTCGCGCTGTCGAAAACCGGTAGCCTGAACCTGTACGTGATGGATCTGGGCTCGGGTCAGATTCGTCAGGTGACCAACGGTCGCAGCAACAACACCGAACCAAGCTGGTTCCCGGACAGCCAGAACCTGGCCTTCACCTCTGACCAGGCCGGTCGTCCGCAGGTGTATAAAGTCAATATTAATGGCGGCACGCCGCAGCGTATCACCTGGGAAGGTTCGCAGAACCAGGACGCTGACGTGAGCGCGGATGGTAAAACGATGGTAATGGTCAGCTCGGCCGGCGGCCAGCAGCACATTGCCAAACAAGATCTGGAAGCGGGTGGTGTACAGGTTCTGTCATCAACGTTTTTAGACGAAACGCCAAGTCTGGCACCTAACGGCACTATGGTAATCTACAGCTCTTCTCAGGGGATGGGATCCGTGCTGAATCTGGTTTCTACAGATGGGCGTTTCAAAGCGCGTCTTCCGGCAACTGATGGACAGGTAAAATCGCCTGCCTGGTCGCCGTATCTGTGATAATAAATAATTGATTATTAAAGGAATCAAAGAAATGCAACTGAACAAAGTGCTGAAAGGGCTGATGATCGCTCTGCCGGTTATGGCAATCGCGGCATGTTCTTCTAACAAGAACGCCAGCAACGACCAGAGCGGTGAAGGCATGCTGGGTGCCGGCACTGGTATGGACGCTAACGGTAACGGCGGCAACATGTCTTCTGAAGAGCAAGCTCGTCTGCAGATGCAGCAGCTGCAGCAGAACAACATCGTTTACTTCGATCTGGACAAGTACGATATCCGTTCTGACTTCGCTGCAATGCTGGACGCGCACGCTAACTTCCTGCGCAGCAACCCGTCCTACAAAGTGACTGTAGAAGGTCACGCGGATGAGCGCGGTACCCCGGAATACAACATCGCGCTGGGTGAGCGTCGTGCTAACGCCGTTAAGATGTATCTGCAGGGCAAAGGTGTTTCTGCCGATCAGATCTCCATCGTTTCTTACGGTAAAGAAAAACCAGCAGTACTGGGTCATGACGAAGCGGCATATGCCAAAAACCGTCGCGCCGTACTGGTTTACTAAGAGAATTGCATGAGCAGTAACTTCAGACATCATTTATTGAGTCTGTCGTTACTGGTTGGCATAGCGGCCCCCTGGGCCGCTTTTGCTCAGGCGCCAATCAGTAGTGTCGGCTCAGGCTCGGTCGAAGACCGTGTCACTCAACTCGAGCGTATTTCCAATGCTCACAGCCAGCTTTTAACCCAACTCCAGCAACAACTCTCTGATAACCAGACTGACATTGATTCTCTCCGTGGTCAGATCCAGGAGAACCAGTATCAGCTGAATCAGATCGTTGAGCGTCAGAAGCAGATTCTGCTGCAGATTGACGGGCTGACGAGCGGAGGTGGCGCAGCGGCGGCGGGCGCTCAGGCGTCGTCGTCTTCCAGCGATCAGAGTGCGGCTACCGCCAGCGCAGCGCCAGCGGCCTCGTCAGGCGCTCCGGCGATGACCGGCGATGCGAACACCGATTACAATGCGGCCATTGCCCTGGTGAAGGATGCTTCACGCCAGGATGACGCCATGGTGGCGTTTCAGAACTTCGTTAAAAAGTACCCGGATTCAACTTATCAGCCGAACGCCAACTATTGGCTCGGACAGTTGAACTACAATAAGGGGAAAAAAGACGATGCGGCGTTTTACTTCGCCTCGGTGGTGAAGAACTACCCGAAATCGCCAAAAGCTCCGGACGCCATGTTTAAGGTCGGCGTGATCATGCAGGACAAAGGTGATACCGCGAAAGCGAAAGCGGTTTACCAGCAGGTGATCAGCAAATTCCCCGGCACCGACGGTGCGAAACAAGCGCAAAAACGACTTAATGCTCTTGGTTGATTACGGCATGACCAGAAATCGCGTTATTTCTGGTCTTGTCGCCTGAATCGCCAGCAGTTAAGTGATCTTTATCGAAATTTTAGTTGCGCTGAATTCTGAAATCAGTAATATATGCCGCCGTTGCCAAGGGATATCAAACAAGCCCAAAGCGACGCCAGAGTGGGTCGTTAGCTCAGTTGGTAGAGCAGTTGACTTTTAATCAATTGGTCGCAGGTTCGAATCCTGCACGACCCACCAATCGTTCTGGTGGAACGCGATAGTAAAACGTGAAGGATAACGTTGCGACAGCAACGGCCCATAGGGCGAGGCGAAGCAGAGTCATCCTGCACGACCCACCAATTAGCAGTATCCAGCGTAGTATCGGGTGATTAGCTCAGCTGGGAGAGCACCTCCCTTACAAGGAGGGGGTCGGCGGTTCGATCCCGTCATCACCCACCACCGGGTCGTTAGCTCAGTTGGTAGAGCAGTTGACTTTTAATCAATTGGTCGCAGGTTCGAATCCTGCACGACCCACCATTTTAATGATGGGGTCGGTGGAGGCAGTATCAGCAGTATCCAGCGTAATATCGGGTGATTAGCTCAGCTGGGAGAGCACCTCCCTTACAAGGAGGGGGTCGGCGGTTCGATCCCGTCATCACCCACCACTCGGGTCGTTAGCTCAGTTGGTAGAGCAGTTGACTTTTAATCAATTGGTCGCAGGTTCGAATCCTGCACGACCCACCAATTTCAGCATTTAATTCAGATGTTGAACGTGAAGGATAACGTTGCGTCAGCAACGGCCCGTAGGGCGAGGCGAAGCCGAGTCATCCTGCACGACCCACCAATTCCAATATTGGTGTCGAGTGAAATTATTCAGGTAGTACCAGAGCGGGTCGTTAGCTCAGTTGGTAGAGCAGTTGACTTTTAATCAATTGGTCGCAGGTTCGAATCCTGCACGACCCACCAATCTTTAATGATGGTAACTGGTAGAAACGTGAAGGATAACGTTGCGACAGCGACGGCCCGAAGGGCGAGGCGAAGCCGAGTCATCCTGCACGACTCACCATCCTGAATGGTGACAGTAGCAAAATCCCGCAAGGGGTCGTTAGCTCAGTTGGTAGAGCAGTTGACTTTTAATCAATTGGTCGCAGGTTCGAATCCTGCACGACCCACCAATGTAAAAAGGCGCCCTAAAGGCGCCTTTTTGCTATCCGCGGAACTTAACGATTCGAACCTGCAGCAGGTTCGGGTCGAACGCAGTGAGACAACGGAGCCGCTTGCGGCGACGGCCCGAAGGGCGAGGCGAAGCCGAGTCATCCTGCACGACCCACCAATGTAAAAAGGCGCCCTAAAGGCGCCTTTTTGCTATCTGCCCGCCCATCAATTGCCACAATATTGTATTCAGCGCTTACCCACGGTCGCGCTGCGCTTACCACGCCTGCACAAGGCGCGAACCGGTAGCCCGGACAGCGACGCAGCATCGTCCCCTGGAACAGGCGCTGATGTACAAAATTCATCACGACTTTTGGCGCGTAATCGGCTATCTTGTTTAGCATATAAAACACCATGACCGTATCATGGCGCGGGCAGGCCATACTGACGGTCTTAGAGTTAAGCCAGTAAAACGAGATTGCATGATGAGCGTAATGTTTGATCCTGAAACGGCGATTTATCCCTTCCCACCGAAACCGCAGCCGCTGACCGTCGACGAAAAGCAGTTTTACCGCGAAAAAATCAAGCGTCTGCTGCGCGAGCGCGATGCCGTGATGGTGGCGCATTACTACACCGATCCTGAAATTCAGCAGCTGGCGGAAGAGACCGGCGGCTGTATTGCCGACTCGCTGGACATGGCGCGCTTTGGCGCCCGCCATTCGGCCTCTACGCTGCTGGTCGCCGGGGTGCGTTTTATGGGGGAAACCGCCAAAATCCTCAGCCCGGAAAAGACCATTCTGATGCCGACCCTGAACGCCGAGTGTTCCCTGGATCTGGGCTGTCCGATTGAGGAGTTCAACGCCTTTTGCGACGCTCATCCTGACCGCACTGTGGTGGTCTATGCCAATACGTCTGCCGCGGTGAAGGCTCGCGCCGACTGGGTGGTGACCTCCAGCATCGCCGTGGAACTCATTGACCATCTGGATAGCCTTGGTCAAAAAATCCTCTGGGCGCCGGACCGCCATCTTGGCCGTTACGTTCAGCGTCAGACCGGCGCAGATGTGCTCTGCTGGCAGGGGGCGTGCATCGTGCACGACGAGTTTAAAACCCAGGCGTTGATGCGGATGAAGGCTCTGCATCCCGAAGCCGCTGTGCTGGTCCATCCCGAGTCGCCGCAGGCGATCGTCGAGATGGCCGATGCCGTAGGCTCCACCAGCCAGCTGATCGCGGCGGCGAAAAGCCTGCCCCAGCGCCAGCTGATCGTGGCGACCGATCGCGGTATCTTTTATAAAATGCAGCAGGCGGTGCCGGAGAAAACGCTGCTGGAAGCGCCCACCGCCGGTGAAGGGGCGACCTGCCGCAGCTGCGCGCATTGTCCGTGGATGGCGATGAACGGCCTGAAAGCCATTGCCGAGGGTCTCGAGCAGGGCGGCGCTGAACATGAAATCCACGTCGACGAAGCGCTGCGGACTGGCGCATTAATTCCCCTTAACCGGATGCTGGATTTTGCGGCTACACTACGGGGATAACCTATTGCCGCGTCATCTGGCGCTGAGAGGATAAAATGGATTTTTTTAGCACGCAGAATATTTTAGTACATATACCCATCGGCGCCGGGGGGTACGATCTCTCCTGGATAGAGGCCGTGGGGACCATCGCCGGGCTGTTGTGCATCTGGCTGGCGAGCCTGGAGAAGATCAGTAACTATGCCTTCGGTCTGGTCAACGTCACGCTGTTCGCCATCATCTTCTTTCAGATCCAGCTGTACGCCAGCCTGTTGCTGCAGCTGTTCTTCTTTGCCGCTAACGTTTACGGCTGGTATGCCTGGTCGCGGCATAGCAGCAACCATGAGGCTGAGCTGCAGATCCGCTGGCTACCGCGCAGTAAAGCCCTGGGCTGGCTGGCGGCCTGCGTGGTGGCGATCGGCTTGCTGACCCTGTTTATCAATCCGTTTTTTGCTTTCCTGACGCGGATCGCGGTCAGCCTGATGCAAGCGCTCGGTTTGCAGGTCACTATGCCGGAACTGCAGCCGGACGCCTTCCCGTTCTGGGACTCCTGTATGACGGTGCTGTCGGTAGTGGCGATGATCTTAATGACCCGCAAATACGTTGAGAACTGGCTGCTGTGGGTCATCGTCAACGTCATCAGCGTGGTGATTTTTGCCCGTCAGGGCGTCTATGCGATGTCGCTGGAATATCTCTTGCTGACGTTCATTGCGCTGAACGGCAGCCGGATGTGGATAAACAGCGCGCGTGAGCGAGGTTCTCACGCGTTTTCTGGCTAATGGTGGTGGTGATGATCGTGCCCGGCGTGCATCGTGTTGAGATGGCACTCCGGGCCGCTGCAGGGCTGGTACTCCATCTGTACCGTGGCATGCTCAATTTCATATTTATGTTCCAGGAAATGCAGGATACGGTTGAGTAACGCATCATGATCGTGCGGCGGCACCACCTGCACATGCAGCGTCATCACCGGTTTTTCCCCCACCAGCCAGACGTGGACGTGGTGAACATCGCGCACCTCCGGGATAGAGCGGCGGATATCCCGCTGCAGGGCCGTCACATCCAGCGAACGCGGCGCGCCTTCCAGCAGCTCATTCAGACTCTCCTTCAGCAGACGCCAGGCGCTACGTAACACCAGGCAGGAAACCAGCACGGAAAGGATCGGGTCGACAGGCGTCCAGCCGGTGGTGAGGATCACCACGGCGGCCACAATCGCGCCAACCGAGCCCAGCAGATCGCCGAGCACGTGTAGCGCCGCGGCGCGCACGTTGAGGTTCCGCTCTTCGCTGCCACGATGCAGGATCCAGAAAGCCAGCACGTTGGCCAGCAGGCCAGCGACCGCAATCACCATCATCGTCACGCCGGCAACCGGCTGCGGGTGCTGGAAGCGCTGAATGGCCTCCCAGACAATCAGCATGGTGATCACCACCAGAGCAATGGCATTGAGAAACGCAGCCAGGGTGGTCAAACGCAGCCAGCCAAAGGTATGGCGGGCATTCGGGGGACGGCTGGCGAAGCGAACCGCCAGCAGCGCAAACAGCAGGGCGGCGGAGTCGGTGAGCATATGGCCGGCATCCGCCAGCAGGGCCAACGAGCCGGAGATCGCGCCGCCGATGGCTTCTACCAGCATAAAACCGGCGGTGACGATGAACGCCCAGAGCAGCCGGCGGGCGTTGCCGTTATCCGGAGCCTGGGCAGGGGAGTGCGAATGCGAGTGCGCCATAGTGTCGTCCCTTGATAGTTATCATTATCACGCTATGACATCATAAACAGAGAACGATAACAAACAGAGAAAAGGCGAGCCCGGCTCGCCTTTTCTCTGTTTGCACTCACCGCATCAATTATTGGGTGGTGCCGTCGGTTTTGCTGTTGTCATGGTTCATGCTGTCGCCGTTGTCCAGCTTCTTACCGGTGTCCGGACAGCGGCCGTCTTTACACATCGAGTTTTTATGGACCTCATCGCTCGACATATTGTCCTGGCTCATCGTCGAGCCGTCAGGATGAAGCATGGTGCCGCCAGTGCCAGTGCCAGAGCCAGAATTGATTTGGCTATTATCGACGTTATTCGGCGCCACGTTTTCACGGGCGTCCGGCGCCACCTGACCGGCATCAGCGGAAGAGTTGGCCTGGCCATTGTTGGACTGGGCGCCGGCATCTGCCGCCAGGGCCGCGCCGCTGGCAAGACCTAAGGTGGCGGTGAGCAAAAGGGTCGTCAGTTTTTTCATGTTCATCGGATACTCCTGTTGGGTCGGGAAGCGGTAACCACGCCTCCAGCGGTAAGTGTGCCAGGGATCTGACTCGCTATGGTTAAAGACTCCGCAGACGATCGCAGTGTCACTATATAATCCTGAAACGTAAGACTTAATTAGCTTTAACAGTTAAATATTGTAGTTCATGAGTCTGGTTTCGCTACTTTATGGCGTATTTTTGCCTATTTCCAGGATTATTCCATCACTACTGTAAAATCACGTTTACACTATTTCAGCGAAGAGATAGATTGGAGGGATTGCATTTCATTGAATAAGTATGGCAACGCTGGAAAGAAGATGAATTATCAGAACGACGATTTACGCATTAAAGAGATCAACGAATTATTACCTCCCGTTGCGCTCCTGGAAAAATTCCCTGCTACCGAAAATGCTGCAAACACCGTTGCACATGCTCGCAAAGCGATCCACCAGATCCTCAAAGGTGATGATGACCGCCTGCTGGTGGTGATTGGGCCCTGTTCTATTCACGACCCGGCGGCGGCGAAAGAGTACGCTTCCCGTCTGCTGACCCTGCGCGAGGCGCTGAAGGGCGAGCTCGAGATCGTCATGCGCGTCTATTTTGAGAAACCGCGCACCACCGTCGGCTGGAAAGGGCTTATCAACGATCCCCATATGGATAACAGCTTCCGCATCAACGACGGGTTACGCATTGCGCGCAAACTGCTGCTGGACATTAACGACAGCGGCCTGCCGGCGGCGGGGGAATTCCTCGATATGATCACCCCGCAGTATGTCGCCGATCTGATGAGCTGGGGCGCCATTGGGGCGCGTACCACCGAATCCCAGGTGCACCGCGAGCTCGCCTCGGGGCTCTCCTGCCCGGTGGGCTTTAAAAACGGTACCGATGGCACCATCAAGGTGGCTATCGACGCGATTAACGCCGCCGGCGCGCCGCACTGTTTCCTGTCGGTCACCAAGTGGGGCCACTCCGCTATCGTCAATACCAGCGGCAACGGCGACTGCCATATTATTCTGCGCGGCGGCAAAGAGCCGAACTACAGCGCGAAGCACGTGGCGGAGGTGAAAATCGGTCTGGCGAAAGCGGGCCTGCCGGCCCAGGTGATGATCGACTTCAGCCACGCCAACTCCAGCAAGCAGTTCAAGAAGCAGATGGAAGTAGGCGCCGACGTATGCCAGCAGATTGCCGGCGGCGAGCGCGCCATTATGGGCGTGATGATTGAAAGCCATCTGGTGGAAGGCAACCAGAGCCTCGAGAGCGGTGAACCGCTGACCTACGGCAAGAGCGTTACTGACGCCTGCATCGGCTGGGAGGATACCGAAGCGATCCTGCGTCAGCTGGCGGAAGCGGTGAAAACCCGCCGCGGCTAAGCTACGTTGCGCTCGCGCAGGTCATAAAAAAAGCGTGGAGATTTCCACGCTTTTTTATTTTCACCGGGGGAAATTACTTCGCTTTACCCTGGTTGGCGACGGCAGCCGCTTTCGCCGCGATCTCTTCCGCATTGCCCAGATAGTAATGTTTGATCGGCTTGAAGTTTTCATCGAACTCATACACCAGCGGTACGCCGGTCGGGATGTTCAGTTCGAGGATCTCGTCTTCGCCCATGTTGTCGAGGTATTTAACCAGCGCGCGCAGGGAGTTACCGTGAGCGGCGATGATCACGCGCTCACCGCTTTTCAGGCGCGGCAGAATGGTTTCGTTCCAGTAAGGCACGACGCGGTCGATGGTCAGCGCCAGGCTTTCAGTGGTCGGCAGTTCCGCGTCGGTCAGTTTTGCATAGCGCGGATCGTGGCCCGGGTAGCGCTCGTCGTCTTTGGTCAGCTCCGGCGGAGTAACGGCGAAGCCGCGACGCCACTGTTTAACCTGCTCGTCACCGTATTTCTCAGCAGTTTCCGCTTTGTTCAGGCCCTGCAGCGCGCCGTAATGACGCTCGTTCAGCTTCCAGGATTTCTCAACCGGCAGCCAGGCCTGATCCAGTTCGTCCAGCACGTTCCACAGGGTGTGGATGGCACGTTTCAGCACGGAGGTATAAGCAAAATCAAAGCTGAAGCCTTCAGCCTTCAGCAGTTTACCTGCTGCTTTCGCTTCGCTAACGCCTTTCTCGGACAGATCAACGTCGTACCAACCGGTGAAGCGGTTTTCGTTGTTCCACTGGCTTTCGCCATGACGAACCAGTACCAGCTTAGTTACAGCCATTCTCTTACTCCTCTCTACACGCCATCCCTCGCGCCGCGAACGGTGCGCTGAATATGTTGGTGTATGTGTTATTGATTGATAACTATTCTCATTATATTGCCGTGATTTGGCTCACGGCAATGCTTATCCCTAACCATAGCGAAAATAGTGGCTCAGTGTAAGGTGCTTGTAAAACACAGGTTATTTTTTTGTCCTTTGATGACGGAAAATAGAGCAGATTGCTGAAAAAAGAGTCGGTAGAGAGGAGGGCGGGGACGAAACTCAGCGCCCCCGGCGGAGGGCGCTGGCGATTAGCGGGCAATAAACTGATATTCCGTCAGGCTGACGTACTCCTGGCCTGGACGTAACACACAGTCCGGCTGCGGCCATTCCGGATGATTCGGCGAATCCGGCAGGAATTCGCTCTCCAGCGCCAGCCCCTGCCAGTCGGCGTAGGGTTCCGTCGTCTGCGACGGGGTGCCGCCGAGATAGTTGCCGGAATAAAACTGTAGCGCCGGAGCGGAGGTATAGACCGTCATCTGCAGCTTACCGTCCTGCGACCAGACCTGCGCCGCAGGTTGACTGGCGTCGCCTCTGGCGTCCAGCAGGAAGGCATGGTCGTAACCCTTTACCTTTTGCTGATCGGCATCCGCGAGGAAGTCGGCGGCGATGGTTTTCGGCTGGCGGAAATCAAAGCTGGTGCCGGCGACGTCTTTGAGTCCGCCGCCCGGGATACCATCGCTTTCCACCGGCAAATAGCGATGGGCGAGGATCTGCAGCTGGTGCTGGCGCACGTCGCCCTGGTCACCGTCGAGGTTGAAATAGACGTGATTGGTCATGTTCACCGGGCAGGGTTGGTCCACGGTGGCGCGATAGGTAATCGCGATGCGGTTATCGTCGGTCAGACGATAGTGCGCGGTGGCCTGCAGAGTGCCCGGAAAGCCTTGATCGCCATCGGGCGAGGTCAGGGCGAACAGCGCTTCCTGCTCGTCAGCGCGGACGATGCGCCAGCGGCGTTTATCAAAACCTTCCGGGCCGCCGTGAAGCTGGTGGCCCGCGTCGTTTGACGGCGTGACGGTGACGAGCTGGCCGTCAAGCGGGAAGCGGCTATTGCCGATACGGTTGGCGTAGCGGCCTACCGAGGCGCCAAGAAACGCGGCCTGGCGGGCATAGTCTTCCAGCTTTGCGCAGCCCAGCAGCGGATGGCGCACGCTGCCATCGGCCAGCGGCACCTCGGCGCTGAGCAGCGTCGCGCCCCAGTCCGCCACGGTGACGGTCATCCCCGCCTTATTGCGCAGGGTTACCTGCTGCCATGGCTGGCCGTCCGGCGCCAGCGCGGTAGTTTGCGTTACCATTGACCAGCCCCCTGTGACGGTTTGCAGACATAAAACGTCTCTTTAATTCCGGTTTTCGCTTCATACTCGTTGGCAACGGCCTGCTGAACGGTATCGACCAGATCTTCCGGGACCAGCGCTACCACACAGCCGCCAAAACCGCCGCCGGTCATGCGCACGCCGCCCTTATCGCCGATTGTCGCCTTGACGATCTCCACCAGGGTGTCGATCTGCGGGACGGTGATCTCGAAATCATCGCGCATCGAGGCGTGGGATTCGGCCATCAGCTCGCCCATCCGCTTCAGGTCGCCTTTTTCAAGGGCGCTGGCGGCTTCCACGGTGCGGGCATTCTCCGTCAGCACATGACGTACCCGCTTCGCCACCACAGGATCCAGCTCATGGGCGACAGCGTTGAATTGCTCAAGGGTGACATCGCGCAGAGCGGGCTGCTGGAAGAAGCGCGCGCCGGTCTCGCACTGTTCACGACGGGTGTTGTACTCGCTGCCGACGAGGGTGCGCTTAAAGTTACTGTTGATGATCACTACCGCCACGCCTTTCGGCATCGAGACGGCTTTGGTGCCCAGCGAGCGGCAGTCGATCAGCAGCGCATGGTCTTTTTTGCCCAGCGCCGAAATCAGCTGATCCATGATCCCGCAGTTGCAGCCGACGAACTGATTTTCCGCCTCCTGGCCGTTGAGGGCGATTTGCGCGCCATCGAGCGGCAGATGGTAGAGCTGCTGGAACACGGTGCCGACGGCGACCTCCAGCGAGGCTGAGGAGCTTAAGCCCGCGCCCTGCGGCACATTGCCGCTGATCACCAGATCCGCGCCGCCGAAGTGGCTGTTCCGCTGTTGCAGATGCTTCACCACGCCGCGGACATAGTTCGACCACTGCTGGGTGTCGTGGCTGAGAATCGGCGCGTCGAGAGAGAATTCGTCGGTCTGATTGTCGTAATCGGCGGCAATCACCCGCACGGTACGATCGTCGCGCGGCGCACAGCTGATCACCGTCTGGTAGTCGATGGCGCAGGGCAACACAAAGCCGTCGTTGTAATCGGTATGCTCGCCGATCAGGTTGACGCGGCCTGGCGCCTGAATGACATGGCTGGCCGGGTAGCCGAAGGCCTCAGCAAACAGGGTTTGGGTTTTCTCTTTCAGACTCATCATTACACTCCGGATTCACGAAAATGGACGTCGCTGACGGCGCGCAGTCGTTCGGCAGCTTGCTCGGCGGTGAGATCGCGCTGCGTTTCGGCCAGCATTTCGTAGCCAACCATAAACTTGCGGACCGTCGCGGAGCGCAGCAGCGGCGGATAAAAGTGGGCGTGAAGCTGCCAGTGGTTATGGTCTTCATCGTTAAACGGCGCGCCGTGCCAGCCCATGGAGTAGGGGAATGAGCACTGGAACAGGTTGTCGTAACGGCTGGTCAGCTTTTTCAACGCCAGCGCCAGATCGCTGCGCTGGGCGTCGCTTAAATCGGTAATACGCTGCACGGGCGCTTTCGGCAGCAGCAGCGTTTCGAACGGCCACGCGGCCCAGTAGGGCACGACCGCCAGCCAGTGATCGGTGTCGATCACCGTGCGGCTGCCGTCGGCCAGTTCGCGCCGGGCGTAGTCCAGCAGCATCGGCTGGCCCTGGCTGGCGTAATACGCTTTCTGCAGACGGTCTTCCCGTTCCGCTTCATTAGGCAGGAAGCTGTTGGCCCATACCTGACCGTGCGGGTGTGGGTTGGAGCAGCCCATCGCTGCTCCTTTGTTTTCAAAGACCTGCACCCACGGGTAGCTTTTCCCGAGGTCCGCGGTCTGTTCCTGCCACGCTTTAACCACGCCTTCCAGCGCTTCAAGGCTCAGTTCCGGCAGCGTTTTGCTGTGGTCTGGCGAGAAGCAGATCACCCGACTGGTGCCGCGCGCGCTCTGGCAGCGCATCAGCGGATCGTCACTCTCCGGGGCATCCGGCGTGTCGGTCATCAGGGCCGCAAAGTCGTTGGTAAACACGTAGGTGCCGGTGTAATTCGGATTCGTGTCGCCGGTGACCCGGGTGTTGCCCGGGCACAGGAAACAGTCCGGATCGTGGGCCGGCAAGGTCTGTTTCGCCGGCGTCTCCTGCGCTCCCTGCCAGGGGCGCTTGGCGCGATGCGGAGAAACCAGAATCCACTGCCCGGTTAACGGGTTATAACGACGATGCGGATGGTCAACGGGGTTAAATACGCTCATGAAGGTTCCTTAGTCTGGATAACCCTGCGGATGGCGGGACTGCCAGTTCCAGGTGTCCTGCGCCATTTCGTCCAGGTTGCGCGTCACGCGCCAGTTCAGCTCGCGGTCGGCCTTGGCGGCATCCGCCCAGTAGGCCGGGAGGTCGCCATCGCGGCGCGGCGCGAAATGGTAGTTAATCGGTTTGCCGCAGGCCTTGCTGAAAGCATTGACCACGTCGAGCACGCTGCTGCCGACGCCGGCGCCAAGGTTGTAGATATGGACCCCGGCTTTGTCAGCCAGTTTTTCCATGGCCGCGACGTGGCCGTCGGCAAGGTCCATCACGTGGATATAATCGCGCACGCCGGTGCCATCTTCGGTCGGGTAGTCGTTACCAAACACGGCCAGCGATTCGCGGCGGCCAACGGCGACCTGGGCGATGTAGGGCATCAGGTTATTCGGGATCCCCTGCGGGTCTTCGCCCATGTCGCCCGACGGGTGGGCGCCGACCGGGTTGAAGTAGCGCAGCAGCGCAATGCTCCACTCCGGCTGCGCTTTTTGCAGGTCGGTCAGGATCTGCTCCACCATCAGTTTGCTTTTACCGTAGGGGCTTTGCGGGGTGCCGGTCGGGAAGCTTTCGACATACGGGATTTTCGGCTGGTCGCCGTAGACGGTGGCGGAGGAGCTAAAGATGAAGTTCTTCACGCCCGCGGCGCGCATGGCGGAGACTAATTTCAGTGTGCCGGTGACGTTATTGTCGTAATATTCCAGCGGCTTGGCGACGGACTCCCCGACGGCTTTCAGCCCGGCGAAGTGGATCACCGCTTCAATGGCGTGATCGTGGAGGATCTCGGTCATCAGCGCTTCGTTACGAATATCGCCTTCAATAAAGGTGGCTTCTTTGCCGCCGAGACGCTCAATCACCGGCAGTACGCTGCGCTTGCTGTTGCAGAGATTGTCGAGGATCACCACCTCATGCCCCTGCAGCAGCAGTTGAACGCAGGTATGACTTCCAATGTAACCGCTACCACCTGTAACCAGAACTTTCATGATTCGCTCCATTCGGCTTATCGTGTATGAGGAAGATAGCATATCAAAGAAGTGAAAAGTGTGACACAGAACAAGTTAGTGGAATCGTTTACACTCGGGGGTGAAACGGCATCGTTTAATATATTTTTTTTAAAATACATATTGTTAGATGAGTAAGGCGCTATTTTTCTGAAAAATACCAGGGATCTTGCGATCCCCGGCAGGGGGCGTCAGGCCACGGGGCCGAGCTGATAAGTGTAACCGTCTCCACTAGGAACGAACGCCAGGCGATGGGTAATACAGTCCGGGGCATCTTCCGCATGGTGCGAGACAAACAACAGCTGTGTGGCGCCTTCGCCAATCAGGACGTCGACGAAGCGGCGCACCAGCTGGCGATTGAGGGGATCCAGCCCCTGCAGTGGTTCATCAAGGATCAGCAGGGTGGGATGCTTCACCAGCGCGCGGACGATAAGCGCCAGCCGCTGCTGGCCCCACGACAGGCTGTGAAACGGCGCGTCGGCGGTGCGCTTATCGATGCCGAGAATATCCAGCCATTGCTGCACCAGCTTATGCTGTTTATCCGACACCGCCTGATAAATGCCGATCGAGTCAAAATAGCCCGACAGAATCACGTTGCGGACGTTGGTGCTGACCCGGTAGTCCAGATGCAGGCTGCTGCTGACGTAGCCGATATGCTTTTTAATATCCCAGATGGTCTCGCCGCTGCCGCGCCGACGGCCAAAGAGGGTGAGATAGTTGCTGTAGCCCTGGGGGTGATCGCCGGTGATAAGGCTTAAGAGGGTGGATTTACCCGCGCCGTTGGGGCCGACGATCTGCCAGTGTTCTCCAGGGTTTACGGTCCAGGAGAGGTGGTTGATGACCGGGCGATCGTTGTAGGAGACCACCCCGTCATTGAGGACGATACGCGGCGCCGTCTCCGTCAGCGTATGGCGGGCCGGTGGGGCATCCGGCTCCGGGAGGGTGATACCGTCCAGTTTTTCACTGTGCGCCAGCTGGGCGACCAGCGCCTGCTGCAGCAGAGCGTGCTTCTCGCCGGTCTCGCTGAGGAGGCAGTCAGCCAGCACGCCGGCGTATTGTACAAAGTCCGGGATCTCATCGAAACGGTTGAGTACCAGCACCAGGGTGATGCCGGCGCGATGCAGGTCGGCCAGCAGGGCGGCCAGCTGCTGGCGGGAGTTGACGTCGAGGCCGTCGAACGGCTCGTCGAGGATCAGCAGTTGCGGATCGCTCATCAGGGCCTGGCACAGCAGGGTCTTACGCGTTTCGCCAGTGGACAGATACTTAAAGCGGCGGTCCAACAGGGCGCTGATGGCAAACTGTTCGGCAAGCTGCGCGCAGCGGGCCGGATCTTTCACCTCATCCTGAATAATCTCCGCGGTAGTGCGTCCGGTATCTTCTTCTCCGGGGCTGAGCAGGTCGGTGTTATTGCGCTGCCACTCGTCACTGACCAGCTTCTGCAGCTGTTCGAAGGAGAGGCGGGTTACGCGGGAGAAGAGGCTGTCGCGCTGGCCGCTGAGCAGGGTCAGGTCGCCGGCCAGGGCCCGCGCGAGGGCGGATTTGCCGCTGCCGTTGCTGCCGACGAACGCCCAGCTTTCACCCGCCGCCACGCTCAGGTGGTCTATTTTTAAGGTTTTTGTATCGCTCAGGCGAAACGTGCCTTGCGAAATTTGCAATGATGACATGATGTATCCCATTTTTTGCAGCGATGTGCATCAGGGATACGACGTCAGGCGCGCAATGTCAATGGGGTCAGCATAATGTAGCGAGAATGATGCGATCGGCGTTGAAGTACGCGATCGCCTCCGTCCCTTCGGTCAGGCCAGAGGTCTGGGCCTGCGGCAGGGTGGCGCACAGGGTCTGGCCGTCCGCAAGGGTCATCAGCACTTCGCACTGCCCGGAGCCGCATTCGATATGGCTGATGCGACCCGACAGCTGGTTCTCGGCCTGGCGGGCCACCGCTGGGTCGAGGGTGATGCCAACCCAGGGCGCTTTCAACAGGACCAGCACCTCCTGGCCCTCATCGAGCCCCAGCTTTTCAGCGCTTTGGGCGGTAATGGCGACGTTCAGGCGGGTCTGCCCGTCGGCCAGCAGCACCTCGACGTGCTGCTGCACCTGCTGGCGATCGCGGCCGGTGATAGTGCCGAACCACTGGTTGCGGGCGCTGGTTTGCAGGGAAAAGCGCGAGATGGCCGCCAGCAGGCTGTCCAGCGGCAGGGCGTCGTCATCGCTGAGCACATCAAACGCTTTCTGCTGGATCTGCGCCAGCAGATCGTACAGTTGGATCAGACGCTGCCCGTAGCGGGTCAGCACCGCGCCGCCGCCGCCTTTGCCGCCGGTGGCGCGATCCACCAGCGGCTGTTCGCTGAGCTGGTTCATCTCGTTGATGGCATCCCACGCGCTTTTATAGCTGATACCCGCGTGCTTCGCCCCCTGGCTTATCGAACCGGTCTGGTCAATCTGTTTGAGCAGGGCGATCCGCCGGGGGTCGGCAAACAGGCGCTGCTGAAGCTTAAGGGTGAGAAGAATTTCGGCCTGCATAATCGTTTCCTGACAAAAAAGCGTATTGTGACCGATAGTCACCCCGTTGCAAAACCTCTCTGCGCGGTTTGTCATTAACCACCGCACAAATGGGGCGTGTTTTTTCGGCTGAAACCGTTACAATCAGGGAATCATACTATCTGGAGTGAACCATGTTAGAGCTTTTGAAAAGTCTGGTTTTTGCGGTCATCATGGTACCGGTGGTGATGGCGGTCATCCTGGGATTGATTTACGGTCTTGGTGAAGTGTTCAACCTCTTCTCCGGCGTCGGCCACAAAGATCGCAGCCAGCAAAATCATTGATTTCCCGGCGCCCGGTTTAACCGGGCGCTGTGCTATTTCCCTCCTGTATCATTTCCCTTCATTTTATTGTCCTGCGTCACTATAAAAACGCTTCGCATATCGTTATATTGTCGAGTACATAACGCATTGACAGGAGATTCAGATGACAGGTTCTTGGTTACGCGGGGTGGTCGGGGTATCGCTCACGCTGTGCGTCGCGGGTCAGGCGCTGGCGGCAGAAGGGAAAGTGACCGTTTTCGCGGCCGCGTCGTTAACCAACGCGATGCAGGATATCGCCCAGGCGTATAAGAAAGCGAAAAACGTCGAGGTCGTCTCGTCGTTTGCCTCGTCGTCGACGCTGGCGCGGCAGATTGAAGCAGGCGCCCCGGCGGACCTGTTTATCTCCGCCGATCAAAAGTGGATGGATTACGCGGCAGACAAAAAGGCCATCGATCCGGCGACCCGCGCCACCCTGCTTGGCAACAGCCTGGTGGTGGTGGCGCCGAAAGCCAGCGCGCAGGGGGCGATAACCATTGATGAGAAAACCGACTGGACCAGCCTGCTGAAAGGGGGCCGTCTGGCGGTGGGCGATCCGCAGCACGTTCCGGCAGGTATCTACGCCAAAGAAGCGCTGCAGAAACTGGGCGCCTGGGAGACCCTGTCGCCGAAGCTCGCCCCGGCGGAAGACGTGCGCGGCGCGCTGGCGCTGGTGGAGCGTAGCGAAGCGCCGCTGGGCATCGTCTACGGATCGGATGCCGTGGCCAGCAAAGGGGTGAAAGTGGTTGGCACTTTCCCTGAGGCGTCGCATCAGAAAGTCGAGTACCCGCTGGCGATTGTCGATGGCCACCGCAACGCGGCCGTGAGCGCTTTCTATGACTACCTGAAAGGGCCGGAAGCGTCGGCGATTTTTCAACGTTACGGATTTACCACCCGCTGATGTTTCTGAGCGAACCCGAATGGCAGGCGGTGCTGCTGAGCCTGAAAGTCTCCTCCCTGGCGGTGGCCCTGAGCCTGCCCTTTGGCATCTTTTTTTCCTGGCTGCTGGTCCGCCGCACCTTCCCCGGCAAGGCGCTGCTCGACAGCCTTCTCCATCTGCCGCTGGTGCTGCCGCCGGTGGTGGTGGGGTATCTGCTGCTGGTGGCCATGGGGCGGCGCGGGTTTATTGGCAGCTGGCTGTATGACTGGTTCGGCATCAGCTTTGCCTTCAGCTGGCGCGGGGCGGTGCTGGCGGCGGCGGTGATGTCTTTCCCGCTGATGGTGCGCGCCATCCGCCTGGCGCTGGAGGGGGTGGACATCAAACTGGAGCAGGCGGCGAGAACCCTCGGGGCCAGCCGCTGGCGGGTATTTTTCACCATTACGCTGCCGCTGACTCTGCCGGGAATTATTGTCGGCACGGTGCTGGCCTTCGCCCGCTCGTTAGGGGAGTTTGGCGCGACCATCACGTTCGTCTCCAATATTCCCGGTGAAACGCGCACCCTGCCTTCGGCGATGTACACCTTGATCCAGACCCCGGGCGGGGAGGGGGCGGCGGCCCGCCTCTGCCTCATCGCTATCGGTCTGGCGCTGGTCTCGCTCTTGATTTCAGAATGGCTGGCCCGCGTGAGCCGCCAGCGAATGGGAGGATCATGATGCTCGAGCTCGACTTCACCCAGACCCTCGGCAGCCACTGTCTGCAGATCCGTGAAACGCTGCCCAGCAGCGGGATCACCGCCATCTTTGGCGTCTCAGGCGCCGGGAAAACGTCGTTGATCAACGCTATCAGCGGCCTGACCCGGCCGCAGGCGGGGCGGATCGTCCTCAACGGCAGGGTGCTGAACGACACCGCGCAGCGTATCTGCCTGGCGCCGGAGCAGCGGCGGATCGGCTATGTATTTCAGGATGCGCGCCTGTTTCCCCACTATAAAGTGCGCGGCAATCTGCAGTACGGAATGGCGAAATCCATGGTCAGCCAGTTCGATAAGCTGGTGGAACTGCTGGGAATTGCGCCCTTGCTGGATCGGCTGCCGGGCCGGTTATCCGGCGGCGAAATGCAGCGCGTGGCCATCGGCCGCGCCCTGCTGACCGCGCCGGAGCTGCTGCTGCTGGACGAGCCGCTGGCCTCGCTGGATATTCCGCGCAAACGCGAACTGTTGCCCTATCTGCAGCGGCTGGCGCAGGAGATCCATATTCCGATGCTCTACGTCAGCCACTCGCTGGACGAGATCCAGCATCTGGCCGATCGCGTGCTGGTGCTGGAGGCCGGTAAGGTGAAGGCTTTCGGTCCGCTGGAGGAGGTCTGGAGCAGCAGCGTGATGCACCCCTGGCTGCCGGCGGAACAGCAGAGTACGATCCTCAGCGCCACCGTCGCCGCGCAGCATCCGCAGTACGCGATGACCGCGCTGACGCTGGGGGATCAAATGCTGTGGGTTAACCGGCTCGATCGTCCCGCCGGGGAGAGCGCGCGGATCCGCATCCAGGCGTCGGACGTCTCGCTGGTGCTGGCCCAGCCGTCCGCAACCAGCATCCGCAATATCTTACGCGCCGAGGTGGTTCAGTGTCTGGAGGTCAACGGGCAGATTGAGGTTCAGCTCAGGGTGAGCGGCCATCCGCTGTGGGCTCGAATCAGCCCGTGGGCGAGGGATGACCTGGCGATAGCGCCAGGCCAGCAGGTATTTGCCCAGATCAAAAGCGTGTCGATTGCCGCCTGATCACAGCAGCTGACGGTAGATAAACTCGGCGATGCTGGCGGACTCATTGTCGCCGATGACCACGTTGGCGCGGGCTTTGACGTCGTCCACCGCGTTACCCATCGCCACCCCGGTGCCTGCCGCTTCCAGCATACTCAGATCGTTGTAGTTATCGCCGAAGGCCACCACATTCTGCATCGACAGCCCCTGGTCAGCGACCCACTGCGCCAGGCGTTTGCCTTTGCTGTTGCCGGCGCGAGCGATATCCACCTGGTCGTGCCACGACCATTCGCACTCGAGGCCCAGCGTCTCGCCGACCTCCTGCGCAAAGCGCTGCAGACGGGGAATGTCGTCGTCGGTGAGGGCGAATTTCCATACCGCCTTGACCTCGCGGACCGCCTGCGCCAGCGAGTCGACCTGGCTGAAGACCGGGCGCTGATCCTCCGGTAACGCCTGCGCCCAGTTGCGGGTGCGGATCACATGCCCGGTGGGCTGTTCGTAAAGCATCGCGTCATCCACATAGGCCAGGCCGTGGATCTGCTGTTCGGCGAGCATGGCGGTGAGGCTTACCGCGTGTTCCACCGACATAGGATCGGCCGCCAAAACCTTTTTTGCGTGATAATCATACAAATAAGTGCCATTACAACAAATTGCAGGTGTATCGAGAGCCAGTGCCTGATAAAAAGGATGAATAGCGACGTGATGACGTCCGGTAACGACGATCACCTGGTAGCCCGCCTCTCTGGCGCGGGCCAGCGCTTCCAGCGAAGCGGGCAGGATGGTTTTTTTGCTGGTGAGCAGGGTGCCGTCTAAATCCAGGGCAATCACGCGTGTTGTCATGTGTTATTTCCGGTTGATGTTGAAAAGTGACCTGGCCATGATGGTACACCGCCGTGGCGTCAGGACCAATTTTTCCACATCTGCCGTGAATGTCTGTATGCCCTTTGTGCCGCCGTCCGTCGGTAATTCGGCGGGCGATGCGAGTATCATGGGCGGATGTCTTATAATTTTCAGGGTGCAGTTATCCTGAAAATGAAAAATCCACGTGCAGTGAGGGAAGGAGTAGTCATGAAACAAACCGTTTATACCGCCAGCCCGGAAAGCCAGCAAATCCACGTCTGGAGTCTTGAAGCGGACGGCAAACTGACGCTGGTGCAGGTGGTTGATGCCCCGGGGCAGGTCCAGCCGATGGTGGTCAGCCCCAATAAGGAGTATCTGTACGTTGGCGTTCGTCCGGAGTTTCGCGTGTTAGCTTATCGCATCACGCCGGATAACGGGGCGTTGACCTTCGCAGGGGAAGCGGCGCTGCCGGGCAGCCCGACCCACATCTCTACCGATCATCATGGTCGCTTTGTCTTCAGCGCCTCCTACAATCAGGGCTGCGTCAGCGTGACCCCGCTGCAGGATGGTCTGCCGGGCGAAACCATCACAGTGGTGGACGGGCTGGAAGGCTGCCACTCGGCCAATATCTCCCCGGACAATCGTACCCTGTGGGTGCCGGCGCTGAAGCAGGATCGCATCTGTCTGTTTACCCTCAGCGAGGATGGTTTCCTCTCCGCCCAGGAGCCAGCGGAAGTCACCACCGTCGAAGGGGCGGGTCCGCGCCACATGGTGTTCCATCCGAACCAGCAGTATGGTTACTGCGTCAATGAGCTAAACAGCTCAATTGACGTCTGGGAGCTGAAAGACCCGAATGGCAATATCGAATGTGTACAAACGCTGGATATGATGCCGTCTGATTTCACCGGCGTGCGCTGGGCGGCGGATATTCATATCACTCCGGACGGTCGTCACCTGTACGCCTGCGATCGTACCGCCAGCATCATCACGGTGTTCAGCGTGTCGGAAGATGGCAGCGTGCTGGCGGTGGAGGGCTATCAGCCGACCGAAACCCAGCCGCGCGGCTTTAATCTCGATCACAGCGGTAAGTATCTGATTGCCGCCGGGCAGAAGTCGCACCATATCGCGGTGTACGAAATTACCGGCGAGCAGGGGCTGCTGCAGGAGAAAGGTCGCTATGCGGTCGGGCAGGGGCCGATGTGGGTGGTAGTCAACGCCCACTGATCCGTCAGGCGTAAATGAAAAAACCTCGCGTCAGCGAGGTTTTTTTTAACAGAGCGGACAGGCTCTGTCGGAAAGGGGTTGCCCTGGCGGGCCTGAAGCGTGACGGCCTTAGATATCGTCCATGGTGTAGCCGACGACAATCTCCAGCGTTTTACGGATCACGTCTGCGGTCACCACGTCATCGGTGCTTTCCAGCGCCTGAATCAGCCATAAAATAATGGCCTTATTGTTCAGGTGACCTTCTGACTGGAGAATACTGTTAATGGCCAGCGACATCACGGCGGACTCATCAACCAGCTTATCACCGGCGTTACGGAAATAGTCGGAGAGCGCGGTGTCCTGCAGTCCTGCGTAAATATCGGGTTGCTGATGCATAGTCTGTCTCATCACATTCTCACTCTGTGTTATTCACCACGGTTAGGATACTCAGTGGATCTTTTTACCTTCCGGCGCCATGGCGCTTTGCGCCGGCGATCCTCGGGTTTCCCAACGGCCATTGATTTTCTTTACCTGCAAAGGCGCTTGCTTCCGCTGACGGGCAAGCTTCGCGCAAATTTCTTCAATCACGGCAGCGATGACCTTTCTTCGCTGTCGGTCTGACTCTGTCGCCTGCATCAACCGAAGTCGAACCAGCAGGGTCGGGGTGGTAATAGGGCGATTCGTTTTCAGAAGCGCGAGTACCGCCTCGCCGATGATCTCATCGGTGATTTCCTCAGTTTCACTGCTATTCATAACCGTCTCACTGCATGCCACTCTCTCCCTGAATCTGCGAACGGGCATTCAGGTCAGCAGCAGGTTTATGGAAGCGATCGCCCCTCATCTGCTACTGCGGTTGCAACAGGCGACGATCGATGACGTTATTCCTGATCGGCAAACAGCAGACCAATTAAGGTCTGATAGTGACTCTCTTCCTCGGGGGCACGGGCCCGATCGAGGCGGCTCAACAGTTTAGTGCACAGCGCCTTGCGGTTGAGATGACGCCCTTCGTTGAGAATATCCATCACAATCTGACCCAGCGTTTCCTGCTGGGAAGGTAACGATGCTTTGTTGAAATACTGGGCAATTGCGTTCGCTGTATCTGGAATGTAACCATTCTGCTGCATATCTGCTCCTTACATTTCACTCATCTGTTAACTGCCATTAAACTTATACAATAATTGTTAACCTGTACACACAAAGTTGAACAATAATGATTCAGGCATGGTTAAATCATTGATTTTTAATAATTTATTTTTATGTGTTTTGTTCGATTTTGGCTTGTAAAGGTAGGATTTAACGGTGCACGTTGTACAAGAAAAGAAAAATGAAAAAGCCTTGCACAAAAAAGGGATTTTTAGTGTATCTTTTTTGTTAAGACAAAACGTAGTTTTACAAGACGATTAGCCTGATAACTGCTACTGTGAATGCTTACCCTCCCATCTGGAATCACTATGCTAACCACCATCATTTATCGCAGCCATATTTGCGACAATGTCTCATTCAAATCGATCGAGGCCATGGTTGCCAGGGCAAACGAAAGAAATGGGCAGGCGGACGTCACCGGTATTTTACTTTTTAACGGGACGCATTTTTTTCAACTCATTGAGGGGCCTGAAGAAAAGGTTCAGGATATTTATCAGCATATTTGCCGCGATCCCCGCCATTATAACCTGGTAGAGCTTCTGTGCGATTATGCGCCGTCCCGCCGTTTCGGTAAGGTCGGTATGGAACTGTTTGATTTACGGGAACATGATCGCGAGGAGGTGCTGCAGACGGTGATGGACCGCGGGACCACAAAATATCAGCTCACCTATGACGACCGGGCACTGCAATTTTTCCGCACCTTTGTCGAATCAACGGAAAAAGCGAACTATTTTGAGATTCCTTCCGCTGACAGCTGGGTATTTATCCCCGATCAGAATACTTTCTATCCTGATACGCCGATAATTGACAATAAGGAAAGCTGGTCCTTTGCCTTCCAGCCGATCGTCGACCCTTTCGCCTGCGAAATTATTTCGTGGGAAGCGCTGTTACGCACACCGGACGGCCAGTCGCCTGGCGCCTATTTTGCCGGGCTTTCCGGGGACGATATTTATCTCGCCGATCTGCACAGTAAACGCGTCGCGCTGTCGCTGGCCGGGAAATTAGGCTTACGCAATAAGGCGTTAAGTATTAATTTACTGCCGATGACGCTGGTTAAAGCGCCGAACGCGGTGGGTTTCCTGCTCGATCAAATTCAGCGTAATGATCTTATTCCTGAACAGATTATTGTCGAGTTTACCGAACGGGAAGTGATTTCGCGGATGGATGATTTTACCGATGCGGTGCGAAAGCTAAAAGGGGCGGGCATCAATCTTGCCATCGATCACTTCGGCGCAGGGTTTGCCGGGCTGTCGCTGCTGGCGCAATACCAGCCCGACAGAATTAAAATCGACCATGAGCTGATCCGCAATATCCACCAGGATGGACCGCGTCAGTCAATTGTACAGGCGATTATCAAATGCTGTTTTTCGCTGGAGATTGCGGTCTCTGCCGTCGGCGTTGAGCGTGCTGAAGAGTGGATGTGGCTGGAATCAGCCGGTATTTCGCAGTTTCAGGGGAATTTGTTCGCCAGCGCGCGCCTGGGGGGCTTACCCGCCGTCGCCTGGCCGGAAAAAAAATAATCCACCGCGAAATCAGCCAACTATTTTTTCATCTTTTTCCCAAGCGCTGTGAGCCACAACCTGTTATCTTTATCTGTACAAGAAAATAGAGTTGTACAGGATGCCTGAATTCGTTAGTTTAGGTATTAAAGTATCAGGTTGATGTGAGGCTGCTATGGCGTTTTACAGTATCGGTGAAGTCGCCGAACGTTGCGGAATCAATCCGGTCACACTGCGCGCCTGGCAGCGTCGTTACGGTCTACTGAAACCGCAGCGTAGCGAAGGCGGGCATCGGCAGTTTGATGAAGAAGATATCCTGCGCATTGAAGAGATCAAGCGCTGGATCGAGCGCGGCGTATCTGTCGGGAAAGTCAAAGCGCTGCTGGAGGGTAACCTGCCGGCGGCGCGCGACGAATCCGCGCATCTTCAGGAAGAGATGATGTCCATTCTGCGTTATATGCAGCCCGCCAGAATCCGTGCCAAATTACTGGCGCTAAGCCATCAACACCCCGTCGACACGCTCATCGACAGCCTGTTAGTGCCGGTACGTCAGCGTCTAAAGCTCGATCAGAATACCTCTCTGGTGATTAGTAGTTTGCTGGATGGTCTGCTGATTGACTGCGTGGCGCTGTTTCTCGCCGAAGCGCGTAAAAAGAACGGCAGGGAGACGCTGCTGGTGGGCTGGAGCAATGAGGACAGGACGCGTCTGTGGCTGGAGGCATGGCGTCTTTCCCAGCGCGGCTGGCACGTCAACGTCCTCGCCGAACCGCTGGAGTCGCCGCGGCCCGAGCTGTTCCCCGGGCAGCATATCTTCGTCTGGACCGGACGCGCCGCCACCCCTCTCCAGGAAGAGCTGCTCAGCCACTGGCAGGAGCAGGGCTTCAGCATCCATTTTCACGGTAATAATTAATCGCCCCGATCCGCAAAGCAGACCGGGGCTAACGCGCCGGGTTACAGGTGGATCTGGCTCCAGGATTTAAAGGTTTCGCTGCGGCTGATATTAAAAAAATCGGTCCTACCGCTACAGCCGAGCTTTTTAATCAGATTCAGCCGGATCTGATAAATGGTTTTAATATGCAGATTCAGCGACCGGCCAATGCTGGCGACCGCTTCGCCATTGCTGATAAGTTGAATCACTTTCTTTTCCCGCTCGGTAAACTGCACCGAGGCGCCCGGCGCCGGGTGGGTTTTATAGTAGCGGGTTGGCTGGTGCAGAAATATCTTTAACTCTTCCGGCGTTGAATTGGCCGGTAAGCGCAGCATAGGCAGTTCACTAAGAAAATTAAGATCGTTGCCTTCGGTTAACAGAATAAATAACGTATCCCGACGATTATAGTTGTGCTGCAGTACCGCGAAATAATTGTCGCTGGTAAAGAAAACGTGTTTTTTGCGAAAGTAAGATGCCGGCAGACTATTCAGGATCAGCGACATCCCATAGAGAAGAAAACGATTATCAAACCACAGATCGTAATGTTCAGTACGATAGCAGGTATTATGGTGTGACATTTTATTTGCCTCAGTTAGCCGATAGAGACCCAGGCGTGCCGGCACCGCAGGCTTAAGCCTGCTGCCAGCTCCGCGAGTTTAATTAATGATGAGGTTTGCTGTACAGCATATCCAGCGCCTGCAAATAGAGGTCGGAGAGTATTTCATTACTTTCCGTTTTCAGGCGATGCTGAATTTCCGTAATCATCCGCTCATTATTTATCGTTCTGTGCTGCTTAATGAGCGTATTTTCAATATTCTTCATCAGGGCCGAATTGAAGACAAACTCTGCTGGAATGGTATTTTTAATATGCATAGCTCGAACTCTCCCACGTATAACGCAAACTGACAATAAAAGTCGCTACGTACCATCGGTACGCGCCAAGTCACGAACAGGAAATGCAAAACCAGGAACCACCGCCTGACTTGCCGCGCCACCGTTAAACATCCCCGCTTCGTTGCGCAACAAGCAGTTAACACTCCAAACTATAGACGGTGATCCCATTATGTACAACTTTTTTCAGAACTATATGTACAACAGAACGGCTGATTTTTAGTTTGTGTTTTTAGTTATTGATTTTAAATAGTTTAATTGCTTGCATAACTTGTACATAAAAGCCGGTTTGTGCAGGATCCACCTGTAAAACTAGCGGGAAGAGGCTGACGACAGGCGTGAGCTCAATGGGAAGGTATTGTGCTGGCTGGCGTGTTGGATGAAATCGCGCCGACGCAGGAAGGGGTACACAGCAACTCTGTCGTCGACAGGTGGCTTTCTTCCGCGTCGGACGCTGATCATAGCGGATATCAGGTGAGGTTTTGTCTGTTTTTTGCACAATCAGGTAAAGAGCAACACATCGGCCATTTCGTTAACGCTTCGGTCGGTTTGTTGGCGGATAAGGCGTGTGCTACGCTTTTTACTAGCGATGCGATGGTTCGGCATCGTTATCTTTCTCCCATTTCCCTGTCGGGTCTTTTACCTCTGTCACGACCGGTAAATACGGCAAAGGCAGTCTGTCTATAGACAGGCGTTGAGGTGTGAGGAGGGGAAATGCGCGGTAAAAGCGTGATGCTCCTGGCCGGGTTAGCGACTTTCGCGCAGTCGAAAGAGATTAACCTCTATTCGGTGAATACCGGTTCCTATGTTTACCATCTGACCAATAATCACGGTCAATATACTGAGAATTTCGAGAACCACTTTTTCTCGGTGGAGCGGAAATTCTCTGCCGACTCGAAATACAGCCTGCTGATTGGCACCATGAATAACAGTTTCGACGATCGCTGTCTGGCGCTGGGGGTGAGAAGAGACTGGTACCACAACGGCAGCGGGTGGACCTTCAAAGGCGTTTACGGCTATACCGGCGAATTCTTCTTCGACGCCTTCGAGCATTGCGGCGATCATGGCTCCTATAAAGATTTTAAGGACGCCACCGGGATCGGCTTTTCACCCTATATCTACCATGCTATCCAGTACAACTTTACCGACTATTTCGCCCTTGAGAGCGGCATTATTATTCCCAGCGTGTTTGTGATCAGCATCCAGTGGAGCTTCCGCTAAGTTGCCGCGTCGTTTGTTACAGGGTTATCACCTTCCTGAGCAGCGTACTGGAGAGCGCGGCGAGGGAAATGAGCACCGACAGGACAAACGTTAGGGCAATCACTCCCAGCTTGGTGGCTAACGAGTGAATAGGGATCAGCATCACCAGCAGGTGAAAAACGGAGTAGTGCAAAATATAGACCCCGGTCATCGCTTTGCTAACCGTCGCCAGCACGGCCTCCTTCAGCTCGCGGTTCTTTTTAAACTGCACGGCGTTAGCGGCGATCACCAGCAGGACGATCAGAATATAAATCTGCGACCCCGTGAGAATGAACGCATTGCGATCGGCTTTAAACAGCGCGAAGAAAAAGTGGCGTTCATAAAACCAGGTAAATAAATAGACAAAGGGCAGGGCGATAATGGCGGCTTTAATCACCCGCGGGTCGCGTATCCACTCCGTGACCCGCGGATCGTTAAACAACTGCCCGGTTAAATAAAAAAGTAGCCACGTCCACAGACGATACTGCGGCGCCAGGCTGAAAAGATGTCTTTCCGGGTAGAGCACCGAGAGCAGGTCGTAACCATAAGAGCAGCACAGTAGCGTCAGGACCACGGAGAAAAACAGACCGCGCCGCTGGCTGAGCCAGGCAATCAGGGGATGGAAGGTATAGATGACAATCAGGGCGAAAATAAACCAGGGCTGGATCAGATAGCCGCGCTGGTAAGGCTCCCAGACATAATAGACCGTCACCCAAAACAGAAAGACGATCACCACGCTTTTAATTTTGCCAATTTGCCAGTTGGCGTCGTGTCGCGTTTGCGCATCAAGATAGCCGGCCACCACAAAAAACAGCGGCGTGGCGATGGTCGAGACAAAGGTCAGCAGCCCGAGGATCCAGTGATAGTCATAATCAAAGCGATCCCAGGTGTTATAGATGGTGAAAAAAGTCACCGCTGTCATACAGCCGAGTGTCTTAATAATGCTCAGACCGGTACTGTTCATCGTTGAGGCGTCATATCCTTATGGTGAAAGCAGGCGTAAATCACCGGCAGAACCAGCAACGTCAGCACGGTGGCGAAGGCCAGACCGAACATAATCACCACTGCCATACTCTGGAAAAAAACATCGCGCAGCAGCGGGGCAAGGCCAAGCACGGTGGTGAAGGCGGTCAGCAGGATCGGCCGCAGACGAGATGTTGCCGCATCAATGATCGCTTGTCGTTGATCTTTCTCCTGTTTTTGTTGCTCTATCTCTTCCACCAGCACAATGCCGTTGCGGATCAGCATGCCGCTGAGGCTGAGAAGGCCGATTAAGGCCATAAAGCCGAAGGGGATGCCGGTCAGCAAAAAGCCGGGCGTGACGCCGATCAGCGCCAGCGGGACGGTCAGCCAGATGGCGACAGCGTTTTTCAGCGAACTGAACATCAGCACCGTAATGATAAACATCACCAGATAGCCAAGCGGCAGGGTCGTGAACAGCCCTTGCTGTGCTTCACTGGAGTTCTCGGCATCGCCGCCCCATTCGATGCGATAGCCATGCGGCAGCGTCAATGCGTCAATGCGCGGTTTCACCCGGGCGAGAATATCACCCGAGGTTTGGCCGCTTTGCGGGCTGGGATCGGTCTGGACCGTCAGCACCCGGGTGCGATCCCGGCGGAGAATTAATGGATCTTCCCACTCCAGGGAGAAGCCATGGATGACGTTACTCAACGGGATATACTGCTGGCGGCTCTGGCTCCAGACCAGCACGTTATGCAGATGGTTGGCATCCTGTCGCTCCGCTGCCGGCGGCCGGACGATCACTGGCAGCAGATCGGCGCCCTCGCGATATAACCCGGCGCGACTGCCGGAGAAATTCATCTCCAGCGCGTTATCAATGTCCTGTTTATCCACCCCCAGTTCGCGCCCCAGCGCTAGGGAGTACTGCGGGCGGATCACCTTGCTGCGGTTCTGCCAGTCGTTACGCACGCTGTCGGTCGCCGGATCCTCAGCGAGAATATCGCTCACCTGACTGGCCAGCGCGCGCAGCGTATCCGGGTCAGGGCCCTTAATGCGCACTTCAATCGCGCTATCCCCGGAGGGGCCGAACATAATGCGTTTGGTGCTGGCGTTCACCTGCGGGTAGTTTCTGGCGATCCAGGTTTCGACGTGGCGGGTGACGGGGGCGATGCCGCGCTGGTCGTCCATCCGCACCATAATCTGCGCGTAGTTGCTGTACTGCCGCTGACCGCTGTAGGTAAGAATAAAACGCATACTGCCCTGGCCAATGGTGGCGACGGTGGTGACCACCCCCGGCTGGCCGGCGATCGACCGCTCAATATCGCGGGTCATCTGCTCGGTGGCGTTAATATCGGTACCGTAGGGCAGCCACAGGTCGACAAAGAAAATGGGCGTATTCGATGACGGAAAGAAATTCTGCCGCACGAAGGTGAAGCCCCAGATCGCCGCGGCCAGCAGGGCGCCCATCAGCACCAGGGTCAGGGTCTTTTGCTGCAGCAGTATTCGCAGCGTCTGCTGATAGCCACGGTAAAAGCGGCCGCGGTAGGGATCGGCTTTCTCCGCCGGCGCGGCGGCCGGCGGGGCGTGTTTAAACAACCACCACTTAATGAGCACCGGAGTGATGGTCAGGGCGGAGAACCAGCTGAGCATCAGGGAGATCAGCAGCACCTGGAACAGGGATTTGCAATACTCTCCGGTGGAGTCCTGCGAGAGGCCAATCGGCGCGAAGGCGAGGATGGCGATGACCGTGGCGCCGAGCAGCGGCAGGGCGGAGCGGCGGATCACATAGTTAATGGCGCCCAGCAGCGGCGATCCTTGATGGCGGGCGATCAGCACCCCTTCGACAATGACAATGGCATTATCCACCAGCATACTCAGGGCGATGATCAGCGCCCCGAGGGAGATCCGCTGTAACTCGATCCCCCAGACAAACATGATAAGCAGGGTGCCGAGGACGTTGAGCGCCAGCGACAGGGCGATAATGATCCCGCTGCGTACTCCCATGAACACCAGCAGCACGCCGACCACGATCGCCAGGGCCATCAGGAAGTTGGTAATAAAGCCATTGACCGAGTGGGCGACCTCAGCCGCCTGATCGTAAAAAATGGCGATGTCGATACCCGCCGGTTTGTCGGCGGCCATCTGCTGGAGGCGGGCTTCAAGGGCGTGCCCGACGTCAATGACGTTGACGCCAGGAATAAAAGAGACCCCCATGGTCACCGCCTGGCGGCCGTTGGCATGATAAATACTGGACGGCGAGTCAGTCAGCCCGCGCGACAGCGTGGCAATATCCCGCAGTCGAGTGGTGGCGCTGGCGCCGTGAGGGCTGACCAGCAGATCCCCCAGTTCATCGATGCTCTGAAACTCCCCGGTGGGGTGTAGGCGGATCGATTCGCTGCCAACGCGGATCTCTCCGGCGCTGGACACCACGTTGAGCCGGGTCAGGATAGCGGCGAGCTGGTTGAGCGTGATCCCGCGCGCCGCCATTTTCGCCAGCGAGATATCAACATTGATCTGTTGCGGAATGACGCCGCCGATAGCGACTTTACCGACCCCAGGAACCAGCACCAGCTCCCGACGCAGCTGTTCGGCATAGCGCACCAGCTCGGGGTTGGTAAAACTGTCGCCCGAGATAGCGAAGAAAAAGCCAAACACATCGCCAAAGTCATCGTTGACGAAGGGGGTCACTACGCCAGGGGGGAAAAGTCGGCTGGCGTCACCGACGCGGCGACGTAGCTCATCCCAGATTTGCGGCAGCTCGCTGGAATGGTACTGCGAAGCGATATTCACCGTAATTTGCGATAAGCCATTTGAGGAGATGGAGCTGACGTTATCCAGTGAGGGAAGCTGCTGAATCGCGTTTTCCAGCGGCAGGGTCACCTCCTCCTCCACCTGTTGAGCGGACGCGCCCGGGTAGTGGGTCACGATCACCGCCGTTTTAATGGTGAAGGCAGGATCTTCCAGACGGCCGATATTGAGCAGGGCGAACAGACCACCCACCCCCAGCAGCAGAATGGCTAACCAGACGCGGGTCGGGTTATTAATAAACTGACGGGAAATGTCCATTTATAATCCTCGTTCACGCGTCCAGATCCGCACCGGCTGCCCGGCATGCAGCTCGCTCACGCCCGCCGCGACCACCTCTTCACCCGCGCGGAGACCGTCGGTGATGGCCACTCCCTGCGAGGTCACCTCGCCGACCGTGACCTTGCGCTCCTCAAGAAACCGATGCGCGTTGTCGCCTTTTACCACCCAGACGACCGGTTCATTCTTCGGCCGGTTATCCGGGTTAAACACCGCCTCTACCGGCACCATAAGCGTTTCCCTTCCGGCGCTGGCCGGTAAATTGCCGAGATTGACCGTCACGGTGCCGCTGACCCCGCCGACGGTGGGAAAATCATCCGGCCGCGGCATGGTTAAAATGATCTGCCAGGTAAGGGTGCTGTTGTCGCTGCTGCCGGTATGCTCTTTGTATTCCGCCGTAAATTCGCGGCCCGGCAGGGTATTGATCCTGACGACGGGGCGGTAGGCGGTATTGCGGATATCCAGGGAGGTGAACAGATTTTCGGGAATGCTGAAGACCACATCCAGCAGGTCGGTACGCGTCAGGGTGATCACCGGCTGGCCGGCGGCGACCACCTGATGGTTGCGGATATGCACGCCGGCGGCAATCCCGCCGAAGGGCGCGGTGAGGCTCATTTGCGCCAGCTCTTCACGGGCGATTTTTAAGGCCGCGTTGGCGGCATCGCGATTGGCGCGCTGCACGTCCATCTCCGCCTGGGAAATCGCCTGACGTCCCGCCAGGGTTTGGAAGCGATCAAACTGACGCTGGGCGAGCGTAGCCGCCGTTTGTCGTTCATTGACCCGCTGTTGGGCCTCGCGGGCATTCAGGCGCGCCAGCGTTTGCCCCTGGGCGATGGTCGCCCCCTGGCGAATATCCAGCGATTCCACCTGGCCCCCCCGCTTAAACGACAGCTCGGTGGAGTCGCCAGACTCGATACGTGCCGGAAATGTTCGCTGCTGGGTATTGCCCACGGCGGTCACCTGCGCCACCTTGACCATGCGCGGGGCGGACTCGACGGACGGCGATTTCTGATCGCAAGCGGTTGTAAATAAAATAACAACCGGGATGAGAGAAAAATAACGGTTCACAGTATTCCCCTCAGATTCAGGATTTATTTTACATTTTTATTACGCGGCGCACGCTTATTCGGCGAGGGCGGCGACAACCAGATAGGTGAATAGTCCCACCAGCGTGCAGGCGACAATGGCCAGCGCGACAAATAATCCCAGACGTAACAGGCTATAACCAAACATGATTTTCTCCCTTTACTCCCACCCGAACCGCGAATGTCATTTAATTCGGCCCCCACGGTGACCACCGGACATTCGGAGCGGCACTCCTGCTTGTAATCAGCATAGTCGGAGAAAAGGTGAAGTGTTAAAAAAGAGCATACCGCGAGCGGCAGCGGCACTGTTGGGGAAAACGCAGGAGATCTGCAGGGAATATATGGTTTTTATAATATTTTTCAGTCTATTAATCCGTCATTTTCTAATGTTAATTTTCCTGTGCTACGTTTAATAACATCTATTCCGCTCGCCGCTTCTGTTGTTGAGATTTCGTTCCTCCCCAAGTATGGGGTTATTCATCACTACGCATTGTATTGGTAATAAAAGGATTATCTCATGTATAAAAATATCGTTGTTCCCGTTGACGTGTTTGATGCAGGCCTGGCCGACAAAGCCCTCTCTCATGCGAAATTCCTCGCCCAGCATTCTTCCGGGCAAATTCATCTTGTCCATGTCATTCCGGCATTCTCTCCGGTGTTAACGCGCGGATTTATCTCTGATGCGCGAAAGATGGAAGACCATTTGATTAATACCGCTAAGGAAAAACTGACTGAGCTGGTCAAAAAAAATGGCCTTGCGGAAGACGCCAGCCATCTTTATGTGCGCAGTGGCAATGTTCGCGATCAAGTGATTGCTCTGGCCGATGAGCTACAAGCGGACGTGGTGATTGTCGGTTCGCGCAATCCGGGGATTCAGACTCACCTGCTGGGCTCGGAAGCGGCCAATATCGTGCGCTATGCCCATGTACCGGTTTTCGTTGTGCGCTGATGACGGCGGGATGTCGTCCTGACTTCCGCTTCAGAAATCGAGGGAGAGAGTATGAATACAGATAAACCGGGGGCGCCCTATTATCAGCGCTCCGTCGAGGAGACGCTCGCCAGCGTACAGAGTTCGCCGGACGGGATTAGCGGAACAGAGGCGGCCACGCGCCTGCAGCAGTATGGCGAAAACGCCCTGCCGCAGAAGCCGGGTAAACCCGCCTGGCTGCGTTTTATTGTGCATTTTAACGATGTGCTGATCTACGTTCTGCTGGCGGCGGCGCTGCTGAAGGCGGTAATGGGCCACTGGATCGACATGTCAGTGATCCTCGCGGTGGCGGTGGTCAATGCGCTGATCGGCTTCATTCAGGAGAGTAATGCGGAAAAATCGCTGCAGAGTATCCGCAATATGCTGTCCAGCGAGGCGGTGGTGATCCGACAGGGCAACCATGAAACCATCCCCACCACCTCGCTGGTACCCGGCGATATCGTGGTGATCCGCGCCGGCGACCGTATCCCCGCCGATTTACGGGTGATTGAGGCGCACAACCTGCGGGTGGAAGAGGCGATCCTCACCGGCGAGTCGACGGTGGTGGAAAAAACCACCGAGCCGCTAAGCGGCGATTTACCGCTTGGCGATCGCAGCAACCTGTTGTTTTCCGGGACCACCGTCAGCTCAGGGGCGGGGAAAGGGATCGTGGTGGCCACCGGCGGCGATACCGAGCTGGGCCACATCAACCAAATGATGGCGGGCATTGAGAAGCACCGCACGCCGCTGCTGGTGCAGATGGACAAGCTGGGCAAAGCCATCTTCATCCTGATTCTGGTGATGATGGCGGCGCTGTTCGTCTTTAGCCTGCTGTTCCGTGATATGCCGGTCTCCGAACTGATGCTGTCGTTGATTAGCCTCGCGGTGGCCTCGGTCCCGGAAGGGTTGCCGGCGATTATCTCGATTATTCTGTCGCTCGGCGTGCAGGCGATGGCCCGCCAGAAAGCGATTATCCGCAAGCTGCCGACGGTAGAAACCCTCGGCGCGATGACCGTTATCTGTTCGGATAAAACCGGGACCCTGACCATGAACGAAATGACGGTGAAGGCGGTGATCACCGCGGACAGCGTCTATCGGGTGGAAGGGGACAGCTATGAGCCGGTCGGTAAAATCCATGCTATCGACGACCCGTCGCCGGTTGCGGTGGCGCCAGGATCGCTTCTTGAGCGCTATCTGCGCACCATCGATCTGTGTAACGACAGCCAGCTTATCAAAGAGGAAAGCGGGCTGTGGAAAATCACTGGCGGCCCCACCGAGGGGGCATTGAAGGTGCTGGCGGCGAAGATAACCCTGTCGCCGCAGCCCAGCGAGTTGCGCAGTAAAATTCCTTTTGATTCGCAATATAAATACATGTCGACGCTTTACCGGCTGGGCGAAGAGGAGGTGGTGCTGGTCACCGGCGCGCCGGATGTTCTGTTCCGCCTGTGCCAGTATCAGCAGAGCGACAGCGGGTTGCAGCCGCTGGATCTCCCGTACTGGGAAAGCAAAATTGAAGAGTACGCCCGGGAGGGGCTGCGAATGGTGGCCGCGGCCTGGAAGCCGGCTGCCGCAGGCCAGACCGAGCTGACCCATCAGGATCTGCAGCAGGGGGTCATTTTATTAGGGGTTGCCGGGATGATGGATCCGCCGCGTCCGGAAGCGATCACGGCGATTGCCGACTGCCTGCAGGCCGGGATCCGCGTGAAGATGATCACCGGCGACCACCCGCAAACGGCGATGAGCATCGGCAAAATGCTGGGGATTGGCAATGCGGGGAACGCCATTACAGGGCGCGAGCTGGAGGTGATGGACGACGCGCAGCTGAGCGTGGCCGCGCAGCAGTTCGATATCTTCGCCCGCACCAGCCCGGAAGATAAGTTCCGTCTGGTGCAGGCTCTACAGAGCAAGAAAGAGATTGTCGGCATGACCGGAGACGGGGTGAACGATGCCCCGGCGCTGAAGCAGGCTGACGTCGGCGTGGCGATGGGGATCAAGGGGACCGAGGTGACCAAGGAAGCCGCCGATATGGTGCTGACCGATGACAACTTCGCCACCATCGCCAGCGCGGTCCGCGAGGGGCGCCGGGTGTATGACAACCTGAAAAAAACCATTCTTTTTGTCATGCCGACCAACCTTGCGCAGGGGTTACTGATCGTGATCGCGCTGCTGGCGGGCAACGTACTGCCGCTGACGCCGGTGCTGATCCTGTGGATGAACATGGCCACCTCCGCCACGCTGTCGTTTGGTCTGGCGTTTGAAGCCGGTGAGAAAAATATTATGCGGCGGCCGCCGCGCGACCCGAAACTGCACGTGATGGACGGCTTTGCCATCTGGCGCGTGGCGTTTGTGGGGTCGATGATTGCGGTCAGCGCTTTTATTCTCGAAGCCTGGCTGCAGCCCCGCGGCTATTCGCCGGAGTTTATCCGTACCGTGCTGTTGCAGACTCTGGTCACCGCCCAGTGGTTCTATATGCTGAACTGCCGCGTGTCGGATGGTTTCTCGTTGACCAAAGGTCTGCTGGCTAACAAAGGGATCTGGATCGTCAGCGGCGTGCTGCTGGTGCTGCAGCTGCTGATTATCTATGCGCCGTTTATGCAGATGCTGTTCGGCACCACCGGGCTGCCGTTCCGCTACTGGGTGATCACCTTTATCATCGGCTTCGCCATGTTCCTGATTGTGGAGCTGGAAAAACCGCTGACCCGCAAATGGCGAACCGCCTGACGGCGTGAAGCGTTGAACGAAAAAGGAAAGAGGGGGCATCGCCCCCTCTTTTTATTGTGCTGTGCCGGTATCGCGATTTATTGTTTCGGCTCGGCGACCACGCTGCTTCCCACGCCGCGGTTGTTATATTCCCACATACGGTTGAAGCCGTTGTCGTTGAGGTTGCGCTGCAGATTGCCTTTGTCATCCGCGCTGCCGGTGTTGCCGCTGAACGGACGGCCGGAGCCTACCGCCGCCGCCCACGGCTGGGCGATGTTAAAGCCTTCATTGATGGCGCTGTCGCGGATCACGACCTGGCCGTTGCTGTTACCGTCAACGTCCAGCGCGCGGCCGAGCTGCGCGACGTTATCCCCGGAGGCGGTGAAGCGGCTGTTGGTCGCCAGGAAGCCGTAGGTCATGCTCTTCAGGGTGGCCGGCGCGAAGACGTAGGCTTCTTTCTGAGTACGCGAGTTCACCACGCGGAAGTCGGTGTTATCAAACACCACGGCGCCGCGGCCAGAAACGATATCCACGTCGCCTTCAATATAGCTGTTCGTCACCAGGGTGCGGGTCTGACGGTTGTCCTGCAGACGGTTCTGCACGCCGCTGTTGGTCACGAAGAAGGTGTTCTGGCGACCAAGAATGTTCACTTTATCGATCTGCACCTGGTCGCCATCGCTGCGCAGGGCAACGGCCTGGTGGGTGCCGGCATCGACGCTGTCGCCCAGGTTGTTGGCGATGGTCAGGTTCTGCAGCTGCAGGCCGTTATTCTGCGACCAGAAGACCGCGGAGCACATCACGCCGACGGTGGCGGTGGATTTGCTCTGGCAGCTGTCGAACATATACCACGCTGGTTTGCCCGGCATGTATTTGCCACCCGGATTGACCAGACGACGCCAGGTGTTGCGATCCATTTCGGAATCAATGGCTTCGCTGATCTTCACGTCGATCGGTTTATCGCCGGTACCATACAGGGTCAGGGCGCCCGGCGCCGCCGGAACGTAGACGGTGCCCGGGTATTCGCCCGGCATGATGGCGATAAACAGACGACGGTTAGAGTGGCGGGCAATCGCCGCATCCACCGCCGCCTGGACGGTGGTATGCGTCACGCCCTGGGTTCCCGCCGGGCCGACGATAAAGTCAGGCTGCGCCGGCAGGCTGATGGCGGACGGCGTCCAGGCCGCGGCATTGGGGGTCAGCGACTGGAAATAGGCCGCCTGGGTAAAGTTTTTCGCTTCATCGGCGTTCAGAATGGGACGCGCGGTGGTGCCCGGTGCAGTCTGCGTTGAGGGCTGTTGATCGGCAGGCGTCGAGCTACAGGCGGACAGCGTCACGCCGAAGGCCAGCGCCAGCGCCAGACGGGAAACGGAATATGTGTTCATGTTGCTCCGGGCAAAATTAAGCGTAGTGAAATACCCCGGCTGAGACGCCAGGGTATAAGTCCTTTAAAACCTGCTGTTTTATACTAACTTGAACGAAACGGGAAGACGTGGGCTGAAAAACTTACCTTCTTTACGCAATACGCCGCGTCGCCGGACGGTCTCCAGTCACAAATAAATAACATTTACTCGCGCTTTTGTTGACATTCCCGGCGTTATGAAAATAAATGTCTATACAACCCATGACAAGTTGAACGCTATGACTGAAGCCACCTCCGAACGCGTTATCTGGCGAAACGCCCGTCTCGCCACCCTGAACCCTGATGCTTCACAACCGTACGGTCTGCTGGAGCGCCACGCGCTACTGGTTCGCGACGGTCGCATTGCGGCGATCGTCCCCGAAGATGACCTCCCCAGCGGGCGCAGGATCGATCTCGAAGGCCGGCTGGTCACGCCGGGATTAATCGACTGCCATACCCACCTGATCTTCGGCGGCAGCCGGGCGCAGGAGTGGGAGCAGCGGCTGAACGGCGTCTCCTATCAGACCATCAGCGCCAGCGGCGGGGGGATTAATGCCACCGTGCGCGCCACCCGCGACAGCAGCGAAGCCGAATTACTGGCGCTGGCGCAGCCGCGTCTGGCCCGCCTGCTGCGTGAAGGGGTGACCACCCTGGAGATCAAATCCGGCTACGGTCTCGATCTGCAAAACGAACGCAAAATGCTGCGGGTCGCCCGCCAGCTGGCGCGTGATAACGCGGTGGAACTCTCGGCGACGCTGCTCTCCGCCCACGCCACGCCGCCGGAATATCAAGGCGACGCCGACGGCTATATTACGCTGGTCTGCGACACTATCCTGCCGACGCTGTGGCGGGAGGGACTGTTTGAAAGCGTTGACGTCTTCTGCGAAAACGTCGGCTTCAGCCCGCAGCAAACCGAGCGGGTGTTTCAGGCGGCGCAGGCGCTGGGCATTCCGGTTAAAGGTCACGTTGAACAGCTCTCCTCGCTGGGCGGCGCCCAGCTGGTGAGCCGTTATCACGGACTGTCCGCCGACCATATTGAATATCTGACGGAAGAGGGAGTGGCGGCGATGCGCGAAAGCGGCACCGTGGCGGCCCTGCTGCCCGGCGCGTTTTACTTCCTCAATGAAACCCGCAAACCGCCGGTGGAACTGCTGCGCAAGTACCAGGTGCCGATGGCGGTGGCGACCGATTTCAACCCCGGCACCAGCCCCTTCGCCAGCCTGCATCTGGCGATGAATATGGCCTGCGTCAAGTTTGGTTTAACGCCGGAAGAGGCGTGGGCCGGCGTGACGCGCCATGCCGCGCGGGCGCTGGGGCGGCAGAACAGCCACGGTCAGCTGGCGGCGGGCTTTGTGGCGAACTTTGCCATCTGGGATGCCGAGCATCCGGTCGAGATGGTGTATGAGCCGGGGCGCAGTCCGCTCTGGGGACGCGTGGTACAAGGAGAATGGCAATGATGCTGTGGCAAGCTACGCCCGCCAACCTTTGGCAGGGGCGCGATGATAGTGCGGAAGCGCCGAATGCGCTGCGCCTGTTTCAGACCATCCCCCGCGCGGAACGCTTCGCGCCGCAGGCGCTGCCCGGCGATATCGCGCTGCTTGGCTTCGCCTGTGACGAAGGCGTCCGGCGCAACAAAGGGCGTACCGGAGCGGCTGACGGCCCGGCGACCCTACGCCGGGCGCTGGCCAATATGGCCAGCCATCAGGGCCACGACCGCTGCGTGGATATGGGCACGATTAGCGTCGATGGCGAACAGCTGGAAGCCGCGCATCAGGCGCTGCGCGAGGCGGTGACCGCCTGCCAGCGCGCCGGGAAACGCACGCTGGTTCTGGGCGGCGGCCACGAGACCGCCTTCGGTCATGGCGCGGGGGTACTGGATGCCTTCCCGGGCGAAAAAGTGGGCATTATGAATCTCGATGCGCATCTTGATCTGCGCGTTGCCGAGCGCGCCAGCTCCGGGACGCCGTTCCGCCAGCTGGCGCTGGAGTGTGACGCGCAGCAGCGCGCTTTTCACTATACCTGCATCGGCGTCAGTCGGGCGGCCAACACCCAGGCGCTCTGGGAGGAAGCGGCGCGACGCGAGGTGGCTATCGTGGAGGATCTCCTGGTGCTGGAGGCCTTCGAAACCCGGGTGCTGGCGGAGCTTGAGCGCAACATCGCGCAGTACGATCGTCTGTATCTGACCATCGATCTGGACGTGCTCCCGGCGCGGGAAATGCCGGCGGTGTCGGCCCCGGCGGCGCTGGGCGTGCCGCTGGCGACCCTGCTGCGCATCGTTGAGCCGCTGTGCCGCAGCGGTAAGCTGCAGGCGGTGGATCTGGTGGAGTTCAACCCGCAGTTTGACATTGACGGTCAGGGCGCCCGCGCGGCCGCCCGTCTGGCATGGCAAATCGTCCATTGGTGGCAGTAGCCATTCCGGTATATTCTGGGTGTTTCGCCGCCCATTTTGCAAAAGGAAAGCCAGGCTATGTTTTCACAGCAACCCCGTTCCGCGCCCGCGCCTTTTTATGAGAAGGTGAAGCAGGCTATCGGTGAAAAAATTCACAGCGGCGTCTGGCGACCGCATGACCGTATCCCTTCCGAAGCGGAGCTGGTGGCCCAGTTCGGCTTCAGCCGGATGACCATCAACCGCGCGCTGCGCGAGCTTACGGATGAAGGCCTGCTGGTCAGGTTGCAAGGGGTGGGGACCTTTGTCGCCGAGCCGAAAGGGCAGTCGGCGCTGTTTGAGGTGCGCAGCATTGCCGAAGAAATTATTGCCCGTCACCATCAGCACCGCTGCGAGGTGCTGCTGCTGGAGGAGACACGGGCGGATCATATTCAGGCGGCGGCGCTCAGCGTAGCGGAAGGCACCCGCATCTTTCACTCGCTGATGGTGCATTACGAAAACGAGGTGCCGGTGCAAATCGAAGATCGCTGCGTCAATGCCGCGGTGGTGCCGGACTATCTCCAGCAGGATTATACCGCCACCACGCCCCATGATTATCTGTCGCTGATCGCCCCGTTAACAGAAGGTGAACATATTGTTGAAGCGGTGCAGGCCACGGCGGAAGAGTGCGCGCTGCTGCATATTCACGCCCACGATCCCTGCCTGCTGATCCGCCGCCGCACCTGGTCGACAACCCACATCGTCTCCCACGCGCGCCTGCTGTTCCCCGGTAGCCGCTATCGTCTGCAGGGCCGCTTTGGCTCCTGATCCACGCTGGCGTCAGCAAAACGTGATTGCTGACGCAATATAACAAAATTGTATCATTTCTGTTAAATCCTGGCTTGCGCATGCTTGTATAGACAAGTATATGTATCTACGTAAACAACGTTCATTGTCAGGAGAAACCCCGATGTCGCAAAGCAAATATCGCCAGCTGGACGTCCGTGCGCCAAGAGGCACGACGCTGACCGCGAAGAGCTGGTTGACCGAAGCCCCGCTGCGTATGTTAATGAATAACCTCGATCCCGATGTCGCCGAAAACCCGCACGAACTGGTGGTCTATGGCGGTATTGGTCGCGCAGCGCGCAACTGGGAATGCTATGACGCTATCGTGAAGGCGCTGAAGAACCTGGAAAGCGACGAGACCCTGCTGGTCCAGTCCGGCAAGCCAGTGGGCGTTTTCAAAACCCATGAACACTCGCCGCGCGTGCTGATCGCTAACTCCAACCTGGTTCCGCACTGGGCGACCTGGGAACACTTTAACGAGCTGGATGCCAAAGGGCTGGCGATGTACGGCCAGATGACCGCCGGCAGCTGGATCTACATTGGCAGCCAGGGCATCGTCCAGGGCACCTACGAAACCTTCGTCGAAGCCGGTCGCCAGCACTATCAGGGCAGCCTGAAAGGCCGCTGGGTGCTAACCGCCGGGCTGGGCGGCATGGGCGGCGCGCAGCCGCTGGCCGCGACGCTGGCCGGCGCCTGCTCGCTGAATATTGAATGCCAGCAGAGCCGCATCGATTTCCGTCTGCGCACCCGCTACGTGGACGAACAGGCCACTTCTCTGGATGACGCCCTGGCGCGTATCAAGAAATACACCGCCGAAGGCCGGGCTATCTCCATCGCGCTGTGCGGCAACGCCGCGGAGATCGTGCCGGAGCTGGTGAAACGCGGCGTGCGCCCGGATATGGTCACCGACCAGACCAGCGCCCACGACCCGCTGCACGGCTATCTGCCGAAAGGCTGGAGCTGGGAAGCGTATCAACAGAAAGCCGAATCCGATCCGCAGGGCACCATTCTGGCGGCGAAACGCTCGATGGCCGACCACGTGCAGGCGATGCTGGCCTTCCATGAGATGGGGGTGCCGACTTTCGACTACGGTAACAACATTCGCCAGATGGCTCAGGAAGTGGGCGTCAGCAACGCCTTCGATTTCCCGGGCTTCGTGCCGGCCTATATCCGCCCGCTGTTCTGCCGCGGTATCGGTCCGTTCCGCTGGGTGGCGCTCTCCGGCGATCCGCAGGATATCTACAAGACTGACGCGAAAGTGAAAGAGATCATCAAGGATGATAAGCATCTGCACCATTGGCTGGATATGGCGCGCGAGCGCATCAGCTTCCAGGGACTGCCGGCGCGTATCTGCTGGGTCGGTCTGGAATGGCGGCAGAAGCTGGGCCTGGCGTTTAACGAAATGGTGCGCAGCGGCGAAGTCTCCGCACCGATCGTGATTGGCCGCGATCATCTTGACTCCGGCTCCGTCGCCAGCCCGAACCGCGAAACCGAAGCGATGCGCGACGGCTCTGACGCGGTCTCTGACTGGCCGCTGCTGAATGCGCTGCTCAACACCGCCAGCGGCGCGACCTGGGTGTCGCTGCACCACGGCGGCGGGGTAGGCATGGGCTTCTCGCAACACTCCGGGATGGTTATCGTCTGCGATGGCACCGATGAAGCGGCAGCGCGTATCGCCCGCGTCCTGCACAACGACCCGGCCACCGGCGTGATGCGTCATGCCGACGCGGGGTACGAGATTGCCATTGAATGCGCGGCAGAACAGGGTCTGAATCTTCCGATGGTGGCGGCAACGCAGGGGAACGCGAAATGAAATCTTTAACTCTGATCCCGGGTCAACTCAGCCTGTCGCAGCTCCGCGACATCTACAGCCACCCGGTGAATATTGCCCTCGACAGCGGCGCGTTTGCCGCCATTGACGAGAGCGTGGCCTGCGTCAACGCTATCCTTGCCGAAGGGCGGACCGCCTACGGCATCAACACCGGTTTTGGCCTGCTGGCGCAGACCCGTATCTCGACGGAAGATCTGGAGAACCTGCAGCGTTCGCTGGTGCTGTCCCATGCGGCGGGCGTAGGCGAGCCGCTGGACGATGACCTGGCGCGCCTGATTATGGTGCTGAAGATTAACAGTCTGTCCCGCGGATTCTCCGGGATCCGCCTGAGCGTGATCCAGGCGCTGATTGGCCTGGTGAATGCCGGCGTGACGCCGTGGATCCCGGCGAAAGGCTCCGTCGGCGCCTCCGGCGACCTCGCGCCGCTGGCCCATATGTCGCTGACCCTGCTTGGCGAAGGTAAAGCGCGGGTACGCGGCGGCGACTGGCTGCCGGCCACCGAAGCGCTGCGTCAGGCGGGGCTGGAGCCGATTACCCTGGCGGCGAAAGAGGGGCTGGCGCTGCTCAACGGCACCCAGGCGTCGACCGCTTTTGCCCTGCGCGGTCTGTTCGAAGCCGAAGATTTGTTCGCCTCTGCGGTCGTCTGCGGGGCGTTAACCACCGAAGCGGCGCTGGGCTCTCGTCGTCCGTTTGATGCGCGCATCCATGAAGTGCGCGGCCAGCGCGGGCAGATTGACGCGGCGGCGCTGTATCGCCATCTGCTGACCGACGACAGCGCGATCTCGCTGTCGCACCATAACTGCAGCAAGGTGCAGGACCCGTACTCCCTGCGCTGTCAGCCGCAGGTGATGGGCGCCTGCCTGACCCAGATCCGCCAGGCGGCTGAGGTGCTGCTGGCCGAAGCCAACGCGGTGTCCGATAACCCGCTGGTCTTCGCCGCCGAGAATGACGTGATCTCCGGCGGTAACTTCCACGCCGAGCCGGTGGCGATGGCGGCGGATAATATCGCGCTGGCGATTGCCGAAATCGGCTCGCTCTCCGAGCGTCGCATCGCGTTGATGATGGACAGCCATATGTCGCAGCTGCCGCCGTTCCTCGTCAAAAACGGCGGGGTGAACTCCGGGTTTATGATTGCCCAGGTCACGGCGGCGGCGCTGGCCAGTGAAAACAAAGCGCTGTCGCACCCGCACAGCGTCGACAGCCTGCCGACCTCCGCCAACCAGGAAGATCACGTCTCGATGGCGCCGGCGGCCGGTCGCCGCCTGTGGGCGATGGCCGAGAACACCCGCGGCGTACTGGCCGTCGAGTGGCTGGCGGCGGCGCAGGGGCTGGATATGCGCGAAGGGCTGACCACCAGCCCGCTGCTGGAAGAGGCGCGCCATCTGCTGCGCGAACGCGTCCCTCACTATACGCAGGATCGCTACTTCGCCCCGGATATCGATAATGCCATTGCGCTTCTGGCGGCCCGTCACCTGACGCGTCTGCTGCCTGCCGTACTGCCAGGCCTGCACTAATCACCGTTGTTCTCTGTACCCGCGTCGGGGGAAATCATTCCCCCGACCGCCCTACATCGCATATTTGTCGTCAAATAAAAAAACCAGGACACCTGTATATGCAACAACAACACAAGCCACATCTGCTGCGCGGGCTCAATGCCCGACACATTCGATTTATTGCGCTCGGCTCCGCGATCGGCACCGGGCTGTTCTATGGCTCGGCTTCCGCCATCAAGGCGGCGGGCCCGGCGGTGCTGCTGGCCTATTTGATTGGCGGCGCGGCGGTGTTTATCGTCATGCGCGCGCTGGGCGAGATGGCGGTGCGCAACCCGGTTTCCGGCTCCTTCGGCAGCTATGCCCGCCAGTATCTCGGCCCGCTGGCCGGGTTTATTACCGGCTGGACCTACACTTTTGAAATGGTAATCGTCGCCCTGGCCGACGTGACCGCCTTCGGCATCTATATGGGATTGTGGTATCCCGATGTCCCGCGCTGGATCTGGATCCTCAGCATCATCTTCTTTATCGGCGCCATGAACCTGTGCAACGTGCGGGTGTTCGGCGAGATGGAGTTCTGGCTGTCGCTGGTGAAGGTGGTGGCGATTATCGCCATGATGCTGGCGGGGGCGGGGATCATCTTCTTTGGCTTCGGCCATAGCTTCCCGGCCACCGGGCTGGAAAATCTCTGGAGCCACGGCGGCTTTGCCCCTAACGGCTGGCAGGGCGTTATCGCTTCGCTTGGCATCGTGATGTTCGCCTTCGGCGGGGTGGAGATTATCGGCGTCACCGCCGCGGAAGCGAAGGATCCGAAGAAGGTCATCCCGCAGGCCATCAATACCATTCCGCTGCGCATTATCCTGTTCTACGTCTGCACCCTGGCGGTGCTGATGGCGATTTTCCCGTGGAACAGCTTTGGCGAGCAGGGGAGTCCGTTTGTGCTGATTTTCGACGGTCTGGGGATCCCGGCGGCGGCGACAATCCTTAACATCATCGTGATCAGCGCCAGCATCTCGGCGATTAACAGCGATATCTTCGGCGCCGGACGCATGATGTACGGCATGTCGAAGGAGGGGCTGGCGCCGAAAAGCTTCCAGCGCATCGCCAGCAACGGCGTACCCTGGATGACGGTGGTGGTCATGGGCGGCGCGCTGCTGGCGGCGGTGGTGCTGAACTATCTGATCCCCGAGCAGGTATTTGTGCTGATTGCTTCGCTGGCGGCATTCGCCACGGTGTGGGTATGGCTGATGATCCTGCTCTCCCATTTCGCCATGCGCCGTAGTTTGTCTGCCGAAGAGCGCAGCCAGATTGCCTTCCCCGTTCCGTTCTGGCCGGTGGCGCCGCTGTTAACGCTGCTGTTTATGGGGCTGGTCATCGCTGTGCTGGGGATGTTTGCCGAGACGCGGATGGCGCTGATCGCCGGCCTGGTCTGGCTCGGGCTGCTGACGGTGGTGTGGTACGCGCGGGTGCGTAAAACCGCGCTGCAGGTTGTCACTGAGCAGTAAATCAGATCTCCCCGGCGGCGCGGCGCTTGCCGGGGCGACGAGGTGTAGGCCTGTGAGAGGACCCCGTAGGCCGGGTAAGGCGCAGCCGCCACCCGGCAAAATCACCATGCAACAGGGTTGCCTGGAAGGTAATCAATACTTTCCCGGCGGCGCGGCGCTTGCCGGGTCTGCGAGGTGTTGGCCTGGGAGAGGACCCTGTAGGCCGGGTCAGGCGCAGCCGCCACCCGGCACAAAATCGGCTCTGTGCCTGCTGTCATCGCCCGGTGGCGCTGCGCTTACCGGGCCTACGAGGTATGAGCCTGTGAGAGGGAACTGTAGGCCGGGTAAGGCGCAGCCGCCACCCGGCAAAATAACGGCACAACCGGAAATGTCTTGTTCGCACTGCGCCTGGCAGGGCTACAACTTCTATGTCAATTCCGGGCAGATTGCGCTCCCGGTTAATTTTCTGCGTTATGTCTCTTACGGTGGAGGGAGCGCACAGGGGGCGGCCAGTCGCCGCCGCCCCCTGTACCCCCGGGCTCCGGCCAGCAAAATCGCCGCTACGCGGTACCTTCGACTTATCCCTGCAGGCTTCGGGTCGGGCCGAGGCAGCGTCCGTGCAAAACACGGCCCTCAGCCCGCATCCATGCGGGCTGCCCCGGCCTTCCGGGAACGTCTCAGCGATTTTGAGGCCGTCAGCACCGGCAGTTTCAGCAACAATGGTGAATAAATTAACGACAGGTCGCACGAACCCCAGGCCGGGTCAGGCGCAGCCGCCACCCGGCAAAATAACGGTACAACCGAAAATGTCCTTGTTCGCACTGCGCCTGGCAGGGCTACAACTTCTATGTTAATTCCGGGCAGATTGCGCTCCCGGCTAATCGTCTGCGTTATGTCAATCATGGCGCAGGGAGCGCACAGGGGGCGGCCAGTCGCCGCCGCCCCCTGTACCCCCGGGCTCCGGCCAGCAAAATCGCCGCTGCGCGGTCCCTTCGACTTATCCCTGCAGGCTTCGGGTCGGGCCGAGGCAGCGTCCGTGCAAAACACGGCCCTCAGCCCGCATCCATGCGGGCTGCCCCGGCCTTCCGGGAACGTCTCAGCGATTTTGAGGCCGCCAGCACAGGCAGTTTCAGCAAGGCTGGTGAATAAATGAACGACAGGTTGCACGAACCCCAGACCGGGTCAGGCGCAGCCGCCACCCGGCAAAATAACCATGCAACAGGGTTGCCTGGAAGGTAATCAATACTTTCCCGGCGGCGCGGCGCTTGCCAGGCCTACAGCTACGTGTATTTATTTGATATGTAAGTGTTATCTGGTAAAGATGAGTGTAGCGCCACCTGAAAAACACATGGCGCCGCAGGTAGCCCGGATAAGGCGCAAGCCGCTATCCGGGGGAAGATTAACTGAACAGGGCGGTGATGGAGGCGCTGGCGAGGGAATGGAAATGGACGTTAAAGCCGACCATTGCGCCGCTGGCCTCGGCATCCACTTCAATTTTCTCGACGTCCAGGGCGTGGACGGTAAAGATATAGCGGTGGGTTTCGCCCTTCGGCGGCGCTGCGCCGCCGTATCCCGCCTTGCCAAAATCGGTGCGGGTCTGAACGGCCTCTTCCGGCAGCTCCGCCTGGCCGGAACCGGCCCCCTGCGGCAGGACGCGCGTATCCGCAGGCAGGTTAGCCACCACCCAGTGCCACCAGCCGGAGCCGGTCGGCGCATCCGGATCGTAGCAGGTCACCACAAAGCTTTTGGTTCCTGCGGGCACATCATCCCACATCAGATGCGGCGAAATATTGTCGCCATCGTAGCCCATGCCGTTGAAGACGTGACGATTAGGCAGCTTACCGCCGTCCTGGAGATCGTGACTGATCAGTTTCATGCTTCATCCTCATTGATAATGCGCTGATTAACCAGGAAGTGTAGCCTGCACCACGACGCAATTCCGCTATTTATTCGCTAAAAAATGTTTCGTCCTGCACCGCCAGGTTAACGGCGCGGGTCAGGCGGGACAGCTGTTCAGGCGTGATGATATACGGCGGCATCAGGTAGATCAGGCGGCCAAACGGTCGGATCCACACCCCCTGCTCGACGAAAAAGCGCTGCAGGGCAGCCATATTGACCGGGCGACAGGTTTCAACCACGCCAATAGCGCCCAGCACGCGGACGTCGGCGACCAGGGCGGATCCCCGCGCCGGAGCCAGCTCGGTCTGCAGCTGGGCTTCAATCGCCGCCACCTGCCGCTGCCATTCGCCGCTCTCCAGCAGGCGCAGGCTTTCGCTGGCCACCGCGCAGGCCAGCGGGTTGCCCATAAAGGTTGGGCCGTGCATAAAGCAGCCGGCTTCACCGTTGCTGATGGTTTCCGCCACCTCGCGGGTGGTCAGCGCGGCGGAGAGGGTCATGGTGCCGCCGGTCAGCGCCTTGCCCAGACACAGAATATCGGCGGCGATACCGGCGTGCTCGCAGGCGAACAGCTTGCCGGTGCGGCCAAAGCCGGTGGCAATCTCATCGGCGATCAGCAGTATCCCTTCCCGGTCGCACATTTTACGCACCCGCTTCAGCCACTCCGGATGGTACATCCGCATCCCGCCCGCGCCCTGTACGATCGGTTCGAGGATCACCGCGGCGATGTCGTGACGGTGCGCGGCCATCAGGCGGGCAAAGGGCACCATATCCATTTCATCCCACTCGCCGTCAAAGCGGCTCTGCGGCGCGGGGGCGAACAGGTTATCCGGCAGATAACCCTGCCACAGGCTGTGCATCGAGTTCTGCGGATCGCAGACCGACATCGCGCCGAAGGTATCGCCGTGATAGCCATTGCGGAAGGTCAGGAAACGACGACGCGGTTGGCCTTTCGCCTGCCAGTACTGCAGGGCCATTTTCATCGCCACCTCAACCGCTACCGAACCGGAGTCGGCGAGGAATACGCACTCCAGCGATTGCGGGGTCATTGCCACCAGCTGACGACACAGCGCCACCGCCGAAGGGTGAGTGATCCCGCCGAACATCACGTGCGACATCTGGTCGATTTGCGCTTTCATCGCCGCATTAAGACGCGGGTGATTGTAGCCGTGGATCGCCGCCCACCAGGAGGACATACCGTCAATCAGCTGTTCGCCGCCGGCGAGGGACAGCTCGCAACCGTGGGCGGAAACCACCGGGTAGACCGGCAGGGGGGAAGTCATAGAGGTGTAGGGGTGCCAGATGTGGCGCCGATCGAAGGCGAGATCGTCCAGGGTCATAAGCGACTTGTAAACCATTTTGAAAACATTTAGGTTTACAAGTCTACACTGAACTTACTTACAATGAAACGTACACAAAATATTTCGCGCAGCATCGAGGCGGCAAGTGAGAACATCCCCAGCAGCATAGTTCACTATCTGACAGGGGTGTGCGAGTGCAGCCAACAAAGAGGCTGTGTGAAACAGGTAGTGTACGACCTTTGGAGAGGAAAATGGCTCACCACCCCCGCTGGACAATGTCGCAAGTTACGGAATTATTTAATAAACCGCTGATCGACCTGCTATTCGAAGCGCAGCAAATCCACCGTCAACACTTTGATCCGCGCCAGGTGCAGGTCAGCACCCTGCTGTCGATCAAGACCGGCGCCTGTCCGGAAGATTGTAAATATTGTCCGCAGAGCGCGCGTTATAAAACGGGTCTCGAAACCGAGCGCCTGATGGAGGTCGAGCAGGTTCTGGAGTCCGCCCGTCAGGCAAAAAACGCCGGCTCCACGCGTTTTTGCATGGGAGCGGCGTGGAAAAACCCCAACGATCGCGATATGCCCTATCTGGAGCAGATGGTGAAAGGGGTGAAGGCTCTGGGGCTGGAGTCGTGCATGACGCTCGGCACTCTGACCGACAGCCAGGCGCAGCGCCTGGCCGAGGCGGGCCTCGATTACTACAACCACAACCTTGATACCTCGCCGGAATTTTACGGCAACATCATCACCACCCGCACCTACCAGGAGCGCCTGGATACTCTGGACAAAGTGCGTGACGCCGGGATCAAAGTCTGCTCCGGCGGTATCGTCGGGCTGGGGGAGACCGTGAAAGACCGCGCTGGCCTGCTGCTGCAGTTGGCCAACCTGCCCACGCCGCCGGAAAGCGTGCCCATCAACATGCTGGTAAAAGTCAAAGGTACGCCGCTGGCGGATAACGACGACGTCGACGCTTTCGATTTTATTCGCACTATCGCCATCGCGCGCATCATGATGCCTACCTCTTACGTGCGTCTCTCCGCCGGCCGCGAGCAGATGAACGAGCAGACCCAGGCGATGTGCTTTATGGCCGGGGCGAACTCCATTTTCTACGGCTGCAAGCTGCTGACCACGCCGAACCCGGAAGAGGACAACGATCTGCAGCTGTTCCGCAAGCTGGGGATCAACCCGCAACAGACGGCGGTGCTGGAAGGCGACAATGAGCAGCAGCAGCGTCTGGAGCAGGCCTTACTCACCCCGGACACTGAGGAATATTACAACGCGGCGGCGCTATGACCTGGCAGCAGCGAATCGATCGGGCGCTGGACGAGCGACGGGCGGCGGATGCCCTTCGCCGCCGCCTGCCGGTGACGCACGGCGCCGGGCGCTGGCTGGAGCGGGAAGGGGAGCGCTGGCTTAACTTCTCCAGCAATGACTATCTCGGCCTGAGCCAGCATCCGGCGATTATCGCCGCCTGGCAGCAGGGGGCGGAACGTTATGGCGTCGGTTCCGGCGGCTCGGGACACGTAAGCGGCTATAGCGAGGCCCACCGTGCGCTGGAAGAGGAACTTGCCGACTGGCTGGGCTACCCGCGCGCATTGCTGTTTATCTCCGGCTTTGCCGCCAATCAGGCGCTGATCGCCTCCCTGGCGGATAAAGAGGATCGGATTGTGGCCGACCGCCTGAGCCACGCCTCCCTGCTGGAGGCGGCCAGTCTGAGTCCGGCGCAGCTACGCCGTTTCGGCCACAACGATCCGCAACAGCTCGCTCAACTGTTGGCTAAGCCGCTGGCGGGCGAACAGTTGGCGGTCACCGAAGGCATTTTCAGCATGGACGGCGACAGCGCGCCGCTGGCGGCCATTCACGCCGCGGCGCAGGCCGCCGGGGCGCTATTGCTGGTGGATGATGCCCACGGCGTCGGCGTGGTCGGCGACGAAGGACGCGGGAGCTGCGCCGCGCAGGCGGTGCGCCCTGAGCTGCTGGTGGTTACCTTCGGCAAGGCGTTCGGCGTCAGCGGCGCGGCGGTGCTGTGCGATGACGCGCTGGCCGATTATCTGCTGCAGTTTGCCCGCCATCTGATCTACAGCACCGCGATGCCGCCCGCCCAGGCGGTGGCGCTGAGCGCCGCGCTGCGGGTGATTCGCAGCGATGAAGGCCAGCGCCGCCGCGACACCCTGGCCGCCCGTATCCGTCAGTTCCGCGCGGGGATGGGCGAGACGTCGCTGGGTTTGACCGACTCCGTCAGCGCGATCCAGCCGCTGATCGTCGGCGATAACGGCCGGGCGCTGAGCCTGGCCAGCCGTCTGCGCGACGCGGGCTGCTGGGCAACGGCGATCCGTCCACCGACGGTGCCGGTCGGCAGCGCTCGTCTGCGCCTGACCCTGACCGCCGCCCATCAGGCTGAGGACATTAACCGTTTACTGGAGGTGCTGCATGGCCACGGTGAATAAGCAGGCGGTCGCCGCGGCGTTTGGCCGGGCGGCCAGCGGCTATTCGCAACATGATGAACTGCAGCGGCGCAGCGCGGAACTGCTGCTGCGCCAGCTGGCGCGTCGCGATTTTCCCCGGGTGCTGGATGCCGGCTGCGGCCCAGGCAGCATGAGCCGCCGCTGGCGTGAGGCGGGCAGCGTGGTGACCGCGCTGGATCTCTCCCCCGGGATGCTGGCCCAGGCGCAGCGTAACGACGCCGCCCAGCATTACCTGCTGGGCGACATTGAGGCGCTGCCGCTGCCCGATGCCTGCGTCGATCTGGCGTGGAGCAATCTGGCGGTGCAGTGGTGCGACGATCTGCGCGCAGCCCTTGGCGAGCTGTACCGGGTGGTGCGTCCCGGCGGCAGCGTGGCGTTTAGCAAGCTGCTGGCCGACTCGCTGCCGGAGCTCAATCAGGCGTGGCAGGCCATCGACGACCGGCCGCATGCCAACCGTTTTCTCAGCGAAGCGGCGGTGCGCGAGGCGCTGAGCGGCCTGCGGGCGTCCGGCGAGGTGCATCAGATTAGCCTGCCGTTCGTCGATGCGCTGAGCGCCATGCGATCGCTGAAGGGCATCGGCGCCACCCATTTGCACCAGGGGCGGGCATCGGCCCCGCTTAGCCGCGGCAAACTGCGCGAGCTACAGCTGGCCTGGCCGCAGCGGCAGGGCGTCTGCCCGCTGACGTATTCTCTTTTTACAGGAGTCATTGAGCGTGACTAAACGTTTTTTTGTCACCGGGACCGACACTGAAGTCGGGAAAACCATCGCCAGCAGCGCCCTGCTGCAGGCGGCGAATCAGCTGGGTTTTCACACCGCCGGCTATAAGCCGGTGGCTTCCGACAGCGAGCTTACCGCCGCCGGGCTGCGTAATGAAGACGCGCTGGCGCTGCAGCGTCATAGCCGGGTCGCGCTGCGCTATGAGCAGGTTAACCCGTATACCTTCGCCGAGCCGACCTCACCGCATATCATCAGCGCCGACGAAGGACGGCCGATCGCCGCGGCGAGGCTCTCCAGCGGGCTGCGCGAGTTAGAACGCCTCGCCGACTGGGTGCTGGTGGAAGGGGCCGGCGGCTGGTTTACGCCGCTTTCGGAAACCCTGACCTTCGCCGACTGGGCGCAGGCGGAGCAGCTGCCGGTGATTCTGGTGGTGGGCGTTAAGCTCGGCTGCATCAACCACGCGATGCTTACCGCCCAGGCGGTACGCCAGGCGGGGCTGCCGCTCGCGGGGTGGATCGCCAATGACGTGCTGCCGCCGGGCAAGCGCCACGCCGAGTATCTGGCGACGCTGAAAAACCGGCTGGCCGCGCCGTTCCTCGGTGAAATACCGTGGCTTGCCGATATCGCGCAGCGCGACGATCTCGGCCAGTATCTGGACCTCAGGGCGCTGGATCCGGCGTCATCCACTGCGCCAGCAGCGGTTCGTCCAGCGCCATAATATCGCCTTCGGCGACGTTACGGCCCCGGTGCAAAACACAGAAACGATCCGCCACCCGGCGGATAAAGGGCAGGTGCTGCTCGGCGAGCAGCACCGTCAGGCCGATATCGCGATTCAACCGCAGCAGCAGATCCGCCAGCTTTTGCAGACAGCGCGGCCCTCTGCCGCGCGAGGGTTCATCAAGGATCAGCAGCCGCGGCTGGACAATCAACGCCCTGGCCAGCGCCAGCTGGTACTGATCGTCGTCGCTCAGCGAGGCGCCTTTGCGCTGCCGTAGGGCATAGAGTTCGGGAAAATGTTCATAGATTTCGCCGCCGCTGGCGTTAGCCCCGGGTTTCCCGGCCGCGAGGGCAATATGTAGATTCTCTTCCACGCTGAGCTGGGAGAAGATGCGTTTATCCTGCGGCACATAGCCGATACCGATGGCACTGCGCGACTGGGCCGACAGGGGGGTGAGATCCTGCGGCGGGGCGCCAATGTCATGCCAGGTCATCCGGCCGCTGGCCACCGGCAGGTGCCCGGCAATGCAGTTAACCAGGGTGGTTTTTCCCATGCCCTCGCGTCCCAGTACGCCAATGCACTCCCCCGGGCGTAGTTCAAGATCGACATTCCACAGCGAATGCTGGTTGCCGTAAAAGTGATTTACTGCCTGTAAATTCAACATGGACGTTTTCTCCTTATCCTGGCGTCAGGGCGACAGAAAGATGCTGCAAAACTCTTGCCAGGAAAAAGAACGCTCGGAAAAAAACGCTAAACGCCGATACCATCAGGCACAGCCAGCGCCGGGGCTGCACTTTTCCGGTGCCCGACGCTAAAGGGTGGTGCAAAAAGCAGCAAAAATCGAGCGGCTTTAAGCGGATAGTTATCAAAAATAGTTCGATAAAAATTTTTCGCCGCGCGGTTTAGGCAGCCAGACGATTTGCGCCGGGCGGCGGCGGTCTTGGGCTGCAGACAGTTATCCACTATTCCTGTGGATAACCTTGTGTATTAGAGTTAGAAAACCTGCGGTAAGCTAGAGCGTACGCGGCTTGCGGCTGAATTGGCGCGAAAGGCGTCTTTTCTTTAAAAGCATTAAATATCAGCTTGTTAGATAAAATCAATGGGTGTAAGAAAAGCGTCATCTTCTGCCATAAAACTTTCACCCGTCCGCTTGACAAATGTTAAAAGGTAAAAATTTCTGGGGATAACCCTGACGGCCGGAGGATTATTCCGCCCGGCGCGCGTTTTATATCCCGGTTGCCGGCAAAAAAGGCCAAATCGTGGCGCTATCATAATCACGTACTGTTTAAATATCCAGTATATTTTGTTGGCAAAAAACGGCCCGAGGGGTAGAATTAAACACCGGCCGCTAAATCTTTTTCAGGTTCTGATTGATGAGTAAATCGTTTGTTCTGCATTCCGCCTTTCGCCCCTCCGGAGACCAACCGGAAGCCATCCGCCGCCTGGAAGAGGGGCTGGAGGATGGGCTCGCGCATCAAACGCTGCTGGGGGTCACCGGCTCCGGTAAAACCTTTACCATCGCCAACGTGATTGCCGATCTGCAGCGGCCGACGATGGTGCTGGCGCCAAACAAAACCCTGGCGGCCCAGCTCTACGGCGAGATGAAAGAATTTTTCCCCGAGAATGCCGTCGAGTATTTCGTCTCCTACTACGATTACTACCAGCCGGAAGCCTACGTCCCCAGCTCAGATACCTTCATTGAGAAGGACGCCTCGGTAAACGAACATATCGAGCAGATGCGCCTGTCGGCCACTAAAGCGCTGCTTGAGCGGCGCGATGTGGTGGTGGTGGCCTCGGTCTCGGCTATCTACGGCCTCGGCGACCCGGACCTGTATCTGAAAATGATGTTGCATCTGACGGTGGGGATGCTGATTGACCAGCGGGCGATCCTGCGCCGCCTGGCCGAGCTGCAGTATACCCGCAACGATCAGGCCTTCCAGCGCGGCACCTTCCGCGTGCGCGGCGAGGTGATCGACGTCTTCCCGGCGGAATCCGACGATATCGCCCTGCGCATTGAGCTGTTTGACGAAGAGGTTGAGCGCCTGTCGCTGTTCGACCCGCTTACCGGCCATGTGGAATCGACGGTGCCGCGCTACACCATTTATCCCAAGACGCACTACGTGACGCCGCGGGAACGCATCGTCCAGGCGATGGAAGAGATTAAGCTGGAGCTGGCGGAGCGGCGCAAGGTGCTGCTGGCCAACAACAAGCTGCTGGAAGAGCAGCGCTTAACCCAGCGCACCCAGTTCGATCTCGAAATGATGAACGAGCTGGGCTACTGCTCGGGCATTGAAAACTACTCGCGCTTCCTCTCCGGGCGCGGGCCCGGCGAGCCGCCTCCCACCCTGTTCGACTACCTGCCGGCAGACGGCCTGCTGGTGATCGACGAATCCCACGTCACGGTGCCGCAGATCGGCGGCATGTACCGCGGCGACCGGGCGCGCAAAGAGACGCTGGTGGAGTACGGCTTCCGCCTGCCGTCGGCGCTGGATAACCGGCCGATGAAGTTTGAAGAATTCGAAGCGCTGGCGCCGCAAACCATCTACGTGTCGGCGACCCCCGGCGCCTACGAGCTGGATAAATCCGGCGGCGAGGTGGTGGATCAGGTGGTGCGTCCGACCGGTCTGCTGGACCCGATCATCGAAGTGCGGCCGGTGGCCACCCAGGTCGACGACCTGCTGTCGGAGATCCGCCTGCGCACGGCCATCAACGAGCGCGTGCTGGTCACCACCCTCACCAAGCGGATGGCGGAAGACTTAACCGAGTACCTTGAGGAGCACGGCGAGCGGGTGCGCTATCTGCACTCGGATATCGACACCGTCGAACGTATGGAGATTATCCGCGACCTGCGTCTTGGCGAGTTTGACGTGCTGGTGGGGATCAACCTGCTGCGTGAGGGGCTGGATATGCCGGAGGTGTCGCTGGTGGCGATCCTCGATGCGGACAAAGAGGGCTTCCTGCGCTCCGAACGCTCGCTGATCCAGACCATCGGCCGCGCGGCGCGCAACGTCAACGGCAAGGCTATTCTGTACGGCGATAAGATCACTCCCTCGATGGCGAAAGCCATCGGTGAGACGGAGCGGCGACGGGAGAAGCAGCAGCGCTACAACGAAGAGCATGGCATCGTGCCGCAGGGGCTGAACAAGAAAGTGGTGGATATCCTGCAGCTGGGCCAGAGCCTGGCGAAAACCAAAGCCAAAGGGCGCGGTAAAGCGAAGGCCGTCGAGCCTGCCGGGCTCAGCGGCGTGGATATGACGCCAAAAGCGCTGCAGCAGAAAATCCACGAGCTGGAAGGGCAGATGATGCAGCACGCGCAGAACCTCGAGTTCGAAGAGGCGGCGCAAATTCGCGACCAGCTGCATCAGCTGCGCGAACTGTTTATCGCCGCCTCCTGAGTGTTGGCGCATACCGCCGGACGGGGATAGGCGAGGGGGCAGTGAAGGTACGGCGCTGCGCTGACCGTTCCGCAGCCAGATAACCCACGGCGGAGAAGAAAAAAGGCCGCAAAGCGGCCTTCTTAATGTTTGCTTAATCTCGCCAGGCGACACTATCCTCAACCTGATGAGGATAGTGCCCATGCAAAAAATCAACTTCCGTGAATATCTGGCGGTCGCCACCGCCCTGGTCATTATTGTTGCCTTCTTCCATCAGTGGGTGCTGACGTTCTGACCCGCACGCCGCGGGAATAACACCCACGCGCGGACCCCTGGCCCCGGCTGGCGGTTATGCAAAAAGAACTGGGCGTCATGCAGCTGAGCAATGCGCGTGACGATGCTCAGTCCAAGCCCTATGCCGCCGTAGCGACTGTCCATGCGTACAAAGGCCTTACTGAGTTCGCCGCTTTTCGCCTCATCAATTCCCGGTCCTTCATCTTCCACTGCCATCACCGGCATCAGACCCGCTTTCACCGACACGCGGATCGTCGACCCTTGCGGGCTGTAGCGATGGGCATTCTCCACCAGATTGCGCAGAATGACGCGGATGAGCGTCGCGTCGCCAGAGACGACGGCCTCGCTTTCGACATCCGTCAGCAGCAGCCGTTGCTGGCGCTCGGCCAGCATGGTCTCCAGCTCATCCTGCAGCGGTTTGACCACGTCATCCAGCAGCAGCACCTGCTGATAGCTGCCGGCGGAAAAGGACTGACCGACGCGTGCCAGCTGCAGCAGCTGCGAAATGCTGGTGGTCATCTGGTCGAGGCGCTGGATCAGCGGGTCGACGCCCATGCCATGCACTTTCGCCAGCAGCTCAAGGTGCAGCCGCAGCCCGGCCAGCGGGGTGCGCAGCTCATGCGCCACGTCGGCGGTAAACAGCCGTTCGCGGTCAAGGGTCAGATTGAGGCGGGAAACCAGCTGATTCAGGGCGGTGGTCACCGCCGTCACCTCAGGTACCGATTCGCTGAGCACGATGGGGGTGAGGTTGTCCGGCGTGCGACTCTCCAGCTCGCTTTGCAGACGTGAAAGCGGGCGGGTGATTTTGCGTACCGCCAGCATGCTGATATACAGCGCCAGACCCACGATCAGCAGGCTCGGCACCAGCAGGCTGGCGACCGCTTCCCTTACCTCATGCTCCACATGCTTCTGATTGTTGTGCCCTTCGATGGCGCTGGCCACCAGCAACTGGATCTGCTCTTTGCTCTCATGCCATAGCCAGAAGACGCTGATCAGCTGACAGACCACCAGAATGGCGCCGATGGTCAACAGCAGCCGGTGGCGCATGGTCCAGTTTTCGGTTGCAAACAGAGCCATGGTCTATTCCGTCTCGTTGTGGTTAGCCAGCATATAGCCGAAGCCCCTGACGGTGCGGATCCGCGATTTGCCAATCTTATCGCGCAGGTTGTGGATGTGCACTTCCAGGGTATTGGTCGCTGGCTCATTGTCCCAGCTGTAGATATCGTTGTAGAGGATCTCGCGATGTACCGGGCTGCCGGCTTTCATCATCAGTCGCGATAGCAGGGCATACTCCTTCGGCGTCAGATCCAGCGCCGTCTCACCGAGCCACACCTGGCGACGGGTGACGTTGAGGCGCAGGTCGCCGACGCTGATTTCGTTATCGCCCTGATTATTATGCCGACGGAGCAGGGCGCGAATGCGCGCGTTCAGCTCTTCCAGGGCAAAGGGTTTCACCAGATAGTCATCCGCGCCGGTGTCGAGACCGCTAATGCGATCCTCAAGGGTATCGCGGGCGGTGAGGATCAGCACCGGCTGAGTCATTTTCTCCCGTCGCATGCGGGCGAGAAAATGCAGGCCGTCTTCGTCCGGCAGGCCAAGATCGAGCACGATCAGGCTATAGTGATTGCTGGCCAGCGACAGCGCCGCTTCGTGCGCTGTGGAGACGCCGTCGCACACGTATCCTTCACTTTGCATCGCCAGGATTAACCCCTGCAACAGCAGCGCATCGTCTTCAATGACTAAGATTTTCATCAACCAGCCTCTCTACATGGCGTTAAAATATCATCTGCCGCCTGGTACTCGTGGGTGCTGACGCCGAGCAGGCCGAGCAGGGTGGAGAACAGATTATCCTGCGAGTAATTCTCTTTTTTCGCTCGCTGCTGCAGACACTGCGCGGAAATGCCGTAGCGTTGCTGGTAGTCGGCAGAGAGCCACATCACCATCGGCACGTGTTTCTGCGTATCGGGCGCGATAGAGTACGGCAGACCATGCAAATAGACCCCATCTTCCCCTAACGACTCGCCGTGGTCGGAAAGATAGACCAGGCTGGTAGTGAATTTGTCCTGTTTCGCCTGCAGGAGTTTTATCGCTTTATCCACCACGTGGTCGACGTACAGGATGGTGTTGTCATACGTGTTGGTCAACTGCTCCCGGGTACAGCCCTGGATCTCATTGGTGTCGCAGGTTGGGGTGAATTTTTTGAATTCAGCCGGATAGCGATTGTAGTACGTCGGCCCATGGCTGCCGATGGTATGCAGCACAATAATGCCATCCTGTTGCAGGTTATCGATATAGCTGTCGAGATGATGGAACAGCACGTCATCGTAGCACTCGCCGTCGATGCACTGCCCGGTTAGCTTCAGATCGGTCACGTTCTGATGCGGTACCCGATCGCAGGCCCCCTTGCAGCCGCCATCGTTGTCGTTCCACAACACCTGAATGCCGGCGCGCTGCAGAATATCCAGCACCCCTTCCTGATGATGGGCCAGCTCTTCGTCATAGTGCGCGCGCGGCATGTTGGAGAACATGCACGGCACCGAGACCGCCGTGGCGGTTCCGCAGGAGGTGGTGTGCGGGAAGTAGATCACCCCGTCCTGTTGCATCAGCGGGTTGGTGTCGCGCGGATATCCGCCCAGCGAGAAGTTGTCCGCCCGGGAAGTTTCGCCCAGCACCACAATCGTCAGGTTCTTACGGGGACCGTTATGCATCACCGGTTTCTGTTTGGCATCTTCGCCAATCTTCACCAGCGGCAGGTTGTCCATGCGATGGTGCGCATACCAGGAGTTCACCGCCACAATGCTGTTGGAGGGGCTCAGGGATTTCACCAGCTCCTTGTTGTTGCGAAACAGCGAGGCATAGTCTTTATAAAAGAGGACGGCAATCAGGACGATCAGCAGCGCGGAGGCCACCATATTCACCAGGCGCCAGGCCACGCCGCGCCATAGCGTGGCCGGTTTACGAATTTTAACCCACCAGGCGACCAGCACCGCCAGCACCCCGGAGAGGCCAAGGACAACGATCATTTCGCCGGAGAGCAGGGCAAAGCTCTCCGCTGGGGTGGTGTCGAGGATGTTGGTGATCATGCTGCGGTCGATCACCACGCCGAAGCTCCAGATGAAGTACTGCGCCGATGCGCTGAGCAGAATAAAAAGGCTAATCACCAGCCGGTCAAGCTTGAGAAACGAGGCGAGGGTGGTGAGGATATTCATCACGCTGAATGCCACCAGCGGCATACTCAGAAACACCAGCGCGGTGTGCAGGTTGTTCACCGGCAGCAGCGTATACGCCTGGCGGTAGAAGGCGAGGTTAAGAAAAAGCCCGATATAGACCGCGAAAATAATCAGATAAGTCGTGCGGCTGACGACCGGCCGACGCAGAGGCAATAACGACATAGTACATACCCACAGGAAGAGATAAGGGTATAGTGCCAGCTCTGTTTTAAGACAACCTTAAGATTTTAAGGTGCGCCGAAAACCGAGCCTTCGGCGCGCAGGATCAGCCCGGCAGCTGGAGCGCTTTCTCCAGCGCCCCGCGAAGCAGCGCCCGGTCATGGCGATAGGGCACGTCGCTGGCTTCCAGCGGCGTCTGGATCACCAGCCGGTCGTCGATGCCGCTGATATCGGCTTTTGGGCCGGCGATGACTGCATCCACCACCCGCTTGCCCACGTAGCGCTCCATAATCGCGATGCGCTCCGCCAGCGAGAGCCTCGCGGCCGGGCTGTGCTCTTTGCCGAGGTTATCAATAAACACCATCGGCGCCGGAGTGCGGCGCAGCGCCTGGGCCATCTCGTCAAGCAGCAGGATCGGCAGCAGGCTGGTATAGAAACTGCCCGGGCCGATGAGGATCAGATCGGCTTCGGCGATGGCCTCTACCGCCTCGCGGGTGGCCGGTACCGGCGGGGTGAGCATCAACTCCTGCGGCACGCTATCCAGCTGATCGATATTCACTTCACCGTATACTTCATGGCCTTCATGATCGAGCGCCATTAAATCCACCGGTTGTTCCGACATCGGAATAAGAAAAGCGTCCACTTTGAGCAGGTTTCTGATCAAATTGATCGCTTCTAACGGCCGCACGCTGAGGTGATCCAGCGCCTTTAACATCAGATTTCCCAGGTTATGGCCGGAAAGCTCGCCATTGCCGCTAAAACGGTACTCAAACATCGCCGACGCCACGCTCGGCTCGGCGATTAACTGATTGATGCAGTTGCGCATATCGCCCCAGGCAATGCCGCCTTCCGAGCGGCGGATCCGCCCGGTGGATCCCCCGTTGTCGGTGGTGGTCACAATGCCGGTCAGCCGTGAGCCCAGCGAGGAGAGGGAGGACATCACCCGACCCAGACCATGCCCGCCGCCGAGCGCCACCACCCGATCCAGGTCAGCGAATGTACGATTGCGCATAGAAATTCCTTATTTCACATAAACGGCCACACACTACCCGATCTACCCCTAAAAGACGATGGGAGGAGCCCGACAAACTGACCGATATCAAGGCAAAAAGATGATTTATGGCTATTCTGTAACGAAAATGCACGAAGGTAGCGATATATACAAGAATATATAGCGAAATCGCAAATGGCGAAACCGCCTGGAACGCGCTACTATCGGCATAACCTGTTAACACTCTAGCCTCTTCGCCTGTGTCAAAAGATATGGCGGTTTGGCCGCGACGCCCCCGGTTGTCGCCAGGGCGTGGGAAGAAATGACCGCGTCTCCCGTATTTGGAAAGGTGTATATGGCCTCACAGCTTACCGATGCATTCGCGCGTAAGTTTTATTACCTGCGTCTGTCGATTACCGATGTGTGCAATTTCCGTTGCACCTACTGCCTGCCGGATGGCTACAAGCCCGGCGCCGTCAATAACAACGGCTTTCTCAGCGTAGACGAAGTGCGCCGGGTTACGCGCGCTTTCTCCGCGCTGGGCACTGAAAAAGTTCGCCTCACCGGTGGGGAACCCTCCCTGCGCCGTGACTTCACCGAGATCATCGCCGCCGTGCGTGAAAACCCGGCGATCCGTCAGATTGCCGTCACCACCAACGGTTACCGCCTGGCGCGCGATGTCGAACGCTGGCGCGATGCCGGGCTGACGGCGATCAACGTCAGCGTCGATAGCCTCGACGCCCGCCAGTTCCATGCCATCACGGGCCAGGACAAATTCCACCAGGTGATGGACGGGATTGACGCCGCTTTCGCCGCGGGCTTTGACAAGGTGAAGGTGAATACCGTGCTGATGCGCGATGTTAACCATCACCAGCTTGATACCTTCCTCGCGTGGATCCAGCCGCGTCGAATTCAGCTGCGGTTTATTGAGCTGATGGAAACCGGCGAGGGCAGCGACCTGTTCCGCCGTCACCATCTCTCCGGCATGGTGCTGCGCGACGAGCTGCTGCGCCGCGGCTGGATCCACCAGATCCGCCAGCGCAGCGATGGTCCGGCGCAGGTCTTTTGTCATCCGGACTACGCCGGCGAGATCGGCCTCATCATGCCGTACGAAAAAGACTTCTGCGCCACCTGCAACCGTCTGCGCGTCTCCTCCGTCGGCAAACTGCACCTGTGCCTGTTTGGCGAAGGCGGCATCGACCTGCGCGACCTGATGGCCGATGATCGGCAGCAGGCTGCGCTGGAAGCGCGGATCGCCGAAGCCTTAACCCACAAAAAGCAGACCCATTTCCTGCATCAGGGCAACACCGGCATTACGCAGAACCTGTCCTATATTGGCGGATAATCGTATTCGAAAGGAGCATTCAGATGAGCCAGGCTAGCGCTGAGTTTATTCCGACCCGTATTGCTATTCTTACCGTTTCCAGTCGTCGCGGCGAAGAGGACGACACTTCCGGCCACTGGCTGCGTGAGGCGGCGCAGGAGGCGGGGCACCATGTCGTCGATAAGGCGATAGTCAAAGAGAACCGCTACGCCATCCGCGCCCAGGTATCGGCGTGGATCGCCAGCGATGAGGTGCAGGTGGTGCTGATCACCGGCGGGACCGGATTCACCGAAGGGGACCAGGCGCCGGAAGCGCTGCTGCCGCTGTTTGACCGTGAGGTGGAAGGTTTTGGCGAAGTGTTCCGCATGCTGTCGTTCGAAGAGATCGGCACCTCGACGCTGCAGTCCCGGGCGGTGGCCGGCGTCGCCAACCACACGCTGATCTTCGCCATGCCGGGCTCGACGAAAGCCTGCCGCACCGCGTGGGACAACATTATTGCCCCGCAGCTGGATGCCCGCACCCGTCCTTGTAATTTTATTCCTCACCTGAAGAAATAATTTATGTCACAACTGACCCATATTAACGCCGCGGGCGAAGCCCATATGGTGGATGTCTCCGGCAAAGCGGAAACGGTGCGCGAAGCGCGCGCTGAGGCTTATGTCGAGATGCAGGCGACGACCCTGGCGATGATTATCGACGGCAGCCACCATAAAGGCGACGTTTTCGCCACCGCGCGTATCGCCGGGATCCAGGCGGCCAAGCGCACCTGGGAGCTGATCCCGCTGTGCCATCCGCTGATGCTCAGCAAAGTGGAAGTCAATCTGCAGGCGCAGCCGGAACATAACCGGGTGCGCATCGAATCGCTCTGCCGCCTGACCGGCAAAACCGGCGTCGAGATGGAAGCCCTTACCGCCGCCTCGGTTGCCGCGCTGACCATTTACGATATGTGCAAAGCGGTGCAGAAGGATATGGTGATTGGCCCGGTGCGTCTGCTGGCGAAAAGCGGCGGCAAATCCGGCGATTTTAAGGTGGACGAACGCCATGATTAAGGTTCTGTTTTTTGCCCAGGTGCGCGAGCTGGTGGGTACTGATTCGCTGACTCTCGACGCCAGCGACCTGGCCACCGTTGAGGCTGTGCGTCAGCAGCTTGCCGCTCGCGGCGATCGCTGGGCGCTGGCCCTGGAGGAGGGCAAACTGCTGGCGGCGGTTAACCAGACGCTGACCGCCTTTGACCATCCTGTCGCCAGCGGGGATGAAGTGGCGTTCTTCCCGCCGGTCACCGGAGGCTGACATGACGCAAACTCGTATCGTCGTTAGCCCGGCGCGCTTTAGCGTCGGCGAGGAGTATCCCTGGCTGGCCGAACGCGATGAAGACGGCGCGGTGGTCACCTTCACCGGCAAAGTGCGCAATCACAACCTCGGCGATAGCGTGAAAGCGCTGACCCTCGAGCACTATCCGGGGATGACCGAGAAATCGCTGGCGGAGATCGTCGACCAGGCGCGCGAGCGCTGGCCGCTGGGCCGGGTGACCATTATCCATCGCATCGGCGAAATGTGGCCGGGGGAAGAGATTGTGTTTGTCGGCGTCACCAGCGCCCACCGCGGCAGCGCCTTCGCCGCCGGCGAGTTTATGATGGACTACCTGAAAACCCGCGCGCCGTTCTGGAAACGCGAGGCGACGCCGGAGGGCGAGCGCTGGGTCGACGCCCGCGACAGCGATCGCCAGGCGGCAGAGCGCTGGTAGTGTGATACGCTTACAGAGTGAAACTTTGTTAATCAGGAGAGAGTCATGGACAGATATCCGCGTTCCGATTCAATAGTGCAGGGCCGCAGCGGCCTGCAGACTTATATGGCGCAGGTGTACGGCTGGATGACGGTTGGCCTGCTGCTGACGGCGTTTATCGCGTGGTTTGCGGCTAACACCCCGGCGGTGATGATGTTCGTCTTTTCGAGCAAAATCACCTTCTTCGGGCTGATCATCGCCCAGCTGGCGCTGGTGTTTGTGCTGTCGGGGATGGTACAGCGGCTGAGCGCCGGGATGGCGACCACCCTGTTTATGCTCTATTCGGCGCTCACCGGGCTGACGCTGTCGAGCATTTTTATCGCCTATACCTACTCATCTATCGCCAGCACCTTTGTGGTCACTGGCGGGATGTTCGGGGCGATGAGCCTTTACGGCTACACCACTAAACGCGATCTGAGCGGCTTCGGCAGCATGCTGTTTATGGGGCTGATTGGCATCGTGCTGGCGTCGCTGGTCAACCTGTGGCTGAAGAGCGAGGCGCTGATGTGGGCCGTGACCTACATTGGGGTGGTGCTGTTTGTCGGCTTGACCGCCTACGACACCCAGAAGCTGAAAAATATCGGCGAGCAGATTGATACCCGCGACAGCGCCACGCTGCGTAAATACTCGATCCTCGGCGCCTTAACGCTGTATCTGGATTTCATCAACCTGTTCCTGATGCTGCTGCGTATTATGGGCAATCGCCGCTAACCTCTTTATATCAAGGGGTTGCATCTCAGAACGCCCGGCAAGCGCAGCGCCGCCGGGCAAGCATTGATTACCTTTCAGGCAACCCTGTTGCGCCGTTTTTTTGCCGGGTGGCGGCTGCGCCTGACCCGGCCTACAGGGTGTCGTTCATTTGTTCACCATTGTTGCTGAAACTGCCGGTGCTGACGGCCTCAAAATCGCTGAGACGTTCCCGGAAGGCCGGGGCAGCCCGCATGGATGCGGGCTGAGGGCCGTGTTTTGCATGGATGCTGCCTCGGCCCGACCCGAAGCCTGCAGGGATAAGTCGAAGGGACCACGCAGTGGCGATTTTGCTGGCCGGAGCCCGGGGGTACAGGGGGCGGCGGCGACTGGCCGCCCCCTGTGCGCTCCCCGCGCCGTAAGAGACATAACGCAGAAGACTAGCCGGGAGCGCAAACTACGCTGAAGCCACAGATAACATAAACAACCCCACGGCAGTGCTTCCCCTCTCCCGGAAACAGTCCGGCTGGCGTTCAGGCCCATGCAAGCGCAGCGCCGCCGGGCGATTTCACTCGCGGGCCAGCTTGCGCTGGTTCTTTTGCCGCAGCTTTTTCGCCCGACTCTCCAGCAGCAGATAGGCCACCGTCGCCAGCAGCAGCGGCAGGAAATAATAGAGCGCGCGCCAGGCGAGGAGGGCGGCGATGATCGCCCCCTTCGAAATCTCTTCCCCGGAGAGCATGGCGATAAACACCGCCTCCAGCACGCCAATCCCGGCCGGGATGTGGATAATCACCCCGGCGATACTGCTCACCAGCAGCACTCCCAATACCAGGAAATAGTTAATCTCGCTGCCCAACAGCAGCCAGATGATCGCCCCCATCGCCATCCAGTTCGCCGCCGAGACCCCCATCTGCAGCAGCGCGAATCGCCAGGAGGGCAGCACCAGCCGCTGGCCTTTGATCGTCAGGTGACGGCGTTTGGCGAACGCGCAGCCGAAGAGATAGCACAGCGTGAGAAATAGCATCGCTCCGCCGATAATCCGCAGGGTGGTCTGGCTGATGTACCAGTGCGACGGCAGCTTCACCAGATCCGCCGTAAAGATCACCCCACCGAGCAGGATATAGCCCAGCCAGTTGGTGGTGATGCTTAAGGAAAAAATACGGGTGATGGTGCTATTGTTCAGCCCCAGCCGGGAGTACAGCCGGTAGCGCATGCCGATGCCGCCGACCCAGGTGCTGAGGGTCAGGTTGAAGGCATAGCAGATAAACGACACCAGCATTACCTGGCGTTTCGCTAGCTTGTGTCCGCACCAGGCGCGGCCAAGCAGATCGTAGCAGCCGTAGATCAGATAGCTGACGATGACCAGCGCAATGGCGCTGAACAAGGCCAGCCGATCGTAGCCGCGGATCACCTTCCACACTTCCTGCCAGTCGACCTTCTGCGCGTAAATCACCAGCAGGACGATCACGGCGATAAAAAAGAGCACGGTCAGCACTCTTTTTGCCATCCGCCAGCGCGGGTGCGATTTGCTCATAGTGGATTATCCCTGGTAGGTGACTCGACGCGATCCTGCGTTTCAATCTCCGGCTGCACCGGCGGGCTAACCCTGGCCAGCCGCGGAGTATGGGCCGGCAGCCAGCCGACCCACGCCGGAAAGTGGCGCAGAAAGTGGAAGGCCATCACGCTCACCCCCAGCCGCCACCAGTTGCGTTTCGGCAGCATTGCTTTATCGATCCGCTGGCAATCCCGGGCGATAAGCCCGTTAAGGTTATCGCGCAGCGTCTGGTTAAACACCCGGTCGTGGATGATCAGATTGGCTTCCAGATTCAGCGACAGGCTGAGCGGGTCCAGGTTGCTCGACCCGACGGTGGCCCAGTGGTCGTCCGCCAGGGCGACTTTGCCATGCAGCGGACGGCGGCGATATTCGTAGATCTGCACGCCGCCTTTGACGAGGTAGTGATAGAGCAGGTGGGCGCCAAATTTCACAATTGGAATATCCGGTTCGCCCTGGACGATCAGCTTCACCCGCACCCCGCGCCGCGCGGCATTGCGCATCGCATGCAGCAGACGGTAGCCGGGGAAAAAATAGGCGTTCGCGATTATCACCTCCCGGCGGGCGCTGGTCAGCATCTTCAGGTAGTGGCGTTCGATATCGTCGCGGTGATCCTGATTATCGCGCCAGACGAACAGCGCCTGCGCCTCGCCGGGGGTCTGGTTGATCTCCGGCTGATGGCGACGACGGCGCCACCAGCGGCGGGTGGTTTCGCTGTTGGGCAGATTCTCCAGTTCGAACTGCAGAATATCGAGCACCACCGGCCCCTCGACCTGCACCGTGTAATCCTGCTTCGCCTCCGGGCCATAGTCGCTCATATGTTCGGCGGAGTAGTTAATGCCGCCGACAAAGGCGGTGGTGTCGTCGATCACCACGATTTTACGGTGCATGCGACGGAACAGGTTAGTGCGCATTCCCATCAGCTTAGGGCGCGGATCGTAATAGCGGAAAATCACCCCGGCGGCGGTCAGTTCGCCGACAAACTCATCGCTAAGATCCGGCGAGCCGTAGCCGTCAAGCAGCACTTCCACCTGGATGCCGCGGCGGGCGGCCTTCAGCAGAACCGCGTGCAGCTGTCGGCCGACCTCATCTTCAAACCAGATAAAGGATTCGAGGATAACCCGCCGGCTGGCGCGACCGATGGCCGCAAACAGCGCCGGATAGTACTGGTCGCCGTTCTCCAGTAGCGTAATGCGGTTGCCTTCCTGCCAACGACATTTCACAAATGAATCTCCACGCTAAGGGGTGCATGATCGGACAGATGCCGCCACTGTTTGAGGGCCAGCGCCTTCGGGCGGCTGGCGTGGGCGTTCTTGACGTAAATGCGATCGAGGCGCAGCAGCGGAAAACTGACCGGAAAGGTGCGCGCCGGGCGTCCGCGGGCGCGGGTAAAGATCTCTTCCAGCCCCGCCTGGGCTTTTAACGGCTGGTTAGCCTGCTGACGCCAGTCGTTAAAATCCCCAGCCACCACCACCGGCTCGCCGGCGGGCAGGGTGTTGACCCATTCCGTCAGCATCCCCAGCTGCGCCTGCCGCTGGTCGGCACGCAGTCCGAGATGGACGCAAATGACGTGAATCGTGACGCCGCTCTGAGGCGGCACGATGCGGCAGTACAGCAAGCCGCGTTTCTCCCCGTTGCCGACCGAGATATCGCGATTCTCATAGTATTCAATCGGGAAGCGCGACAGCACGGCATTGCCGTGGTGACCTTCCGGATAGACCGCGTTGCGCCCATAGGCGTAGTCGCTCCACATGGTGTCGGCGAGAAATTCGTAATGGGTCGTATCTGGCCAGTTTTCGATATGCAGCGGGTGAACTTCGTGAGCGCCCATCACTTCCTGCAGGCAAACTATGTCAGCGCTGACGCTGCGAACGGCTTCGCGCAGCTCGGGCAAAATAAAACGCCGATTAAACGCCGTAAAGCCTTTATGGGTGTTAATTGTCAGCACGTTCAACGAAAATCCCGACGTTGGCTCAGCCATAATTCTCCAGTAAATGTCACTTTCCTGAATAAAATAGTGTAGTAGACGTCACAAAAAGATGCGGTGTTACGGAATTTTCCGTAAAGTGCGGTACTCTGAGTAGCAGAGAAAAATCCTTCAGGAGAGAAGCCATGAAGTGGCAACAACGTGTACGCGTCGCAACAGGTCTTAGTTGCTGGCAGATTATGTTGCATCTACTGGTCGTGGCAGTGCTGGTGATGGGATGGATGAGCGGCGCGCTGGTGCGCGTCGGATTAGGGCTGTGCGTCCTCTACAGCGTCACGCTGCTGGCGATGCTGTTTCTGCAGCGTCATCACGAGGCGCGCTGGCGCGATGTGGGAGACTTCCTTGAGGAGCTCACCACCACCTGGTACTTCGGCGCCGCCATGATAGCGCTGTGGCTGCTGTCGCGCGTGCTGCACAACAACCTGCTGCTGGCCCTCGCCGGGCTGGTGATACTGGCAGGCCCGGCGGTGGTCTCGCTGCTGGCGAAAGATAAAAAATTACGCAATCTTTCTTCGGAACATCGCATACGCCGCTGAGCCGGTGGTGGCCGCTATGACCAGTAGCGGCCACAAACTTCCCCACACAATCTCCAGACTCGCATCCTTCAGATAAATTTGCTTGGTGATATCGGTAAAGTGGCGGATCGGGTTTATCCAGGTCAGATCCTGCAGCCACTGCGGCATGTTTTCCACCGGTGAAACGTAGCCGGAGAGAAGAATCGCCGGCATCATAAAGACGAACACGCCGATAAACGCCTGCTGCTGCGTGGCGCACAGCGATGAGATCAATAAGCCAAAGCCCACCAGCGATAAACCGTAAATCACCATGGTGAAATAGAACAGCAGCAGCGAGCCGGCAAACGGGATCTGATAGGCCCAGATACCAATCGCCAGCACGATAGTCGCCTGCAGGGTGGCGACGATCAGCGCCGGCACCGCTTTACCAACAAAGATTTGCCAGGTGGCGAGAGGCGAGACCAGCAGCTGATCGAGGGTGCCCTGCTCGCGCTCGCGGGCCACCGACAGCGAGGTGACGATCATCACCCCGATGGTGGTGATCATGGCGATGAGCGACGGCACCACGAACCACTTGTAGTCGAGATTCGGGTTATACCAGTTGCGCACCACCAGTTCGCTATTGTTCGGCTTCGCTTTGTCCTCCAGCAGTTCCTGCTGGTAATTTTTCACGACCTGATGCAGATAGTTGGCGGCGATTTGCGCGCTGTTGGAGTTGCGCCCGTCAAGCAGGAGCTGCAGCGGGGCGGTTTGATAGTTGTCGAGGTTGCGTGAGAAATCCGCCGGGAAGCGCACCACCAGCAGGGCTTTTTGTTCATCGATGGTCGGCTGGATCGCCTGCGGGCTTTTCAGCAGCAGGACGTGGGTAAAGGCTTTGGCGCGGGCAAAGCGCTGAGTGAGTTCCACCGCGTGGCGACCGCTGTCCTCGTTATAGATGGCGATGGTGGCGTTGGTCACCTCCAGCGTCGCGGCAAAGGGAAACAGCAGCACCTGAATCAGCACCGGCATGATTAAAATCGCCCGCGTCTGCGGTTCGCGCAGCAGCGACTGCAGCTCTTTGCGGATCAATGTCCATAAACGGTGAAACATAATAGCTCCTTTGGCCCATTCAACAACGCCGGGCGGCACTGCGTACGCCCGGCCTACGGGTTCGGCGAACCGTATAATCGATGTTGGTTAAACCGTAGGCCCGGTCAGCGCAGCGCCACCGGGCAAAACCTAATCCAGACGCCGTTTGGTTTTCAGCCACGTCAGGCCGATAAACATCACCGCCGAAGCAATCAAAAACAGCACATTCACCAGCAGCACCACCGGAATATTGCCCGCCAGAAACAGGCTTTGCAGGGTGTTGACGAAATAGCGCGCCGGGATCACATAGGTCACCGCGCGGATCACCGCCGGCATGCTGTCTATCTGGAAAATAAACCCGGACAGCATTATCGACGGTAAAAAGGCGGCGTTCAGCGCCACCTGCGCGGCGTTAAACTGGTTGCGGGTGATCGTCGAGATCAGCAGTCCCATCCCCAGGGTGCTGAGCAAAAACAGACTGGTGATGACAAACAGGATCGGCAGCGAACCGCGATAGGGGACGCCGAGAATAAACACCGACACCAGCATACACAGCAGCATCGCCAGCATGCCGAGGAAGTAGTAGGGGATGAGCTTGCACAGCAGCAGTTCAGCGCGGGTGATCTCCGTCGACAGCAGCGCCTCCATGGTGCCGCGCTCCCATTCGCGGGCCACCACCAGCGAGGTCAATATGGCGCCGACCACGGTCATGATAATGGTGATCGCCCCGGGGATAATAAAGTGCTGGCTGATGGCCGCCGGGTTAAACCAGTAGCGCATCTGCACGTCGATCAGCGGTTCAAAGGTCTCGCCGCGGTCTTCCGCCCGCTGCTGCTGCCAGATCTGCCAGATACCCTCCACGTAGCCCTGGGCGAAGTTAGCGGTATTGGGCTCGCTGCCGTCGGTGATGAGCTGGAGCGGCGCAGTGGCGCCGGGGCGGGCCATCTGGCGGTCGAAGTCCACCGGAATAACCACCATCGCGCGGATGCGACCGGCCTGCATCAGCTCAATTAGCCGCTGGCGATTGTCACTGACGGTGGCGTCGATATAGGGCGATCCGGTCATGGTATGCACGAAGTCCAGCGCCTCTTCGCTCTGCTGCTCCAGCAGAACCCCCACCCGCAGCTTGCTGGAGTCGAGGTTAATGCCGTAGCCGAAGATAAACAGCAGCAGCAGAGGGATCACCACCGCAATCAGCCAGCTGCTGGGATCGCGGACGATCTGCCGGGTCTCTTTGACGCACAGGGCGCGGACCCGCCGCCAGGAGAGGAGATTACTGCTCATGGCCATTCTCCTTATCCCAACGGTTAATCAGGGTAATAAACGCCTGCTCCATGGTCGGGTCCGTCTGGTTGTCATCCGCCGCCTGGGCCTTCAGCGCGTCCGGGGTGCCGCTGGCGATAAGCTTGCCGTGATAGACCAGCCCAATGCGGTCGCAATACTCCGCTTCATCCATAAAGTGAGTGGTGACCATCACCGTCACCCCTTTATCCACCATGCTGTTGATATGCAGCCAGAACTCGCGACGGGTGAGGGGATCGACCCCGGAGGTGGGTTCGTCGAGAAAAAGAATGTCGGGCTCATGCATCAAGGAGCAGGCCAGCGCCAGCCGCTGCTTATAGCCGAGCGGCAGCTCGTCGGCGGCGTGGCGGGCGATGCTGTTCAGACCGAAGGCATCGCTCATGCGGGCAATTTTGTCATTTTGCGCCCGGCCGCGCAGGCCGTAGACCCCGGAGAAAAAGCGCAGGTTCTGCTCGACGCTGAGGTTGCCGTACAGCGAAAATTTTTGCGCCATATAGCCCAGATGCTGACGCGCCTTGCCGGAGCTGACCTTGAGATCCATCCCCAGCACCAGCGCTTTGCCGGAGGTGGGCACCAGCAGGCCGCACATCATTTTGAAGGTGGTGGATTTCCCTGCGCCGTTGGGGCCGAGCAGGCCGAAGATCTCGCCGCGCTTGACCTGGAAATCGACGTGGTCGGTGGCGGCGAAATCGCCAAATTTTTTAGTCAGCGACTGCGCCTCAATCACCGTTTCGTCTTTGCTGCCGTCAACGCGATGGATAATCGCCCCCAGCGGCGATTCGGCGGTCCCGGCGCCGCCGAGCAGGTCGATAAAGGCGTCTTCAAAGCGCGGCGCGGTGTCGGTCACCTGCAGCGATGGCATATCGTCATGTTGCTGAACCTCATCGATGCGCGCCTCCTTTTTCAGGATCAGACGCACCGATTTGCCCTGAATCACGCCGTCGCTAACCTGCGGCAGCTTCAGCGCCCGCTGCAGCAGGCGGCGGTTGTTCTCCTGCGGGCTGGAGACCAGAAAGCTGCGCCCGGCCATGGTTTGCGTCAGGGCCGTCGGCTCCCCTTGATAGAGCAGTTTGCCTTCGTTCATCAGCAGCACATCGCGACACTGCTCGGCTTCATCGAGATAAGAGGTGCTCCACAGGATCAGCATGCCGTCGCCGGCCAGCTCGTGCACCATCTGCCATAGCTCGCGGCGAGAGATCGGATCGACGCCGACGCCGGGCTCATCCAGCAGCAGCACCTTCGGGTCACCCACCAGGGTACAGGCGAGCCCCAGCTTTTGCTTCATGCCGCCGGAGAGCTTGCCCGCCAGCCGCCCGGTGAACGGGCCAAGGGCGGTGAATTCCAGCAGGCGGTCGAAAATTTTCTTCCGCGCCTCGCCGGTAACGCTGCGTAGATCGGCGTACAGGGTGAGGTTTTCCATCACCGTCAGATCTTCATACAGGCCGAACTTCTGCGGCATATAGCCGAGCACCGCGTGCAGAGCGCTGTCGTCTTTTAGCGGATCAAAGCCAATCACCCTGGCGCTGCCCTCATCAGGCTTAAGCAACCCGGCGAGCATCCGCATGAGGGTGGTTTTCCCTGCGCCGTCGGGGCCTACCAGTCCCGTGACGTAGCCGGCGCGGATCGTACAGGTCAGCGGGGCCACCGCTGGCCTGTCCATCCCGGGGAAACGGCGGCTCAGGCCGTTTAAGGCGATGACGGCCTCACTCATGTCCGTTCCCGTTGTCAAAGGAGACGGTCACCGGCATCCCCTGGCGCAGCGCGCCGTCGGCGTCGGTTACCACGATGCGCAGACGGTAGACCAGATCGGTGCGCAGGTCCGGCGTCTCGACAGTCTTCGGCGTGAACTCAGCGCTCGGCGAGACAAAGCCGATTTTGCCGTGATAGGGCTTATCCGGCCGGCTGTCGGTATAGAGCAGCACTGCTTGTCCCGGCTGCGCCTGGCCAAGGTTTTTCTCGTCAACGTAGGCGCGGACCCATACTGGATGGGTCAGGGAGAGGGTTAGCACGGTGCCGCCGGCGTTGAGCATGGTGCCGGGCTCGACGGCGCGGGTCATCAGCGTGCCGTCGGAAGGGGCGGTCAGCACGGTGTCGTGCAGGTCCAGTTTAGCCTGGGCCAGCGCCGCCTGCGCCTGTTCGAGGCTGGCTTTGGCCTGGGCTATCTCCTGCGGACGATTGCCGGCGCGGTATTGACGCAGTTTATCCTGCGCTGACTTCAGCGTTGCCTGCGCCTGGTCGCGCGAGGAGCGGGCGTTCTCCAGATCGTTGGCGGAAATGGCGCTGCTGGCGCGTAAACCCAGCTGGCGCTGATAAAAGTTTTGCGCGTAGTCGTAAGCGGCCTGCGCCTGATTCACTGCCGCCGCGGCCTGGGCAATCTCTTCCGAGCGGTAGCCGGCCATCATCAGGTCATACTGCGCCTGGGCGGTGGAGACGTTGGCCTGCGCCTGCAGCAGGGCGTTTTCATAGGGGGCACGGTCAAGCTCGCCGAGGGTTTGCCCGGCGCGGATGCTGTCGCCTTCGTCGACGGTCAGCGAGGCCAGTCTGCCGCCGACGCGGAAGCTCATATTGACGGTGCGGATATCGACATTGCCATACAGAGTCAGCGGCTGCTGCCGGCTGCTCTGGTACCACCACCAGCCGCCGCCCAGCGCGGCGAGAAGAATCACGATCAGCAGAATGACGACGACGGGTTTTTTCATCAGCCCAAACTCCTTTGCGATAACCCATGCAGAATGAAATCGATATGACAGGTAATGACCTCAAAAATCTGTTCGGTTTTTTGCGCGTCAAACTGCGTCCAGCCGGTGCGCAGCAGGATGGTTTCACGCCCGAGACGGAAAGCGAGCACCTCGCCCAGCAGGGCGTGGGTATGGAGGATCATTTGCGTATCACCGGCATCGCGACCCGTCCAGGCGGCGATCAGCCGGGTGAGATAGTGGTGCAGGGGGGCGATCACCTGCTGGTGGATCAGATGGTACGCGGCGGTGGGCGCCAGCTGTTCCCGGGAAATAAATTTGCTCAAGTTGACCGTATCATCCTGGGTCAGCAGCAGAATCATGTTATGGCAGGCGCTGAGGATGAGGGCGCGGATCGCCTGGCGATCCGGCGACTCTCCGGCGAGCAGGGCCTCCGCCGCTTCGGCGTGCGGGCGAAAATTGTCACCGATAAAATCGGCGATCCACTGGCCGCAGGCGAGATACAGGTCGTCTTTCGAGCCAAAATAGTAGGTGATAGCGGCGATATTCTGCCCGGCCTGGGCGGCGATATCGCGGGTGGTGGCATGCTGGCCGTACTCGCCAAACTGGGCGATAGCGGCCGCGATAAGCTGGCTTTTTGCCTGTTCGCCTTTGCTGGTCATCGCGCTCTGAAAAAATTAATCAATCGATTGATTAACTTTAGGCGCCGACTGGCGGTTTGTCCACCAGCCTGGACTAAATATGAAAACCGTCTTCCTGTAGCTCCCCGGCGACCCAGGCGAAGAAGCGCTGGACCTTTTCCTTCTGTTCATTGGCGTGGGGAAGGACGAAGTGGTGCGCGCCGACCGGCATACTCCGCTCGTCGGCAAACACCGGCGTCAGCTGCCCCTGACGCACGTGGCCGCCGGCCAGCAGATTGCTTTCCAGGATCACCCCCATCCCCATCCGGGCCGCCTCGATGCTCATGTACGACCGGTCGAAATTAAAGATAAAGTTTTTGTGCCAGCCGCGGACCTTGTGCCACGACAGCCAGTTGCTCCAGTTAATTAAGGTGCTGTCGGAATGGATCAGATCGCAGGCCAGCAGATCTTCCGGGGCGCGAACCGCATGGCGGGCTAAATAAGAGGAGGCGCTGTAGGGCAGGACGCACTCATTTTTAATGGTCCTGACCAGCAGCGTTGGCCACTGCGACAGCCCGTGGCGAATATCGATATCAATATTATCCCGGGAGAACTGAATGCTTTCGTAAGAGCAGGTCAGGCTAATTTTTAGCTCCGGCCATGCCTGACGGAATTTATTCAGCCGCGGCATCAGCCACAGCAGGCCGAAGCTCGGCGCTGAGTGAATGCGTAAATAATCCTGATGAATATCGTTGATCACCTGGCTGGTGGCCTGGCCAATCATATTCAGCGCTCCGGAGACCTCTTTGAGATATTTTTCTCCCACTGCGGTTAACATCACGCCTTTGCTGCTGCGGGAGAACAGTTTTTTTCCCAGCAAGTGCTCCAGACTGGCTATCTGGTGGCTGACCGCCGAGGCGGTAATGTTGAGGTTCTCTGCGGCCAGGTTGAGGCTGCCGGTTGCGGCGACTTCAATAAAAGCCTGGATATTGCGTAAAGAGGGCATCGGCAGATTTTTATTGGGCAGCGGTTGACTCATGGCGGCATCCTGCGCGGGGCGCGAATAAAAGAAAATGGCGAACAGCGTGGCGCAGCCGTGATGAACAGCATAGGGAAAAGCGAAAATAACCTTTTAATTTGTGATGGGCTTAACAATTTATCTCGTTAAAATCGCGCCTCTCAGTAAACGCTAAAATTTGCGGGGAGTCACTAACTCAATTTTTCTCAATCATAATTGAGCTTTTTTGAATACCTTTTCATTTTTGGGTTGTTATATTCCCCTCACAGGTCTGATCACAAACTGCGATGCGCTTGGGTCGCAATAATAAAACACCTAACCACCTGTTTCGCTGTGCGAAAAGACATGTCTCTCTTGTTGCGCCAGGGCGCGTGAAACGCGGCGAACCCAGGCGGCAACCTACGGCGAAGTGGATGAGGTATAAGATGAGGAAACCCTATGTCACGTATAGATACGCTGGTCTGTACTGACGCCAGGAAAACAAAATATCGTTATGTGGTTTTGACGATGATTTTCCTGGTGTATGCCATCAATTACGCCGACAGAACGAATATCGGCGCGGTACTGCCGTTTATCATTGATGAATTTCATATCAATAATTTTGAGGCCGGAGCGATTGCCAGTATGTTTTTCCTCGGCTATGCGGTCAGCCAGATCCCGGCCGGCTTTTTCATCGCCAGACGCGGCACTCGAGGGCTGGTTTCGCTATCTATTTTCGGCTTCTCCGCTTTTACCTGGCTGATGGGCACGGTGAGCTCCGTATTTGGCCTGAAGCTGGTGCGGCTGGGCTTGGGGCTAAGCGAAGGTCCCTGCCCGGTGGGGCTGGCGTCGACGATAAACAACTGGTTTCCGCCGAAAGAGAAAGCCACGGCAACCGGCGTTTACATCGCGGCGACCATGTTTGCCCCGATTATCGTGCCGCCGCTGGCGGTGTGGATTGCGGTGACCTGGGGCTGGCGGTGGGTCTTTTTCTCCTTTGCTATTCCCGGGATCGTAGCAGCGATAGCGTGGTACCTGTTGGTGAAGTCAAAGCCCGCGGAAAGCGGATTCGTATCTCCAAGCGAACTGGCAGAGATTAATGCCGGGCGGGACAGCCATCATAATGACGGTGTACGTGAAAATATATTAATCGCCGATCGCTTCACCTGGCTGGATAAAATTATCCGGGTGAAAAAAATGCCGCCTGTGGATACGGCGAAGGGATTATTTACCTCAAAAAATATTCTCGGAGACTGCCTCGCATATTTTATGATGGTCAGCGTGTTATATGGATTATTAACCTGGATCCCGCTGTATTTAGTGAAAGAGCGCGGTTTCGATGTGATGAGTATGGGGTTCGTGGCCAGTATGCCGTGCATCGGCGGCTTTATTGGCGCGATTGGCGGCGGATGGATTTCGGATAAATTATTAGGCCGTCGGCGTAAACCAACCATGATATTCACAGCGGTATCAACCGTAGTCATGATGTTAATTATGCTGAATATACCGGCAAGCACCCTGGCGGTCTGTATTGGTTTATTCTTTGTCGGTTTCTGTTTGAATATCGGCTGGCCGGCTTTTACCGCCTACGGTATGGCCGTTTCGGACAGCAAAACCTATCCGATCGCCTCTTCCATTATTAATAGCGGCGGCAACCTCGGCGGATTTGTGGCGCCGATGGTGGCCGGTTTCTTACTGGATAAAACGGGGAGCTTTAATTCTGTCTTTACCTATTTTGGTATCTGCGCCGCAATCGGTTTGGTGGTGATTCTTTTCCTCGATGAGCCACAATAACGAAAATAGATCCTGTTAATTAATATGACGTAATGTCATGGAGTGAAACTATGTTATTAAAAGATAAAGTCGCCATTATTACTGGCGCGGCCTCCGCACGCGGTTTGGGTTTTGCGGCCGCGAAATTATTCGCCGAAAACGGCGCGAAAGTGGTCATTATCGACCTCAATGGCGAAGCCAGTAAAACCGCCGCGGCGGCGCTGGGCGAAGGCCATCTCGGCCTGGCGGCGAACGTCGCCGACGAAGTGCAGGTGCAGGCGGCCATCGAACAGATTCTGGCGAAATACGGCCGGGTCGATGTGCTGGTCAATAACGCCGGGATCACCCAGCCGCTGAAGCTAATGGACATCAAGCGCGCCAACTATGACGCGGTGCTCGATGTCAGCCTGCGCGGCACGCTGCTGATGTCACAGGCGGTGATCCCCACGATGCGGTCGCAAAAATCCGGCAGCATCGTCTGCATCTCGTCCGTTTCCGCCCAGCGCGGCGGCGGTATTTTCGGCGGTCCGCACTACAGCGCGGCAAAAGCCGGCGTGCTCGGCCTGGCGCGGGCGATGGCGCGCGAGCTTGGCCCGGACAACGTCCGCGTTAACTGCATCACCCCGGGGCTAATTCAGACCGACATTACCGCCGGCAAGCTGACGGACGACATGACGGCCAATATTCTTGCCGGCATTCCGATGAACCGCCTCGGCGACGCGGTGGACATCGCCCGCGCCGCGCTGTTCCTCGGCAGCGACCTCTCTTCCTACTCCACCGGTATCACCCTGGACGTTAACGGCGGCATGTTAATTCACTAAGCGAGGCACAGAGATGAACATCACCGAATCACAAAAAGTCGCCGCGGCGGCGTGGCGTATCCGCCGCTATGCCCTGCAAATGGGGGAAGTTCAGGGGCAGGGCTATATTGGCCAGGCGCTGGGGTATGCCGATGTGCTGGCTACCGCCTTCAGTTACGCCATGACCTATCGCCCGGAAGATCCTGAGTGGGAGGGGCGCGATCGCTTCCTGCTTTCTCATGGCCATTACGCTATCGCTTATTATGCCGCGTTGCTGGAGGCGGGCATTATTCCGGAAGCGGAACTGGAAACCTACGGCTCCGACGACAGCCGCCTGCCGATGTCCGGCATGGCGACCTACACCCCGGGGATGGAGATGTCCGGCGGCTCGCTGGGGCAGGGGCTGTCTATCGCCGTCGGCATGGCGCTCGGCCTGCGGCAGAAACAGAGCAAGGCCTGGGTCTATAACTCGATGTCCGATGGGGAGCTGGATGAAGGTTCGACCTGGGAAGCGGCGATGTCGGCGGCTCACTATGGCCTGACCAACCTGATTAACCTTGTCGACGTCAACAAACAGCAGGCCGACGGCGATTCACGCAAAATCCTCGGCTTTGAGCCGCTGCAGGATAAATGGGCCGCCTTCGGCTGGTACGTGCAGCGCGTGGACGGTAACGATCTGTCGGCGGTGATGGCCGCCTTTGACAACGCGAAAAGTTATTCCGGCAACCAGCCGCGGGTCATTTTATGCGACACGCTGATGGGCAAAGGGGTGCCGTTCCTCGAAACCCGCGATAAGAACCATTTTATTCGCGTCGATGCCGACGAATGGCAAAAAGCGATTGCGGTGCTGGACGCTAACAAACCGGAAGGAGTGCTGTAATGAGCCAGAGTAAACCCCGTTTAAAAACGTCGGCGATGATCGCTTCGATTGCCGATGAAGGCCAGGCCACCGTCTCTGCGCCCTTCGGCGTCGCGCTGTCGAAACTCGCGGCGCAGCGCCCGGCGATCGTCGGTATGACCGCGGACCTGTCAAAATATACTGACCTGCATATTTTCGCCCAGGCCTTCCCGGATCGCTTTTTCCAGATGGGAATGGCGGAGCAACTGCTGATGGCGGCGGCGGGAGGCATGGCGAAGGAGGGATTTATTCCCTTCGCCACCACCTATGCCGCCTTTGCGACCCGTCGCGCCTATGATTTTATTCATCAGGTGATCGCTGAAGAGCATCTGAACGTCAAGATTTGCGCGGCGCTACCGGGCCTGACGACCGGCTATGGCCCCAGTCATCAGGCCACCGAAGATCTGGCGATCATGCGTGGTATCCCTGGAATGGTCATCGTCGATCCCTGCGATGCGCTGGAGATTGAGCAGGCGGTACCGGCCATTGCCGATCATCATGGCCCGGTTTATATGCGCCTGCTTCGCGGGAAGGTGCCGCTGGTGCTGGATAAATACGACTATCAGTTCGAACTGGGCAAAGCGAAGCTGCTGGAGGACGGCAACGACGTGTTGATTATCTCCTCCGGGCTAATGACCATGCGCGCGCTGGAGGCGGTTGAAAAGCTGCGGGACGATAATATCAGCGTGGCGGTCCTGCACGTGCCGACCATCAAACCGCTGGATGAACAAGCGATTATTGAACAGGCGTCGAAGCCGGGTCGCCTGGTGGTCACCGCCGAAAACCACACCGCGGTCGGCGGGTTAGGAGAGGCGGTGGCCGCCCTGCTGATGCGCAATGGGGTTCGCTGCGAGCTGGATACCGTAGGGCTGCCTGACGCGTTCCTGTTAGCCGGCGCGCTGCCGACCCTCCACGATCGCTACGGCATCTCCACCGCGAAGATCGTTGAAAAAATTAAGTATCGTCTGCGTTAACCGCGCTGCGGCGACCCGCCTGGCCGCTGAGCGCCCTCAGCGGCCTTCTTCCCCCCGCCAGCCAGGCGCGGCATTCTTTTGCAGATTTTATGCGGCCTGTCACAAAATCTGCTAGACTGCGCCCCTTCATGGCATTGTGGTTTTTGCCATCTCTTATCGCAATAATCTCCCTGAAAACTACGCCCTTCACCGGGCCGGGGCGGTTCGGAGTTGTTATGTCTTTTGATTCCCTTGGCCTGAATCCCGATATCCTGCGCGCTGTCGCTGAGCAGGGCTACGTTGAGCCGACCCCTATCCAGCAGCAGGCGATCCCGGCGGTACTGCAGGGCCGCGACCTGATGGCCAGCGCCCAGACCGGCACCGGTAAAACGGCGGGCTTTACTCTGCCGCTGCTGCAGCGCCTGATCCAGAACGAGCCGCACGCGAAGGGTCGTCGCCCGGTGCGCGCGCTGATCCTGACCCCGACCCGCGAGCTGGCGGCGCAGGTGGGCGAGAACGTGCGGGATTACAGCAAATATCTGAATGTTCGCTCGCTGGTGGTGTTCGGCGGCGTGAGCATCAACCCGCAGATGATGAAGCTGCGCGGCGGCGTCGATATCCTCGTCGCCACCCCGGGCCGTCTGCTGGACCTGGAACACCAGAACGCCGTCAGCCTCGATAAAGTGGAAATCCTCGTACTGGATGAAGCGGACCGCATGCTGGATATGGGCTTTATCCATGACATCCGCCGCGTACTGGCTAAACTGCCGCCGCGTCGGCAGAACCTGCTGTTCTCGGCGACCTTCTCCGACGAGATCAAAGGCCTGGCTGAGAAACTGCTGCACAACCCGCTGGAAGTGGAAGTGGCGCGTCGCAACACGGCCTCCGAGCAGATCACCCAGCACGTCCATTTTGTTGACAAAAACCGTAAGCGCGAACTGCTGTCGCAGCTTATCGGCGAAGGCAACTGGCAGCAGGTGCTGGTCTTTACCCGCACCAAGCATGGCGCCAACCACCTCGCGGAGCAGCTCAACAAAGACGGCATCCGCAGCGCGGCGATCCATGGCAACAAGAGCCAGGGGGCGCGTACCCGCGCGCTGGCCGACTTTAAATCCGGCGGCATTCGCGTGCTGGTGGCGACCGATATCGCCGCCCGCGGTCTGGATATCGAAGAGCTGCCGCACGTAGTGAACTACGAGCTGCCGAACGTGCCGGAAGATTATGTCCACCGTATCGGCCGTACCGGTCGCGCCGCGGCCACTGGCGAAGCCTTGTCGCTGGTGTGCGTGGATGAGCACAAGCTGCTGCGCGATATCGAGCGCCTGCTGAAGAAAGAGATCCCGCGCATCGCGATTGCCGGCTATGAGCCGGATCCGTCCATTAAAGCCGAGCCTATCCAGAACGGTCGCCAGCAGCGCGGCGGCGGTCGTGGTCAGGGACGCGGCGGCCAGGGGCGCAGCGGACAGCCGCGCAGCCAGAGCAGCGCCCCGCGTCGTCAGGACGGCGAGGCGCCGAAAGCGCGCACTCAGGACGGCAAACCGCCGCGCCGCCGTCGCCCGCGTAAACCGGCTGGCGAATAACAGGCTGATGCCCGGACCGCGAGAATGCGGTTAAGCACGGCTCAGGCCCGTCTGTCCGCTACGCGGCGGCGGGCCTTTTTCTTTCCATTACACTATTTGTCGAGCACGCTTCCACACTGAGCAGAAAGCAATACCTCCGGGCGGGCAAAAATGGCACAATAGTGGCTGTTTATACAGTATTCAGGTTTTCTCATGGCTTTGACCGCTGCGCTGAAAGCGCAAATCGCCGCCTGGTATAAGGCGCTTCAGGAACAGATCCCGGACTTTATTCCCCGCCCCCCGCAGCGGCAGATGATCGCTGATGTGGCGAAAACCCTCGCCGGGGATGAGGGCCGGCATCTGGCTATCGAAGCGCCGACCGGCGTGGGTAAAACGCTGTCATATCTGATCCCCGGCATTGCCATCGCCCGTGAGGAACAAAAAACGCTGGTGGTCAGCACCGCCAACGTCGCCCTGCAGGATCAAATCTACAGTAAAGACCTGCCGCTGCTGCGCAAGATCATCCCCGACCTGCGCTTCACCGCCGCCTTCGGTCGCGGACGCTACGTCTGCCCGCGCAATCTGACGGCGCTGGCCAGCACCGAGCCGACGCAGCAGGATCTGCTGGCCTTCCTCGACGACGATCTCACCCCGAACAACCAGGCCGAGCAGAAGCTGTGCGCGACGCTGAAGCAGGATCTCGACAGCTACCGCTGGGACGGCCTGCGCGACCATACCGACAAAGCCATCGACGATGGGCTGTGGAGCCGGTTGAGCACCGATAAGGCCAGCTGCCTGAACCGCAACTGCCACTACTATCGGGAGTGTCCGTTCTTTGTGGCGCGGCGGGAAATTCAGGAGGCGGAAGTGGTGGTGGCCAACCATGCGCTGGTGATGGCGGCGATGGAGAGCGAGGCGGTGCTGCCGGAGCCGAAAAACCTGCTGCTGGTCCTCGATGAAGGCCATCATCTGCCGGACGTCGCCCGCGACGCGCTGGAGATGAGCGCCGAGATCACCGCCCCCTGGTTTCGCCTGCAGCTGGATCTGTTCTGCAAGCTGGTGGCTACCTGCATGGAGCAGTTCCGCCCGAAAACCACGCCGCCGCTGGCCAATGCGGAGCGGCTCGCTGGCCATTGCGAAGAGCTGTTCGAGCTAATTGCGTCGTTGAATAATATTCTCAATCTCTATATGCCCGCCGGTCAGGAAGCGGAGCATCGCTTCCCGATGGGCGAACTGCCGCAGGAGGTGATGGAGATCTGCCAGCGGCTGGCGAAGCTCACCGAGACGCTGCGCGGGCTGGCGGAGCTGTTCCTTAACGATCTCAGCGAAAAGACCGGCAGCCATGACGTGGTGCGCCTGCATCGGGTGCTGCTGCAGATGAACCGCGCCCTCGGCATGTTTGAAAGCCAAAGCAAGCTGTGGCGTCTGGCGTCGCTGGCGCAGTCCTCTGGCGCGCCGGTGACCAAATGGGCGACGCGGGTGGTGCGCGACGGCCAGATCCACGTCTGGTTCCACTGCGTCGGCATCCGTGTCAGCGATCAGCTTGAACGACTGCTGTGGCGCAGCGTGCCGCATATCGTGGTGACGTCAGCGACGCTGCGCTCTCTAAACAGCTTCTCGCGCCTGCAGGAGATGAGCGGCCTGAAGGAGAAAGCGGGCGACCGCTTCGTGGCGCTGGATTCGCCGTTCAACCACGTAGAGCAGGGGAAAATTATTATTCCTCAAATGCGCTATGAACCGCTGATGGATAACGAAGAGCAGCACATCGCCGAGATGGCGGCCTATTTTCGCCAGCAGGTGGAGAGCAAGAAACATCTCGGGATGCTGGTGCTGTTCGCCAGCGGGCGAGCGATGAATCGCTTCCTGGAGCATGTGACCGATCTGCGCCTGATGCTGCTGGTGCAGGGCGACCAGCCGCGCTACCGGCTGGTGGAGCTGCATCGCAAACGGGTGGAAAGCGGCGAGCGCAGCGTGCTGGTGGGCCTGCAGTCCTTCGCCGAAGGTCTCGATTTAAAAGGCGATCTGTTAAGCCAGGTGCATATCCATAAAATCGCCTTTCCGCCCATCGACAGCCCGGTAGTGATCACCGAAGGCGAATGGCTGAAAAGCCTCAATCGTTATCCCTTCGAGGTACAGAGTTTGCCCAGCGCCTCCTTTAATCTTATTCAGCAGGTGGGACGTCTGATCCGTAGCCATCACTGCTGGGGAGAGGTGGTGATTTACGATAAGCGTCTGTTGACCAAAAACTACGGCTCGCGTCTACTGAACGCGTTACCTGTTTTTCCCATAGAGCAGCCGGGCGTCCCGGAGGTTATAGTAAAACGTAAAGCAAAACAGACAGCAAAACAGACAGGCCGCAAACGTCGTTGACGCCGGCGCGTGACGCAACAGGGGGAGCCATGGAGTACAGCAAAATTATAAAAGAGGTGGGCCGCGGTAAGAATCATGCCCGCGACCTGGATGAAGAGACCGCCCGTGCGCTCTACGCGCGGATGCTGAACGGCGAGGTGCCGGAGCTGGAGCTGGGGGGAATATTAATCGCCCTGCGCATCAAAGGCGAAGGCGAAGCGGAGATGAAAGGCTTTTACGCCGCGATGCAGCAGCATACTCTGCGCCTGACCCCGCCGGCAGGCAAGCCGATGCCGATCGTTATCCCCAGCTACAACGGCGCGCGCAAGCAGGCGAACCTGACGCCTCTGCTGGCGATGCTCCTGCACAAGCTGGGGTTTCCGGTCGTGGTTCACGGCGTCAGTCACGATCCGACCCGGGTGCTGACCGAGACCATTTTTACCCTGCTGGACATTCCGGCTACCCGGCATGCCGGCCAGGCTCAGGCGCAGCTGGAGGGGCATGAACCGGTATATATCCCGGTGGGGGCCTTCTGCCCGCCGCTGGAGAAACAGCTGGCGATGCGCTGGCGGATGGGCGTGCGCAACAGCGCCCATACGTTGGCCAAACTGGCCACGCCGTTTGGCGAAGGGGAGGCGTTACGTCTCTCCAGCGTATCGCATCCGGAATATGTTCCCAGGGTGGCGGGCTTCTTTCGCGAGACCGGTGGCCGCGCGTTGCTGATGCACGGTACCGAAGGCGAAGTGTATGCCAACCCGCAGCGCTGCCCGCAGATCAGCCTGATCGATGACCAGGGCGTGCGGGCGCTGTGCGACCGTCAGACCGAGGCAGCGGCGGAGGAAGTCATTCTGCCGGCCTCGAAAGATCCCGAAGTGACCGCGCGCTGGATCGAACGCTGCGTCGCCGGCGTCGAACCGGTACCCCACTCGCTGAAGATCCAGCTGGCCTGCTGTCTGCTGGCCTGCGGGGAGGTCTCAACCCTGGAGCAGGGGCTCAGCCGCGTCAACGACTGCTGGTGATTGGCTCGGCAGAATAAAAAAAAGCCCGTCCGGTGGCTCGGACGGGCAAGGCAAGGGTATTAAAGGTCTTTTCAGGGTTAATTCAGTGGCTTACAAGGTTGAGCTGCGATTATTTATAGATAACCGCGGTACCGCTCAGTTTGTTGTTGGTGTTAGCGGAAGTGATGCTATAGCCGGTTGCGCCAGCGGCTTCGGCTTTAGCAGCCAGTTTCGCTTCCAGACCATCTAACGTGGTTGCGCCTTGCGCAGACACCACGCCGATCTTATTCATGCTTTCAGCCTGAGCGGGGGTAACCGGCTCGGCGGCAAAGGCGCCGAAGGAAAGGGCGGTCAGAGCGATGGCAGCGGCAGCATATTTGATGTTTTTCATAGTTAATCTCTCGCAGGTTGTTCTGTTCAGGGGACGATGTTCCGTCGATGTGATAAGTATCACGCTTTTTTGCGGGAGATAAAATCGAAGGAAATTCACAGTCTTCATCTAATTTTTTGAATGATTAATAATTTACTGATTATTAATAAATTATTTCTCATTCTTTTCGTCTGATGGCGGAGCGAGGGGGACCGGCACGCTTAAGGGCACATATTGCGACATTTATCGCCAAAAAGTGTGCGCGAAAAGATAATGCGAAAGGCTGTCATGAACGGTAAAGGAAAGTCAGCGTAGCTGGCTATCCTTGGAACCACGGCGATTATATCCTGAAAATGTATTGTTATGTAAATCTTTCTCCTGCTGGCACTTCACGCAGTATCTCACCCCGGGTATCGCCTGTCGGCGCGCCTCTGGAATCGGCTCTCCGCATTCATCACAAAATTTGTTGCTTTCGCCGTGCGGAAGCTCGCGGCGGGCGCGAGCCACCGCATCGTCAATGGTGCTGTCGATCTGATCCTGTACGGCGCCGTCGCCTGCCCAACCTGATGCCATTGTCTGCCTCCTGTAAAAAAGGGTTATTGATAAATTATAGCTGAACCGTACAGCCGGTTACCGCTGCTGGCGGCATTGACCCGCCAGGCTATCGCCCCACGACGGAGGGCCTTATCCGCGAGGGCGGCCACCAGGTCGTCAAGGGTGCGGGCGCCGGAGGCGGAGACGGTGCCGACAGGACGCAGCGGCCCGTCATAGGGCAGTACGGGGGGCGGCGGCAGGGAAGAGGCCGCGTCGGCATGAGCGGCAAGCGCAGCGGCAAACAGCAGCGAGGTGATTTTCATCAGCATATCCTCATAAACAGCATGGGACATAGCTTAAGTGTAGGCCTTTCCAGCCCGCGCGGTAGGGAATTTTTTATGCAAAAACAAGGCGTTTCGCCCGCAACCGGCGCAGGGTAGCGGTCCCCGCGCCAGGGATATTATTTAGCGGGCATCCGGGCGGATCATGTCAAAACGCAGGCTGTCATCAATACTGTAATAGGCGCTCGGCCCCCCGGCACGCAGGATCGGCTGAGCGCGGGCGGTTTGATAGATGCCGTTCTCCAGCAGTGATTCATCGATATGCACGGCGACCACTTCGCCGAGCACCAGCCATGTATCGACAAGGTTGCCGTCGGCGGTGGTGAGCTGAATACATTGCGACAGGCGGCACTCAAAGTTCACCGGGCTCTCCGCCACCCGGGGGGCCTTGACCAGGCGGCTGGCGGCGGCGGTGAGTCCGGCGCGCACGAATTCATCCTCATGGTGCGGGATCGAGGCGGAGGTTTCGTTCATCGCGGCGGCCAGCGGGCGCGTCGCCAGGTTCCAGACGAACTCCTTCGTTTCGACGATATTTCGCACGCTGTCTTTCCAGCCGCTGCTGGCGAAACCAATGATCGGCGGGCGATAGTTAAAACAGTTAAAAAAGCTGTATGGCGCCAGATTACGCTGGCCCTCGGCGTCCTGCGAGGCGATCCAGCCTATCGGGCGAGGCCCGATTATTGCGTTGAGCGGGTCATGCGGCAGGCCGTGGCCCTGCGAAGGTTGATAAAAGTACATGCTGCACCTGTCACGGATAAAGGAGATATCCAGACTCCCTTATTTACCGAGCGGCCGTCAACGGGTATCTTACGCGGCTGTTCAAAGGAGATTGTCATGAAAGCCCAGAAACCGGGGTTACACCCGCGTAACCGCCACCATCAACGCTACGACCTGCCCGCGCTCTGCCAGGCGCATCCTGACCTGCAGGGATACATTACGCTCAATCCGCTGGGTGAGCAGACCATTGATTTTGCCAATCCGCAGGCGGTAAAGGCGTTGAATAAAGCGCTGCTGGCGCATTTCTACGCGGTCAAACACTGGGACATTCCTGATGGTTTTCTCTGTCCGCCGGTGCCCGGGCGGGCCGATTATATTCATCATCTGGCGGATCTGCTGGCCGGGGACAGCGGCGAAGTGCCGAAGCAAGCCACGATCCTCGATATTGGCACCGGCGCCAACCTCATTTATCCCCTGATCGGCGTTCACGAGTACGGCTGGCGCTTTACCGGCAGCGAAATCAGCCCGGAAGCCTTCGCCAGCGCGCAGGCGATTGTCAATGGCAACCCGGGATTGACCCGGCAGATCCGTCTGCGTCGGCAAAAAGAGAGCCAGGCTATCTTCCACGGCGTGATCCACAAAAACGAGACCTATGACGCCACGCTGTGTAATCCGCCGTTCCATGACTCCGCAGAGAGCGCCCGGGCGGGCGGTGAGCGCAAGCGCCGCAATCTCGGACTCGGCGCCGACAGCGGGCTTAACTTTGGCGGTCAGCAGCAGGAGCTGTGGTGCGAAGGGGGCGAAGTGGCCTTTATCTCGCAGATGATCCGCGAAAGTCAGGCCTTCGCCCGCCAGGTGAAATGGTTTACCTCGCTGGTGTCGCGCGGCGACAATCTGCCGCCGCTCTACCGCCTGCTGACCGAGGTCGGGGCAGTGAAAGTGGTGAAAAAAGAGATGGCCCAGGGGCAAAAGCAGAGCCGCTTTATCGCCTGGAGCTTTATGGACGACGCCAAACGCCGCCGTCCGTTCTAACTACTCCGCGGCCGGGCTGTCGGCGCCCGGCATCGGCAGCTGCTGCCAGGTTTGTACCGGGGCGCGAACCCCGGCGCGGTCGAAGTGCTTTTTCACCTGGGTGTCGAGGGCAAAACGCACCGTCCACTGCTTCAGCGGCAGGGTGGTGAAGCTGACGCGCAGCGTAAAGGCGGTATTGCTCAGCCCCACCAGCCCGGCGAACGACGGTTCGCCAATGATCAGGCCGCGGATCTCCTCCTGGGCCAGCAGATCGTCCACCGCCGCCTTCAGCGCCTGACTGGCTTTTTCCAGATCCTCATGGCGGTCGACGTCATAGTTGGCCACCACCGAGCCAATGCCGCGCACGAAGTTGGCAAAGGTGGTGATCGAGGACCAGGGGATAATGTGATAAGCGCCGGTATCCTGGCGCACCCCCACTGAGCGAATCGACATCCGTTCCACCGTGCCGGTCAAGGGACCGATGGTGACCAGATCGCCGGTATTCATCCCGTTCTCAAACTGGATAAAAATACCGGTGATAATGTCTTTGACCAGGGTTTGCGCGCCAAACGAGATGGCCAGCCCCAACGCCCCGGCGCCGGCCAGCAGCGGCGCGATATTGACCCCAATCTCCGAGAGCAAAATCATCACCGTGATGGTGCTGATCACCACCGCCAGCGCGTTGCGAAACAGCGTCAGCAGCGTCCTGGCCCGCGCGCTGGGCAGCGGGCGGCCATGGATATCCGAGGCCAGTCGGTTTTCGATCAGGCTGGCCAGCACCGTCCAGCCGATAGCGGAGAAGAAGAGGATAAGGGCGATACGGATCAGCACATCCACCGTTTTTTGCCCGGCATCGTTGTGCAGCCATTCGCGGAAGTCAAACAGCCCCCAGGCGCTCAGGAGCAGCATGATGGCGACGCAGACGGTGAGAATACGCGCTGCCTTCAGCGACGCGGAGATCCAGCCGTTCAACCGCTTTTGCAGCTCAGGATAGTTGCGCTGAGTGGCAGGGGAGAGGGTGATGGTTTTGGCTATCCAGCGCGACAGAATGCCGGACACCAGCGCCGCGCCGCCGATGATCGCCAGGCTGCGCAGGGTGGCGCCCATCATAAATTTCAGGCTGTTGCCTGGGTCGAACAGGGAAAAGAAAAAGAGCACCACAAAGTAGGCGCAGGCCAGCCAGTGCCAGATCAGGGCGAAGGCGCGGATAAACAGGCTAAAGAAGGAGAGCGAGCGGTCAGCCAGATGGATCAGCCCCTGCGTAATCACCGCTTTGTTATGGAAAATCAGATACAGCGCCCACAGCGTAATGCACAGCATGATGACGACGTTAGCCAGCGCGCCGACCTGAACATTCACCTGGTTGGAGATAATCGGCACCGCGACGATCAGGCCGTAGCCGATCAGGCTGCTGAGGGCGCTCAGGCGCAGGCTCCAGTAGGAGGCGGCCTCGTCGCTGAGGTTAAAGGGCCTGAGCGCCGGGATGCGCGGGCAGAAAATGAGCCGCAGGATGGCTTTAAAGAATTCGATCAGCGCGAAGGCGTTGAGGAAAAGGCTCTGCTGGAAGGCGATAGTAGGGTTGTCGCCATTCAGGCGATCGCTCAACAGCTGACCGATAAACAGGGTCAGCGCCAGCAGCAGCAGATCGATGATAAACGCCCCGGCGATGGTCAACGGCAGCTGGAGCCAGTTTCCGCGATCGCGGTTTTTATGCCGTCCCCATTCGCCCATTTTACGATACAGCGGCAGCGCCGCGAGGCGTACCAGCCACCAGAAGGCAAACACCAGCCCGGCCAGCAGTAAAAAATGCCAGGCGGCGCTGGTAAAGGTTTGCGGATTAAAGGGCTTATGCGGCGAGCCGGTAATATTGCGCCACAGCTGGGAGAAGCGCGATGAGAACTCATCGCCATATTCCCGGCTGATCTGCGTGACGTTCTCCAGCACCGTGGTCTCTTCTTTCACCGCCGGCGGCGTCAGCGTCGGGGTGCTGTCGGGCGGCGGCGTTGCGGCCGCTTTACGCAGCTGGTCAATGAGCTCCTGGCGGGCGGAGTCGTTGGCCAGCACGTCGGCCAGCGCGGCATAGGCCGCTCTTTTCTGTTCTACATCGGGTTCGCTGGCGCTGGTTTTATCGGCATTAGCGGTCGGCACGCCGGGCAGGGCGGCGGCGGAAAGCGGGGGAGTAAACAGCGCAGCGAGCAAAAGCAGGATCCACGGCATGGGCACCTCCGTTGCAACGTAAACGGGTAAGTATAGAAGCCGATGGCGGAAGGGGAGGGAAGAGGAATCTGGAAAGCGGCTCTCTCCGCGACGGAGAGAGCCGTTGTGGGTCAGGCGACGTGCTGCAGGAATTCCCGCAGACGCGGGCTTGGCGGGTTGTTCACCAGCTCCTGTGGGTTGCCGTCTTCGGCAATTCGTCCCTTGTCGATAAAGATCAGTCGCGAGGCCACTTTTTCGGCAAAGCCGATTTCGTGGGTCACAATCACCATCGTCATGCCCTCTTCCGCCAGATCCTGCATCACCTTGAGCACTTCATGACGCAGTTCCGGGTCGAGCGCGGAGGTGGGCTCATCAAACAGCATCATCTTCGGCTTCACCGCCAGCGCGCGGGCGATGGCCACACGCTGCTGCTGGCCGCCGGAGAGTTCAGACGGATAGTGATGCGCGCGCTCTGCCAGACCGACTTTCGCCAGCAGATCTTTCGCCAGCTTCTCCGCCGCCTGCTTGCTGGCGCCGCGTACCCGCAGCGGGCCAAACATCACGTTTTCCAGCGCCGTGAGGTGCGGGAACAGGTAAAACTGCTGGAACACCATCCCGGCTTCCTGACGAATCAGACGTTCGTCCACCTTCGGATCGTTGACCTTCAGGCCATCGACAATCAGATCGCCGCTGGTGATCTCTTCCAGTTTATTGATGCAGCGCAGCATCGTCGATTTACCGGAGCCGGACGGGCCGATAATGACCACCACTTCACCCTGATTGATTTTCAGAGAGATATCGTGCAGCACCTGGGTCGGGCCAAAGTGCTTGGAGACGTTTTTAAATTCAATCACAGGATTTTCATCCTTCTTTCAAGACGACGCAGAATAAAGCTCAGGACCAGGGTGATGATCAGGTAGATCACGGCAACGGCGCTCCAGATTTCCAGCGCGCGGAAGTTGCCGGCGATGATCTCCTGTCCCTGACGGGTCAGTTCGGCGACGCCGATGACGATGAACAGCGAGGTGTCCTTGATGCTGATGATCCACTGGTTGCCCAGCGGCGGCAGCATGCGGCGCAGCGCCAGCGGCAGGATCACGTGGCGAATGGTTTCGCGACGCGACAGGCCCAGCGCCAGGCCCGCTTCGCGGAAGCCTTTATGAATGGAGAGCACCGCGCCGCGGGTAATTTCCGCGATATAGGCGCCCGAGTTAATCATGATGGTCACTACCGCCGCGGAGAAGGGGTCAATGCGCAGATCGCTAAAGGCCATCGGCAGCGCAAAGTAGATGAACATAACCTGCACCACAATCGGGGTGCCGCGAATGATTTCAATAAACACCAGCGCGATGTGGTTGGCGATCCAGCCGCCGAAGCAGCGGGCAAAACCGGCCACCAGACCGATGATCAGGCCGCCGGCCAGGCCGAGGACGGAAATCCACAGCGTCATTTTGGCGCCTTCCAACAAAATCGGAATGGCAGGCCAGATGGCACTCCAGTCAAACTGCATAATACGTTCCTGTTACCGTGTCGAGAGCAGAGGAAAGCCTCCGCCAAAATACTGTCTCCCGCAACGTCTGTGCCGGAAGACCGTTGTGAAGTCGCCGGGACTGCGCCCGGCGATGTACGTTTTTATTATTTTGGTTCAGTGCCGAACCATTTTTTATAAATTTCGTTGTAGGTGCCGTTCTCGCGCAGCGTTTTCAGCGCACCGTTCACTTTCTCACGCAACTCGTCGCTGCCTTTCGGGAAGGCGATACCGTAGTTTTGCGCTTCCAGTGATTCACCTACCGCTTTGAATTTGCCGTTGCCCGCGGTTTTGATGAAGTAGAGGATGTTCGGCGTATCGTGCAGGACCGCATCCGCGCGGCCGGTACCCAGCTCCATGTAGGCGTTATCGATGTTCGGGAACTGACGCAGATCTTTGGTTTTGATATTGGCTTTCGCGTAGTCAACGGAGCCGGTGCCGCTCTTCACCGCGACCACTTTGCCGTTCAGATCTTTCACATCTTTGATGTCGTTATTATTGGCGTTGACCATCACCAGCAGGCCGCTCTTGTAGTAGCCGTCAGAGAAGTCGATGGCTTTTTTACGCTCGTCGGTAATGGTGATCCCCGCCAGCGCCAGATCGATATTTTTGGTTTGCAGCGCCGGGATAATGCCGCTGAAGTCCATTGGCTTCAGGGTGTAGTCGAGCTTCAGCTCTTTGGCGATGGCCGCCCACAGGTCAACGTCAAAACCCACATACTTATCGCCTTGCTTAAATTCGAACGGGACGAACGCCGTATCGGTGGCGACAACCAGGGTCTTATTGGCGGCATGGGAAGAAACCGCAAAAGCCAGGGTCAGTGCAGCCAGTGAAACTTTAAATACAGACTTCATAGCATTTCCTTTTATATCCACGGGACGATCCCCTGCGAGAACGACTAGCCTAATGAAAAAATCGTGCCACTTTTACAAGCTGTTGTTTTTCAACAAACGAAGCGGTAGCCGTTGCACAATATCGATCGTTTCAGGCAAAGAGTGCACCATAACGGGGCGTTATTTTGGTGCATCCTGAGGTCGCTGAATAACGAGCCCATTTTTAGCGCAAACCCTGATGGGAAAACAATCTCGCCGTAACGATTGTGTGAGGTGATTATTACAATTGTTTTACTTTTGTGCGCATTTTCATCAATTTGACGCCCTGAAATGGTGCAAGGCCAGCGGGTGAGGGAAAACCGAGGAGGGAAAAACAACAAGGGCTGGGTGGGGAAAGCAAAGGCGCCGTCGACCGCGCTGCGGCCGACGGCAAAGCCTTACTCGATATTCGCTTCAATAAACCACAGGAATTTATCCAGGTCGCGGGAAGCGGCGGTGAAGATATCTGCGGTATCTTCGTCTTTAGCTTCGCCGATCGCTTTGCGCACATCGTTAGCCACTACCGCGTAGCGGTCAGCCAGCGCTTTCAGGTGATCCTGAACATGATGGATATCCAGTGGGTAGCTCTGCAGCGGGGTTTTGCTGTTGATCACCTGAGTGGTGCCCAGGGCGACGCCGCCCAGCTGCACGGCGCGCTCCGCCATGGTATCCAGATGCTCAGTGAGCGCAGTACGGAAACCGTCCAGCATTTCGTGCACGGCGATAAAGTTCGCACCGCGCATATTCCAGTGTGCCTGCTTGGTGATAAGGGACAGGTCAATGAACTGGATCACCTGGCGATTCAACAGCTCAATGGTCGCTTTCTTTTCGCTGTCAGCGACATCGTTGCGGGTATAGACCAGATTAGATGCTTTTGATTTAACCAGTTTAGCGGTACTCATCGTTTCATATCCTCTTGATATTGATGCTCGTCACACTTCAAAACTGAATGATGTGGAGCGTTGTCCCAGGTAACTTCGGGACTAAGTATAGCAAGGGTTTTAAAGTATGAGGCATCGGCAGGCCATATCACTCCGATAGCGCAAAGTGGTTGGCTATTTGAAAAAACAAGTCCAATCAGAAGGTTAGCGAAGGCTGGCAGGCCCGCAGCTGGCGCGGGCCGCCGCCGTAACAGAATGTTAATTGATATCGACTTGCTTGATTTTGCTCTGCCGCTGCATGGTCAGCGTGGCGCCCATTGAGGCGATGATAATGGCGCCCAGCGCCAGGGTCTGGGAGAGGTTCAGGGTTTCGCCAAGGAAGATCATACCGGACAGGGCGGCTAGCGCCGGCTCGAGGCTCATCAGCGTACCGAAGGTGCGCGTCGGCAGGCGCGTCAGGGCCATCATCTCCAGAGAGTAGGGGAGTGCGGTGGAGAGAATGGCAATCCCCAGCCCCAGGGGCAGCAGCGACCATTGCCACAGCGTATCGGTGGCTTGCGCCATACCTAACGGGACAAAGACCAGCGAGGCGATAAGCGACCCCATCGCCACCGTGGCTGGACCATGCTCCTCGCCCGCGCGCTGGCCGGTCAGAATATAGACCGCCCAACAGGCCCCGGCGCCGAGAGCAAACAGCGCGCCGGTTAAATCCACCTGCGCCACGTTCTGCCCCAGCGGCAGGAGATACCACAGCCCGAGGATCGCCAGCGCCACCCAGACAAAATCCAGCGGGCGGCGCGAGCCGAAAAGCGCCACCGCCAGCGGGCCGGTAAACTCGAGGGCCACCGCCACGCCGAGCGGAATACGCTGCAGGGATAAATAAAACAGATAGTTCATCGCCCCGAGCGCCAGGCCGTACAGCAGCAGCGGCACGCGCTGCGCCGGAGAGAAACGTAGCCGCCAGGGCTTGAACACCACCACCAGGATCAGCGTCCCGAGCGCCAGGCGCAGGGCGGTAACTCCCGGGGCGCCGACCACCGGGAACAGCGATTTGGCGAGCGATGCGCCGCTCTGAATCGAGGTCATAGCGATTAAAATCACCACTATCGGCAACCATGCCGCCGCTTTTCGGGATGGACCGGGCATCCTTTCTCCTGTCAATTTTTGTCAAAAGGGGTAAAAGTTCCAGTGTACTGGAATTAGCTGCTGGCGGTTGAGCTAATGTTGAAAAAAACAGGGGCAAAAACAGTACAATGGCGAAAATTGCTGAGAAATTCACCAGGTGATTAGGATTAATCTGGATGCTTGCGAATTTCTTAATGAGCGTTAAACTGTAAGTTAACGCCAAAAACTGTTGTTTTCCATATTGTTATAGAAATATGGAAACTTTTGGTTACATGAAAAAGTATGTTAGACAATGTAAACTCCAAAGAGTTTCCCAAAAGTTTTTGATATATTTAAGGCTTAGGACTTATTAGAAACACATTTGAGGTGGTTATGAATAAAATTGCACGTCTTTCAGCACTGGCCGTTGTTCTGGCTGCATCCGTAGGTACTACTGCATTTGCTGCAACTTCTACCGTAACCGGCGGTTACGCGCAGAGCGACATGCAGGGTAAAGCGAACAAAGCTGGCGGTTTCAACCTGAAATACCGTTACGAGCAAGATAACAACCCGCTGGGCGTTATCGGTTCCTTCACCTACACCGAAAAGGATAATAACAGCAACGGTACTTACAACAAAGGTCAGTACTACGGCATCACCGCTGGTCCGGCTTACCGTCTGAACGACTGGGCAAGCATCTACGGCGTAGTGGGTGTTGGTTACGGTAAATTCCAGAACAACAACTTCCCTAATAAATCCGATATGAGCGACTACGGTTTCTCCTACGGTGCTGGTCTGCAGTTCAACCCGATCGAAAACGTTGCCCTGGACTTCTCCTACGAGCAGTCTCGTATTCGTAACGTTGACGTCGGCACCTGGATCGCTGGCGTGGGTTACCGCTTCTAATCACTCCGGTGATATAAAAAATCCGCCTCCTGGGGCGGATTTTTTTTGCCTGCTGACCGCCAGCCCGGCCGGTTGGCCGGCGCTGACCGCGTCGTTTTAGTTGATGGTGAACTCATCGCTGCCGAGGTGTGAATAGTCCACCTTCTGCAGCTGGAAGTTGGTGATATACACCGGGCCGGCCTTCTGCTCAGAGATAAACCGATAGCGCGGGGCGATTTCCGCCGCCTTGATGCCGGTCCATTGCGAGAAGAAGCTGAGGAAATCATTTGCCGAGCGCTGCGCCTTAATGACTTTATGCGCTTTGTCATCGCTGGAGAGCACCATAAACGGCACCTGGAAGTTCTGCTGGAACTTATCGTCGTGCGCCAGATACTGCACCTCTTTTCCTCGCTCCTTGAACGCCAGACCATGATCGGAAAAGTAGGTCAGGGAAAAGGTGTCGCCGGAATTTTGCAACTGGCTGTAGAGCTTAGCCAGCAGGGTATCGGTTTGCGTCATGCTGTAGAGATAGCAGGAGGTCTCTTTCGACTGGACGAAAACCGTATATTTGCCTTTGGTCCGGTCGCAGGCCTGCGGGTGCGAGCCCATCAGATGCAGAACAATCAGCTGCGGCTGGGTGCGCTGGGTGGAGAGCACCTGCTCGGTCAGCTTCAGTAACTGCTCGTCCTGGGTGTTTTTATTGGCTTCGAAATCGCCGTTTTTCAGGAACTGCACTTCATCCGCCCGTTTGGCGATACTGGCGATAGCGGTGTCGTACTCGCCGATCTGCCCCTGGTTGGAGAACCACCAGGTCTGGAAACCGGCGCGGTTGGCGAGGGTGACAAAGTTATCCTGAAACTGCGGTTTGCCATCGACCACCCGGTTAAGGGTCAGGCCGAGGGATTTTTGCGTCGAGCCGCTGGCGGCGACGTAGTTGTTAAACAGATACCCGTTCACCGAGCTGGCAAACGGCGTGTTGTCCCAGTGGCCGCCGAAGGCGCCGAGGGCGTCGCGGCGGGCGCTTTCACCGATCACCACCACATAAAGATGGTACTTCGGCTTCACCGCCAGCACGTGCCAGCTATCTTTCATGCCGGCCAGCTGCGCCATCCGCGCCTGCTCGTCCAGCACCTCGTTATTATTCACCACCACGTCTTTGACAAAACGGAAGGCCGGGTAACCAGTATCGATCACCTTGAATACACCGCCCCAGGCGAGATTTTGCACCGGCTGAAGAAAGAAGATCCCGATGCTGAACAGCAGGCCCAGGGTCTCCATTTTTCCCCAGCGGGTCTGCTCGACGATCCTGCGGCGGACCGCGATGATCCCCAGCGCGAAGATAAATACCGCCAGCAGATAGTTGTACCACGGGAAGATGGTGAGGATTTCCGTGGACTCTTCCACGTTGGTGGCGTGCAGCGCCAGCAAGGTATTGAAGTTGGGCGCGCCGTAAGCCTGGCCAAACGGGTAGTAGAGGGCCGCCAGCAGAGAATAAGCGCCGACCACTCCTTTCTGCACGCGCGGAAAGGCACGCCACAGAAGATGTAACACGCAGGTAAATGCCACGGTATAGAGCAGGCTAAATTCATAGCCCAGCGCCAGGTTAATCAACAGCGATTGCAAAAAGTAGAATCCTGTCCATGGGTTCAGTGCCAGTCGGCGGGCGACCAGCGTATCTTTCAGGGTGGTGACATTCATAGTAAACAATCAAAAAGAGGCCATGCGCATCCCCTGGCTTCAAGGGGTAAAACCTGCTGGACAGTGCGTGAAGAGGGTCTCTGCGAGCCGCGAATGTGGCAGGGCTGTGCAAAGATAGGGCTTGTAAATGGTAAGGTCAACCAGACATAACAGATTGTTTTGCGAGGACGCTTACAAAACTTGAAAAAAGGTGGGGGAAACGGGATAAACAGGTCAGTTTAGCGGCAGATGATGACGGAAAAATGAAGCGGCGTACCGCGACGCCGCCTTAGCGATGGGGTTTGTCCTGCTGCGGTTTACCGTTGATCATCTCGCACAGCATACCGAGCAGCATTAAGCGTACTTTAAAGGGTGAATGGCTGAACACGTTTAAGCACCTCTTGAATTCGTTCATCTGCTCTCCTCCTGCCTGTTCGCTCCATCACTCCCTGATGGATGTTTGCATTATATACAGATATAGCACAGGCTATATTTTATAGCTATGGCTAAAACGTTAAATTTTTGTGCTCTTGGCGCAATCCATTACAATGTGGATCTTTTTATATGATGCTTGACGCGTCACACGAATGAGGAAGCACAATGAACCGTCGCGCAGGTAAGCCAATAACAAAAAAAGTGACGCAGTTAGTAAATGTTGAAGAGCACGTTGAAGGGTTCCGCCAGGTGCGGGAAGCGCATCGGCGCGAGCTGATTGACGACTATGTTGAACTGATTTCCGACCTCATCCGCGAGGTGGGCGAGGCGCGTCAGGTGGATATGGCCGCCCGGCTGGGGGTCTCGCAGCCCACCGTCGCCAAGATGCTCAAACGGCTGGCCAGCGTCGGCCTTATCGAACAGATCCCGTGGCGCGGCATATTCTTAACCGCGGAGGGTGAGAAGCTGGCCCAGGAGAGCCGTGAGCGCCATCAAATCGTGGAGAACTTCCTGCTGGCGATCGGCGTCAGTCCGGAGATCGCCCGTCGTGATGCCGAAGGGATGGAGCATCACGTGAGCGAAGAGACGCTGGCGATGTTCCTGAAATTTACCCAAACACAGGGATCTCAGGAAGCATGACTCTTCCCTTCGTCCAGTCGCTGCTGCGCGATCGTTTTCTCCATCTGCTGCTGATTATCGCCTGCGTGCTCAGCGTGATGGTGCCGTTTGTCCCGGCAAGCTGGCCGGCGGCCATTGACTGGCATACCATCATTACCCTCAGCGGCCTGATGCTGTTGACCAAGGGGATTGAACTGAGCGGCTATTTTGACGTGCTGGGGCGTAAAATGGCCCGCCGCTTTGTCACCGAGCGTCAGCTGGCTATGTTTATGGTGCTGGCGGCGGCGCTGCTGTCCACCTTCCTCACCAACGATGTCGCGCTGTTTATTGTGGTGCCCCTGACCCTGACCCTGAAGAAGTGGTGCGCCATCCCGGTAAACCGGCTGATTATTTTCGAAGCGCTGGCGGTGAACGCCGGGTCGCTGCTGACGCCGATCGGCAACCCGCAGAACATCTTGCTGTGGGGACGCTCCGGTCTCTCTTTCCCTGGGTTTATCGGCCAGATGCTGCCCCTGGCGGCGGCAATGATGCTGACCCTGCTGGCGCTGTGCTGGTTCTGTTTCCCGGCAAAGCGGCTTACCTACCAGAGCAGCGATATGGCGCCATCGTGGCAGCCTAAGCTCGTCTGGAGCTGTCTGGGGCTCTATCTGGTGTTCCTGACGGCGCTGGAGATGGATCAAGCGCTGTGGGGACTGGCGCTGGTGCTGCTGGGCTTTCTGGCGCTGGCCCGGGCGGTGATCGTCCATGTTGACTGGTCGCTGCTGCTGGTGTTTATGGTGATGTTTATCGACGTCCATCTGCTGACCCAGCTTCCGGCGCTGCACCAGGTGCTGAGCGGGGTCGGGACGCTCTCCGGCGGTGGACTGTGGCTGACCGCCATCGGCCTGTCGCAGGTGATCAGCAATGTGCCCTCGACCATTCTGCTGCTCAACTATGTCCCACCGTCGATCCTGCTCGCCTGGGCGGTTAACGTGGGGGGCTTTGGTCTGCTGCCGGGCTCGCTGGCCAATATCATCGCCCTGCGCATGGCTGGCGATCGGCGGATCTGGTGGCGTTTCCATCTCTACTCCATTCCCATGCTGCTGTGGGCGGCCCTCACCGGCTATTGGCTCTTCAAACTCTGCGCCTGATTTCCGCAGCAGTCTGCCGCCCTCCACGTCGTTCGACAGGATCGCCCTCCGGGGCGATCTTTTTTTGCCCGGCTCACAGAAAACGATCCCTGGCTTTGCGCATCCGTTCGCTTTTCGATATATGACTAGTCATGAAATTTAAATGACTAGTCATATATCGAGGCGCAGGATGAACAACAGACTACCGGCAGATTTCTTATGGGGTAATTCCGTCTCCAGCATGCAGACGGAGGGAGCGTGGAACGAGGGCGGCAAGGGGATGTCGGTGTACGATATCCGGCAACCGGCAGAATTCGCTTCCGACTGGAAGGTGGCGACCGACTCCTATCATCGCTTTAGGGAAGATTTCGATCTGATGCAGGATCTGGGCATGAACTGCTACCGTTTTCAGATCGCCTGGAGCCGGGTGTGCCCTGAAGGAGACGGCGAGTTCAATGAAGAGGGCATCGCCTTCTACCATCAGTTTATTGATGAACTGATCGCCCGCGGCATCGAGCCGATGATCTGTCTGTACCACTTCGATATGCCGCTCTCGCTGGCGGAGCGCTACAACGGATTTACCGACCGCCGGGTGATGGACGCCTTTATTCGCTATGGCCAGAAGATGATCGCCTGCTATGGCGACAAGGTGAAATACTGGCTCACCTTTAATGAACAGAATCTGTACCATTCGCCGGAAGCGTTTCTGATTTCCGGCTATCTGGAGGGGGAGAAGACCCTGCGCGAGCTGTACCTGATCCAGCATCATGTGATGATGGCGCACGTCCATCTGACCGATCACCTGCATCAGACGAAGCCGCAGTGTCTGATGGGCGGGATGCTGGCCCACGCCCTGGTTTATCCGGCGACCTGCAAACCACGCGATATCCTGTGCACCCAGCAGCTGGACGAGTTTTTAAACCAGAACCTGCTGCGGGCTTACGCCGGGGAGGGCTACAGCCCGGAGGTGATGCATTTTGTCGCCACCGAAGGGTTCGATGATATCTATCGTCCGGAGGATCTCGCGCTGATGGCGACGGTGAAGGTCGATTATCTGGCGTTCAGCTATTACGCCAGCCGGACGCTGAACAGCGACGCGATCCCGCCGGGAACGGCGGTCAACAACTATATGCTGTATGGCAATCAGGATAACCCGTTCCTGAACGCGACAGAATGGAACTGGCAGATCGATCCGCTGGGCTTCCGGACCATTATCACCCGCTATTATAACGACTGGCGCCTGCCGGTTTTCCCGATTGAAAACGGCATCGGGGTGATTGAGTCGTGGGACGGTGAACATCCGGTTGCCGACGATTACCGCATCGCCTACCATCGCGACCATATCAACGCCATGAAAGCGGCCATGTTTGAGGATGGGGCGCAGGTGATCGGCTATCTCGGCTGGGGATTAATCGACATCCTCAGCTCGCAGGGCGATATGCGTAAGCGCTACGGCGTGGTCTACGTCAATCGCGAGAACCATGACCTCAAGGATCTGCGGCGGGTGCCGAAGAAGAGCTATGCGTGGCTGAAGCAGGTGATCCACAGCAATGGCGACGTGATGTAATGGTGTTCTGGCGGTCAGGCCGTGGATCCTGTCCGCCAGCCACTCACTGAATGTATAAGGACCGGGGAATGACGGCGAAGTATCTGCAAATCGCGCGGGAAATAAAAAAACGGATCATCAGCCAGCAGTATCCTGCCAGCGCGCCGTTACCTGACCAGTTTGCGCTGGCGGCAGAGTTCAGCACCAGCCGGATGACCATCCAGCAGGCGATGCGCCAGTTAATCGTCGAAGGGCTGATCTATACCCGCAAAGGGCAGGGCACCTTTGTGCGGAAAAATTTCCTTCAGCTGTCGCAGTGGGAGCTGCCCGGCAGCGACTATTTCGGCGCCACCAAAACCTGGGAGCATCTTGGCGAGATACAAAGCGAAGTGGTGCGCTTTGAGGTGCGTTTTCCCACTGACAAGGAGCAGAGTTCGCTGCTGATCGACGCCGATGCCCCGGTGTATGACTTTGTTCGCCTGCGGTTGCTCAACGGGGAACCGGTGTCGCTGGATCTGACGGTCATGCCGGTGGGGCTGGTGCCGGGGCTCAATAAAAGCCATCTGGAAAGCTCGGTGTTTCGCTATATCCAGGAGACGCTGGGGCTGAAGCTGATGGGATCTTACCGCGTGGTGCGGGCGATGAAGCCGGATGAACTGGATAAACAGCATCTTCACTGCGAGCCCACCGATCCGGTGCTGGAGGTGGAGCAGGTTATCTATCTGGAAGACGGCACGCCGCTGGAGTACGCCCACTGCCACTATCGCTACGACCACGGCGGGATTATTCTGGTGAATAACGGCTAGACCGGGGGCCCCGGTTGGCGCAGCGCTTAGCAGAGCCAGGGTGTTGTCAGGTTCAGTCGCCAGGCAAGGCGTCAGCCGCAGCCCGGCACAACACCGATAAAAAAAACGGCGGGCATCAGGCCCGCCGTTTTTATTGTCATGCAGAACTTAGTTCAGACGCACCGGCATACCGGAGCGGTTCTGGATAGCCTGCTCGACCACGTTCTGATCGACATCAGACTGGCTGGTGATCGCCTGTACCGGCTGAGTCAGGGTGATCGGCACGATCTCGCCGCCCTGGAACTGCGCTTCGGTGGTCGACAACGGGTTGTGAACCTCGATGTAACGGCTGCCGTCCGGCTCGGTGGTGGCTTTTACCGGCTCATCGATAAACTGCACGCGGGTGCCGACCGGCACGTTCTCAAACAGGAATTTGATGTCATCGTTGCGCAGACGTACGCAGCCATGGCTCACGCGCAGGCCGATGCCGAAGTTAGCGTTGGTACCGTGGATGGCGTACAGACGGCCGATATACAGCGCGTACAGGCCCATCGGGTTATCCGGACCGGCCGGTACGACGGCTGGCAGCGGGTTGCCGGCGGCAGCGTATTCCGCATGCATCTTGGCGGTCGGCGTCCAGGTCGGGCCAGCCTTCTTACGTTCGACTTTGGTGGTCCAGTTGATTGGCGTGTCTTTGCCTAACTGGCCGATACCGATCGGCAGAACAATCACGGTGTTGGTGCCTTTCGGGTAGTAGTACAGACGCATTTCGGCGCTGTTGATGATGATCCCTTCATGGACGGTATCCGGCAGGATCAGCTGCTGAGGGATGTTCAGGACGCTACCGCCCTTCGGCAGATAGGTATCCACCCCCGGGTTGGCTTCCAGCATGTTGGAAAGCCCCATCTGATATTTCGCCGCGAAGTATTCCAGCGGCTGCTTGTTATCATCCGGAATGGTGATGACCTGGTTCTGACCAACCAAACGGCTGCCATCGGTTGGCAAAGGATAGGTGACAGCAGACGCTGTATTGCAAAAGCCTACGATGGCGAAGGCTGCCGCTAAGAGTGTAGATAATTTCATAGTTTTTAATGTCGTGTGCGAAATCAACGCCACACAGGCCTTTGTTAATGATTGAGACAGTAGATGGGAGCGCATTATATGTGCATTCCGCTGAACAGGTAAATCAGATGTGTACGAAATCACATTTTTTTCCCTGTCTCCTCGGCTGCCGCGCCCTGGCATTCGGGGCGACGAGGGTTAGTCTTCCAGCAGCCGGGCCTGCAGCGCCGCGCGGACCGGGGCGGTCAGTTGGTACTCTTCCGCCAGCCAGGCGTCGACATTGCCATAGCGCTGCTGAATAACCGACAGCGCGGCGGCGAGATAGGACTCTTTCACCGTCAGGATGTCCGCCAGGCTCTGGCGCCCCTGGGCCGTCAGGTCGTTGCCGAGCATCTCCAGTATCCAGGCCTCCACCTGCGTCAGCATGCCATGGGTAAGGAGATACTCCTCCATCACCGTCTCGCTGTCGCATCCGACGGCGAACAGGGTTAACGCGCAGCCGACGCCGGTGCGATCTTTACCGACCGCGCAGTGTTGCAGCAAGGCGCCGTCGAAAGGGGTCGTCAGCCATGCGGCGAGCTGGCGATAGGCCGGATTGTTAAACGGCAGCTGGCGATAGAGTTGCAGCATAAACTGCTCGCCGTTGAGCGCATTAAGGGTGGCGGCATTCAGCTCGGTGACCTTCGCGTTGACCTCGCCGATCGGCGGATTGGCCGGCGCGTTGAGATAGTGGGTGAGCGGGCTCAGTTTGTCCGGCGTGCGCTGTACTTCACCGGGGTCGCGGTAGTCGAGCACCCGGCTGAGCGGCAGGGTATCCAGGTGGTCGAGATCCTCTGCCGTTAGCCGGTTTAGCGCACCGGAGCGTAGCAGCTTGCCGCTGCGTACCCGGCGTCCGTCGGCGGCGCGCTGGCCGCCCAGGTCGCGAAAATTAATGCCGCCCTGCAGGGATAAAAAGGCCGGATGTCGCGGTTGACTGGTGGTCATGGGACTCCTCATCATCACGTACAGAATAACGGTTTGCGCGCAGGTCTCTGGCGCATCTGACAAAGACCTTAGCACAAGCGCCGCGGCGGAATTTACCGCAGACCGTGAAAAGTGCGTCATTTACTGGCATAATGTCTGCTGTATCACACCCCTCATACTCTTTTTTCAGGATATCCCCGTGCTAGTATCCAGCAACGTTACCATGCAGTTTGGCAGTAAGCCGCTGTTCGAAAATATCTCCGTTAAATTTGGCGGCGGCAACCGTTATGGTCTGATCGGCGCCAACGGCAGCGGTAAATCGACCTTTATGAAGATCCTCGGCGGCGATCTCGAACCGACGCTGGGCAACGTTTCTCTCGACCCGAACGAGCGCATCGGTAAGCTGCGTCAGGATCAGTTCGCCTTTGAAGCGTTCACCGTGCTGGATACGGTCATCATGGGCCACGGCGAGCTGTGGGAAGTGAAGCAGGAGCGCGATCGCATCTACTCGCTCGCCGAGATGAGCGAAGAAGATGGCTATAAAGTGGCCGACCTGGAAGTGAAATATGGCGAAATGGATGGCTACTCTGCTGAAGCGCGCGCGGGCGAACTGCTGCTGGGCGTGGGCATTCCGGTTGAACAACATTACGGCCCGATGAGCGAAGTCGCCCCAGGCTGGAAGCTGCGCGTCCTGCTGGCGCAGGCGCTGTTCTCTAACCCGGACATTCTGCTGCTCGATGAACCGACCAACAACCTGGACATCGACACCATTCGCTGGCTGGAGCAGACGCTGAACGACCGCGACAGCACCATGATTATCATCTCGCACGACCGTCACTTCCTGAACATGGTTTGCACCCACATGGCGGATCTGGACTACGGCGAGCTGCGCGTCTATCCGGGCAACTACGATGAATACATGACGGCGGCCACCCAGGCGCGTGAACGTCTGCTGGCGGACAACGCCAAGAAAAAAGCGCAGATTGCTGACCTGCAGTCCTTCGTTAGCCGCTTCAGCGCCAACGCCTCTAAATCGCGTCAGGCCACCTCGCGCGCGCGTCAGATTGACAAAATCAAGCTGGAAGAGGTTAAAGCCTCCAGCCGTCAGAACCCGTTTATCCGCTTCGAGCAGGATAAGAAACTGTTCCGTAACGCGCTGGAAGTGGAAGCCCTCACCAAAGGCTTTGAAGACGGTCCGCTGTTCAAAAACGTCAATCTGCTGCTGGAAGTGGGCGAGAAGATTGCCATTCTGGGCGCCAACGGCGTGGGTAAATCCACGATGCTGAAAACCCTGGTGGGTGAACTGCAGCCGGACAACGGCACCGTGAAATGGTCTGAAAATGCGCAACTCGGCTACTACGCGCAGGATCATGAGTACGAGTTCGAAAACGACCTGACGGTCTTCGAGTGGATGAGCCAGTGGAAACAGGAAGGCGACGACGAGCAGGCGGTGCGCAGTATCCTTGGTCGACTGCTGTTTAGCCAGGATGACATCAAGAAGCCGGCGAAAGTATTGTCCGGTGGTGAGAAGGGCCGCATGCTGTTTGGTAAGCTGATGATGCAGAAGCCAAACATCCTGATAATGGATGAACCGACCAACCACCTGGATATGGAATCCATCGAATCGCTGAACATGGCGCTGGAGATGTATCAGGGCACCCTGATCTTCGTCTCCCACGACCGTGAGTTCGTCAGCTCGCTGGCCACCCGCGTGCTGGAGATTACCCCGGAACGGGTGATCGACTTCAGCGGCAACTACGAAGATTACCTGCGCAGCAAAGGTATCGAGTAATCCCGCTTCGTTACCCGGGGTGCGGCTACGCCTTACCCGGGCTACGCCTGGCATGTGATCTGTAGGCCCGCGCAAGCGTAGCGCCGCCGGGCAATAACCGCGGGTAAAGAGCCACTTTCGCGCCGGATGGCGGCTGCGCCTTATCCGGCCTACGGTCCGTGCCATTGTGAGCTTAAGAGCTCTATCTTGTACCCATGGTTACTGAAACTGTCCGTTACCCGGGCTACCAAACCGCACAGTGCTGTAGCCCCGGTAAGCGGTAGCGCCACCGGGGTTTTGAGGCCACCAGTTTGTAGCCCGGATTAGCGTAGCGCCATCCGGGAACATTATTAAATCCAGGCCGGGCGAGGCGTAAGCCGCCGCCCGGCATATGCTCAGAGCCTCCACTCCGTTCCTTCGACGCCATTCACCAGCAGTTTGCGTTTTTCTCCCGCCGGTAATGACAGCTTCAGCGCTTTCCACGCCGGGCGATAATTGCCGCGGGCGTTGACCTTCAGGTTGATAGTGCTGCTGTCGCACGCCATTTCCCACTCCAGCCACAGCGCATCGCCCTGTTTATAGCCCCAGCTTTCGCCGTCATCCTCAAACAGTAGACCCGAAGTGGTTCCGACGCCTTTCAGCGGGAACAGCTGCAGTTCGCGGCGATCGTCCTGTTGCGCAGCAACATGGCGGATGCGCTCGCTGAGCGGCAGTCCGGCCCCGGCGCGCACCAGCAGCGGCAGCGTTTCCAGCGGCGCGTCGAGGGTGACCCACTGGCCGCCGGCGAACCACTGGTGGCTGTAGAAATCGTACCATCCGGCCTGATTATCCGGCAGCCACACCTCACGCTGGCGGGCGCCAGGCTCGACCACGCTGGCCACCAGCAGATCGCGGCCCAGCAGGAAGTCATCGCATTCGGCGAAGGTCTGCGCGTCGTGCTGATGATCGAGGAAGGTCGGGCGCAGCATCGGCTCGTCGTCAGCATGCGCCTGCCACAGCAGGGTGTACAAATAGGGCAGCAGGCGGTAGCGCAGCTCAATAGCGGAACGAATGGCCGGGGTGACGGCCGGATACATCCAGGCTTCGTTGACCGTCTGGTCGTCATTCCACGAATGAATAGTAAAGCGCGGGTGCATCACGCCGTTTTGTACCCAGCGCACGAACAGCTCCGGCTCAGGTTTATCGCCGGAGAAACCGCCGACGTCGTGGCCGACGTTAAACAGCCCGGAAAGGCTCATGCCCAGCCCCATGCGGATGTTATAGCGCAGCGTATCCCAGTTGGTGCGGTTATCGCCGCTCCAGGTCTGGACGTAGCGCTGCATCCCGGCGCAGCCGGAGCGGGAGATGAGATACGGGCGCTTTTGCGGCGCAAAGCGCTGCTGGGCCTCCATCGAGGCGCGCATCATCAGCAGCGGCATCACCGGGCGAATATGCTTGATGGCGATTTCACGGCCAAAGCCGTAGCAGCGCGCTTCGCCGTTCCACACCTCATACTCGTTATTATCGTTCCAGGTCGAATCAATGCCCATCTCCAGCAGCTGGCTGGTGACCCCTTCCTGCCACCAGGCCACGGTTTGCGGATTGGTAAAGTCGAGATGCGATCCTTCATCGTCCCAGAAGCTGGAACGCTCCGGAGCGTCGGTTTGCGAATCGCGCACGAAGAGACCGCGCTCCGCCACCTCGCCATAGCGCGGATGGTCCTGCAGCAGGCAGGGTTTGATATTAGCGGCCAGCTTCAGCCCGGCGTCGTGGAACGACTGGCTCATCACTTTCGGCTGCGGCACCTTGTCGTGGTTCCAGTTAAAGACGTAGCGCTTGCCGTTGATCGAGGTATAGCCGGAAGAGAGCTGGAACGAATCGCACGGAATAGCGTGCTCATCGCACAGGCGGATGAAGTTCATCAGCTGATTTTGCGCATCCGGCGCGTCGGTATAGTGCATGGTCGAGCCGCTGTAGCCGAGGCTCCATTTGGGCCCGAACAGGGTTTTACCGGTCAGACGGACGAAGGCTTTGGTCACATCCAGCACCTGTTTACCGGTGAACAGGTAGTAATCGATATCGCCGGCTTCCGCCTGCCAGCGGCGATAGGCGGTATGATAGTTGTCGATTTCGTTACCCAAATCCAGCCAGCAGCTGCTCAGGTTGTCGTAAAACAGGCCATAGCTAACGTCGCTGCGTTGCGTGATGGTGAACGGAATATGTTTATACAGCGGGTCGGTGCTGGCGGCGTTGTAGCCCATGGCATCAAGGTTGCGCATTTCATAACGCTTACCGGTGCGCTGCAGGTCGCCGGCCTTTTCGCCCAGGCCATAGAAACGCTCGTCTTTGCGGCGGCTCAGATAGTGGGCGACGCCGTCGCCGTGGGCATTGGCCAGATAGGCGCTGGTGGGGCGGTCGTTGGCAAGCTGCTGCCATTCCCCGGCATCGTCGCGATAGCTCCACTCCAGCCACAGCGGCTGATGGACGGTGACGCGCAGCTGGCGGGTGGCGATGGTCAGCGTATCGTCCTCCTGGGTCAGCTGCCAGGCCGGGAGACTAAAACCGCTGAGGTCATCCCGGGCGCGGCCTTCCCACGGTACATCCTGCTGCGGAGCGATGCTCCAGGTGCGATCCAGCGCCAGCTGGCCCTGGCGTTTCAGCAGCACGCGGAATAGATTCTCTTCCAGTACGTACAGGCACAGGGTGTGCTGGCCATCGACCGTCAGTTCAACGTGATGCTCCAGCTGTTGATGCAAACTCCAGTGTTTCAACGTCTTCATATCTTACATCCACTCTCAGGCGCGCTTGGCGCGACGTTCAGCAATAAATGCCACCAGGAAAACGGCGCCAATCAGGTCAAAGAAACCCATGGCGATGAACAGCGGGTTGAAGCCAATTTTGTCGGCGGTCACCCCGATTAATAACGAGAACAGGAAGCTGGCGATCCACGCCGCGGATCCGCGCATACCGTTCACCGTCGCCATTTGTCCCTTGTCGAACGACTCCACCACCAGCGCGCTGAGCATGCAGGAGATGATCTGATGTCCGAAGCCGCCAATGGAGATCAGGACGATGGTGATATAGGGATCGCGGGTGATAGCGACGAGGGCCAGGGAGATCATCAGAAACGCGCCGGTCACCGAGCTGGCGATCACCGAGTTGACTCGCGTACAGCCGAACCAGCGAACGTACAGGCGGGTGAGGTAGCCGCTGACCACGCTGCCGAGGTCGGCGGCAAGGAACGGCAGCCAGGCGAACATGGCAATCTGCTTGAGATCCATGCCGTGCTCTTTGGCCAGGTACAGCGGTACCCAGAAGCTCAGCACCGCCCAGGCGGGCTCGGCCATAAACGCGGGAATGGCGATCCCGTAGAAACGTTTATTCTTCGAGACGGTTTTGAGTGCGGTAAAGAAGGGCTGTTTCACCGGCGGCGCTTCGTTATCCTGCTTGATGTACTCGAGCTCGCTTTTGCTGAGATTGGGGTGCTTTTCCGGGTTCTGATAGAAGGCCCACCACAGCACCACCCACAGCAGGGCCAGCGCGCCGGTAAACATAAACGCCCCCTGCCAGCCGAAGGAGGCATGGGCGAAGTAGATGATCGGCGGGGCGAGCATGGCGCCGATGGAGAACCCGACGCCAGCCCAGCCGGCGGCGATTGGCCGTTCAGACTTCGGGAACCACTCGCCGATGGTCTTGGCGTTGGCCGGGGTGGCGGCCGCCTCGGCCCCGCCCATAAAGAAGCGCAATATAGCCAGGTGCAGCCAGCTGCCGGCCCCGGCGTGGGCGATGCAGGCCAGCGCCCACAGGGTGGCGCAGATCATAAACCCGAGCTTCAGGCCGATGACGTCGATAAGCCAGCCACAGAGCGGTTGGAAAATCGTGTAAGCCAACTGAAACGCGCCGACGATCCAGGAATATTGTTCGGTGGTGATACCGAGCGTCGCTTTCAGTTCCGGGGCGATAATCCCCAGCGAGTTGCGTGTGATGTAGTTGACGGTGACGCCAAGTAAAAACAGGACCAGCACCCACCAGCGCAGGTTTTTTACCACCCGGCGCGTTTTGCTGACCGCGATATCATTGTTGAGGCCTTGACTCATAGCACACTCCACATGACGTTAGTAGGGGGAAAGTGACGATCTCAATCCGTGAGCGGTCACGTAGTGTTGTTAACTATTTGAATAGTCTATTTTTTTATCTCAACACCATTGGTATAACTAGTATGGGAGATGTTGGACCAATTCAGGCTAAGGGAGAAAAAACGTCGGGCAAAGCGCTATTTATGCAAGTTTTTTCATGAAATGACCGGGATCTCAAATTTTGCGCTGTCATTTGCTTACAGGGAGCGCTTTGGCGATTATGAAAATTCTTTCATTTTCCAATCGGAGCTGGATCACAAAATGGATAAAAAGCTGCGCGTCGCCGAAATCGCCGCCCGCACCGGGCTGTCGGCCAGTACCGTTTCGCGCGTCCTGGCCGGGAAGGCGAATACCAGCGACAAGGCGCGCCGGGCGGTGCTGGAGTGCGCCCGCGAGCTGGGGGTCATGCAGGGACTGGCCGCCGGACGTCTGTTGCTCAATAATCTACTGGTGTTTGCCCCACAGCGCGCCTTCGATGAGCGGTCGGATATCTTCTACTACCGGGTGATCCAGAGCATCAATAACGCGCTGGCGGCGCATGAAGTGCGCCTGCGCTACTGCGCGCTGGACGAGAACGACAGCGACGCCAATCTGTTTCTTGCCCGCATGAACGAAGCGGAGACCCAGGCCGCGGTGCTGCTGGGGATCGACGATCCGCATATTCATGGCCTGGCGGCGGACCTGGGCAAACCCTGCGTATTGATCAACTGTCGGGATGAAGGGATGCGGCTGCCGTCCATTGCCCCCGATCATCGTCTGATTGGCCTGTGCGCCGCCCGCTATCTGTTTGATATGGGGCATCGCGTGGTGATGAACGTCATGTGCCTGCGCCGCTATACCATGGAGCTGCGGCTGGGGGGGATCCAGGAGGCGTGGCGCGCGCGCAATTTGCGCTTTACCGCCAGCCGGGATCTCATCAGCGTCGCCAACTTTAGCGCCAGAGAGACCGAAGAGCAGGTGGGGGCCTGGCTTGATGGCTTACAGGGCAGGCCGTTGCCCACCGCTTTCCTGGTGGGCGGCGATTTTATGGCCGCCGGCACGGTCAGCGCATTGCAAAAGCGCGGCCTGCGGGTGCCGCAGGATGTCTCGGTGATGAGCATCGACGGGTTTAATCTGGCGGCGATCCAGGAGGTGCCGCTGACCGCGGTGCATGTGCCGCGGGATGAGCTGGGCAGCGAGGCGGTGCACCTCCTGCAGCAGCGCCTGCTGCGCCCGGAGGCGCCGCACGGTTCGCTGCTGCTGCACGGCACGCTGGTGGTGCGCGATTCGGTACGGCGGATCCGGCCGGGCAAAGGCCATACCGCCGTGGAGCCGCAGGGGCTGTATGACGATTAAACCGGGATACCCAGCGCCCGTTTGCCGTGGATGTTCAGATCCTCCAGGGTGAAGCGCCCCTGCCAGCTGGCCTCATAGTCCTCGCGCGGGAAATCACCCGGCGAGGCCCCTTTTTCCAGAGCGATTTTCACTTTCTGCGCGTAGGCGAGGTTCTTCTCGCACATCGGCGCCGCCGGAATGTACATCACATTGCCCCAGCCCTGCTGATTTTCCACCGGCGCCACCGAGTGAATGACGTCGCAGTGCCACCAGACGGAATCGCCAGCGTTCAGCGCCGGGATCGAACTGAGGGCTTTGATCAGCAGCGGGTGCCACTGCTCAGAGATCGGCAGCACTCTGCCCGGCGCGACGCCGCACAGCTCATCCTCCGGCACATCGTCAAGCAGCGGGCGCAGCAGCACATAGGCCATCGCCTCGGGGATCGGCACCACGTGCAGCAGTCCCTGACCCGGGATCATATCCGACAGCGCGGTCCAGCCCTGGAAAGTGCGGAACACCGAGCACTTGGTGGTGTTGTCGACAGTGTACTCTTCCACTTCAGTACGGTGCGCGGCGTCCCACGGATCGTAAGCGTCGACATGACAGTTAAAAACGTTGGCGAAGACCTGCTGGTAGGCGGGGAGTAGCCAGCGCTCCAGCGCACCGGAATCGGTATGCGCGCCCAGCCCTTTCGAGGTGGTTCCCGGCGGACGGCGGCGAATGCGGTCGGGGTAAATGACGCTGACGTCCGGATCGAACCAGCGCTTGCCGTCCTGCTCAAAGCGCCACAGGCGGTTTAGGAAGGACTGCGCCGCCGCCATTTCATCGCTCTGGCGGGCCTGCATTTGCGAGGGCGACCAGTAGATGGGATAGATTTCCGGCCGCGAAGCCTCAAGCGTACCGAAGAAGCTGTCGCCTGGCCCTTTGTAGACCTCGTCGAAATGGTTCAGATCCAGATATTCCAGCATCGCGGTATCCCAGGCCAGCGCCTGTTCGCGCGGAAAGTGGCCTTTGATCACCGCGCAGCCCCGGCGCTTAATGGCCGCGCGCTGGGCATCGCTCACGGTTCCCTCGGCGATATCGCGGAACGGAATGGTTGGCCAGACCTCCTGGCCTGCGGCTTTCAGCGTCTCAATCTCCTGCAGGCGCTCGCTGATGCGCGCTGAGAGCTTATCGAACACCGCCTGGACGTCGCCGATTTGCGCCCGCAGCGCCTGCTTCATCTGGCGAATCGCCGCTTTGTGGTCGGCGGGGAGTGTTTCGTGGGTCGGGAGAGCAGCCATAATAACCTCGCTGTATCTTTCATTCGAAAGTGTTAAATCTTACAAACGTTAATTTAAGTTAAAATGGAGTTAATGCAAGTTTAAAATCTTGCTGCGGCGCACAAAATGGACAAGCCGGGGCTCGCAGCCCCGGAGAGCGGTCAGGCGTTGAAGGGAGCGCGGTTATCGAGGACGGCCTGAATGACGTTCAGCGCGCCGTCATGATTATTATCGTCGGTCGCGTATCCGGCGATAGCTTTGATGCTGTCGGCGGCGTTACCCATGGCGAAAGCGTATTTCACCAGCTTCAGCATTTCGGCGTCGTTGCCGCTGTCGCCGATGGCCACGCACTGCTGCGGCGACAGGTTCCAGCGCTTGAGCAGGCGGCTGATGCCGTTGGCTTTATGCAGACCGGGAATAATCAAATCGACAAAGCCAAAGCCGCTGGTGACCGGCTTCATAATGCCGTCGAGCGAGACGTGCAGTTTATCGATCAGCTGCGGGATCTCGCTGTCCGGCAGGTTCAGAGAGAATTTGAACAGCGTATCGTCGATGGCGTGATAGTCGCTTACCCGCTGCAGACGGTGGTAGTGCTTTGACATCAGGTCGACGAAGGCGTCCGGGGCGTTATCGCTCACGTAGGCGCTGTGCAGGCCGCAGGCGACGAAGTTCAGCTGCGGATCTTTGAGTAATTCGCCAATCACCACCTGCGATTCGTGGCGGGTCAGTTCGCCGTGGAACAGCTGCTTACCATGCTCAAAGACCAGCGCGCCGTTTTCGGCGACGAACGAGATCTGCTCGCGGATCTCCGGGAAGAAGGAGATCAGCTGATAGTACTGGTTGCCGCTGGCGACAACGAATTCAATGCCGCGCTGCTGCAGCTGGGCGAATTGCGCCAGAAACCGTGAGCGGTCGTAGGTTTTGGCGTCATTGAGAAAAGTTCCGTCCATATCGGTGACGATAACTTTAACGGTCATAAGGGGATGCTCCTGGCTTAACTTCGACCAGTAACATTCTAATTACAATGTGATGGGGAGCACAAATTTATTTCGAATGAAAGTTCACGCATTCAGAAAATGCCGGGAGTCGGCCTTGCCTTTCCCGGCCAGCAGGACAGGGGAGGCCCGCTAAGCGTCGCGCCAGCGGGCCTGAAGGGTTATAGCGTATGCTCGGTACGGGCGATAATATCGTCCTGGGTATCCGGCGACAGAGCGGTAAAGAACGCCGAGTACCCGGCGACGCGCACCACCAAATCGCGGTACTGATCAGGATGTTTCTTCGCCTCCAGCAGCGTGTCGCGCGAGACAATGTTGTACTGGATATGCCAGCCTTTATGCACCTCGAAGAAGGTGCGCAGCAGCACCATCAGCTTCTGCTTGTCGGACTCGTTTTCCAGGGTGGACGGATTCAGCTTCTGGTTTAGCAGCACGCCGCCGAGGATCGCCCCGGTGGGCAGTTTACCCACCGAACTGATGACCGCCGTCGGCCCCAGATGGTCGGTTCCGGAGGCCGGGCTGGCCCCTTCCGCCAGCGGGGTGTGCGCTTTACGGCCATCCGGCGTCGCCATGGTCTGCGCGCCGAACGGAACGTTGGCGGAGATAGAGGACGTGCCGGCGTAATAGTTGCCGCCGATCGGGCCGCGGCCATAGCGCGGGTTGTGATACTGCTTCAGCTCGTCGATATAGGTCTGGTAGGCCCGCGCCAGCAACGCGTCCACGCTGTCATCATCGTTACCGTACTTCGGCGCGCCGTTGATCAACCGCTGGCGCAGCTGCTCGTGGGTCAGGCCGTCAAAATCTTCCGCCAGCGCCTTCGCCAGTTCCTGCTGGCCGATAACGCCCTGATCGAAGACCAGCTTTTTCACCGCCGCCAGGCTGTTGCCGAGGTTGGCGATGCCCACCTGCAGGCCGGACACCCAGTCATACTTAGCGCCGCCCTGCTTAATGCTCTTCGCCCGTTCGATGCAGTCGTCCACCAGCGCCGAACAGAGAATATCGTGGACGTTCTCTTCCAGCATAGTATCGACCACATACTCAATCTCAATCGACTTACGGGTGTAGTAGCGGATCTGGCGGTCCCAGTCGGCCAGCACCTCGTCGAAGTTAGTGAAGTTGCCTTTCGACAGGGCGTGCTCCTGCGGCAGGAACACCTGGCCGCTGGTGGCATCGCGGCCGCCTTCCAGCGTCGCCAGCATCACCCGCGCGAAGTTGATAAAGCTCATGCCGGTGCAGCGATAACCCCATTTGCCGCCGACCGCGGTTTCGATGCAGCCGATGGCCGCATAATCGTAGGCATCCTGCGGCTCGATTCCCAGCTTGATAAATTCCGGGATCACGATCTCGTCGTTATTAAACGCCGGCATGCCGAAGCCGCAGCGGATCACCTGGACGCAGGCGTCGAGGAAGTCGTTGCTCATTCCGGCGTGGTAGCGCACGCTGAGGTTCGGCTGGGTCGAGCGCAGACGACCGCAGGATTCCAGAATGGCGTACGACAGCGGGTTGACCGCGTCCTGCGGCTGGCCGTCCACCAGGTTCTGGCCGCCGATGGTGACGTTCTGATACAGCGGGCTGCCGGCCGAGGCCTTGGAGTGCGAGCCAGAGCGGATCTTGTTGACCTCCAGCAGCTTCAGCCAGCAGCTGTGCAGCAGCTCAATGGCCTGTTCGCGATCCAACGATTGCTGCAGCTCAACGTCGCGGCGGTAGTACGGATAGAGGTACTGGTCCATGCGGCCAAAGGAGACCGAGTGGCCATTGGATTCAATCTGCAGGATCAGCTGAATGAAGTAGCACAGCTGCAGCGCCTGCCAGAAGGTCTTCGGCGGCTCATGGGCGATGATGTCGCAGTTTTCGGCAATCGCCAGCAGCTCATCGCGGCGTGCGTCACGGGATTCTGCCGTCGCCATCTCGCGCGCCAGCGCGGCAAAGCGTTTGCTGTGGTCGCTGACCGCCGCCAGCACAATATCAATCGCTTTCAGGAACTGTTCGCCGTGCAGGTCTTCCAGCACCGTCAGGTTGATGCGCGACCGGCGTTCGGCGACTTTCGCGCGCATGCCGTCCAGTCCTTTCTCCAGCAGCAGCGGGTAGTTGACCGCCAGGTGGGCGTCGCCGGAGGTCATGTTGCCCTCCGCCTTAATAATGCCGGTGGCGAGGAGCGCTTTCTGCTCATCGGTAAACATGCCGTAGCAGCGGTCCTGTACGGTCTGGCCGCGCCACCACGGGCACACTTCGTGCAGTACGCGCTTGTTCTCTTCGCTGACCGCGAAGCCGGCGCCGGGGCGGTCGGCGAGATCGTCGATCTCTTTCTCGATCCAGCTGACGGTGTATTCCGGGAAGATTGGCGCGGCGCGCACTTCGCTGGCCTGGTTGCCGACGATCAGCTCATCGTGCTTGATCCAGATGGTGCGCTCGGCCAGGTGGTGAGCGAGGGCCAGGGCGCGGCGCACCGGGATCGGCTTATCAAGATGCTGCTGATACATCTCAGTATAGTGGCGGGCGCGTTCGGTACAGACCGGCGGCTTGACGATATGCACCAGCGCCATTTTATGGGCCTGGATACGGGCGCTGAGGGTGTTGAGTTTCAGGGTAGTCATAGGGGTTATCCTCGTAAGATCGCCGTTAGCCCCTTGCTCCGCGCATAATCCTGCGCAAAGGCGAGCAGCTCGGGAGCATCCAGCGGTTTGTCCGGTGCGGTGTAGGGCTGACTGAGTAACTGGTATTTATTCATTCCCAGCGTGTGGTAGGGCAGGAAATGGATTTCGCTGACCCGCAGGCGGTCGGCGGCAAAATCAGTGATGGCGGTAATGTCGGCTTCGCTGGCGTTGAATCCCTGGATTAACGGCACGCGAATAATGATGTTTTTCCCCGCCTGCGCCAGGCGCTGCAGGTTGTCCAGCACCCGGCGGGCGCTGCCGTCGGTCCACTGCCGGAAAACGACCTCGTCGACGTGCTTCAGGTCGGCGAGAAACAGGTCGATGAAGGGTAAAGCCGGCTCAATGTATTTCCACGGTACGTGCAGACAGGTTTCCACAGCGGTATGGATACCCGCCTGATGGCTGGCCTCCAACAGCGCCTGCGCCAGGGCCGGGTTCATAAAGGGTTCGCCGCCGGAAAGGGTGATGCCGCCGCCGCTGCGATCGTAAAAGGGTTTGTCGCGCAGCACCGTCGCCATGATCTCCTCGACGCTCTTCTCCTCGCCGCACACCGTGAGCGCGGTGGTGGGGCAGCAGTCGCGCAGCGTGGCGATATGGCTGTCGTTAACGTGTTGCCGGTGAATGATCAGACCCTCGAGGGTGCGGGTGATAACCGTCGGCGCCGCCTGCTGGCACAGCTCGCAGCCGGCCAGGCACAGGCGCGGGTCATACAGCAGGTCTTCGTTGCGGGCGCGGCTCTCCGGGTTCTGGCACCAGCGGCAGCCCAGCGAGCAGCCTTTCAGGAAGACGACGGTGCGGATCCCTGGGCCGTCATGGGTGGAATAGCGCTGGATATTGAAGATCATGGCTTACCCTCTTGTTTGCGTATGAATATAAAAACACTTTCGAATGAAAGTTATATTGACGCAAATCAACAAGCGGGATGGCGATAATCGCCAGGGGATAGAACAACGGCAGAGGTCACATCTTCACCGGCGACGACCCTCGCCGGCGGCTGAACGTTAGCGGGTACCGCATACCTCGCACTGCGGGTGGCGCATCAGCTTCATTTCACGAAACTGGCAGGTCATGGCGTCGTACATCACGATTTTCCCGCTGGCGGGCGTGCCGTAGCCGGTCAACAGCTTAATGGCCTCCATCGCCTGCAGGGAACCGATAGTGCCCACCAGCGGGGCCATCACGCCGGCTTCGACGCAGGTGAGGGCGTTTTCGCCAAACAGGCGGCTCAGGCAGCGGTAGCAGGGTTCGCCCTCCTGATACGTGAAGACGCTGATCTGCCCCTCCATACGGATCGCCGCCCCGGAAACCAGCGGGGTTTGGTGGCGGAAGCAGCCGGCGTTGAGCTGGTTACGAATGGCGACGTTGTCGGTGCAGTCGAGCACCAGATCGTGCCCGGCAATCTGCCCCGCCAGCGCCGCTTCGTCCAGTAAGGCATTGAGCGGCGCCAGATGAACGTGCGGATTAATGCGCGCCAGCGCCTCGCGGGCGGAGTCCACCTTCGGCTGGCCGATGGCTGCGTCGCTGTGCAGCGTCTGGCGCTGCAGATTAGAGAGCGAGACGGTGTCGAAATCGAGCAGGGTGAGCTGTCCCACCCCGGCGGCGGCCAGATACTGCGCGGCGGCGCAGCCAAGTCCGCCGAGGCCGACCACCAGCACGCGAGCGGCCTTTAGCCGCTCCTGGCCGTCAAAATCAAAACCGCGCAAAACAATCTGCCGGTTATAGCGCAGCATCTCTTCATCGCTCAGCTCCACGGCCATTAAAGCCCCCCAAACAGATGGCTGAACGGTTCGACGTCGACCCATTCGCCCGCTTCAACGTGGCCGCGCTCGCGCTCCAGCACGATAAAGCAGTTGCCGAGGCTGAAAGAGCTGAAAATGTGCGAGCCCTGATGACCGGTGGTGGTCACCACCAGCTCGCCGTCCGGGTTGCGCTGCAGAATACCGCGCTGAAAATCGAGGCGGCCCGGGGACTTTTTCAGCCGCGCGGCGGCCCGCACCCGCAGGCGGGTCGCCTGAAGCGGACCGTGCTTACCGGAGAGCTTCGCCAGCAGCGGCTGTACCAGCTGACAGAAGGTGACGGTGGCGGAAACCGGGTTGCCCGGCAGACCGCAGAACCAGCTGCTGCTGAGCTTGCCGAAGGCGAAGGGTTTGCCCGGCTTGATCGCCAGCTTCCAGAAGCCGATCTCCCCCAGCTCTTCAAGAATGGTTTTGGTGTAGTCGGCTTCGCCCACCGAGACGCCACCGGAGCTGATGACCACGTCGGCCTGCTGGTCGGCGGCGATAAAGGCCTCACGCAGTTGCGTCGGATCGTCAGGAATAATGCCGAGGTTAATGACCTCGCAGCCCAGCTGTTCGAGCATCAGATGCACCGCCAGGCGGTTGGTATCGTAAATCTGGCCGTCGCCGAGCGGTTGACCCGGCAGCTGCAGCTCATCGCCGGTCGAGAAGACCGCGACGCGAACCTTGCGCACCACCTCGACGTCGGCAATGCCCAGCGAGGCCAGCACCGGCAGCTCGGCTACCGTCAGCGGCGTTCCCGCCGGGAAGACCACCGCGCCGTGGGCGATATCTTCCCCGCGGCGGCGAATATGCTGCCCGGCTTTCACCGGCGCGGCAAAGCGCACGCCGGCGTCGGTCTGTTCGGTCTCTTCCTGCATGACTACCGCGTCGCAGCCCGCAGGCACCGGCGCGCCGGTCATGATGCGGATACAGGTGCCGGTGGGCCAGGCGTCGTGAAACGGCTGGCCGGCAAAGGCCTTCCCGGCGACCGGCAGGGCCGCGCCGTCGTTGAGGTCGCTCAACCGGACGGCATAGCCATCCATCGCCGCGTTATCAAAGCCGGGGACATCCAGCGGGGAGATAATGTCATGGGCGGTGACGCGCGCGAAGGCCTGCAACAGCGGTACAGTTTCCGTCGCGCTCAGCGGCGTAATACGATCGAGCATCTGGATGAGGGCTGTGTCGAGCGGCATCAGTCCGGCGGTAAAATCCATGGGTCACTCCTGCGGGCAAAACGGCGAAAACGCCTATTATGGCAGAAAAGCGGCGCGGGCTGTATGCCACCTGGGTACGAGGCTTTACATCGACCGCAGCTCTTTCTATATTCAAAAATTGTATAAGGCATTCAGCAATATAATGATATCAATACCCTTATTCCTGACGTGACCGGCGCCGCGACGCGGTACGACAGGGCGGGGGCTATCCACTTCATCGTTAAGGACTGGCGAAATGGGCAAGGCGGTTATAGCAATTCACGGCGGCGCAGGGGCGATTTCTCGCGCGCAGATGACGCCGGAGCGGGAGCGGGAGTACGTGGCGGCGCTGTCGGCTATCGTCGAAAGCGGGCAGAAAATGTTGGCTGCAGGCGCCAGTGCGCTGGATGCCGTGACCGAGGCCGTCCGTCTGCTGGAGGAGTGTCCGCTGTTTAACGCCGGGATGGGCTCGGTATTTACCCACGATCAAACCCACGAGCTGGACGCCTGCGTGATGGACGGCTACAGCCTGCAGGCGGGGGCGGTGGCCGGGGTCAAACATCTACGTAATCCGGTGCTGGCGGCGCGTCTGGTGCTGGAGGAGAGCCCGCACGTGCTGCTGATCGGCGAGGGGGCGGAAAATTTCGCCTTCTCCCACGGAATGGCGCGCGTCGATAACGATCTCTTTTCCACCCCCGAGCGTCTGCTGCAGCTGCAGGAGGCGAAAGCGGACGGGGAGATCATCCTTGACCATCACGCCGCTCCGCTCGACGAACGGCAGAAAATGGGCACCGTCGGGGCGGTGGCGCTCGATCTGGCCGGCAATCTGGCGGCGGCGACCTCCACTGGCGGCATGACCAACAAACTGCCCGGACGCGTCGGCGACAGCCCGCTGCCGGGCGCGGGGTGCTACGCCAACAACGCCAGCGTGGCGGTCTCCTGCACCGGCACCGGCGAAGTCTTTATGCGTACCCTGGCGGCCTACGATATCGCCGCCCTGATGGAGTACGGTCAGCTCAGTCTCTATTCCGCCTGCGAGCGGGTGGTGATGGAGAAGCTGCCGGCCCTCGGCGGCAGCGGCGGGCTGATTGCCGTCGATCGCGAAGGCAACGTCGTTTTACCGTTTAACAGCGAAGGCATGTACCGCGCCTGGTGCTATGCCGGCGATACGCCGACCATTGGCATTTATCGCGAATAGAACAAGGGAGAGGAGAGTGCCGCAAACTCACGAAACGGATACCTGCGAAGTACTGGTGGTGCGCAACCTGAACGTGGCGTTCCGCCAGCAGGATGCGCCAGAGGTGCAGGCCGTGCGTCAGCTTTCCTTCAGTCTGCGCCGCGGCGAGACGCTGGCGATTGTCGGGGAGTCCGGTTCGGGAAAATCGGTCACCGCGCTGGCGCTGATGCGTCTGCTTGACGCCGCCAGCAGCGAGGTGAGCAGCGAGGGGCTGTGGCTGCGACGGCGCAACCGGCAGGTGATCGCGCTCAATGAGCAATCGGAGGCCGAAATGCGCCGGGTACGCGGCGCGGATCTGGCGATGATTTTTCAGGAGCCGATGACCTCGCTGAACCCGGTATTCACCATCGGCGAGCAGATCGCCGAATCCCTGCGCCTGCACCAGGGGCTGGGGCGCGAAGAGGCGCTGCGCGCGGCGAAAAAGATGCTCGACCAGGTGCGTATTCCCCAGGCGGAAGAGATGCTCTCACGCTATCCGCACCAGCTCTCCGGCGGTATGCGCCAGCGGGTGATGATCGCCATGGCGCTCTCCTGTCGGCCGGCGGTGCTGATTGCCGACGAGCCGACCACGGCGCTGGATGTCACCATTCAGGCGCAAATTTTGCAACTTATCGCCGTCCTGCAAAAGGAGATGGCGATGGGGGTGATCTTTATCACCCACGACATGGGGGTGGTGGCCGATATCGCCGATCGGGTGCTGGTCATGTATCGCGGCGAGGCGGTGGAGACCGGCAGCGTCGAGGAGATTTTCCGTTCCCCGCAGCACCCTTATACGCAGTCGCTGTTGGCGGCGGTCCCCCGGCTGGGGGAGATGCGCGGTCAGGATCTGCCTCGCCGCTTTCCGCTACCGGGGCAGCCGCTGGCGGAGACAGACACGCCAGACACGGTGGTGGCGGGGGAGCCTATTCTGCAGGTGCGCGATCTGGTGGCCCGTTTCCCGGTGCGCGGCGGACTGCTCAATCGCGTGACGCGCGAAGTGCATGCGGTGGAGAAGGTGAGTTTTGATCTCTGGCCGGGAGAGACCCTGTCGCTGGTGGGCGAGTCCGGCTGCGGCAAGTCGACCACCGGCCGGGCGCTGCTGAGGCTGGTTGAGACCCAGGGGGGCACCATTACCTTCGATGGTCAGCGGATCGATACCCTCTCCGGCAGCAAGCTGCAGTCCCTGCGGCGCAATATTCAGTTTATTTTTCAGGACCCTTACGCCTCGCTCGATCCGCGCCAGACGGTCGGCGATTCGATTATGGAGCCGCTGCGGGTGCATGGCCTGCTGGACAGGGAGGCGGCGCGCGAGCGGGTCGCCTGGCTGCTAAAGCGCGTGGGGCTGCAGCCGGAGCATGCCTGGCGCTACCCCCACGCCTTTTCCGGCGGCCAGCGGCAGCGGATCTGCATTGCCCGCGCGCTGGCGCTTAATCCGAAGGTGGTGATTGCCGATGAGTCGGTGTCGGCCCTGGATGTCTCCATTCGGGCGCAGATTATCAATCTGATGCTCGACCTGCAGCGCGAAATGGGCATCGCGTTTCTGTTTATTTCCCATGATATGGCGGTGGTGGAGCGCATCAGCCACCGCGTGGCGGTGATGTATCGCGGCCGGATTGTCGAAATCGGCCCGCGCCGCGCGGTGTTTGAAAACCCGCAGCACCCCTATACCCGTAAGCTCATGGCCGCCGTACCGGTGGCCGACCCGGCCTACCGTCATCCGCAACGGGTCCTGCTGTCAGATGACGTTCCGGGCAATATTTATAAGCGGGGCGAGGAGATCGCCAGCCCGCCATTGCAGCAGGTTGGGCCGGGCCACTTCGTCGCCCGCGACGCCGCCGATGTGCTGGGCAGAGCATAACAACACATAACGCACCTTTTCAGGAGAACACGATGACACAACCTGTTTCACGCAAATGGTGGCTGGCGCTGAGTATCGCGGCGGCCCTGGCGAGCGCCCCCGCTTTTGCCGCCAAAGATGTGGTGGTGGCGGTCGGGTCTAACTTCACGACGCTCGACCCCTATGATGCCAACGATACCCTGTCGCAGGCGGTGGCGAAGTCCTTTTATCAAGGCCTGTTCGGCCTTGATAAAGAGATGAAGCTGCAAAATGTCCTTGCCGAGAGTTACACCGTGTCGCCGGATGGCCTGGTGTACACCATCAAGCTGCACAGCGGGGTGAAATTCCAGGATGGCACCGACTTTAACGCCGAGGCGGTCAAGGCTAACCTCGACCGCGCCAGCAACCCGGAAAACCATCTTAAGCGCTATAACCTGTATAAAAATATCGCCAGCACCGAGGCGGTCGATCCGACCACGGTGAAAATTACCCTCAAGCAGCCGTTCTCGGCGTTTATTAATATTCTCGCCCATCCGGCGACGGCGATGATTTCGCCGGCGGCGCTGAAAAAATATGGCAAAGATATCGGCTTCCACCCGGTGGGCACCGGGCCGTATAAGCTCGATACCTGGAACCAGACCGACTTCGTGAAGGTCAGCAAGTTCGATGGCTACTGGCAGCCGGGGCTGCCGAAGCTGGATTCCATTACCTGGCGACCGGTGGTCGATAACAATACCCGGGCGGCGATGCTGCAGACCGGCGAGGCGCAGTTCGCCTTCCCGATCCCCTATGAGCAGGCGCCGCTGCTGGCGAAAAACAGCAAACTGGAGCTGGTGGCCAGTCCGTCGATCATGCAGCGTTACATCAGCATGAACGTGACGCAGAAGCCGTTCGATAATCCGAAGGTGCGCGAAGCGATCAACTACGCCATCAACCGCCAGGCGCTGGTCAAGGTGGCGTTTGCCGGCTATGCCACCCCGGCGACCGGCGTGGTGCCGCCGTCGATTGCCTACGCCCAGAGCTACCCCGCGTGGCCTTACGATCCGGCGAAAGCGCGCCAGCTGCTGAAAGAGGCCGGCTACCCCAACGGGTTTAGCACGACGCTGTGGTCGTCACATAACCACAGCACCGCGCAGAAAGTGCTGCAGTTTACCCAGCAGCAGCTGGCGCAGGTGGGCATTAAGGCGCAGGTGACGGCGATGGACGCCGGTCAGCGGGCGGCGGAAGTGGAAGGTAAAGGGCAGAAAGAGAGCGGGGTACGGATGTTCTATACCGGCTGGTCCGCCTCCACTGGCGAAGCCGACTGGGCGCTGTCGCCGCTGTTTGCTTCCCAAAACTGGCCGCCGACCCTGTTCAACACCGCCTTTTACAGCAACCCGCAGGTGGATAGCGCGCTGAGCGAGGCGCTGAAAACCACCGATCCGCAAGAGAAAACCAAACTCTATAAAGCGGCGCAGGATATTATCTGGAAAGAGTCGCCGTGGGTGCCGCTGGTGGTGGAGAAACTGGTCTCTGCCCACAGCAAGAATCTCACCGGCTTCTATATCCAGCCGGACACCGGCTTCAGCTTCGAACAGGCAGATTTAACACCGTGAAGGTCGAGATGATGCCCTCCGGCACGGGTGGGAGGGGGGCGGTTTTTCCGCGGGGCGGGTGGTGGAGGTACGATGCTCAACTATGTGATTAAGCGCCTGCTGGGGCTGATCCCCACCCTGCTAATCGTCGCGGTGCTGGTGTTTCTCTTCGTCCATATGCTGCCCGGCGATCCGGCGCGGCTGATTGCCGGACCGGAAGCCGACGCCCAGGTGGTGGCGATGGTGCGCCAGCAGCTGGGGCTTGACCAGCCGCTGCATGTCCAGTTTTGGCACTACATCACCAACGTGCTGCGCGGCGATTTTGGCATGTCCATGGCCTCGCGGCGTCCCGTTGCCAGTGAGATAGCCAGCCGCTTTATGCCCACCCTGTGGCTGACGCTGGCCAGCATGAGCTGGGCGGTGCTGTTTGGCATGGCGGCGGGGATCGCGGCGGCGGTGTGGCGCAATCGCTGGCCTGACCGTCTGGGAATGGCGCTGGCGGTGAGCGGCATTTCGTTTCCGGCCTTTGCCCTCGGCATGCTGCTGATGCAGGTGTTTTCGGTTGAGCTGGGCTGGCTGCCGACGGTGGGCGCCGACAGCTGGCGGCACTATATTTTGCCGTCGTTGACCCTCGGCGCGGCGGTGGCGGCGGTGATGGCGCGCTTTACCCGCGCATCGTTCGTCGATGTGCTGCATGAAGACTATATGCGTACCGCCCGGGCGAAAGGGGTGAGCGAAACGCGGGTGGTGCTCAAGCATGGTCTGCGCAATGCGATGATCCCGGTCGTCACCATGATGGGGCTGCAGTTCGGCTTTCTGCTCGGCGGCTCGATCGTCGTGGAGAAGGTCTTCAACTGGCCGGGGCTGGGGCGACTGCTGGTCGATTCGGTAGAAATGCGCGATTACCCGGTGATTCAGGCGGAAGTGCTGCTCTTTTCGCTGGAGTTTATTCTTATCAATTTAGTGGTGGATGTGCTGTACGCGGCCATAAACCCGGCTATCAGGTATAAGTAAGGTGCGATTGCTTAACTGGAGAAGGCAGGCGGCGCTGAACGCCATGCCGGGCATCAGGCCCGGCGAGATCCATACCCCCTGGCATGAGTTCTGGCGGCGCTTTCGGCGTCAGCCGGTGGCCATGGGCGCCGGTATTTTTGTGCTGTTGCTGATTGCGGTGGCCATCGTCGCCCCATGGATAGCGCCGTACGATGCGGAAAATTATTTCGACTATGACCGGCTTAACGAGGGGCCTTCGCTGGTGCACTGGTTCGGCGTCGACTCGCTGGGGCGCGATATTTTTAGCCGGGTGCTGGTGGGCGCGCAGATCTCGCTGGCCGCCGGGGTGCTGGCGGTGCTGATTGGCGCGGCCATCGGTACGGTGCTTGGGCTGCTGGCCGGCTACTATGAGGGCTGGTGGGACCGGCTGATTATGCGTCTGTGCGATGTGCTGTTCGCCTTTCCGGGGATCCTGCTGGCGATCGCGGTGGTCGCCGTCATGGGCAGCGGGATGGCCAACGTGATTATCGCCGTGGCGATCTTCTCGATCCCGGCGTTCGCCCGGCTGGTGCGCGGCAACACCCTGGTATTAAAGCAGCAGACCTTTATTGAATCGGCGCGCAGCATTGGCGCCAGCGATGCCACCATCCTCTTCCACCACATCCTGCCGGGGACGGTGTCGTCAATCGTGGTTTATTTCACCATGCGCATTGGGGTATCGATTATTTCGGCGGCCAGTCTGTCGTTTCTCGGCCTCGGCGCGCAGCCGCCCACGCCGGAGTGGGGTGCCATGCTCAACGAGGCGCGGGCGGATATGGTGATGTCTCCGCACGTGGCGCTGTTTCCGGCGGTGGCGATTTTCTTGACCGTGCTGGCGTTTAATCTGCTGGGGGATGGCCTGCGCGATGCGCTGGATCCGAAGTTAAAGGGGTAGGGGACGTCGGGGGACGGTCTGGCGCACGACGGGGGGATAAGCTGCATCGGTTGCCCCTTTCTCATCCGGGAAAAGCGTTTATCACGTGTGGCGTCAGCGCATATTGCGCTCCCGGTTAATTTTCTGCGTTATGTCAATCATGGCGCAGGGAGCGCACAGGGGGCGGCCAGTCGCCGCCGCCCCCTGTACCCCCGGGCTCCGGCCAGCAAAATCGCCACTGCGTGGTGCCTTCGACTTTTCCCTGCAGGCTTCGGGTCGGGCCGAGGCAGCGTCCGTGCAAAACACGGCCCTCAGCCCGCATCCATGCGGGCTGCCCCGGCCTTCCGGGAACGTCTCAGCGATTTTGAGGCCGTCAGCACCGGCAGTTTCAGCAACCATGGTGAATAAATTAACGACAGGTCGTACGAACCCCAGGCCGGGTAAGGCGGAGCCGCCACCCGGCAAAATAACGGTGCAACAGGGTTGCCTGGAAGGTAATCAATGCTGCGCTTGCCGGGCCTGCGAGGTATGAGCCTGTGAGAGGACCCTGTAGGCCGGGTAAGGCGGAGCCGCCACCCGGCATAAAAGTGGCTCCGTACCTGCTGTCATCGCCCGGTGGCGCTGCGCTTACCGGGCCTACGATGTGTCAGCCTGCGAGAGGACCCTCCAGGCCGGGTAAGGCGCAGCCGCCACCCGGCAAAATAACGGTGCAACAGGATTGCCTGGAAGGTAATCAATGCTGCGCTTGCCGGGCCTGGGGGGAGCCTACGGGAGGACCCCCAGGCAGGGGAATGCGATAAGCCGCTATCCGGGAAGCTGGACTAGATCCGGGTTCCCCACAGATCGTATTCGTCGGCGTGCTCGACTTTCACCCGCACCACGTCGCCCGGCTTAACGCGGGTTTCGCCGTTCAGGTAGACCGCGCCGTCGATTTCCGGGGCGTCGGCCATGCTGCGGCCAATGGCGCCTTCTTCATCCACTTCATCCACCAGCACCAGGATTTCGCGGCCCACTTTTTCCTGCAGACGCTCGGCAGAGATCTGCTGCTGCAGCTGCATAAAGCGGTTCCAGCGCTCCTCTTTCACCTCTTCCGGCACCTGGTCCGCCAGCTCATTGGCGGTGGCGCCTTCAACCGGGCTGTACTTGAAGCAGCCGACGCGGTCGAGACGCGCCTCTTTCAGGAAGTCGAGCAGCATCTGGAAATCTTCTTCCGTTTCGCCCGGGAAGCCCACAATAAAGGTGGAGCGCAGGGTCAGATCCGGGCAGATTTCTCGCCACTGCTTGATGCGCGCCAGCTGACGGTCCGCGGATCCTGGACGCTTCATCAGCTTCAGGATACGCGGGCTGGCATGCTGCAGCGGAATATCGAGGTACGGCAGAATTTTGCCTTCCGCCATCAGCGGGATCACATCGTCGACGTGCGGGTACGGGTAGACATAGTGCAGGCGCACCCAGATGCCGAGCTTCGCCAGCTCTTCGCACAGGCTGACCATGCTGGTCTTCACCGGCATACCGTTGTGGAAACCGGTGCGGTGCTTGACGTCGACGCCGTAGGCGGAGGTGTCCTGCGAAATCACCAGCAGCTCTTTCACGCCAGCGTCAGCGAGGCGTTTGGCTTCCGCCAGCACTTCGCCAATCGGACGGCTCACCAGATCGCCGCGCATGGACGGAATAATGCAGAAGGTGCAGCGATGGTTGCAGCCTTCGGAAATTTTTAAGTAGGCGTAGTGGCGCGGCGTCAGCTTAACACCCTGTTCCGGCACCAGGCTCAGGAACGGGTTGTGCTTCGGCTTTGGCGTATAGTGGTGGACGTGCTCCAGCACCTGCTCATAGCTGTGCGGACCGGTGATCTCCAGCACCTTCGGGTGCACTTCGCGGATCTGATCCTCTTTTGCGCCGAGACAGCCGGTGACGATCACCTTGCCGTTCTCTTTCAACGCTTCGCCGATCGCTTCCAGCGATTCCTGCACAGCGCTGTCGATAAAGCCGCAGGTGTTAACGATCACCATATCGGCGTTGTCGTAGGTAGGTACGACGTCATAACCTTCGGTGCGCAGTTCGGTCAGGATACGCTCTGAGTCCACGAGGTTTTTCGGGCAGCCCAGGGAGACGAAGCCGATTTTCGGCTGGTGCGTGACATTGCTCATAGCTTAAAAAGTGTTCAATTATTGGAATGGTCAGGGCAGGAATTCTACAGATCTTTGCGAAAAAGAGTATAGCTCCGTCACGGTTAATGGTGAAAAAGCGCACCCAACCCTGCCTTTCACGACCCTGCCGCTACAGCGGATCCCGCACGCCCCGGGGCAGAGGGGCGGGAAACGCTTCCGGCACGCCGTGCGCGCGGGCGGCGACTCATGCCCGGCGTTGCTGCCGGGCAGAGACTTATTGCGCCGGGGTGACGGCTCCGGAGGGGGCGACGCCGGGCTTTTTCGGCTCGCGCTTATCCTGCAGCGTGAAGACAGAGATCAGAGTAAAGAGCCCGGCTATGCCGCCGAGGATCAGATAGGTGTCGGCGAAGCCAATGGTATCGTACAGATAGCCTGCCAGCGGCGAGTAGATGGCGGTGGCGATCGAGGCGACAAACAGCACCAGTAAATAGACTGTTGAAGAGAGCTTGTGGTCGAAGTTGGCGGCGATGAATTTAAAGACCGACACCAGAATTAACGGTTTCTCCAGGGCATGCATCATTTTTACTGCGCCAATCCACACCGGGCCGAGAGGCACCGCCGAGCCAGCAATACGTACCGACATGATCAGCCCGGCAATGATCAGCGCCCATTTGGCGCCGGTCCGGTTAACAAACCACGGCATCAGGCATAAGAACAGCGTTTCGCCGCACACCTGAATGGAGGCGAGGATCCCATACCAGCGGTTGCCTTCCTCCGGCGTCGGGAATTGCAGCGAGAAGTACTGGGCAAATTGCTGATCGTAGGTGTCATAAATCTGCGTGACGAACAGGGTAAAGATCAGCAGCATCCAGAACTGGCTGTTCTTCGCCAGCTCAAGGGCATGGGAGACCTTCAGCGATTCGCTTCGCGCCACATCGGCGTCAGTTAATTCGATTTTGGTCAGCATAAAGCAGACGGCGGCGATGACGATGGCGAGGCTGGCGAGCCAGAAGGCCAGATTGGGATTGCTGTCGATATATTTACCGACGATCCAGGCCGCGGCCGCCCAGCCTAACGAGCCCCACATCCGCACCCGACCGTATTCGAACTGGTAGCGGCGGGAAATCTTATCGATATAAGAGTCGATCACCCCGCAGCCGGAGTTAAAGATGATCCCCAGATAGATGCCCCCCAGCAGCGCGCCAATCCAGAAGCTATGCATCAGCAGCGGCGCGTAAACGTAGATAAAGAAGGGGCCTACCGGCAGGAGCAGCGCCACCAGCAGCCAGATAAGGCGTTTTTTCAGGCCGAACTTGTCGGAGATAAAGCCGAAGAAAGGCTGCATCAGCAGGGCGATAAAGGCGTTGATCGAATAGAGCAGGCCGGTTTTCGTGGCGCTGATGCCAAGGTGCTGGGTGGTCCAGATGACAAAGAAAGCCATGGTCGACGACCAGGCGAACAGGTAGAGGAAATCGAAAAGACTCAACAGAAGGTAGTTTCTTTTACCGGGCGTCATGGTTCAGTTCCTTGCAAAGGGGCAGAGAGATCATCAGCGAACCGCGGTCGCTGTTTTTATTAAATGTTATACGTATTACATTAATGATTTGTTATGGCATCCTGAGTGGCCATCGCGCAATAGCTCCAGCGATATAATGTGATCATTGCATCACTATTTTGGCCTTTTTATGGCGGCGAATGCGAATTAATTTCTTTGTGAAATCAAATGTGATCGTATAACATAATCTTTGTTATATACCTGACAATGCGGCAAGGTTGTTACATTGTAAAGGGTGTTAAAGGCTTGGGAATAATTGACCTGGCGCATCATTTTGTACAAAAAATAACCGTATTATGGATGAGGTAAAGGACGACAGAGGAGGAACCGTGATGACCGTTGACAGACTATACCGCCACCTTTTGCAGAAGCTCATTAACGCCAATATCGATATTGACGCCTATCTGCAGCTGCGAAAGGCCAAAGGCTACATGTCAGTCAGCGAAAATGACCATCTGCGTGAAAACTTGTTTGAGCTTTGCCGTGAAATGCGTGCCCAGGCGCCGCGCCTGCAGAATGTCATTTCACCGGAGGAGAGGGATGCCCTTCGTTTGGCCGGCGAGTCCGTCGCCGCCGCTGCAGTATGCCTGATGAGCGGACATCATGATTGTCCGCTGTACATCGCTGTTAACGTAGAGAAGCTAGAACGCTGTCTGACAGGATTGACTTCAAATATTCATAAATTGAATAAATTGTCGCCAATCCCTCATGCCTGATCGGCTGAAACCCAGGGGAAGTGGACGCTTCCCCTGTTAAAGGTTATGTAAAAATCCCCGCGCAAATCTCCCCGCTGGCTACCCTTTAGCGCAGAGCTGACGAAAGGAGAATGCCATGCGTCCGATCCCGCTGCTGTTGCTATTGAGCGCCCTGTCGCTGCCGGCCCTGAGCCAGGCCGCGGTGCGGGTGGAAGTATTGCAGAACCGGCTGGCCCATCCGTGGAGCCTGGCGTTTCTCCCCGGCGACCAGGGCATGTTGATTACTCTGCGCGGCGGCGAGCTCAAGCGCTGGCAGCCGGGTAAAGGCCTGTCGGCGCCGATAGCCGGCGTGCCGCAGGTGTGGGCCAACGGCCAGGGAGGCTTACTGGACGTGGCGCTGGCCCCGGATTTCGCGCAGTCGCGGCGGGTGTGGCTAAGCTATGCGGAGAGCGACGCCAGCGGCAAAGCGGGCACCGCGGTGGGCTACGGGCAGTTGAGCCAGGATGCCACGCAGCTGACGAACTTCACCGTGGTGTTTCGCCAGCAGCCGAAACTCTCCGTCGGCAATCATTTTGGTGGCCGGCTGGTATTCGACGGCAAAGGGCATCTGTTTATTGGCCTCGGGGAGAACAATCAGCGTCCCACCGCTCAGGATCTCGGCAAGCTGCAGGGAAAAGTGGTCCGTCTGACGGAGACCGGGGGCGTTCCGCCGGATAACCCCTTTGTTGGCCGGGCCGACGTGAGGCCGGAGATCTGGGCCTACGGCATCCGCAATCCGCAGGGTATGGCGATGAATCCGTGGAGCGGGGCGCTGTGGCTGAACGAGCATGGTCCGCGCGGCGGGGATGAAATTAATATCCCGCAGGCGGGAAAAAACTACGGCTGGCCGCTGGCGACGCACGGCATTAACTACAGCGGCCTGCCCATTCCGGAGGCCAGGGGCAAGACGGTGCCGGGGACCGAGCCTCCCCTGCATGTCTGGCCGGTCTCACCGGGAGTGAGCGGGATGGCCTTTTACGCGGCGCAGACCTTTCCCCAGTGGCAACATAAGCTGTTTATCGGCGCGCTGAAGGAGACGTCGCTGATTGTTCTGGCGGTGGACGGCAATCAGGTCCGTGAGGAGGAGCGCCTGCTGGAGGCGCGCGGGAAACGGATCCGCGACGTCCGCGTGGGACCCGACGGCTATCTGTATGTGTTAACCGACGAGTCTAACGGCGAGCTATTGCGGCTGAGTCCGGAGAGTTAATTTCAGGTGACCGGGATCTGCACCACTTCGCGCCAGGCCGGACGCTGGCTAATCTGCTGATACCAGCGCTGCAGATGGGGACGCGGTTGCCAGCTGTCGAGGATCGACAGCAGGTTGTAGACGAAGGGGGCGACGGCAATATCGCCAAGGCCGAACTGCCCGCCGGAGAGCCACGGCGTTTTCGCCAGCTCGTCATCCAGCATGGCGAACAGCGCTTCGCAGGCGCTGATCCCCGCGGCGATGGCCGCCGGGTCGCGTTGCTCCGGCGGCGTCCTCACCAGGCCCATTAACACCGGGCGATGGGCGGGAGAGAGCGTGCCGTTGGACCAGTCCATCCACTTATCGCCTTGCGCGCGCTGCGCCGGCGCGGCCAGCCACAGACGGTCAGCGCCATACTGGGCGGCAAGGTAGCGAATAATCGTATTTGATTCCCACAACACCACCCCGGTGGCGTCGTCCTTTAACAGCGGCACCAGCCCGTTGGGGTTCATCGCCAGATATTCCGGGTCACGATTGAGACCAAACTCCAGCCCGGCGAGGATTTGCTCATACGGCAGATCCAGCTCCTCCAGCACCCAGCGCACTTTCTTCACGTTGGTCGAGTTATTACGTCCCCACAGTGTAATCATTTTCGCTCCTGAGTTTGTTTCACTGCCGTTGCAGCGCGATCGGCGATCATGTTGGGATAAAGTTAATATTTAGGCAATCACGATCAAAAAAATTGTTCTGATTAAAGCACAGCGGCATGTTATTGCGTAAACTTTAAAAACTTTACCAACTCGCTGTTTCTTTAAGGTCATTTGTACGCTTTACTCACCGGTTGCTGCGGCGCGGTCAGAGTGGCGCGGCATATTTTGTTTGGAAAGGATACTTGGGTGGCTCTTATGATGCATGACGCTTTTTCCCTTCGCGGCCTCGCGGCAGGTTGCGCGCTGTTATTTCTTGTCGCACCTGCGGTGCAGGCTGCAGAACAACTCCCCGACGCCCCTTCGATTGACGCTCGCGCCTGGATCCTGATGGACTACGCCAGCGGGAAGGTGCTGAGCGAAGGCAATGCCGATGAAAAACTCGACCCGGCCAGTCTGACGAAGATCATGACCAGCTACGTGGTGGGGCAGGCGATAAAAGCGGGAAAAATTAAACTGACCGATATGGTGACCGTCGGGCGCGATGCCTGGGCGACCGGCAACCCGGCGCTGCGCGGTTCATCGGTGATGTTCCTCAAGCCCGGCATGCAGGTTTCAGTAGAAGATCTGAACAAAGGGGTCATCATTCAGTCCGGTAACGACGCCAGCATTGCCATTGCGGACTACGTGGCGGGCAGCCAGGACGCTTTCGTCAGCCTGATGAACGGCTACGCCAAAAAAATGGGGCTGACCAACACCACCTTTATGACCGTCCACGGCCTCGATGCGCCGGGGCAGTTCAGTACCGCCCGCGATATGGCGTTACTGACCAAAGCGATGATCCACGACGTACCGGAAGAGTACGCGGTACATAAAGAGAAAGAGTTTACCTTTAATAAAATTCGCCAGCCAAACCGTAACCGCCTGCTGTGGAGCACCAACCTCAACGCCGATGGCGTGAAAACCGGGACCACCGCCGGGGCCGGCTATAACCTGGTTTCTTCGGCCACTCAGGGCGATATGCGTCTGATTGCCGTGGTGCTGGGGACCAAAACCGACCGCATTCGCTTTAACGAGTCGGAAAAACTGCTGACCTGGGGCTTCCGCTTCTATGAAACCGTGACGCCGATTAAACCGGATGCCACCTTCGTCACCCAGCGCGTGTGGTTTGGCGACAGCAGCGAAGCGAAACTGGGGGCCGGCGAAGCGGGCTCTATCACCCTGCCGAAGGGCCAGCTGAAAAACCTGAAAGCCAGCTACACCTTAAACCAGCCGCAGCTTACCGCGCCGCTGGAGAAGGGGCAGGTGGTCGGGACTATCGACTTTAAGCTGAATGATAAAACCATCGAGCAGCGCCCGCTGATCGTCATGGAGCCGGTGAAAGAGGGCGGCTTCTTCAGCCGGATGATCGACTTCGTACTGATGAAACTGCACGGCTGGTTCGGCAGCTGGTTCTCCTGATGCCATGACCGCGCCCGGCGGGGCGCGGTCAGTTACGCTTCAATAGTGACGCTTCAATACAGCAGGGAGATCTGCTGTGCCTTCGCCAGCGCCACCAGCTCATCATCCGGGCAGATATCGCTGGCGATCACGTCAAACTTCGCTAACGCACCCATGCGCGCCGGACGCACTTTGCCAAACTTGCTGTGGTCGACCACCAACACGTGGTAGCGCGCGTGTCGCATCGCCCAGTGTTTGACCGGCAGCTCCTCCAGGTTATAGCAGGTCGCCCCCTGTTCGCAGTCAATGCCCGCCGCCGAGTAAAAGGCGATGTCAGGGCTCAGATGGCTGAGGGTATCCTCAAGGCTCAGCGGCATAAAAATCGCGTTGCTGGCATGAAATTCTCCACCACACAGGACCGCGCGGCACTGGGGCTTTTCCTGCAGGGCCAGAAAGGTGTTCAGGGAGTAGCAGACGCCGGTGAAGGGCAAGGCATCGTCAATGGCGTCAATGATCCACGGGGTGGTGGTCCCGCAGTCGAAGAAGGCCATCTGATGGGGCTCCAGCAGCGCGGCCGCATGGCGGGCGGCGCGGCGTTTCTCCTCGACCAGCCGGGTCTTTTGGTCGCTGAGCAGGTAATGGGTGGCGCTGCGCGGCTCCAGCACAATGTATCCGCCGAGCAGCACGACCGGACCGCTGTGGCCGTTGAGGTCGCGACGAATGGTCATTTCCGACACCCCAAGCAGGGAGGCCGCTTCTTTCAGATGCAGCTTATCGCTGCGCTTGAGTGCCTGAATGAGTTGACTGATGCGTTCGTCACGGCGAGTTTCCATATTCCCTCTGCGCTAAAATCGCCCTGCGGAGGCAGGGCGTTAGCGGGATTTTACCTGTCGCTTGCGGGTTAGTCACGCGGTGGCCGCCGCGACGGTCGGCGTTTAGCCGCGCACCCAGCCTTTGCGGATCGGCAGGGAGAAGCAGAGGCGATAGAGGCGCTGCAGCTGACGGTACAGCGCCGGGCCGACAGTATGCCAGATTAGCGCCGCGCCAAGGCAGCCGCACATCCCGGCCAGCAGGCCGCCAACCATGTCCAGCGGCCAGTGGACGCCGAGATAGACGCGGGACCAGGCGATGGCGGCGGCAAGGGCCATCAGCAGGGCGCCGGACCACAGGCGATGCCAGAACAGGAAGGCCAGGGCAAAGGTAAAGCTGACGGTGCCATGGTCGCTGGGGAAGGAGTCGTCCGCCGCATGGTGCAGGAAGTTATAGCCCACGCCGGCGACAAATGGCCGATCGTGCGGATAGAGGTGGCCGATCGCCCATGAGACGGTCAGGCTGATCGTCAGCGCCAGCATCAGCTTAAAAACCATCTGCCGCTGGGCAGGCCCCCACAGCCACAAGGTCACCACCAGCAGGGGCACGATCAGAATCAGATCTTTAGCGATGAAAATCGCCACCTCAATGGCCCACTGCGGCGAGGCCGGGGTCGCGTTGAGCAGGGCGAACAGCGCGTAGTTAATATTTTCCAGCATAGACTTCCAGGCTCGTTGGTCCGATAGCAAATAAGCCGCCTACCCTAAATAAAAGCGGTGCGGAGATAAAGCAGCATTGTCTTAAAGATCAGGTTGTTATGAAATGTCGCCTCCTGAGGCGCGGCGCTAACCCCCTGAAAAGCGTCAGTATATCCTTTGTCACATTGCTGAAACATAAACGGAATATATACGCCGAGTGAATTGCAAAGAAGAAGCCTGACGGTGGCGCGCAACTCGCAATATTGTGCGGTGTCACCCACAATTCACTATCTCCGCGCCGGGAGTTTCATTACACTTTGCGCGATTTTTGATAGATAAGAGATTTCATGCAAAATTATTCGCTTTCAGGCCGCCGCCTCGGAAGGCAGGCGCTGCTGTTCCCGCTATGTCTGGTGCTGTACGAGTTTTCCACCTATATCGGCAACGATATGATCCAGCCGGGTATGCTGGCCGTGGTGCAGGAATTCCAGGTGGGCAACGAGTGGGTACCCACCTCGATGACCGCCTATCTGGCCGGCGGCATGTTTTTACAGTGGCTGCTGGGGCCGCTGTCGGACCGTATTGGCCGCCGTCCGGTGATGTTGACCGGGGTGGTGTGGTTTATCGTCACCTGCCTGGCGACGCTGCTGGCGCAGACCATTGAGCAGTTCACCCTGCTGCGCTTCCTGCAGGGGATCAGCCTGTGCTTTATCGGCGCGGTCGGCTACGCGGCGATCCAGGAGTCCTTTGAGGAGGCGGTGTGTATTAAAATCACTGCCCTGATGGCCAACGTGGCGCTGATTGCTCCGCTGCTGGGGCCGCTGGTGGGCGCCGCCTGGGTGCATATCCTGCCGTGGGAGATGATGTTCGTGCTGTTCGCCGTGCTGGCGGCCATCTCGTTTGTCGGCCTGCAGCGGGCGATGCCGGAGACCGCGACGCGGCTGGGTGAAAAGCTGTCGGTCAAAGAGCTGGGCCGCGATTATCGCCTGGTGCTGAAAAACCTGCGCTTCGTCGCCGGCGCGCTGGCCACCGGCTTTGTCAGCCTGCCGCTGCTGGCGTGGATTGCCCAGTCGCCGGTCATTATTATCAGCGGCGAACAAGCCACCAGCTATGAGTATGGCATGCTGCAGGTGCCGATTTTCGGCGCGCTGATTGCCGGCAACCTGGTGCTGGCGCGCCTGACTTCGCGCCGTACCGTGCGCTCGCTGATTATCATGGGCGGCTGGCCGATCGTGTTTGGCCTGCTCCTCTCCGCGGCGGCGACGGTGGTCTCTTCCCACGCCTATCTGTGGATGACCGCCGGCCTGAGCTTCTACGCCTTCGGGATTGGCCTGGCGAACGCCGGCCTGGTGCGCTTAACCCTGTTCGCCAGCGAGATGAGCAAAGGCACGGTTTCGGCGGCGATGGGAATGCTGCAGATGCTGATCTTCACCGTCGGCATCGAGCTCAGCAAACATGCTTACGAGCTGGGCGGCAATGGGCTGTTCAGCCTGTTTAACCTGCTGGGCGGGGTGCTGTGGCTGGGGCTGATGATCTACTTCCTGAAAGATAAAAGCGTCGGCAATTCGCAGCAGGGGTAACCGGTTTTCAACCCGGATGCGCTTGCATCCGGGTCTTATCAGGCGAACGGCGCTTCGCGATCCAACACCTTATCGATAATCTGCAGAACCCCCTCTTCGTTGTTGTGCGGCGCATGATAGCGGGCGACGGCTTTGACGTCTTCCCGGGCGTTGGCCATGGCGAAGCCAAACCCGGCGTGCTGCAGCATTTCGATATCGTTGCCGCTGTCGCCGAACGCCACCACCTCATGATCCTCGATGCCCCAGCGCTGCTGCAAAATACGCAGGCCGTTGGCTTTGTGCACCCCCGGGATAATTAAGTCGATGCTGCCGTAGCCGGTGGCCACTGCGGTCACCATGTCCCCCAGCGCCGCGTGCAGCCTCGGCTGAATTTCCGGGATCAGGCGGTCCGGCACGTTGAGACCAAATTTGAGGATGGTGTCATCGAGATGGTTAAAATCATCCACCAGTTCAAGGCGGTGATAATACTTCGCCGCCACCGTCTTCAGCGCGTCGTTGTAGCGGTTGAGGGTGTAGGCGCTGCGCTTCCCGCAGGCGATGATTTCGATATTCGGCAGCGTCTGCAGATGATCGACCACGGCGTTGAAATGGTGAACCGGCAGCTGGCAGTTGAAGACGTCTTCATTGTCGCTCACTACCCAGCCGCCGTTTTCCGCCACGAAGGCGATCTGGTGGGCGATCTCCGGAAAGAAGGAGATCAGCTGGTAGTACTGGTTGCCGCTGGCGACCACGAAGCGAATGTTCTGCTCGCGCATTCGTTGATACTGGGCGAGGAAGCGCGGCCGGTTGTAGGTTTTGGCATCGCTTAAAAAGGTGCCGTCCATATCCACCGCAATCAGTTTGATGCTCATTAGCTGTTCTCCATAACGGGTTCAGACTGTGGCTTAGCCACCGCGCGGGCGACCAGCGCCGCCACCATCACCAGGCCCAGCACCACCAGCATCGCGCTGCGCAGGCCGAAGTGCTCGCCCAGGAAGCCCAACAGCGGCGGCCCGACGAGGAAAGCAAGATACCCGGTAATTGCCACCACGCTGACGCGCTTAGGGGCATCCGGACCGGTATCGCTGGCGGCGGAAATAGTCAGCGGGAAGCCGAGCGAGGCGCCGATGCCCCACAGCAGCACCGAGATGCCCGCCACCCAGGGGTTATCGACGAAGATAATCAGGCCGATACCCAGGGCGCCCATCACCGCGCTGCCGCGAACCACCGTCACCCGGCTGTAGCGATCGATAAACCAGCCGCCGGTAAAGCGGCCCAGCGTCATGCCGAGGGTGAAGCCGGCATAGATCAGCGAGCCGGAGGTGGGGCTAAAGCCGTGGCCGTCCACCATCAGCAGCGGCAGCCAGTCATTGGCCGAGCCTTCGGCAAAGGCCATCGCCAGGACGATGACCCCGATAAGCAGCAACTGCGCGTCGCGCCATACCGGCAGACCTTTCGCCTCGCCGTGGGCGGCTTCGGCGGCATTTTTACCGGTACCCTCCGGAATGGCGCGGATGGCAATGGCGATGGGCAGAATGGCCACCAGCGCGGCCGCCAGGATATGCGGGGCGGCGGGCAGGCCGAACCCGGTCACCGCCATGCCCACCCCGGCGCCGAACAGGGTGCCAAAGCTGTAGAAGCCGTGCATCATCGGCAGCACCGTTTTATTCATCTCCCGCTCAACCGCCGCGCCCTCGACGTTAATGGCGACCTCTGCCGAGCCAAAGCTGGCGCCAAAGATGGCCAGACCGAAGGCGAACAGCGGGGCGGAGGTGACCCACAGCGCCAGGCTGAGCACCAGCATGCCGAGTACGGCGAAGGACATGGTGGTGCGGATGACCTTGCGGGTGCCAAAGCGCTTCACCAGCCACGCCGAGCAGAGAATACCGCTCATCGATCCCACCGACAGGCCAAACAGCACGACGCCCATCTCTGCGGTAGAAAGCGCCAGCAGATCGCGGATCGCCGGCGTGCGGGTGGCCCAGGAGGCCATTAATAAGCCGGGGATGAAAAAGAACATAAACAGCGCCCACAGTCGAAGCTGGAGCGCTCTGCGCGAAGATTGCGTCGTCATCCGTAAACGCCTTAAAGGAGAAGAGTGAAGACAACAGTAGCAAGCATGTGTACATTTGTACATAAACCGGAAGAGGAAAATCATGGCCCGTAGACCGAACGATCCGCAGCGCCGCGAGCGCATCCTGCAGGCGACGCTGGACACCATCGCGGCGCACGGCGTCCATGCGGTGACGCACCGTAAAATCGCCACCTGCGCGAATGTGCCGCTGGGGTCGCTGACCTACTATTTCAGCGGCATCGAGGCGCTGATCGCGGAGGCGTTCAACCTGTTTACCGCCGAGATGTCGGCGCAGTATCAGCAAAGCTTCGCCGGAGTAACGAACCGGCAACAAGCCTGCGATGCCATCGCGGAGCTGATCTTCAGCGCCCAGGTGACCACGGCGCGCAATATGGAGCTGATGTACCAGCTGTACGCGTTCTGCAGCAGCCAGCCAGCGCTGAAGGCGGTGATGCAGAACTGGATGCGGCGCAGCCAGCAGACGCTGGAGCAGTGGTTTGCCCCCGACACCGCCCGCGGCCTTGACGCCTTTATTGAAGGGATGACCCTGCACTTTGTCACCGACCGCGCGCCGCTGTCGAAGGCGGCGATCCGCATGATGGTCGGGCAGCTGGCAGGGGAGAGGGCGCAGGAAGAGGGGCGCTGAGGCGGTGTTTTACCCGGGATGGCTAAACGCAGGCAACAAAAAACCCATTTATGTAAACGGGTTAGTGAAAACAATGACTTGCAAGATAATCAATAAGTTAGTTTGGTGGTGAAAAGTGATGATTACGGGGTATTGCCAACCGCTGCCGCCACTTTGTCGCCACTTGGCAGGTGGTTACTGGTCCCTGATAGCCAGTAGCCCCCAAGAGAAAACTTCTTTGGCATCGCTTATCAAACCATCCGCTATAAATTGCTGTGTCTCAGCCCATTCCATGTCACTGACATAGTGTACAAGCGTGTTTGTCTGGATTGGAATTTCTTCAAATTGCTCGATTCGACGTTTGAAGCTACATTCAGGATCTGAACAATGGCATGTGCGTCTTATATCATCTACTCTACAGAGTAAAAGTGAGTAGGGGGTCTCAAGCGGTGCACAGTAGTCAACTCGATAGTTATGAGAGCGTGTTGGCTGTATGTTATGAAGAGGATCTAAAAGCACAACATTAAAAATTTGGTTCTCATCCCAAAAGCCTACAACTCTACCAAGGGCAGTAGATATCTGAAATTGCAATAATGGGTATTCTTCGTCATTTTCAAGGTAGTCAGAGTCAATCCAGGTCAACTGGTTACGTTGTACGGGGATATTTCTTTGTTCCCAGTTTATTGAATGATAGCGCCATGCCTCTCTTTCGGCCCCACTGGTAATAAAGCCTTTGACATCTTTTTGAGAAAGCTCAGATAATTTTCCAATTAGTGAAACAAACCAGCCTGAATCGGTACGATCTAACCCAAAATTCTCAATTTGACGCCAATAACGAAAAGAAAACGCCCACTTTTTTTCGGGGGCTGAGGGCGTTTTAGGGGTCTGTACCGCTGTGGGCTGATTTGTCCCTAATGAAGGGCGGAAGGCTTTCACCATGGTTATTAATTCAATCGGCTACGGTAAAAATCTCTAGTTATGTTGCGATCAATGACTACCTCGCAACGTGCTGACGGTCTGTAACCCTCACGAGCCTTAATCCATGGCTCTTCTTTATGGGTCATATCTTCAAGTTGTGCACCAGAAAAAGCACCATAGACTTCAAGAACGCCATCAATATGAGCTGCGGCAGCGGCTGGAATAGATGAAAGATCAAATCCAGGAGTGCAATCTGCAATCGTGATGTCCGAATACAGTGATTTTGTAGAAGAGAATCGGTTATAAATCGCACGGCTTACTGGGCCGTGAATCCACGCTTGAAACCCCTCATCCACTAACTTTTCATCAAAAAAAGCCAGATACCAAGCATCCGCGTAATACGCCAATTTTTGCAGCTTCAAATTAGACATAGTTTCGCCTGAAGCTGAGATTTTTGTGATGATGTAATCACATAGTTGATTGATATTTATCATTATTTATCCCTCTTAACTTGGTGTCTAGGTAGCCAAATTTATTAGAGAAATCAGCTGCTAAGAATCTTTGAAAACCAAGCTAACTTATAGTGGCATACATAGTTGAATAAATCGAGATTCAAACGTGCTAAAACGCGGTGAGTGCGGATGAGCGGTGCTTTCAATTTAAGCAGTTATCATGGTAGCTAACGGGTTAAAACGTAGCGCTGTCTCAAGGTGATCTGGGGCTAAATGGGCATAACGCATGGTCATTTTTATGTCGTGATGGCCCAGGATTTTCTGTAGGGCAAGGATATTGCCGCCAGACATCATAAAGTGTGCTGCGAACGTATGGCGCAGAACGTGGGTAAGCTGGCCGCGTGGAAGCACGATGGAGGTTTTGTCCATCACAGACAAAAACTGGAAGTAGCAGTCAGTAAAGAACTTGAAACCATCCAGGGCAATGATTTCCTCGTACAACTCTTTGCTAATCGGAATACTACGGTTCTTCTTGCCTTTGGTCCTGACGAACGTGATTCGGTATTTTGTGACCTGAGAGCGGGTCAGGTTCACAGCTTCGCGCCAGCGTGCACCAGTGCTCAGGCAAATTTTGACAACCAATGCAAGAAGGGGGCTTTGGCGATTGCAGTCATAAAGTAATTCAGTTATTTGCTCATGCGTTAGCCAGGCCATTTCTTTTTCGGCAATGGTGAACTTACGCATGTTCTCCAGCGGGTTCGGTGCTGCCCATTCTCCGAGTCGGGCCAGCTCGCTAAAAACGCCACTCAGATAGCTTTGTTCGAGGTTGATTGTTACTGGGCTGGCACCTTTCTTCCACTTCTCACTGAAATAGATTTCACCCGTCAGGCGTTTGTCACGGTAATGCGCGAACACTTTCGAGCTGAGATCAGTAGCAAGAGGATTTCCGAGTGCATCGACCATCAGGACCAGCTTGTCGTAAACATGTTCACCAGCCGTAAGAGATTTGCCGTGCAGTTTGAACCAGAGTTCAACCACGTCTTTCAGGGTTCGACGGTCTACCGATTCACCCAGCCAAGGCTTAGCCTCTGCCTCATCCATCGTGTGACGCTCAAAGGACAATGCTTCGCCTTTGGTGGCGAACTGCTTGCGTACACGACGCCCGCTGCGCCCGGCGGGGTAGCATTCGCAAATCCATTTTCCTGTGTCGAGTTTTCGTACTGCCATAAAAAATGCCCTCCATATGGAGAGCATTTTTACTGTATACATAAACAGTGTCAACGTATGTTGTTCTAAGTAACATACATCACAGGTATCTATAAGATTGAGGTGCTGTGATGTTTTCGCCTAATGAGCTAAGGTGACGGGGCTGATCGTAAATTTTTAACTCACCGATTTTTATAGCAAAGGCTTTCTCTTTACTGTGAAAATACGAATCAAAAAACTGTTTGCTAATGCCAGCATAACGACAGGTTTTTTTCCATACGGTACTTGGATTGTCTTCTATAACATCAGCGATATCAAACTCAGCAACAATCATACCTACTGGCATAGTTGAGTAAATAACCACAGATTTGACATCCGGGTTTTTGAAGATTCCTTTTCTGAATTCAAACTTCTTTGTTCCATCAAGAATCTTTTCAACATATTCAGGTTTAATTGACAATAACACTTTCATCTACTTCACCAAGTTTAATAATATGTTCAAATTGTTGGTCGGATAAATCTAATACCCCCCAGTAGGCATTAGGATTCAAACCAACTTCAGTAATAAGTTTAGCACGGTTTGGTCTTTTAGGAAAAGCTAAATTATATGTAAATGAAACTATGAATGGATATTTTTTTGAACGATAGAAATAACTTAAATCTTTAATGTCAAAAACACTATATTTTTTACAATAATTTATAAAGCTATCTTCTGTATCAAATTCATCTATATGCCTAATATTACTAACCACACATAAGGAAGTGATTACTGAATTATAATACGCAGAACCAGATAGTCCTTTGTTCGTCCGATAGATTAAAACAAGGTCATTAGGTCTAAATGATGTAACACCGTGCATTGCACAAATATATATTTTTCTTATGCTATTCGTATGTGACACGTCGCTGACGATGCTAGGAGATTCTGTACGGAGTATGGAGTCCGGGAAAAGATTTGTATGGTAATGGGGATCTACCGAGAGAATGAATTTTCTATTACTATCTGAATGATGCATGAATGGATAATCATTGACTATATCCCCAGTCAACTGAACGTTGTGCATTTCTTTTAGTAAAACGTCTTCCGCATTATCGTCAGGACCTTTCGAACCAACAATATCAAATCCAAACGATTTGAATAATCTAATAAGATAAGCGTGTTTTGGATAAACCGTTACATAAATATCATCTGCATCGCATTCTAAAGCATGGTCGAATATCTTCTTAATAAAACGTTCACCTCGAAGAGTTCCACGTGATTCAAATTTGAATGTACCAACCTTTAGATGCTTTCTCATCGGTAATTGAGGGGTTACGTCAGTAACATTCTCATTTTCGATTTTCAGATACAAAAAACCTTCAATGTTGTTTTGTTCATTAAAAAGAACATAGGCTAATGCTGATGGATCATTTTTTTTCTTATCAATCCATCCTGCAAAGTCCGGATAATCAATGTTTAGTGAATCGAAGAAGGGATCGTTAAAGTCTATATGGCTGAACTGAGTGTAGTATAAGTTTTCCATTTGATATTCCTTATATCCAAAGAATCAAGAAATGACGTCCAATAAAACTATATATACCTAGGGATAGCCAAAGGGCGAAAAATGTTAAAGCAGTGTATATTGGTATGCGACTAACTGAAAATTTACAAGATACTAAAAATTTTATTATCATGTTTGTGCTTGAGCGATTTAATCGATCTTTGACTTTAGCATCTACTTCTACCATCGCAATGCTGAATATGCGGTAAACTTTCTCACGTGTTTCATGCCCTTTCAGTGACATCACACGGAGTAATTCTTCCTCAATTTCTTTAACCGCCTCCTCCCAATATTCTTGCCAATATTTTGCACCAGAAGAAATTCCTATCTGAAAGAACGATACAATCAAGCCAACAAGCGCAATGAAAGGTACGAATGCTTCACCCTTGTCATTTTGGTATAAGGTGGCTAAACCTGCGAAAAGAACGCCCTGAAAAATCATGAAAAAATTATTACGTTGAGATAACTGAGTTATCTCAAAGTCTCTTATGCGAATAGTCAGCTCATAGAGGCGCTTTACGGCCCTAAGATCACCATTTTCATTCTGTTCATCATTGGATTCGGACGTCGTTGTCATAAAAATTCCTTTTATCGGATGCAACTAACTAAAACTTTAGCAAGTATCTCAATATCCGCAATTGCGCATTCGAATGAACTATTGCCCCCATCTATGCGAAGTCGGCTACCAGGAAGACGTGTCAAACTCCTTAGAGCAACCTCTCCATCAATACTCACTACCCACATGCCGTCACGCACATCTCCATAATCCATATCGCAGATAAATTCTGAAGTGCCGTCGATCACAACAACAGGATTTTTAAGATTATCAGGCAAAAAGCTTGCATCAAAAACATATGAGCCATCTTTGCGTAATGACCCATTGGTCAAAACATGCTTCTCAAGTTCTTTAGTGTTTGCTTTATGTGAACTTTGTTTTGAACCTTGTCCTGTGGTGAGCCAGTTTAGAGATATACCAGTTTCTAAGGAGCATTGAATCACCCACTCAGCCGGAAAAGAGTCGCGCATATAACGTGTTGCTAAGGTACTTTTCGAAATTCCCAAATGGTCGCACAAAGCTTGTCTTGTCTTGAAACCATAAGCTTCAACCATACGCTCTATGGCTCCACGGCCGCCTTTCTCCAAATTCATGGTCACTCCAGGTGAACTTTTACCTTGACGATTTCATGATGCGATCGTATGTTTGTGGTGTTCACAAAATACAAACGATCAGTATTCATCCTGATTAATCATTGCTAAACGAGGAATGTTGCATCATGAGACCTAACATTTCAATCACTCTCATCACCCCCCACGTCACTATTGAAAGATATAGTGAACTCACTGGGTTATCTATCGACACCATCAACGACATGCTTGCAGATGGTCGATTGCTTCGTCATCGCCTACGCAAGGACAAAAAGCGTGAAAAAGTGATGATTAACATCGCTGCGATGACTGTCGATGCACTCTCAGATTGCAACGTGACTATCAACTAGTTCCATTTTGAGACTTCACGGAGCAACTGACTATGTTTGACTATCGCATATCAAAACATCCTCATTTCAATGAAGCCTGTCGGGCTTTCGCTATACGCCACAACATGGCGAATCTGGCAGAACGTGCAGGCATGAACGTTCAAACCCTGCGTAATAAGCTCAACCCGGAGCAACCGCACCAGCTCACAGCGCCAGACATATGGCTGCTGACAGATCTCACCGAAGACTCAACGTTAGTTGATGGTTTTCTGGCGCAGATCCATTGCCTGCCATGTATACCAACCAATGAAGTTGCACGGGAGAAAATGCCGCAGTACGTCCTGAAAGCCACTGCCGAGATCGGCCGTGTTGCCGCAAGTGCGGTTTCTGGTGTTCAGCTAAATGCGGCCACCCGCCGTCAGGTTGTCGAAAGCGTCAACTCTGTTACTCGCCTAATGGCGCTTACCGCTATTTCGCTGCAGGCGCGGCTACAGGCTAACCCAGCAATGGCAAGTGTCGTCGATACTGTGACGGGCCTTGGCTCTTCGTTTGGGCTGAGCTGAGGTGTTTATGCTGAACAATGAACCCTCATTTGCGTCTCTTCTCGTTAAGCAAAGCCCGGCAATGCACTGCGGCCACGGCTGGATCATGGGGAAAGATGGTAAGCGCTGGCATCCGTGCCGCTCGCAGGATGCACTTTTGGCCGACCTGTCCACTATCCAACAGGGGAAACCATGGCTATTGAAGGTCCTGCAGCGACTGTTCCACTGAGTACCGGTCAGCGCCTGAATGGGCTGAACCACATCGCGGAGCTGAGAGCAAAAGTGTTTGGTCTGAATATTGAACGGGAGCTGGAACGGTTTATTAATGAGATGCGCGATCCCCGCGACATTAACCATAAACAAAACGAGAGGGCACTGGCCGCCATATTCTTCATGGCAAAAATTCCGGCAGAACGTCACAGCGTCAATATTAATGAGCTGACCACTGACGAAACGCGGGAGCTGATTAAAGCAATGAATCATTTTCGTGCAGTGGTGAGCTTATTTCCGAAACGGCTAACCATGCCGAATTAACCCAAAACAGAAATTAATGGCGTAAACCCGCCGGGCATTCTTTTGCCCAAGTTCAGGAGAAATGTTATGCGAAATAGTGAAACCCGTACCACCAAAACCGCACCGGATGATGCCGGTTTATTCCAGCTGTTTAACGAGACTCGCCTGGATGAGCGTAAAAGCTGTGCCTTTGCCGTTTCCATCCGCATGGAGGCACTGGCGCTTCATATCCTGCAGAAGGAAATGACCGGAATAGAGGCAGCAGAATTATTGCGCCGTGAAGTTGCCCGTTATGAAGCCGAATCACGCGGAGACTGGCACTGATGGCTGATTCCATGGATCTCGTACAGCAGCGCGTCGAAGAAAATCTGCAGCGTCATATTCATAACGCCCGTACCAGAAACCCCGGTACAGCTCGCGTTCTTTGCATCGACTGTGACGCGCCAATCCCAGCGGCTCGCAGGCAAGCTATCCCTGGCGTTCAGTGCTGCGTGACTTGTCAGGAAATTGCTGAGCTGAAAGGGAAGCACTACACCCGAGGCGCGCTGTGAGCTTCGGAGCCTGTCAGTGATGCCTGAATTAACAAACGACAAAGGCGGCCCTACTGAGGCCGCCGGGGTTTTCCCATGGAACGCCCCGAAAAAAGCAGTTAACCCCTATCTGGACCCGGCGGAAGTTGCGCCGGTGTCTGCGCTTTCAAACCTGATCACTCTTTACGCTGCGGATAACGAGCAGGAACAGCTGCGCCGCGAGGCGCTGAGTGATGAGGTCTGGGAACGTTATTTCTTCAATGAATCCCGCGATCCTGTTCAGCGTGAACTGGAGCAGGACCGGCTCATCAGCCGCGCCAAAATGGCACGTGAGCAGCAGCGCTTTAACCCCGATCTGGTCATTCTGGCAAACGTCATCGCCGAGCCTGCTCACGTCAGCAAACCTCTGCTGGAGAGAATTAAATTCTTCCAGGGGCTGGGAAGGCCAAAGGCATATTCCCGGTATCTGCGTGAGACCATCAGGCCGTGCCTTGAGCGACTGGAGCGCGTGCGTGAAAGTCAGGTGTCTGCCTCTTTCCGGTTCATGGCGAGCCATGAAGGGCTGGAGGGGCTGCTGATTCTGCCCGAAATGAACCAGGAACAGGTCAAGCGACTGTCTACGCTGGTTGCGGCACATATGAGCATGTGTCTCGATGCAGCCTGCAGCGATCTGTTTGTGACGGATGACGTGAAGCCTGAGCAAATCCGTCGGTCATGGGAAAAGGTGGCCGCTGAGGCAATGCGCCTTGATGTGATTCCGCCTGCCTTTGAACAACTGCGCTGCAAGAAACGCCGTCGCAAGCCAGTGCCCTATGACCTTATTCCGGGTTCGCTGGCGCGGATGCTGTGTGCAGACTGGTGGTATCGCAAGCTGTGGCAGATGCGTTGCGAGTGGCGGGAGGAGCAGCTGCGTGCCGTTTGCCTGGTCAACAAGAAAGCGTCCCCGTATGTCAGCTATGAAGCCGTGATCCACAAACGCGAGCAGCGCCGTAAATCGCTGGAATTTTTCCAGTCGCACGAGCTGGTTAATGCCGACGGAGACACGCTGGATATGGAAGACGTGGTGAACGCCAGCAGCAGCAACCCGGCGCACCGTCGTAATGAAATGATGGCCTGTGTGAAAGGGCTGGAGCTGATCGCAGAAATGCGCGGCGACTGCGCCGTGTTTTATACCATCACCTCCCCGTCACGCTTCCACGCCACGCTCAACAACGGCAGACCCAATCCGAAGTGGACCAGCGAAACGGTCCGACAGAGCAGTGACTATCTGGTGGATACCTTTGCTGCATTCCGCAAAGCCATGCACAAAGCCGGGCTGCGCTGGTATGGCGTCCGAGTTGCAGAGCCACACCATGACGGCACCGTGCACTGGCACTTGCTATGTTTCATGCGCAAAAAAGACCGTCGCACACTCACTGCATTGTTGCGTAAATTCGCCATTCGCGAGGACCGTGACGAGCTGGGCAACAATACCGGCCCGCGCTTCAAGTCTGAACTCATCAACCCGCGCAAAGGCACACCGACCAGCTACATCGCCAAATACATCAGCAAGAACATCGACGGGCGTGGACTGGCGAAAGAGATTAGCAAAGAAACTGGCAAATCATTGCGTGATAGCGCCGAGCATGTCAGTGCCTGGGCATCCCTGCACCGCGTCCAGCAATTCCGTTTCTTCGGCATTCCAGGGCGTCAGGCGTACCGCGAATTGCGCCTGCTGGCCGGGCAGGCCGCGAGGGCGCAGGACGGTAAAAAAGCTGGTGCGCCGGTGCTGGAAAATGCGCGGCTTGATGCCGTGCTGGCTGCCGCCGATGCGGGCTGCTTTGCCACCTACATCATGAAGCAGGGTGGTGTACTCGTTCCCCGCAAACACCACCTTATTCGAACCGCATACGAGCTTAACGACGAGCCGGGCACCTACGGCGATCACGGCATCCGTATCTATGGCATCTGGTCCCCGATTGTTGAGGGCCGGATCTGCACACACGCGATGAAGTGGAAAATGGTTCGTAAGGCCGTTGACCTTCAGGAGGCGGCAGCCGACCAGGGCGCTCGCGCCCCTTGGACTCGTGACAATAACTGTCCCCCTGTTGAAAAAACGTACCAGACAGGGGGCGAACTACCGGGCAGCGAAGAACCTGCAGCGCTGCCGGACTTCGAAAACATGAGCAAAAAGGAACTGCGCGAGCTGACGGCAAGGCTGCGGCTGGTTAAACCGAAGCGCCGAAAAGGCTACAAACAGGAAATTACGGAACACCAACGGCTACAGCTCAATGCGGAGTTGCTGTCCAGAGGCTTTGACGCCAGTGAAACGGAAGTGGATCTGCTTCTTCGTGGCGGCAGCCTGCCATCTGGTGCCGGGCTGCGCCTGTTCTACCGGAATCAGCGCCTACAGGAGGATGACAAATGGCGTCAATGGTACTGACAGCTCAGAGAAATGGCATATCTATTAATCAAAGAGTTAGCTGAGTAAAAAACTATTTCAGCTTTAAAATCATATGATGTACTGTATATATAAA